>NZ_JBPWNX010000017.1:0-51936 GCF_054954595.1 Actibacterium sp. D185-2
GTCCGGGAATGGTTTGCCGCCCGCAATCAGTTCGCTATCATGTTCGATGAGCGCTTCAACGCGTGACCGTATCTGAAACCCGCATGGGCCAAACCAGATACACAGAGTTCATGACACTCCCATTTGCCTTCGACCGTAAGTTCAATTCTCGCAATCGAGCAGGCCCTTCTGCCGAGCCTCTTCACGTGCGACGTCTAAGATTTCGCTTGATGAGCGCTTGCTAACCCCGCTCGCTTCCGCGCGTTCAAGCATTATGCGAAGTTCATTGATGGCTGTATCACGCCGTTCCTGGTCGCGTCGGACAAGATCGCGAAAGTATTCGCTAACATTCCCATAACGACCGGCGCTAACTTGTGCTTCAACCCAGTCGTTCATTTGGTCTGGCATCGAAATGGTCAGTCGTGCCATGCGGTCGCCTTCTTTGCCTTGTGTCGGAATAGTTCATACTAGATCACAACCAATCCGAACACTCAAGGCGCTGAGCAAGGAGAGCGGCTCTGCCGATGCGCGACTGTTGTGGCGCATGCGGAGAATACCGGCGATAATCTCCGCATTTTATGCGGAGATTATGTTGAGCATGCCAATCGTCTAATGTTCGCGCCGAGCGGCACCGGTTGGTTCACGCCCATGCAGACGCCCACTTTCATGGCATATCGTGATAGCCAAACTCCCAGCGTTGCTCCGCCCACATCGGCGTGAAGGGATCGAGCAACTCACGAAGGGTTTTGTTCGGGTTTCGGCCTTTCAGGATCGCCTCGACAATGTCAGGCGCCAGGGTCGTTAGTCGCATGGTGCGGATCATGTAGGAGGCTGGAATTTTCTCGTGCTCAGCCAAGTCTTTAATCGACGCAAAATGCCCTTCATCAACAAGTCGTTTCCAGCGATGCGCCCGCGCGAGCGATTTTATCAGCGCGTTATCCAGTTTGGGCGGTGGTGTGGCAAAATCTGGCAGGACCATCTCTTTGCGCCCGCCGCGCCGTTTGAGCTTGAAGGGAATGGTCAGTGTGATGGTCTCGGTTGTGGTGGTCTTGTCCGTCATGCTGCGTCCTTTCTGGGGAGAGTTCGGGATTTCAGGTCCTGGGCGAGGTGGCAAAGGCCGTCGACACGCAGGTGCACCTTCATATCCGTCTCGGAAACGTCGATGTGATCGATCAGGATCGAGGCAATGCGCGCTTGTTCAGCCGGGAACAGTTCGCTCCACAGCGGGTCAAGGCTTTTGAGCGCAGCGTGGATATCCTGCTCGCTGCAGGCCCGCTTGTCGGTTGCCGCGTTGCGCCAGGCCTCGGCCACGATTTCGGGTTGACGGAAGACTGCGCGCAACTGCGCGGTTACATTGGCTTCGATTTCACCGGCGGGGATGCGACCCACAGGACAGCTGCCAGCACCGTGTTTCAGGATCGTCTGGCTGACATAGTAGCGGTAAAGCCGGTTGCGCTTGCGGGTGTGGGACGGCGAAAACATCGCGCCGTCAGGTCCGCGTATGAGGCCAGCCAGCAGTGAAGGGGTCTGTTTGCGGGTGCTGGCGGCGCGAATGCGCGGGTTTTCACTATTGATCGCGCGGGCCTTTTCCCAGGTTTCCATGTCGATGATGGGTTTGTGCAGGCCGGGATAGGTCTCGTCCTTGTGCACGATCTTGCCGATATAGATCGGATTTGTCAGGATCCTGTAGGCATAACTATTGCTGATTGGATTCCCTTTTGGCGTCCTCAAACCGCGTTTTTCTGCCTCTTTGGCAACGAGTAGGGTCGAGCCGAGGCTGATGAACCGCTCAAAGATCCACCGCACATCTGCGGCTTGGGCGTTGTTGATCTCAAGCCGTCGGTTTGTACAAACGTAGCCATACGGTGGGACGCCGCCCATCCACATGCCTTTCTTCTTTGAGGCAGCGACCTTGTCGCGGATGCGCTCGGCGGTCACCTCGCGTTCGAATTGGGCGAATGAGAGCAGGATATTCAGCGTCAATCGTCCCATCGAGGATGTGGTATTGAACGATTGCGTCACGGAGACGAAGGTCACGTTATTTCGCTCGAAGGCCTCTACGAGTTTGGAAAAGTCCATCAGCGAGCGCGATAGACGGTCGATCTTGTAGACCACGACCACATCAACCAAGCCGTCCTCGATATCGGCCAGCAGCTGTTTCAACCCGGGCCGCTCCAATGTGCCGCCGGAGATGCCGCCGTCATCATAGTGTTCACGAAGAGCGACCCAGCCCTCCGAGCGCTGACTGGCGATATAGGCCTCGCAGGCTTCGCGTTGGGCGTGAAGCGAGTTGAACTCTTGCTCGAGCCCTTCCTCGCTGGATTTGCGCGTATAGACGGCGCAGCGCATCTTTCTGGGTGCCGATTTTGTCATTTGCGCTTCCTGTAATTGTTGAGGCCAAAAAACACCGGGCCGTTCCAGCGTGTGCCGGTGATGGCCCGCGCAATGGCGGAGAGGGATTGATACGGACGGCCTTGCCACTCGTAGCCATCGGCGGTGACGGTCACGACGTATTCTTCACCTTGCCATTCACGGATCAGGCGGGTGCCTGCGATGGGCTTGAGATCATGGCGAATGCGCCTTTTGGCGGAGTTGTCGCCGTCCCATTTCTCAGCCAATTCCTCGAGCCGTTTGATGGTCTCTGGTTTCAGGCCGCCATAGGCGAGTTCCTGGATGCGATAGCTCAGACGAGTTTCCAGATAGCGCCGGGTGAAGGGCGGTGGCTCTGTCCCCATCAGGTCGCGCCAGATTTCGCGCAATTCGGTGGGCGTTTTAATTCTGAGAGCTGCGACGCGGGCGTAGACGGGATCTTCTTTGGTCATGGGACCTCCTTGTGAGTTGGTTCCGCATGAACGCTCCGTCTTGCGCGAAAGTGTAGAGAACTTTCTCTACTATTTTCAGTGTGTTGCCTGCTTTTTCGAGCGCGCATCCGCAAATACCCAACAGCAAGGATCTTGCACAATTCAGCACGCCGCTCGCGTGGCGTCATTTTCGTAGGATGCAAAGCATTGGCCGCAGTCAGCGGCGCGAAGATATCGTCGTACATTTTGGGTTCTCTCAGATTTGTACGCTGAGAGAACCGTCCTCTTCTCACTTATTCAAGTAAAAACAATAGCTTGTCGGTTTGTGTCGGTTTGTGGCGCCCCATGTCGGCGGCTCGGCTTAGACCCGACGGCCGTACCAGCGAATCCGGCCAACAATGTTGACCTCATCGAGAAGGCATTCATAGGGCGAGTAGTTGGGATTGTCGGAGGTGACGCGAATGCGCGGTGGGTCGCTGGACGGAATGTGCTCAATCCGTTTGGCCATCAGCCCCATGCCATCGTGCAATACGAAAAGCCCTGGCGGATAGGGCGACTTGCGCCCCATATCGACCAGGATCGTATCGCCATCATTCAGTGTGGGCACCATGCTGTCCCCAGTGACACGGAGGATCCTAAGATTTTTCGGATTGGCCTCCAACTCATCTTCAATCCAGGACAGCCGGAAATGATAGAGCTTGCTGGCTTGCTCATCCTCGCCATGCACGATTGTGCCGCCACCCGCTGAGGCCTTCGCCTTGACGCCAGAAATGCCGACGAAGGTCGTGTCTGGAGAATAGATTTTGGGGGCTTCACCCTCTATCGTCCCATCACCGTCGATCAGCCAGTCAACATCGACCTTCAAGACCTCTGCGACCTTCTGCAGCTTGGCACGGCTCGGCCGCACGGACTTGCCGCGGATGATGTCGTAGATGAAGGAACGGTTCAGGCCTGAGGCCTCGGCCACCGCTGCAGGCGTCATGTCGAGCTGAAACGCGCGAGCCTTCAGTCGCTGTGCGATGTTCGTGACGATCATGGTTATCCCCAGTCTGTTGTGGACTAAGTTGGATATCTATTTTGTTGAAAATGGACAGTCAAATAGATAAGAACAATGCATGAACAAGAAGGGGGTGCTGCCAGTGTTGATTCCACGAGACTATTTCACCCTACAGGAGGTTCTGGCGGACTGGGGCATCTCCGAGTCGGAGCTGGGCTACGTTGTGGAGATGGGCCAGCTGACACTGTCGGTCCGTGTCTATGGCTCCTTTGTGGTCGCCGATCGGAAGGATCGGCCTGGCCGGTGCAATCCTGATTTCGAGGGCGTTGTGGATCTGGAGCGGCGTGACGCCATGCGCGTGTTGCGAAAGCAGGCCTGTTCTGTTCCATCCTTTGCACAAAACGGTTGCATGGTGACAACCTCGGAGGGCAGCACAGATTGGGTGGTCTACCGTGACGCGCTTCTTGTACGCGCCGCAGAGCGCGAGCATTTTGAAGCGACGATCATGGCCGCAGACGTCCCCCATGCCAATGATTATGATCGGTTTTTGTCGTTTGACCTGAATGGACAGCACTACCTTTTTACAGACATGCAGGCGCGAGCTTTGAACTATTTGTTCATCTGCGCCATCACGGGTGACCCGGAGCAGCGCGGCGCTCAGATCTTGGCGGCGGCAGGGTCGACCTCATTGAAACTCAGCTATTTGTTTTCCAGCCGGAAGGGGTGGCGCGACATCGTGCATCCCGTTGTGAAGCGCCGAGGGTATTACATGATCGAACCCGCCTTGGTGGTGACGATGCGCGTCGGCCCCTGATACCGAACCTCACGCTGAACAGGCCCGCTTCACGCGGGCTTTTTTGTGTCCAGCGCTCATCGTGATTCGATTTTGTCGCTCATTGTGTAGCCCCCTGCGGTCGGTGTTCGGTCGGAGCTTGGTCGGTGATTGGTTGGTGTTGGGTTGGAGCTCCGACCGAAAATTTATCGGGCATTGATTTTCCAACAAAAATTAATTTATGCCACCGACCATTCGTGCCACGACCTCCAACCCAAGGGTTTGGCAAGGTGCCCTCATCAACTCGATGAGGACCGCCATGGAACAAGATCACACCCTATTGAGCACGAAGCTCTTGTCCCGGCGCTGGAATATTGCGCCGCGCACCCTGGAACGTTGGCGCGCCGAAGGTCGTGGCCCGCAATTCGTTCGGATTGGCCGGCATGTGCGCTATCGCCAAATTGATATCCAGGCCTTTGAGGCCAAGCATATCGAGACCGCTGGACCAGCGCCGACCCTGACTGTTGTCGAGTGCGCCGCATGATCGCGCATCTCTCAACCAGTGCACCCATAGTTTCGGAAATCACGTTGATGGCGTGGGTTGATGTTGCCGAGCCCGGCGCGCGCCTTGTCTATCACCGAGGATTTCTCGTGGTCGACACGACGCCCAATGTCTCGATGCTCAGCAAACCCGCGCTCGAGGATCTGCGCGCCACGGCAAACGCAGCGTACCGGCTCTCAGAACTGGGCCGCATCCACCTTGTCCAGGAGCGCCTTGGTCCGGACCGGTTCGCCTATCTCGCCATCGCCCGCCCGCACAAGGGCACCGTTCTCTCCGCATCAGTGAAGCAGCTGGCGGCAGCTGCCTGACCCATCCCCCGAAAAGGAGCCCCTATGACTTATCCCGATAACACCCCGAGCGTGGACGACATGCTCAACATGTCGACTGGCGATCTGGCGCAGATGCCGGTGGAGTTGCTGGCCGCTCTTCAAGGCGAGCTTGATCACGCGAGCAAACAACTGAAGGCCGCGACCGTCCGGTTTAGCGCAGCGCTTGAGGTGCGCTACGCGACCCGCGCCGCGGAGGCGCGTCGGGCTTGCGGCAAGGACACCGGCACGGTTCGCCTGGCCGATGGTGACTACACCGTGGTGGCTGATCTGCCGAAACGCGTCGAATGGGACCAGGAGACGCTGGCGCAGATCGCCCGGAACATTGCTGACAGCGGCGAGGACCCGGCCGAGTTCATCGACACCAAGCTGACTGTCTCGGAGCGCAAGTATGGGGCGCTGCCTCAGGCCTGGCGCAAAGGCTTCGAGCCTGCGCGCACGGTTGGCTCTGGCAAGGCCAGCTTCAAACTCGAGCCGGCCAAAGCCCCCTGAATGCGGCGGCGGGGACGCCCTGACCGCAAGGCAGGGCAGGCTCCCCTTCGGCGCCCGGTCACCCCCCGCCGCCGTTGATTTTTCACCCAACCAAAGGAGCGCGCCATGGCATTGCGCATCATCACCGCCGACGAACGATTGTCGGCATCTGAAAACAAGACATCGCTGGCGGTCTTCGGCCCGCCGGGTGTGGGGAAAACCACGCTGATCAAGACGCTGCCCGCGGATAAGGCGGTGTGTTTTGATCTCGAGGCTGGCATGAAATCCGTGCAGGACTGGCGCGGGCCCAGCATCCCGATCCGCAGTTTTCCTGATTTCCGGGATCTTGTGATCCTGATCGGAGGTCCGGATCCAGCACAGCACCCAGGCAGCTATTATGGTCCGGAGTACCACGCCCATGTGCAGCGCGAATATGCCGAAAGCGGGCTGGAAGCCTTTCTCAAAGACCGCTCGATCATTTTCGTCGACAGCATCACGGATCTGACGCGTCAGGCGATGGCCTATGCCAAACAGCAGCCGGAGGCGTTTTCGGACCGCACGGGCAAACCGGATGTGCGCGGAGCTTACGGACTTTTGGGCCGCGAGGTCATTCAGGCGCTGAAGCATCTGCAGCATGCGCGCGGCAAGACCGTCATCTTTGTCGGCGTCCTGGAAAAGGTCACCGATGAATACGGGGCGTCGTCTTGGGTGCCGCAAATGGAAGGCACCAAAGCGGGTCGCGAATTGCCGGGCATCGTCGATCAGGTCCTCTCCATGCAGCTTTTTGGCAAGGATATGGATGGCGCCTGGACGCTCGATGACACATCCACCGACCGCCGCCTCGTGTGCAAATCCGGCAATCCTTGGGGCTTACCTGCGAAGGATCGCTCGGGCCGCCTCGACATGACCGAGCCGCCAGACCTCGCAGCGCTGCTAGCCAAGATTGACGGCCGCTCGGCACTGACCCTTCCCACCTCATCCTCCGTCTGAACAGCAAAGGACAACTCCCATGAGTTTTGATTTGAACGACGCCGGCCCGCAAATGGCACCTATGGGCGAGCTGATCCCCGATGGCACCTTTGCCAAGGTGATGATGAAACTCCGCCCTGGCGGTGCAAATGGCGCCAGTGAGATCGATGCGGGGCTGCTGAAAGCCTCGCCGCACAGCGATGCGAAGATGCTCGACTGTGAATTCACAGTAACCGAGGGCCCCTATGCCCGGCGCAAGTTCTGGCAGAACTTCACCGTGGCGGGCGGCAAGCTTGACGAAAAGGGCCAATCGAAGGGCTGGAACATCTCGAAAAGCGCCTTTCGGGCGATGATCGACAGTGCCCTTGGCCTCAAACCTGATGATTTGAGCGAGGCCGCCCGCGCCAAACGTGTGATCGGAGGGCTCAAGCAGCTTGATGGCATCACATTTGCCGCGCGGATCATGGTCGAGGCCCCGGACAACCCGAACTACCGCGACAGCAACAAGATCGCGAATGTGGTGCTGCCCAATGAACCGACCTACGCCGCGATCATGCGCGGAGAAACCGTCTCGCCCGAGCCGGTCAATGCGCCGCCGCGCAAATCACCAGCGGCGGTGCCGGCAGCCTGGAACGCACAAGCCCCAGCCCAGACGGGCTGGTCCAACGCGCCACATCAGGCCCCGGCCGCGCAAGCACAGCCTAGCGCGCCCACATCGGCAGCAACGCCTGGGGGCGCTCCTGCCTGGTTGAACAGCTGAGCCCATGACCTCGGATGAATGGCAGGCGCATGTCACGCGCGAAGCGGCAAAGGAGATCGGCAAATGGCTCGAGGCCCGCGGAAGACTGGACCGGCCCATCGCAAGCCTGCGGCTCACGGATCTCGACGCTATGGCCTCGGTGGCCATCAGCCGCTTCGTCGTTCTGGCATCCCACAAGATACGGGAGGCCCCGGGGGCACATCAGGACCTCGAAAACCTGCTGTTGGGGTGAGCGGCGTTTCAGAAACCCTCCGGGGGAGGGTTTCAGGGAGCCCAGGTGTCTGCGCGGTTTGCGGCCGAGAAGCTCGGGGCTTCGGCTTCTGCCTGCGCCTGCAGTGGTCGCAGTTCCCGTTCCACAAATTCTGTTCGCGCCGGTGTCAGGACATCGGCGCGGACCTCGCCAAGAGGAGTTACGGAATGATTGATAAGACAGCACGCGAGGCACAGGCCATCCGCGATGCCCGCAAGGATTTTGCGGAAGCATTGACGGCGCTTGGTCTGATGGCCCCGTTTTTTGACCGCACGGCAGCCGAGATCGACCAGCTGATTGAAGCGGCGGTCACCGGCTACATCGACAGCATGCAGACCCAGGGCGCGCAGCCGGAACGCGACGGCCGTCTGCCTGAAGACCCCATTCCATTTTGAGGTATTCCCCATGATTGATCTGAACCATGGGTCTGGCGCGCAATACACGACCTCGCGCCCCACGCCTGATATCACCACGGCTCTCAGCGATGCGATCGACATCGGCCTTGGCGCCCGACAGCGCAGTGAACGTCCGCGTCGTTATGTCAGCTCATCCGGTCTGGGTCGCGCCTGCATGCGGCAGATTCAGTACGATTATCTGGCCGTGCCCAAAGACGAAGGTCGTGACTTCGCGCCCAAAACCCTCCGCATTTTTGAGGCGGGTCATCGCGGCGAGGATATGGTGGCCAGCTGGATGCGGCTTGCGGGGTTTGACCTGCGCACCGAGCGCGACGATGGACGGCAGTTTGGCTTCACGGCTCTAGGCGGACGGTTCAAAGGCCATATTGATGGCTATATCGTCAGTGGCCCGGTCGAGATGTCCTATCCCGCACTTTGGGAAACCAAGGCGCTCGGGGCTTCGAGTTGGAAAGACACGGTCAAGCGCGGTGTCACAATTTCAAAGCCTGTCTACGCGGCGCAGATTGCGCTCTACCAGGCCTATCTGGACCTGCCCAACCCGGCCCTGTTCACCGCGCTCAATCGCGACACGATGGAAATCTACGCGGAACTGGTGCCGTTCGACGCGGCGCTGGCCCAGCAGATGAGCGATCGCGCTGTCGCAGTGGTGCGGGCGTCGGACGCACAGGAAGTATTGCCGCGCGAGGCAGCTGAGCCGACCTCTGTGGTTTGCAAGGGGGGCATGGCGGCGGGGCATTGGCATCCGCCTTGTGCCTGGGCGCAACGGTGCTGGAGGGCAAAGTCATGATCCCCTATGGCTATGAGTTCAAACGGTTGGCACCGCAAATGCGCCTGAAATCCACCTATGGCTTCTTCCTGGATGGGGTTGAGGCAGCACCGGTTTATTATTTTGCTGATCAGGCTGCATTTGACAGCGATGAGCTTGAGGCGCTCGGTCGGCTGATTATGGCTGAGGATTTGAAGCTGCCACACCCGGAAGTCATCTTCGAGGTAAAGGATCGCCACCCCGAGCGTGAGTCCTTGCTGGTTTATGTGCGTCAGTTTGAGGGCCGTGTCGAAGCCGCGCTGTTTTCTCGTTGGAAAAAACGCCTGCGCTGGACTGATTGTCTCGCACACGCCGTTTTTGCCAAGCCGGGTTGGGCGGATGTCTCGGTACATCCTGGGATCAGGCAGGATCAGGCCAAAATGTATATGGAAGCCGTTTCAGGTATGGTGTGGCGGTCGTTAAGCATCTTGGCCTTCGCGAGCGATGACAAGCCGCGCAAGGTGATGCCAGCGCTGCGCCGCCCGTATGCCAAGGCAGGCGTGCGTGGGTGGACCTGGCACCAGATTACCATCGATCTTGCGCGTGCCCGGGCCAAAACCCGGGACCTCGGCGGCACCCATGCCAGTCCGCGATGGCATATCCGCCGTGGCCACTGGCGTCAGCTTGCAGACGGCCGTCGTGTTTTTGTGCGCCAATGCCAGGTTGGCGATCCCGCACAGGGAGGCGTGGTCAAGGATTACATCGTAAAGGGATCAGCCGCATGACAAGTTTCACGCCCTCCAACAGTCAGGCGGCTGCCATCCGCGCGATCAAGACCTGGTTTGAAACTCGAACCCATGAGCAGCAGGTGTTCCGGCTGTTCGGGTATGCGGGAAGCGGAAAATCCACAGTGCTGAAGTTCGCGCTTGACGAACTGGGCCTTTCGCCACACCGGAGCGCCCGCGACGGCACCTGCGTGCCCGGCGTCGTCACCGCCACCTTCACCGGCAAGGCGGCTCTGGTTTTGAGCCGAAAGGGCACGCCTGCGCGCACCATTCACAGCCTGATCTATTCCGTGTCGGAGGCCACAGAAGAGGAAATAGCAGCGGCAGCGCAGAAAGTGCGCGAGGCAGAAATCAGCGTCAGATCCTTGTCCGGGTTTGATCGGACAGCGGCGGAAGCTGGAATTGAGGCAATGCGGCAGGCGCTGTCCGCGATGAAAAAACCCCGCTTTGCGTTGAATGCGCAAAGCGATGCTGCCGACGCCAGGCTGATCGTACTCGACGAGGTGTCTATGGTGGGTGAGGAAATGGCGCGGGATTTGATGAGCTTCAAGAAACCCATCCTTGTGCTGGGCGATCCTGGTCAGCTTCCCCCGATCAAGGGCGACGGGGCGTTTACCAACGTCACTCCGGATGTGATGTTGACCGAGATCCACCGACAGGCATCCGAGAGCGCCATCATCCGTCTGGCCACCATGGCGCGCGAGGGCCAGCCGATTGGCTTCGGCAGCTATGATGACCATGTCGCAAAGATGCACAAGGCCGATATCACGCCCGATCAGGCGCTGCGCGGCGGGCAGCTCATTTGCGGCATGAACGCGACGCGGCTGCAGTTGAATAATGCCATGCGCGGAGCGGCCGGTCTGGCTGGTGGCGTCCTGCCCTCAGGAGGCGCCGAGAAGATCATCTGCCTAAAGAACCAGAATGACCTCGGGTTGATCAATGGCATGTTCCTGACGCTCGAAGACATCGTGGACGAAGGCAGCCTCTACTTCTCGGCCGTGGTGACGGACGAGGATGGCCGTGGGGTGGGAACGCCTCACCCCAATGGCAAACCTGGCCGTCTGCGTATCTACAAGGGACATTTCGAAGACCATATAGATTTCGATCGCACGCGCCATGACCGCGACTGGAAGGAGAAAAAGCATCTGATCGAGGCGACGTTTGGCTGGGCGATCACCGCGCATAAGGCGCAAGGCTCGCAATGGGAGAACGTGATTGTCTGGGACGATGGGCTTGGTCGCAGCGAGCTTGACCGCCGCCGGTGGCTCTACACGGCGATCACCCGCGCGGAGCGCGGTCTCGTGCTCCTTGCGTGAGGTATGGCCCGTGATCGATCTCAACGATGTATTCGTCCCCGCCGCCCGACATGACCTGACCGCCATCAAGGCGCGGCTCGCGGCCACGGCCCACGATTGGTTGCCGCCGCTTTTTCCGGAGGCGCAGCTGACCCATGACAAACGCGCGATGCGGTGCGCCGATCTTTCCGGGCGCCGTTCTCGCGGTGAGGGCTCCTGTATCATCCATCTTGATGGGCCTTACGCAGGTTGGGGCTTCGACTTCGCGACCGGCGAACGCGCGGGGCCGATCGACATGATCTACCACGCCACGGGCATGAGCGAAGGGCGCCTCTTTGATGAGGCTGCCCGTCTGGCCCGTATGGAGCGCGACCTGCCAGCACGACCAACAGCGCCAGCACGCCCCGACCACAGCATGGAAATCCGTCGCATCCTGGACGAATGTGTGCCCTTGGCGGGCAGACTGGCTGAGACGTATCTGCATTCGCGCGGGCTGAGGGATCCGGGCTCGCCAGACCTCCTTTTTCATCCTGACCTCACCGATTACAACAGTCGCCGTGGCTGGCCAGGCATGGTGGCGATCCCGCGTCTGACAAGCGGCGAGCTGGTTGGCGGGATCCATCGCACTTTCCTCACGGACGACGGAAGCAGCAAGGCACCGGCGGGCAAAAAGATGCTGGGCACGATCGCGGAGGCGGCGGTGCGGCTTTTTCCGCTGCCCGAAGACGGCCATCTTGGTGTCGCAGAGGGGATCGAGACGGCGCTCGCGGCGCGAGTATTATTCGGGACACCTGTGTGGGCGGCCTTGTCGGCCGATGGCATGGCAAGGTTCAAATGGCCTCAGGGCACACGCCACGTCACGATCTTTGCCGATGCGGGCGAGGTAGGGCGTCAGGCGGCCGCAACTTTGTCAGACCGGTTGAATATGGCGGACATCCCAAACGAGGTGATAGCACCGCTCCATGGCGATGATTTCAATGACGATCTGCTGCGAGGGGCAGTGAAGACGGATTATGACAGTCCGGCAATTACCCCCGAGGGCACGCTTATTGCCGATGACAGCGGAGCAGCAATGCCTGCAACGGATCCGGAGCATGCCGCCGATGCGCTGGCCACCGCAACCGAGACGCTCACCAATCCGCCCGATCTCGCCCAGTTGGGCACACTCATGGGGCGCATCGTTAAAGAGGGACTTGAGCCCATGGAAGAACGACATGTGCTGTCGCTCATTAAAGTGCGCACTGGGATCGCGATGTCGATCCTCGACAAACAGCTTGGCGTCCTGCGCCGCCGTTTGAACAGCACCGGCGATCTTATGAAGCCCGCTGCCCGACCCGTTTGGGCGAACCGCCTGCGCCTTGATCTTTCGGGAACGCCCGAGCGCAACGAGGCCAATGTCATCATAGCGCTGAGCTCCGATCCGGCCTTTGCCGGCACCATCGCCTTTGATGAATTCCGCCAGGAGGTGGTCGTGTTGCAGCCAGTTCCTTGGGATGAGCAGGATATGGACTATCCGCGCCCGTGGGAAGACAGCGATGACATCCGGCTGGCCGAATGGTTACAGCATCGGGAAGTGAATGTTGCGCCGCTCGTCGTGGGCCGCTCGGTTGGCGCAGTTGCCCGCGACCACCGCATTCACCCGGTGCGCGCCTATCTCGACCTGCTGCGATGGGATGGCACGCCGAGGATCGAGACCTGGGCCAGTCACTACCTGGGCGCTGAGCCCACGGATTTGACTCATGCCATGGGCAGCCTGTGGCTGATATCAGCCATCGCGCGTGTCTATCGGCCGGGCGTGAAGGCTGACCACATGCTGATCCTCGAGGGCGAGCAAGGTGCGCGCAAATCGACCGCGCTCAAAATATTGGCCGGCGAAGACTGGTTCACGGACGAGTTGCCAGACCTCGGGTCCAAGGACGCCGCCATCCACATGCAAGGTGTCTGGATCGTGGAAATCGCCGAGCTCGATGCCATCGGCCGCGCCGAGGTCTCGCGGATCAAGGCATTCCTGACCCGCACCACCGACCGGTTCCGGCCACCCTATGGCCGCCACACGGTCGAGATCAAACGCCAATGCGTCTTTGCCGGCACGGTGAACCCAGACACCTATCTGCGTGACGAGACCGGCAACCGCCGCTTCTGGCCGATCCGCTGCGGCGACATCGACGTTGATGCGCTGCGCCGGGATCGCGACCAGCTCTGGGCCGAGGCCGTAGTCCGGTTCAAGGATGGCGCCATCTGGTGGCTTGAGGACAATGCACTCATCAAGGCCGCGAAAAAGGAGCAGGACAACCGGTACCAATCTGATGCCTGGGACGGGGTGATTGACCGTTGGCTGAGCCATGAAAAGCGCCCCATAAATCGCAGCTACGCTGGTGTCGATGACTGGCAGGAAGAGGAATTCGAACGATTGGAACCGCTTCAGGACGTTTCGGTTGGAGAAATCCTTCAGGGCGCTCTTTCTATCGAGCCAGCGAAGTGGACCAAGTTGGACCAGATGCGCGTGGGGGCTTGGCTGAAATCCAGAAACTGGGAGAGGTATCAATGCAGGACGGGGGAAGGACGCGAATGGAGGTACCGCAAGACGGGCCCAACGCCGGAATGAATATACCTCGCGCGGCGTGTTTGCTGGGCACTCCGCCTGATGATCTTCTCTTATTCCTGTTCCGGGCCAGATATCTTTGCCGCTATACCGGAGTCGGTCAGCCGTGGGCCTATGTGCGATGGGTGCGCGAAGGTTTGTTCGTAAACAGGCCGTACGAGGTTCTATTGACGCAAGCGGGACTTGATCGGATCCGCAAGACGCGTGACCTCTGCCAGGAACGCTGATCACGCCATCATCCGGTTTCGTC
Source organism: Actibacterium sp. D185-2 (assembly GCF_054954595.1). Lineage (NCBI taxonomy): Bacteria > Pseudomonadati > Pseudomonadota > Alphaproteobacteria > Rhodobacterales > Roseobacteraceae > Actibacterium > Actibacterium sp. D185-2. The sequence continues at coordinate 13,981 of NZ_JBPWNX010000017.1, forward strand.
GGCGATGGCACCCCGACGGGTGCCTTTTTTCCTTTGGGCTGTCACCACCTTGCGTTTGTCACCATCTTGCAGAAAGGGTGGTGACGGAAAAAAATAAGCAAAATCAATCGTGTCACCACTGTCACCACTTTTGCGACCATCTTCTTTCCTTATACATATACAGGTGTGTTAGTCACCCAGTTCACCCTCACTCATACAGACAAAGGAATTTGGTGATGACAGGTGGTGACAGTGGTGACAGCGTTGTTTTTAAATCGTTATTTCTGTCACCACCTTTCCTCGAAGTGGTGACAGGTGGTGACAGGTGATCACCTGGTGAATTTTCTTGTCCGTCACGCTGCGGCGGGATAACTTGATCAAGACCAAAGCCGAAGGCCCACTCGAATTCGTGAGCCTTCACAATGAACACACAAGACTTGATCCCGAGCCAGACGCTGCCTGAGACCTTTGGCGGCGCCAAAACCATTCTGGCCCTCGACCTCGGCACGACAACCGGCTGGGCCATCCGTGGCTTTGACGGGCTGATCACCAGCGGCACCGTCAGCTTCAAGCCGGGCCGCTACGATGGCGGCGGCATGCGCTACCTGCGGTTCACCAACTGGCTGACCGAGATCGATCGCCTGTCCGGTCCGATCGAGGCAATCTACTTCGAAGAGGTCCGTCGGCACGCAGGCACTGACGCGGCTCACGTTTACGGCGGCCTGATGGCAACGCTGGAGACTTGGGCCGAGCTGAGGGGCGTGCCCTACCAGGGCGTGCCGGTTGGAACCATCAAGCGCCACGCCACCGGCAAGGGAAACGCGCCCAAGCAGGCCATGATCGATGCGGCGCGTAAGCGCGGCTTCAGCCCCACCGATGACAACGAGGCGGACGCCATCGCGATCTTGCTCTGGGCGATTGAGACACAGGGAGGGCTAGCCTGATGGGCATGCGGTTCACTCCCAAGGGTTACGGCGGCAATCGCCGTGACCCTGAACAGGTCAAGCGTGAGGGTTGGCAGGAGCAAGGCCTGCTGGCCGTGGCCATTGATGACCACCGCCTGACCTGGCCGGAACGGGAACTTGTTCGTCAGCTGGGCGAGAAGCTATATGGCAAGCTCCCAGCCGTGAGGGAGGTACGTCATGGCCGATGAATGGACACGGGCAATGGTAGCCGACCGGCTGGACCTCGCGGCAGACGTCATGCGCTCCATGCCGCCGGTCCGCCCACAGGGTTACGTCAGCGCTTGGCCGGAATACGTCTCGACTTTTGCCGATCAGGTCGAGCAAGAGCCAAAGATGAAAAAGCCGCTGCCATCGCCGCGTATGATCACGCAGGCCGATGAGGCTATGCTCTGGCTCCGGTGGGTGGACAAGGACATCGGCCAAATCCTCTGGGCGCGCGCCAACCGCGACGCCTGGAAGAAAATCAGCTGGCACCATGGCATCAGCCGCTCTGCTGCCAACCGACGGCACGAGTATGGGCTGGCCGTGATCGTCTGGAAGCTCAACGGCAGAACTGTGCCGCGCAAGCGGTCGATGGAGTACGTCATTGAGCAGACGGTGTAGGATTTAATGAAATCAGCCCGTTATTAAAGCTTAGCGCCAAAACCTTTAATAGCGGACCAACGTTGTTAAAGGATGGCGCGGCTCGACGGTTGAAAGCCCTTCTTGCCGTCGCACTCTGATCGATGTTGCGCCAGGCGAATGTTGAAAATAACCTGCCAATGTTGGTGGGAGCACGAAAATGGCCAAAAAAACAAAGCGAATGACCTCTCCCATGCCTGACGATGCTTCGGTAGAACGCGCACCAGAGGTCAATGAAGACGAGCTCAAATTTGCAGAGCAGGCTGACTGGCACGAACGCCATGGTCACCCATTGGCGGACATTATTGCCGGACCGGGTGGTTCGTCGTGGACCCGTTGACCAGTTAGGATGCTATCGGGTTTAGCGTCCACATCGATCCGCCTGACATTCAGACGTGGAACAGCGAGATGGCATCGAATTTGGTTTTGCTGGAAGTACGGGCTTCGTCATGCAGAGTGGAGGTGTGCTGCCATGGCGCATCGTTGACTGCCAAGGCTGATAGTCGTATATACCGATGTATTCACGAGGAGGCCTGTCATGTTCGAAACCCGCATCCGCAAAGTCGGCAACTCAGCCGTGGTTACGCTGTCGGCTGAGATGCTGGCGGCCCTTGATGCCCGCGAAGGGGACACGGTCTACTTGGTGCGTGGCGACGATGGCAGCCTGAAGATCACGCTTCAGAACCCTGAGTTGGCCGCAGCTCTCGCTGCAGCGCAAATCGTCATGGACGAAAACCGTGACATGCTGCAGGCGCTTGCGTGAACCAGCCAGTGTGGGTGCCGTTGCAGGCGGTTCTGATCATCCATGATCGCCAAATCGCGCGCCACGGCGGTGCGTCAGGCATGCGCGACATCCAGCTTCTCGAGGCCGCGATGGAGCGTCCCCGCAACAAGGCGGCCTATGGCGAGCCGAGCCTTGATGAGATTGCCGCGGCTTATGCGTTTGGGATTGCGAAGGCGCATGCCTTTGTTGACGGCAACAAGCGGACGGCCTTTGTGACCTCCGCCACGTTTCTGCGTTTGAATGGCTTCGGCTTGCGTCCGGATCCGCTCGACGGTGTCACGGCGATGGAAAACTTGGCCTCCGGCGTGATTTCCGAGGAAACCTTCGCAGCTTGGCTTGGCGGGCTGAAGTTCGCAATTGTCGCCCGCAGTGAGACGCCGGCATAGCGTGGCGATGACGTCGCACTTTCTCAGTCTGCGAAAGGATTAAGGATGTCGACACCAACGCCCTGAACATCCGTTCCGTTTCGGGTGACAAAGATGAGACCATTGGCTCTCGCTGTGGCGGCAAGTAAGGCATCGATGACAGGAAGTGGACGAATAGTATTCATCCGACCCCACTCATCGGCTACTTGCGCGTCTACATGGAGAACGCGGTCGCCAAATCCAGAGATCACTTCTTCCAACCACGCTTCCAAAGCCTTTGCTTTTTGTGGATCGCGACGCCTCGCAAGTTCGATACCCCTACGAATTTCGCCGAGAACGAGCGCGCTGGTCCAGAGTTCATCCTCGTTCACCTTTGCCCACCAGGCGGCAACCGCCGGGTCGCATCGGTCGCCTTTGCGCAGCTCGGAGATGACGTTGGTGTCGATCAGGTAACTCACAAATCAATCTCACGACCGAAATCGCTTGGACGATCAAGTTCGATACCCTCCAAGGGCGCAGATGCAAGAAGCGCCTTGAAGCTTTTGGAAGGCGAACGTGTGATCTTTTGGCGCAAGATTGCGCGGGTTGCGTCGTGGCGCGCTGGATCGCCAAGTGCGTTGGCAATCTCTCGCACCAAGCTGGCATCTTCTTTGCGCACTTGGACCTCGACCCGAACGAAGCCGAGTGCCGCTTGGCGCTTACGCCATTGGGTCGTGTTGGACTGACTTGTGCTCATGATCGCTCCTATTTCCGGCAATATTACCGGAAAGCCTTGGCCAGCGCAATCGGGTTGTCTTGAAGTCTGTCAACCCCTGTCGTTACAGCGGGACACTTTTCAGCGGGACATCGGAAAGCGAGACAGATCCGGTCCAGGAGGCTATAGAAACGATATACTCGGTGTTGTCCGCGTGGGAGGCAGGGGCTGTGAATGTCATCATCCGCGACCTCGATCAGACCCGCATTCACTTCGAAGCCGCCGCGGCCCAACTGGGTGAACAGGCGGCAACCCGCGCCTTCAATCGTGCGCTGAACAACGAGGGCAACAAGGTCCGGACCCAGGTGCGGCGGGCTCTGCGGCAACAAACAGGCGCAAAGGCTGCGCTCATCAATCGCGAGACACGCTCGATCCGGTCGACGTTCTCGAACCTGACCTACACGATCGAGGCGCAGGGCGACTATCTGGGCCTGTCGCATTTCAGCCCACGGCAGTTTGCCTACGGTGTGCGTGCCAAGCCCTGGGGGCGCTGGCAGCGGTTCGATAGCGCCTTCCTCGTGGGCTCGCTGGCCAACAACGCCTTCGTGCGCGAGGGGAATGCCCGGTTGCCGATCAAGAAGATGTTCGGCCCAGCCATCCCGAAGGAGATGGTGCAGGACGCAACACGCGACGCATTTGAGGCCGCGCAACCCGATGTGCTGGCCGAGGCCACGCGTCAAATTGAGCAGCTTTTGCACGGGTGAAGGCCGAGCGGGACAAAAAAGGTGAGTCTTTCCAATGGCAACAAGAAAAGAAAACAGCGGGACATTTATTTGTTGGACCGCGAGTCTTGGCCGCGATAAAACATTTGCAAGGGCCAAATCAGCGTGCTGACCGGCCACGCGAGACAAACAGGGGACCCCTTGGGTCCCTTCTGAGAGAAAGTTCGATGCGGGGTCGCCGCCTCGCGATATTTGAACGTTTTTTCTCGTTTCAAAAACCCATTTCGCTTCGTTTCAAAGAGGGTCCGCCTCAATGAAATCAGGGGTTTAGGTCCTGAATTGGCGAAATGCACCCCCCTGAAACCCGCTTCGTTTCGCGCAAGCTGAGCCTCGTTCACACGCGCGGAACCCCAATAAAACATGGACGTTTTGCTTGCCGCGAAACGAAATGCCCCCCTGCGGTTCGTTTCGGTTCAGCGGGGCGTTGGCCCATGCCCGACAGGATCCCAATGACAGCCCAATCCAAAATCACCCCGCAGGCCTGGCCCGCGGCGCAGGTCGAGATGTGGCAGGTGGCCGATTTGGTTCCCTACGCAAAAAACGCCCGCCAGCATCCGCCGGAACAGATCGACCAGATCGCGGCCTCGATGGAGCGGTTCGGCTTCACCATTCCGATGCTGGTGGCCGAAGATGGCACGATCATCGCAGGCCACGGTCGGTTGATGGCGGCGGCCCAGTTGGGGTTGGCCGAGGTGCCGGTGATGGTTGCCCGCGGCTGGTCCGAGGAGGACCGGCGGCTCTACACTCTGGCTGACAATCGCCTGGCGGAAATCGCCGAGTGGGACCCCGAGATGCTGCGCATCGAGATCGGGGAGTTGCGGGAAGATTTCGGGATCGAGGACATGTCGCTGATTGGCTTCAGCGCCGAGGACTTGGCCGAGATCCTGCCTGATGCTCTGATCGACACGACGGGCGGGCTGACCGACCCCGACGATGTGCCAGAGGTTCCTGAGGCCCCTGTAACACGCCCCGGCGATGTCTGGCTCCTGGGCAAACACCGTTTGCTCTGCGGCGACAGTACGGTTGCGACTGATGTGCAGAAGGTGCTCGGCGATGTGAAGGCTGATCTCTGCTTTTGCGATCCGCCCTACAACGTGGATTACGCCGGCGGTGTCGGCGCCGAAAAGGCCGGCAAGGGTCGGCGGATCAAGAATGATGCCTTGGGCGAGGGTTTCGGTCAGTTCCTCTACGATGCCTGCGTGCTGATCAACGCGCACACCGAAGGCGCGGTCTATATCTGCATGTCGTCCAGCGAATTGCAGACGCTGCAATCGGCGTTCAAGTCTGCCGGTGGTCATTGGTCGACCTTCATCATCTGGGCAAAGGACCGGTTCACGCTGGGTCGCGCCGATTACCAGCGCCAGTACGAGCCTATCCTTTATGGCTGGCCTGAGGGCGTAAAGCGTCACTGGTGCGGGGATCGGGACCAGGGCGACGTCTGGAACATCGAACGCCCCCACAAGAACGATCTGCATCCCACGATGAAGCCGGTGTCTCTGGTTGAACGCGCGATCCGGAATTCGAGCCGCAAGGGCGATCTGGTGTTTGATCCCTTTGGTGGCAGTGGCACAACGCTGATCGCGGCCGAGAAGACCGGGCGCCACGCGTCCTTGATCGAGCTCGACCCGAAATACGTCGATGTCATTGTTCGTCGCTGGCAGGAGTTCACTGGTGAAACCGCTGTATTGGAAAGCAGCGGCCAGAGTTTTGATGATCTGAACTCCGGCGAGACCATGCCGGTCGACGCCGAAGCCGGGGCCTGAAGAGGCTACGCCATTGACACTCCATGGGAAAAGCGCGCTGATGGGCGTCCACCCAGAGGAGCGATATGTGGTGCAAGGGCAGAAGAAACTGAGACGGATGGCGATCGGCAGCACGATGACAATCGTTCTGGCGGTGGTCATCGCCGTGCTCACCTTGGCGCCGATGCCTTCTGGTGGTCCGGCTGGGTCTGATAAGCTTTACCATATTTTGGCATTTGCCTGTCTCGCGTTCCCGCTGCCGCTTGTGCGGCCGCGCTGGACGGTGTGGGTTATTCTGAGCGTCATTGCCTATGGTGGAGCGATTGAGGTGATCCAGCCCTTCTTTGGCCGACAGGCCGAGTGGGCGGACCTTGTTGCAGACGGGATTGGCGCCATCTTGGGTGCGACTGTTGCACGTCAGCTTGGCTTATGGCTTCGCAGGACCGGTGGAGGATATGAAAAGGACGACCCCATGACCGCGGCATGGCTGGCCGAGGATGCCGCTCTCACCGGCGACGGTTTTACGTCACCGCGTTCGAGGTTAAAATAAGGCAAGCCATTGAAGAGTGATCAGCGGCTTGTGAATATTCTACCCTCGAGACGCCTGTAGTTCTTGGAAGAATCGTCTGGCTTCTACGCCACGTCCCGCGAGGGCTTGCGATAGCCCTTTCGTAATGCCCGCAATGGCCTCTCCATGTTCGGCATCGGCGTCCGTGGATTGCCGTGTCTCTGATGCGTTTTCTGCCTGAGCCTGCTGGCCAAGCTGAGTATCTTGGTTTGGTTTGATCATTTTCGACTCCCCAACGGGTGGTTCTTAACCGGTAGGACTGTCACGGAAGTCCGGCTGCTGCACCGCTATTGAAAATACTCTGCAAGCCAATGTTGCGGTGGTCAAGACGACCTGTAAACCCGCCCACGCTGATCCTCTTTTTCTGACGTGATGGTCAGACCGAGCTTTTTCTTCAGCGCACCAGACATGGCGCCTCGTACGGTGTGACCCAACCATTGTGTGGCCTCGGCCAGTTCCTCGATGGTGGCGCCTTCGGGCCGCGACAACATGTCGATCATGATCTGCTGCTTGGTGACACGAGGGGCCTTGGGGGCCGGGGCGTCTTGCTCTTCAGGTGTCTCGGGGTTCGTGGTCTTTGCGGCCTTGGCCATGGTGCTCTCCGGCAGTTCGGCGTGGCAGCATGCGACGCCTTCTACTGCCGAAAGCCCGCCACGCGGGCGGGCTGATCGGGTCCGGCGCAGGTTCAGTGCTGCTCTTCCATGGTGGCGGTGACCGCAAAATGCTGAACCCAGCCCGTGAGGTAAGGCAGCCCTGCGGGGATTCCGTCGCTGCGCTCTGTCGCCCGGGTGATCCGCCAGTCTTGCCATTTGGTGATGGCGGCGGCGATGGCGGTTTCGCAATCCGGCGCACCGCACTGCAGCGCGCCAACCACCTCGTCCGCGAAATGCCGCCCCGAGCGGCTATCAAGGAAGTCGCGAATGCCAATCATCTCCTCCTCGGAGGTGGCGTTGACGGCTTGGGCAATGAGACGGCTGGCGAGGATCCAGACCTCGCTCGTCCGCCTGTCGCGCTCCGGGCAGGTGGTCAGGGTTCCGAAGAACCCGTAATCGGTGTTGCGGCTGGGAAGGACGGTGGCGTTGGTCATTGCGGGCTCCGCGGGCTGAGTTGCGTCTCGTTCTGTGAGGTCAGAGTCGCTCCACTGCGCCATAAAGTGTAGCAAAATCAGTGTTCTATTATTGCTAATCGATCATTCGACCGGAGCGGTTGCATCGACCCAGCCGCCGTCCTGCCAGATGTAGAGGTGAGAGAGCTCGCAGGTCGGTTGTGGCAGGATGCGGGGTGCACGGGGCGGATCGAAACAGTCCAGCGCGTCGGCACGAACTTGGCGGATTTCCTGCGCAGCAAGGATGTCCTCGGGCGTCCAAGGCGCTAGCGCGGGCAGCATGTGCTCTGGGTGGCCGTCAAAGTGGCAGTAAACATGAGCCCATTCCTTGGGGCCGGTTTTGATAGCGATCTGTGCGCGCGTGCTCATCGGTGTTTTCCGTCAAATGAGATAAAGTTCGGCTAAGACGCGGCTTGCCTCGAGCAACTGGTTTGTGGGCAGTTCAATCTTCAGATGTGAGAAAACGTCGGAGGCTTGAGCGGCGATTCCATCTTCGCGCAGTGCTTTCTGGATGGCCTCCGCAACAGCATCCGGCCGTGAACGATCGAAATGCGCGGGCAGCGTGTCGTGGTAAATGCGGATGGTGGTAATCGCACTCATGTTTGGGTCCCTCAGTTCGGCTGGTCGATCATGGCGAGGATCGCGACGGCCATGCCGCCGAGGTACTCGCTGCGGCGAAAGACAATCTCGTCGATGTGGTTGGCATCCGTGATGGCCGGATCGACCTCCAGGTCGGCAGCCATATGCGGCAGGAGTTTGTTGGCGGCGGCGTTGTAACGTTCGGCGATGGTCATGGGCGAGGTCCTTGGGTGCGTCGTTTGCGTCAAGGAATCTTCGCTCTGAAGACTGAGTATATCCACTATAATCGCAGCAATTACATGGCTTTAGAGGGCCGCATGGCGCAATCAAAACGCGGGTCGCTGATCGAGGCTGTGACCAACACGGTGATAGGCTACGCGTTGGCGGTTGCAACGCAGTTCGCAGTGTTTCCGGCCTTTGGCCTGCGCGTCGGTGTGGTCGAGAACCTTGGCCTTGGGCTGATCTTTACAGCTGTATCGCTTGCCCGTGGATACGTCCTTCGCCGGCTGTTTAACCGCTGGAGGCTTTGACCCATGTCCGACGGCAAACCCCGAGGCCAAACCATCACGGTCTCTCAAGCGGCAGCCCTTCTGGGGCGGTCCGAACGATGGGTCCAGGGCTTGGTCAAATCCGGCTACATGGATCGGGCGCAGCGCGGGGAATACACGCTCGTGGGCGTGATCCGTGGGGCGCTGGCCTATTATGAAGACCAACTCTCCAAGAACAACAAGGCCGCGGTCGCAAGCAGGGCCACGGAAGCGCGCACGCGCGAGATTGAACTCAGGATACAGGAACGCAGCCGGGAACTGATCCCGATGGAGGATGCAAAGGCCGTCGTGGGTGAGATGGCGGCACTGGTGCGCGCGGAACTTGCCGGGCTTGCCGCGCGGTACACGCGCGATATGGAGGCGCGGCGCGCGCTCGAAGAGGTGATCGATGGCGCGCTTGAACGTATTGCAGGGGCGGCCGACAAAGCAGGCGCAGCTCTGGTCGCTGGCAGCGGCGATCTGGAGGCCGAGCGAGAAGCGTGACCCGGCGCCTTGGGCGGCCGCACACAGAATATACCCGGAAACCGCCGGCATTCCCGGCCCCCGTGATCCGGGGCTGACGCCTTACATGATCCCGTGGTCGGCGGCCGTGCATCGCGGCGGCTATCGCCGGGTGGTGGCGGTGACTTCGGCACAGTCGGGCAAGACCGACAGCATGCTGGATATCATTGGCGCGCGGCTCGACCAGCGCCCGGCACCAATATTGTACGTGGGCCCGACGAAGGAGTTTCTAACCGACCAGTTCGAACCGCGCCTGATGGCGCTATTGGACGAGGCCGACACGCTGGCAAACAAGGTGGTGCGCGGCCGCCGGATGAAAAAGACGCTGAAGCACGTGGCAGGTGTGCGGCTGCGCCTTGCGCATGCGGGATCCTCCACGGCCCTGAAATCCGATCCCGCAGCCTTGGCGCTGATCGATGAATACGATGAGATGATGGCCAATGTGAAAGGCCAAGGTGATGTGTTGGGCCTCGTCGAGGCCCGTGGCGAAACCTATGCTGATTTTGTGACGGCTATCACCAGCACACCGGCGCGGGGCCTCGTGGAAATCGAACCGGATGACACGAGTGGCCTCGAGTTCTGGGCGCGCTCAGCGCCGGAGGATCTCGAAAGCCCGATCTGGAAACTTTGGCAGGAGGGGACGCGGCACCATTGGACTTGGCCGTGCCGGCATTGTGCGGAATTCTTCATTCCGCGGTTCAAGCAGCTGCGCTGGCCCGACCGCGCGACACCTGCGCAGGCCAAACAGGCTGCCACGCTCGAATGCCCGCGCTGTGGCGGCCAGCATTCTGAGGCCGATAAGGCTTGGATGAACGCCCGCGGCACGATGGTGGCCCCTGGTCAGCGGGTCGAATTCAAGGATGACGCCCCATATGTCACCGGCGCCCCCGCCGACAGCTCGACGCTGTCGATGTGGACATCGGGGCTCTGCTCGCCCTTCGTCACTTGGGGTCAGCGCGCGGAAACCTATCTGACGGCGCTGCAGTCGGGCGATCACGACCGCATCCAGACGGCGATGAATGCGGGTTTTGGCGAATGCTACGCCATGACGGCCTCGGGCGATGTGCCGGACTGGCAAGAAATCATGGAACGCCGCCAGCCGTACCGTCCGGGCGATGTGCCTGCCGGGGGCCTGCGGCTGGTCATGGGCGTCGACGTCCAGAAGTTCAGCCTGGTCTATGTGATCCGGGCGTTTGGCGCGCGGGGCACGTCCTGGCTGATCGACAATGGCCAGCTTTACGGGCCCACGGAAGATGACGATGTCTGGTCGGCGCTGGCGGATCTGATGCTGACGCCGGTGGGCGGGATGCAAATCGAGAAGGCGTTTGTGGACTCCGGGTTCCGGCCGGACAAGCCTGAGCTTGGAAATGAGCACAAGGTCTACGAGTTTTGCCGTCGCTACAGCTGGCTTTGCGCGCCGACGAAGGGGAAAGACATCCAGAGCCCGCCATACCGGGTCTCAAAAATCGAGGTGAAGCCCGATGGTAAGAAGGCGCTCTATTCTATCGACCTCGTGACGCTCTCGACCGATTTCTTCAAATCCCTGGTGATGTCGCGCATTCGCACGCCGGCCGATCAGCCGGGGGCGTTTCATGTCCATGAGGCGGTCTCTGAGGATTACTGCAAGCAGCTGACCTCGGAGGCGCGGGTTGTGGTTGAGGGCAAGCCTGTCTGGGTGAAACGCTCGCGCAACAACCACTTTCTGGACTGCGAGGCGCTCTGTGCCGCCATTGGCTACACGCTGAACGTCCAGCGGATCCCGGAAGGGGTGGAACGCAAAGCAGCCCTCGAGGCCGCAGTGCCCGACGGGCATGACCCAACCCAGGTGAGCGCGCCAGAGCCTGATATATCAAAGGCGCCGCCGCCGACATCGCGCTCCTCCCCAGGTCGCGGCGGCAGCGGCGCACTGCGCGGGCGGTTTGCCCGCCATGGCAGCAGGCTGAATGGATAGCTCACATGTCTGTGATCGCAAAGTTGAAAGATCTGCTGGCCGAGGCGCTGCCTCCGGCGGCGGGGCCGGAGGGGATGAGCCTCCCCAAACCTTCCGGCAAATACATGCGCGGCGGACGGGGCGTGACCTTCGCCGGTTGGAAGCCCGCCTTGCGGGAAGCCCAAGATGATATCGGTGAGGCTTGGGACGATGCTGCGGCCAGGGTCAATGACCTTCTGCACAACAGCGGATGGCTTGCAGGCGCGTTGGAGCAATGCGTGGCCAATACCGTCGGCACAGGTTTGCAGCTGAAGGCGTTGCCGGAGAACGAGACCTTTGGCATGACGCCAGCCCAAGCCTCGGACTGGGCCAAGACGGTGGAACGCCGTTTCGAGCTCTGGGCGCGCAGCGCGCAGGAGTGTGATATTCAGGGTCTGCGCACCTTCGGGCAAATGCAGGCGGCGGCGTTCCGCTCCTGGCTCATCACCGGCGAAATCCTTGCCGAACTGCCCTGGCGCAAGCGACCGTGGAACCGCTACGGCACGAAAGTGCGCCTGCTGCCGCCACATCGCCTGTCGCGCAAGACCGAAAGCATGCGGCGGCTGATCAACGGGGTCTATACAGATGCCGATGGCATGCCGGTGGGCTACCGCGCGATCCGCAAGGACCTGTTTAAGCACGACGTGGAATATGACGTCCGCGCCCGGGATGCCGCAGGTCGGCCCCGCGTGATCCATATCTTCGAAGGCGCGCCCGGCACACATCGGGGCATCTCGCCCTTGGTGCCGGCGCTGCAGGTGGCCCGTCAGTTCGACCAGCTGGCCGATGCCACGCTGATGGCGGCAATCGTTCAAACCTTATTTGCGGTGACCATCACCTCCGACGAGCCGACCGAGCAGGTGCTCCAGGGGCTGCTGACACCGCAGGAACAGGCGCAGATGCTGGCCCAAGGCATCTCGCCGATGGAGGCCTATATCGAGATGGTGGCGGGCTATTATGACGGCAGCACGCTCGACGTTGGCATAAATGGCCGCTTATCCCACCTCTTTCCAGGCCAAGAGCTGAAGTTCCACACGAGCAACCATCCGTCCTCGGATTACGCGGCATTTTCGATGCATCTGCTGCGCGAACTCGCGCGGTGCCTAGGGCTGACCTACGAAAGCGCCACGGGCGACAATGTTGGGGCAACCTATTCCTCGCTGCAGGCGGCAACGACAGAGATCTTCGCCATCACCAAGGCGCGGCGGCGCAACATCATGGCGCCGTTTTGCCAGCCGATCTACGAGGCCTGGCTCGAAGAAGAGATCGAGGCCGGAAGTCTGCCGTTTCCCGGTGGCATTGCCGGGTTCATGGCCAATCGCACGGCGGCGTGCCGCGCGGAGTGGCGTGGCGATCCCAGACCGCAAGCTGACGATCTCAAGAAAGCCAAGGCGCACGAGGTCTGGAAACGGCTCGGCGTCATGTCGGACGCGATGATCTGCACCGATCTCGGGGCGGATGTGGACGATGTTTACCAGCAACTGGCCCAAGAACAGGCGCTGCGTGCCGAGTACGGGCTGCCCGAGCCACAGATGATGGGGGCGCAGGGCGGTGGGCTGAGTGCCGCAGAAGATATAGGTGACGAGGCCGAGGCATGACGATCAGCATCGATGAGGCCGATCCTTGCGCCGCCGCTGCCAGCCTACGGCAGGTCTATGTAAGGCTTGTCGCTGGCGAAGGCGCCATGGAGGTGCGCTTTCGGGCCGGATCAAACGGCGTGGAACGCTCCGTCACCTATCATAGGGCGCATCCCGATCGGCTTTTGGCGGTCATTCGCGGTTTTGAAGAAGCATGCGCGCGCCTGCAGGGCCGCGGCCCGCGGCGCTTTGCGCTTGGAACAGGAGGGTTGAGGTGACGGAACAGCCCGATATCAAACAGACGGCCGTCGCTGAAGCGGGACCGTCCCTGGCGCAGATTGCGGGCCGCGTTCTGAACCGACCACTGCTTTTGCACCCGGACAAGGCTGATCTGATCTTGCATGTGCTGCAAGGACGGATTGGCATTGAGCCGCTGCAAACGGTCACGCCCGAGACCAACCGGTTCGTTGGCACATATCGGCGCGACAATGGCGGTGTCGGGTCTATGCGCGTGGAAAACGGGGTCGCCATCCTGCCGATTGTGGGCAGCCTGGTGAACCGCGGCGCCTGGATCGGGGCGAGTTCCGGCCTCGTTTCCTATGAGGGGATTGCTGCGCAGCTGCGCGAGGCGGAAGCTGATCCGGATGTGCGAGCGGTGCTCTTGGATATCGACAGTCCCGGGGGCGAGGCCACGGGCATGTTTGCCACGGCCAAGCTGGTCAGTGCGGTCAACAAGACCAAACCTGTGGTGGCTTTTGTCAACGATGTGGCGGCCTCTGCCGCCTATGGCATCGCCAGCGCAGCATCGGAAATCATCGTCTCGCCCACCTCGATGGTGGGAGCGATTGGCGTCGTGCTGACCCACCTCGATCGCTCGGGCGAGCTTGAAGACCGTGGTGTGAAGCCGACACTCATTCACGCCGGTGCACACAAGGTCGACGGCCATCCTTTTGGGCCACTGTCAGACGCGGTCCGCGCAGACCTGCAGGCCGAGGTCTTGAAAATCTACGACCAGTTCGTCGGTCTCGTGGCCGAAGGGCGCACTGGCCGGATCAGCGCGGACGCGATCCGTGCAACGGAAGCCCGGACCTATCTTGGCGCCGATGCCATCTCCCAGGGCCTCGCTGATCGCATGGCGAGCCTTGAGGAGGTGATCACCGCGCTTTCGCAACCGCCCTCCGGGGCTAGCCCCCAGAGAAAGGGAGGATCTATGACCAAAACGACCCAAAGTGAGGCGCCCGCGTGTGACGTCTCTGCCATAAGCCCCACAGATTTGTCGGCGGCCGTTGAGGCAGCCCGGACGGAAGCCCATGCGGCTGGCGTCACCGCCGGCAAGGCGGAGGCCACAGCGCGGATCAAGTCCATCCTGACTGCGCCCGAAACGGAAGGCCGCGAGGCGCAGGCCTTGGTGCTGGCGCTTGAGACCGAAATGGCGGCAGTAGACGCGTCCAAGGTGCTTGCGGCCTCACCGAAGGCAAACATCTCCGCCTCCATCGCCGACCGAGCCGCCCAAGAGGCTGAACTCGGGGCTGAAACGCCGGCCGATCACCGCAATCGATCTGAACGCAATGCAGCCGGGTGGGCGAAAGCCATCACCCAGGCCAATGCGCGCTTCAGCTGAATAGGAGAGACCGTCCATGACTGTTCTCATCGAAGGCCGGCATCCCGGCGAATTCCTGATGACCGAGGCCAATGGCCAGCGCTCGCGGGAAAACATCACCATCGCCAGCGGCGCAGGCATTATCGCACCGGGCACCGTGCTCGGCAAAATCACCGCCAGCGGGAAATATGTGGCGAGCGCCGTAGGCGCGACCGATGGCAGCCAGACGGCCGTGGCGATCGCGCTCTACGGCTGCGATGCAACGGCCAGTGATGTTGGTGTTGCCGCGATCACGCGGGACGCCGAGGTCAACGGCAAGATCCTGACCTACCACCCCGACCGCGATCAAGCTGCAGAAAAGGCAGCCGCCCAAGCCGATCTCGCGGCGGTCGGGATTATTGTGCGGTAACCACCGCCAACTGCACCCAACCCTCACATTTTGAAATCTGATCTCCCGCGTCCTCGGACAGCGGGGTGATCTCGCGTGGCCAGTCGCTGGCGCGCCGACGCAATAAAGGACCTCCCATGTCGATCCTCAACATCTTCAGTCAGGACGCCTTCAGCGTCATGCGCCTCACGGACGCGCTTCGTGAGATCAAATATACCCCGTCCCGCATCGGCCAGATGGGTCTGTTCCAGACCACCAGCATCGACACACTCGACATCGCAATCGAGAAGGACAAAGAGCAAAACCGGATGCTGGTCTCGGCGAGCCCACGCGGTGGGCCTGGCCAGACCTTCGACAAATCGAAGCGCGCCGTGCGCATGCTCAAGGTGCCGCATTTCCAGGTCGATGACGCGATCTATGCCGACGAGGTGCAGCAGGTTCGTGCATTTGGTCAGGAGGTAGCCGTCGAGCGGTTGCAGCAGAAGATCGCGGACCGTGCGGCCGAGGCCAGCCAGTTCTTCGCGCTCACAGAGGAATACCACCGCCTGAACATTCTCAAGACTGGCCAGCTTCTCGATGCTGATGGCTCGGTGCTGTTTGATTATTTCACTGAGTTTGGCGAAAGCCAGCAGGCCGTGGTCGATTTCGACCTCGACAATGCCAGCGCCGCCGATGGGGCACTGCGCAAGAAATGCGCCGGCGTCATCCGTCAGATGGCCGGGATCCTAGATGGTCTGCCCTACACAGGCATCATGGCGCTCTGTGGCGACGCTTTCTTTGACGATCTCATCGCCCATCAGGAGGTGCGCGAAACCTACAAGGGCTATGCTGACGCGGCGTCGCTCCGGAACGCCTATATCAACTCGGGCAATTCCGGCATCTACGGCGCCTTCGAGTTCGGCGGCATCACCTGGATGAACTACCGCGGCGGCCAAAATGTCGGCATCGACACTGACAAGTGTCATCTCGTGCCCTCGGGCGTGCCCGGACTCTTCCGCACGGTGTACGCGCCGGCTGACTACATTGAGACGGTGAACACGCCCGGTCAGCGCCTCTATGGCAAGCAGTGGGAAATGCAGAACGGCAAAGGCGTGAACCTCGAGTTCCAGATGAATGCGCTGCATTACTGCACGCGCCCGCGGGTCCTGATCCCGGGTAAGCGGACGTGATGGTTCCAGGTTTTGCAGGACGTTGACGCCGTCTGATCTGTGTATTATATTCCACAGATGTTCGAGGTTAGGCAGACAAAAGTGTTCATCAGTTGGGTTACGGGGCTGAAAGATCAGCGCGCCGTAGCCCGGGTTGATGTTCGGCTTCGTCGTTTAGCACTGGGCAATATGGGAGATGTCAAATCTCTCGGCGACGGCGTGAGCGAAATCCGGATCGATTACGGACCAGGATATCGCTTGTACTTCACCAAGCAAGGGGACCGGATCGTCGTCCTCCTCTGCGGTGGAGACAAAAAGCGTCAGAGCGCAGATATCGAACGTGCCAAGAAGATGGCAAAGGAGCTGAGCGATGGCAATTGAGACAACTGTATGGGATCCGGTCGATCGTCTCGAGACACTAGAAGCGCAAGAGGCTTATCTCGAGGCCGCTTTTGAGGATGGTGATCCCGACTTGATCGTGGCTGCGATTGGCGACATCGCCCGGGCGCGTGGCATGACTGAAATCGCGAGCAAAGCGAACGTCAGCCGTGAAGTCATGTACAAGTCTTTCCGCTCAGGTGGCAACCCAACCCTGAGCACCTTGTCCCAAGTTGCAGAGGCTTTGGGGTACAAATTGAATTTGCAGCGACAGATGCCAGCCAACTGATCCAGTCCATTTAAGGATCTCGGCCGAAGGCATTAGCCTTGGTAAGGATCTTCGAATGAGCTTGTCGTTCAAAGAATTGGATGCCGCATTGTCAGATGCGGCATCTTCTGTTTTCGCCGAACCGGCCATTTTGCGCCCCCGTGTCTCCACGCAATACGCGGAACGCAGCGCCGACCCAGACCGCGCAGAGGCAATGACCTATGGCATCTTCTCGGCTGGACCTGCGCAGGAGGATTTGCGCGGGCAAGCGCGTGGTGTGCAAATGCCTGGCACGACCAAGCTGTCGACCGCCGCTGCCGAGTTCTGGATCGCCAAGCCGCAGATCGATCAGCTGCCCTGGCTGCCGATCACCGGCGATGCGGTTGTCCTGACGGCACGCAGTGGCCAGCCGATCTATGCAATCTCAAGGGTTGCGACCTCGGATTTGGGCGATTTGACCCTGATCCTTATCCAAGAGGATGAAACTCCATGAGCCTGACGCGTCTTGTCATGCGGCTCGCTGCGGCTCGTGCGTTGCGCGACCGCACCTTGGCGGGCGCCCGGGTGTTCGACAGCGCGGTCGACCCAATCGATCAGACCATCGCCGAAAACCGCCAGCCACTTCTGGTGTTGACGACAGATGAGCACGAGGCCGACGTCACCGGCCGTGACCTCGCCGGGGACGCGCAACGCTGCGATCTGGTCATCGAACTCGCTATCGCGGCGCGTGTCGAGGTGCCTGCCCGTGACGGTCAGGGCGGCCAGATCACCATCGCCATTCCGCATACGGATGAGGGGATGGAACTGACGCTTGATATGATGGAGCACCAAGTCCTCACCGCGCTGACCCGCGATGACAGTGCCTGGGCGCGCACCTGGATGAAACTGGTCCCCCGCGTGACCCGGCGGCTTTCACGTCGCGGGGCGTCATCGGAAAACGGCGTGCGCTTCGCCGCCCGGCAATTGGTTCTGACCTGCGACCTGGTCGACACGCCAGCGGCGGGGGCGGACATCCCGCCCGGCACAGCCTGGGGCGAGGTCCTTGTGCTGATGGAGGCCGATCAAACCTTGGCGCCGATTGCTGCCATGCTGCGCGAGCAGATCGAGGGCGATGATGTCCCCGATTGGGCGCGCACTGCACAGATGCTGGGGATTCCGCTGGAGGTCATGGATCAGCTGGGCGTTTTGCCCGCGCTCGACGATCAAAGCGATCCAGTGCCATTGGATACAGTCATCTTCGATGAAGCAGGCGACCGTGTGACCACAATTGATGCGTCGATCACCGCGGCAGCGGGGCCCTGACATGGCCATCCGCGAATTGGTGGAATTGGTCGCGCGTATCGCAGAACTCGAACGCCGCTTCTCGGGCATGATGCGGCACGGCACTGTGGCTGAGGTCGACACGAACACGCAACGAATCCGGTTGGATTTTGGCCCTGCGCATGGGACTGAGGGGCGATTTCTGTCGCCCTGGATCCCCTATGCACAATTCTCGGGCGCCCTGCGGGTCCATACACCGCCCAGCATCGGGCAGCAGTTCACGGCGATGTCGCCGAACGGGGATTTCCAGCAGGCGGTCGCCGTTCCGCTGACCCATTCGAGTGGCAATCCGTCGCCCACGACGGCAGCCGACCAGAATGTGCTGAGCTTTGGCGATGTCACGGTGACGCTGGCCGAAGACAGCCTCGAGATTGCCGTTGGGGGTGTGCGTTTCAAGGTTGACGGCGCCAACGTTGAAATCACCGGCGGCGAGGTCCGCCACAATGGCAAGAATATCGGCGACAGCCACATCCATAGCGGCGTGCGCTCCGGACCTTCGGTCACCGGCGCACCAGCCAACTGAAAAGGAAACGCAAATGCCACGCTACGCCATCACCGAAACCGCCGGCCGCTTTGTGGCGGGCCAAACCAATACGGGCGTGGGTACCGTGCTGGAGCTTACCGAAAAACAGGCCGAACACGAGATCCGCCTCGGTTCTCTGCGCGCGCTGGATGTCAAACCCGCTGCCAAAGCCGCGAAATCCGAAAAAGCTGCGGCAAAACCTGACGCCCCCGAGGCAAAGGAATAACCCAAAACTATGGCCCGCCGTTCCCCCAATCCGTCGGTCGGTCTGAATGCCACGACAGGCCGTATTTTGGAGGGTTGGCCGCATGTGGTGCAAAGCCTGCAGGATATCTTCACCACACGGTTTGGCAGCCGGGTCATGCGGGAATGGTATGGGTCTTTCGTGCCGCACCTCATGGGGCGCACGATCAGTCCAAACGAGGTGACGCCCTTTTTCGCAGCGGTGACCTCGCCCATCGAGCAGTTCGAGCCGCGCTACCGGGTGACGCGCATCCAAGTCGTCGAGGTCACACGCGCGGGCGCCTTGCATGTCTTTCTCGAGGGCGAATACCGCCCCCGGGCGATGTTTGGCGATTACACCGTGGAGGGTGCGCGCCGAATTGATGCCTATGCGAATCCCGATGGTGTCCTGATTGAAACCCGTGAGGCCCTGGCATGAGCCGTTTTACCGCCATCAATCTGGCCGGTCTGCCGCCACCTGATGTGATCGAGGCGCTGGACTACGAGACCATCGTCAGAGACATGCGTGACGATCTGGTCGTGCGGTTTCCGGATATCGCCGGCGTCATCGATCTCGAAAGCGAGCCCGCGCGCAAGCTGATCGAGGCCTTTGCCTATCGGGAACTGTTCCTGCGCGCGCGGATCAATGACGCGGCGCGCTCCGTTCTCCTGGCCTCGGCCTATGGCACGAACCTCGATCATCTGGCCGCACTCTTTGCGACAGCCCGAATGCAGATCGATGACGAAACCGGCGCGCTGGTTGCTGAAGACGACGCGCGCCTGCGTCGGCGGGTGCAGCTGGCTCCGGATGCCTTTTCTGTCGCGGGGCCAGAGGGCGCCTATGTTTACCACGCCCTCAGTGCGGCCCCATGGGCGCGGGATGCGAGTGCGATCATGACGACGCCGGGTCGCGTCCGGGTGACCATGTTGCGCGCGGGCGATGATCCCATGCCTAGCCTCGAGGAACGCGAAGCCGTGCGCCTTTCGCTGATCGACAACGACGTCCGGCCGCTTACCGATATGGTTGAGGTGCTCGGACCCGGGGTGCATCCGGTGACCATCACGGCAACACTGACGCTATATCCGGGGCCCGATGGCAATCTGGTGCGCGATCGCGCCGTCACAGCGCTGACCGATTGGGTGGAAGCAAACCGCATGCTGGGGATGAACCTGCGTCGATCAGCCATCTTCTCGAAACTGCACCAGGAGGGCGTGCATTCAGTGGATTTGCTTTCGCCTTCTGCAGATATCGTTCTGGGGCCGACCGAGGTCTACGCCGTCGAGGCCATCAACATAACGGTCGCGGATCTGCGCGACGCGTAGATCACCTTTCACGGAAATCGCGGGCTGATGCGCCTGTCGCTATTCCTTTCAGCTCGTCTAGGCTTGAGACGGGAAGAATAAGCACACCACTCGGCTTGGGCAGGAGAATGAAATCCTGGCCAGGAACCCATCCACGTCGCACGCAAAGATCACGTGGCAGCGTGATTTCAAAGTCCGGTGACAGCGTTGTTGAAGTCGTCATGGCCAAACCCCTTTGTCTCAGAGTGTAGCTCTGCATGGCGCCAACAGCAAAGCACAGGATGCCGACCTAACTTGAAATATCCGGAGGCGGCACGATGACGGTTCAAGAAACCTTGCTACCCGACAACCGAACGGCCTTTGAGGAGGCCGCTGACCTCACCGGCGCGCGCATCGCTGATCTGCCCATCGGCCTGCGTGAACTGGTCCAACCTGCGGCGGTGCCAGCATCTCATCTGCCTTGGCTCGCCTGGGGGCTGTCGGTGGATCTCTGGGATAAGGACTGGCCGGAGCAGAAAAAACGCGCGCGCACCGCACGTTCACTGCCATTCCATGCCATCAAGGGCACACAGACCGCCATCGCCGAAGCCCTCACCGTCATGGGCGCGGAAGCGCGGCGCTTCATTGTGCCCCCGGCGAAGACCTATCTGTCGAAGGCGCTGACCAAGACGGAACGCGCGGCCTATCTTGATCGCTTCGCACAACTGAGGATCTATCCCTTTATCGCGCGGGGTGTTTCCGGCCGGAACACCCGGTTTTTGTCGGCACCGAACGGCCCGGGCACGGCTTTCGCGGGGCCCAATAATCCGGTCTCGATTGCCGAGACCAAATACATCCGCACAGCCAAGCTCTATGACCGGGGCGCAGAAACTGATCTGACAGTTCGCACCGTGACCCCAGAACGCGTTGGGGACTTCAACGCGATTTCTTATGATGAGGTTGTCCTGGCGCCTAAGCCCACGGCGGCCATTCATCTTGGCGCACCGCCGAAAGCGCAGGCGTTCCTGATCGACGATATCGGCGTGCGCCAGCGGATCGTGCGCATCCCGCGCGATGAGACCTACAGCTATCGGCTTGGCCGGGAACAATACACAACGGTCTTGCCCAAGGGCGATCTGATCGATGTCCGTCCGCAGCAGGTCGCCGAGACGCATGCTGCGCAGGCGACGTCCTTGTTCCCGGGGGCTGCGGGGCAGCGTCTCTCTGGCGCCTGCCTGCCGGAAACAATCGCCTGGCGGCATCTCTACGACCGCTGGCACATCCACGACCCGGACCGCGTGCTCGATGAGCGCAAACGCTCCACCCATCTCGGCTACACCCGCCTTGGGATGCCGCCCTATACGGCCGAGGTGCTGACCCGCATCAAAGGCCGGCGTCACCCGCGGACGGCTGGCCGGTTCGTCAATGGCTATGTCGTGGCCGCCAGCACCAAGCCCGTCGCCGATGCGCGGGAGGCGGTGATGGTCACCAAATCGCTCCGGGACAAGGTCCTGATCAACACAAAGACCTGGCGCGTGCCGCGACCGGGCGACCGCCGCGCTGTGGGGGATATCACGCTCGGCGCATTGACAGAGGTTTGAGGCATGGAACGCACCGTCATCTACCGCGATCGGCAGGAGCTGCAGTCCGCCGATCTCAACAACATGCAGGATTTTGGCCGCGCCTCGATGGATCACATCGTGCGCGATGCGCTTGAAGCTGGCAAAGCCTATTCGGGGTTTTCCGCCACGAAGACGGCGGCCACGGAACTCACCCTGTCGGCAGGCCGGCTCTACGCCGGTGGCGCGGTCTATGCGCGGGGCGAGGATATCATCGTTGATCTCTTCAACGTGCTGCCGCTGGTGACCCGCAAACGCGTGGCGATCGTCAGCTTCGGCCAAGAGGTCGAGACCGATATCCAGCCGCGGGATTTCCTGATCGACGCGCAAACTGGCACCACCGAGCCGCAATCTGTGGCGATGGAAAGCCTGCGCCGTGCGGAGATTTCAACGGTGGCAGGCACAGAGGGGCCCGACCCGAGCTATCCGGCGACAGATGCCAATGTCACGGTTATCGCCTATGTGCTTTTGGACACCTCCGGCGTGGTGGCCATCGAACAGTGGCAGGCCACGCAACTCCCGAACCTGCGCAATATTGCAAACCGCACAATCGCACTTGAAAACTGGCGCGGCCAAATCAGCGGTCAGGTGGACACGTTACGCACGGACCTGTCTGCGCTGGCCGATCGGCTCGCAGGCTATGCCACCAAAGCCGAAATCGTCGAACTGACAGAACAGCTCGATGAGTTACGCACCGAAGTCTATGCGCCGGGCGCCTACATCTACTATGGCACGAACCACTTCCTGACGGCGGAGGGGTCGAACGTTGATCATCCCAGTTTCGATGCGGTGGTCGAGGAAGGCATTCGTTTCCCGCGGGCTGGGGCGGAAACCTCAGAACTGGCGCTGCTGAACCCCAACAACGTTTACATCGCCAACACCAGCGGCTTTGTTCTGCCCAAATACGCCCATGGCGTCCGGCTTGACCTGACGGGCTACGCCTCCGAGACGCGGCTGGCCCAATACACCTTTGAGACCACCGAGATCCGTCAACTCACGCGCGCCCGCACGCGGCGGCGCTATGGCAATTCGATGGTGGTCTGCACCAATAGCCGCTGGTGGCGCCAAGGCACCTATGATCTCGCGGGCAATGTCTTCCGCCGGGATGGTGAGACTTGGGAAGTCACCAATGGCCTGCCGGACCGTATGCCCAATGGCGCGCGGGTGCCCAATGGCAATGTGCATTGGATCCGGGTGCGGCGTTTCTGGATCGACACCTATGAGGAGCAGTACTGGGACCGCGTGACCACCACGGCCACGATCAATGGCCAGCAAGTGGCACAAACCTTTCTGAACTCGCAGGATGGCTGGCTAAGCCAGGTGGGTCTTTATTTCTCGCGCAAGGCTGCGGCAGGAGATGTGACAGTTCTTGTGACCGAGACCGCCTTCGGAATGCCGGATCTGTCGCGGGTTATCTCGCGTACAACGCTGCCGGTTCTGGATATCAAAGTGGGGGCGATTTCCACGGAAGTGGGCCTGCCGTCGCTGGTGGAAACCAAGCTGCCCATCACGCCGACCTTCCTGACAGCCGGGCGGCGATACGCCATCGTGCTGGTCACCACGGGCGATCATTATGTGGCCATGACCAATACCGACAACGGGGTGGTGCAAGGCACCTTCTTTGTCTCGACCGACGGCGCCTTTTTCGCTGGCAATCTCGTCGATGACATGAAGATGCGGCTTTACTTTGCCCGCTTCGAGCGCACGCGGCTCTCGGTCGAGCTCAAAGCCCTACAGCTTGCGGGCGGCATTCTCGATCTCGATGTGCTGCACCCGGGCGTGACGCCGCCCGCCTGTCGAACCGATATCGAAGTACAGGTGAACGGGGCCTGGGTGGCGCTTGATGGCGAGGCCAATGGACCAGACCTTTCGGGACTGCCCGCCATTCTGCCGCTGCGTGTGACGCTCACGGGCACCACGGATCTGATGCCTGGTTTTGGATTGACTGGATCGCAAGCTGTCGCCACGCGCCCCAAGACGGCCTTCACCTGGGTGTCAGAGGCCCGCACGCTTGGCTCACCCACAACCAGCGTCAAGGTGGTCACGGATCTGCAGCATTTCGAAGAGGCAAACCACGATTGCACCATCACCTTGCTCACCGGGGCGGGCTTGACCGGCACCGAGGCGGCGGATGTGGTCGAGGATGTGGTCTTGGCCGATGGCACGGTGCGGCGGACATCCATCTTCAATGTGACCTCGGTCAGCACTTACGCGGTCAAGATTGTCGGCTCGACCGTCAGCGCGGCAGTGCCGTTCCTCGTCAGCGAGCTGATCGAATACGCGCAAAGCTAATCCCAGCAAGGAAACATGCCTTATGGCCTCCAAACCGACCCATTACCGGGTGACGGTGAACCGTCCCCTTGAATTTGCCGGTGCCCGGTTTCGGCCGGGCGCGCGGTATACCGTCACGGCGGCAATCTTCGAGAGTTTATCGGCAGATTATCCCGAGGCCATCGCGACATCCGAGCCGCTGAAGAAAGGCTGACGTCATGCTGAGGTTCGAAGACCTACGCGTGCGCGACAACCAAGACCTCGACCGGGATTTCTTCAACCGCCGCTATCGCCTGATTGCGGAAAGCCTTGCAGAACTGAACACGCAGCTCGCGCAGATCGGTACGGCGACCGACAATCTGGTCAAGCTCGGGCTGACCCGTGTGAATGAGGTGCTGGGGCCTGCGCTGGCGACAGCATCTGCCGCCGCAGAAAACGGGTTTCTGGTGGCCACGTCCTCGACGCCGTTGACGCTTGCGGTCGGGCTCGAGACCACCTTTGCGATCGACGACACGCCGGCGCGCGCGCTTTTTGCCCCCACGCCCTACGTCGTGATCTCCCGGGGCGGCACGGATAGCTTGAACGATTGGGCAGTGTTTCGGGTGGCCGCTTATGCCCGCGAAAACGGTGGGCTCGCAGGGGAGGTTGTCGCCATGCACGGCGACATCGGTGCCGTGCAGCACAATGATTGGGTAATTTCCGCAAGCGCGGGCCTCGCCACGGCTCTGATCGAGGCGGCCGCCAATGTGGCGAACACGCTGCTTTTGGCCCAGCAGGCCGCTCAAGATGCCGCCGATGCCGCGGCCGTGGCCGAAAGCGTGCTGGCCAATGGTCCGGTATCCTCGGTGAACGGGCAAACCGGCACCGTGGCGCTCGGGATCGGCGATATCCCAACGCTCACCGCCCAGCTCGCCAGCAAGGCGGCCAGCAGCCATGGGCACACGATTGCCCAGGTCTCCAACCTGCAAAGCACTCTCGATGGCCTGCAGGCCCAGATCACCACAGTGGATGGCGGGTCCTACTGACCCGCGCCTTTTGCCCTGACATTTTTGAGGAGGGACAGTCATGTCCGACCCGACTTTCGGGATTTCGATCACGCGGATCGACAATGAGCCACGCCCACCAGTCTGGAGCGATATGTCGGTGGTCGGCATCATCGGCACTGCACCTGATGCGGATGCGGCGGTGTTTCCCGCCGATGACCCAGTGTTTCTCTATTCTGACGATGCGGCCAAGCTGACCGCCCTTGGCGATGCCGGCACGCTGAAAGACGCGCTGGTGCTCTTGAACGCGCAACTCGGCGAATTTCAAGTGGCCGCCAAGGTGGTCCTGGTTCGCGTCGAAGACGGCGTCGATCCCGCGGCGACGATTGCCAATGTCGCAGGCGATGGTGCGCTGACGGGCCTTTCGGCCTTTCTGCGCGCAGGCCCCGAGATTGGCATGATCCCGCGGCTGCTTTGTGCGCCGGGGTTCACCAGTCAGCGTACGGGGACTGAGGCCAACCGGGTCTGCGCCGCGCTGCCGCCCATCTGCGAAAAGCTCCTCGCCCATGCTGTGGTCGACGGCCCGGCCACGACAGAGCAAGACGCCATCGACTGGCGCGAGACGATTTCCTCGTCGCGCCTTATTCCCGTCGATCCGGCGGTGAAGGTCTATGCAGAGGGCGTGAGTGTGGTCCAACCCGCATCACCTGCCATTATAGGCATTGGTGTGCGCCGCGATCACGAAAAGCAAGGCAGGCCGTTCCACTCCTGGGCCAACCAACCGGTGCAGGGCATTGTCGGCCCCTCTCGGCCCATCAACTTTTCGCTGACGGATGGCGCAACCGAGGGGCAGCGCCTGCTCTCGGCCAATGTCGGTGTCATTCTGAGGGGCGAAATGGGCGTTGAAAGCGCCATCGGTCAGGGCGGTTTCATTTTCGTCGGAACCGACAATGCCGGAGAGGATGATCTTTGGCGGTTTTATAATGTCACGCGCGGGCGGGACTTCATCCATCTGATGCTGCTCCGGACCCTGCGCTTCTATCTCGGGCGCTTCAACGTCACCGGCCAGACCATTCAGGCCATCCTGAACACGATGGAAACGGGGCTTCGGAACCTCAAGGCCGATGGCGACATTCTGGGCTTTGAGTTGAAGTTCACCCGCGATCAGAACACGCCCGAGGAACTGCGCCAGGGCCGCTTCACCGTCAGCTTTGCCGCCGAAGAGGCGCCGGTGCTGCGCTATCTTGGCATTCAATCTGCCCGGTATCGCCCGGCGCTCGATGCGCTTCTGGATGACCTGCTCGCGCAGGTCGGCACCATCACCGGCTGAGGGAACGCAACATGAGCAATATCTACATCATGGAAGCCGCAAACCTCTTTTGCGGCGATGAGGACCCGACGGCCTCGAAACACCTGACGCTGACCGAGTTGCAGCTGCCCAATCTGCAGGAAAGCTTTCAGGATTATCACCCGGGCGGATCCCGAGTGCAGATCGAGGTGGCCGTCGGCATCCAGAAACTGGAAGCGAGCTTCAAACTGGCTGGATGGGACCCGGATCTTCTGACCCAGTTCGGACTGGGCGCTGCCTCGCGCAAGAAGTTCACCGCCTATGGCTCGATCCGCTCAAAGCGCACGGGCGAGGCCATCGAGGCAAAAGCCGTGCTTGAAGGCCGGCTTGGGGCGGCAAACTCTGAAGCCTTCCAGCGCGGCGAAATGCAGGGCTTTGACTATGCAATCTCGGAAATCCTGCATTACGAGCTGCATTTTGGCGGGGTCGAGAAACTCTACTGGGATTTTTTCACCGCCGATTGGCGCGTGGATGGCACCTCCCAGAACGCCGATGAACGCAACATTCTGCGCATTCCCAACGGATTTTGAGGGGGCCCATGGCACAGCATCGCAATAAACGACTGCCGCTTGCGGCACCCATCACCTTGGGGGATCAGACCCTGTCCGAGGTCAGTGTCAAGAAGCCGAAAGTGAAGGACCTTAAGACCCTGCAGGATGCGTTGGCAGGGATTGAGGATCAGCTGGAACAGGGCATTCTTATGGCTGCTGTTCTGACCGATCTGCCGCGCGAGGCGATCGAAGAGATGGATACGGATGATTTTACCGCGATCTCCGAGGTGATCGCCGGTTTTTTCCCAAAGGGCACGGCATCCGCGACTGGCGCGCCGTCACAGCCGAAACTGCCCACTGGCTGAACACGTCGATCACGGATCTGATGGATATGGACTGGCCAGAGCTGGTGCTTTGGCACGCCGAGGCCCGTCGTCTGGCACGCGCCGCAATACCGAAGTGAACCTGACCCCATGGCAACGCTGACCTCCCAACTGGTGATCGAGCTTCTCGATCGCGTCACAAGCCCTGCGCGGCAAGCGGCCAGTGCGCTCGCCGGCATCTCGACCCGCATCCGAGAAAACAACGGTCTGCCTATGACCTTCGGCGACCGGTTGAACGCCGCGATCACGCGCAACAACCGATCCCTTGCAGCTGCACGGGGTGGACTGGTTGATGCGGCCGCCAGCTTCTATGCGCTGCGCGAGGCCATCGGTGGTCCGATTGCCGCGGCGTCCGAATTTGAAAGCGCCATGGCAGATGTGCGCAAGGTGGTGGATTTTCCGACGCCGGAGGGGTTCAGTCAGTTCCAGCAGGATCTCTTTGCTCTGTCGCGCGACATTCCTATCGCCGTGACGGGGCTCGCAGAAATTGCTGCGGCTGCAGGGCAAGCCGGGATTGCCGGGCAAGACCTCATTCGCTTCACCGATGCCGCTGCGCGGATCGGGGTGGCATTCGATATCAGCGCCGATCAGGCGGGGGCCTCTATGGCCAACCTGATGACGGCCTTGGGGCTCACGATTGACGAGACGGTTTCCCTGGCAGACGCCATGAACCATCTCTCCAACAGCCAAGCCTCGAGTGCCGCCGATATTCTCGATGTGGTCCGCCGTGTTGGCGCGCAAGCGACGCTCTTCGGGTTTTCGGCCGAAGAGGCCTCGGCCTTTGCCTCGGCGATGTTGGCTGCGGGCGCGCAAAGCGAAGTGGCGGCGACGAGTTTCCGAAATATGGGCGCGGCTCTTACACGCGGGTCCGCAGCCACGCGGGCGCAAAGGGAGGCGTTTCAAGAGCTGGGGCTTGATGCAGAAGCTGTCGCGCGGCGGATGCAGGAAGACGCGGTCGGCACCACGCTTGATGTGCTGCGCCGCATCAGTCAGATCCCGCGTGAGCAGCAGGCCGCCATCTCAAGCCAGCTTTTTGGCAATGAGGCGCGGGCATTGGGGCCGCTCCTGACCAACCTCGGCCTCGTGGAAGACACGCTTGGCATGGTGGGCGATCGCGCCAATTACGCAGGTTCCGCATTCGCGGAATTCGAGGCGCGCAACAATACGTTTCAGGCCAATATGCAGCGGTTCCAGAACGTGCTGACCGAGCTGCAGGTCACAATTGGCAATGCACTGATGCCGGCGATCACGTCGCTGGCAGAGGCGATCACCCCGCTGATCATGCGGATTTCCGAACTAGCCTCGGCCTATCCGGAAGTCACACTCGCTGTGGCGGGGGCCACCGCAGCGGTGATCGCCTTCAAAGGCGCGATGTCGGCGCTGCAGTTCGCAGGGCTCTTGGGCCGCGGCGGTGTGCTCTCGTTGATTGCGGCGGGCTACAACACGATCGGGCGGGCGGCGATTGGCGCGCGGACCGCCGCCACGGAAATGATCGGGTTGCAGTCGGCCTTGGCAGCGATGGGCGGACAGCCCCTCGGGACCCTGGGGAGACTACGCGCCGGCCTGACCGGCATTGCGCTGGCGGTCCCAGGTGTTGGGGCGCTGTCCTCTGGCATTGCCGCCATCGGGGCGGCCGTGGCGACGATCTCCGCACCGGTTTGGGCGACTTTTGCAGCTGTTGCGACCGCCGTCGCAGCGGCAGGCTTTACGATCTACCGCTATTGGGATCGGATCACGGCCACGCTTTCGGGCGTCGGCCAAGCGATCTCCGAACGCCTGCAGGGCCCGCTGGACTGGCTCGGCGAAAAGCTCAGCTTTCTGACGCCGATCACCGATGCCATCTCGGGCGCTTTCTCGAGGTTGGGATCGGCCCTCGGGGCAGCGGTGGATGCCATCACCGGTTTTTTCAGCTCGGGGCTTTTCGAGCAGGAAGTGCTATCCGAGGAAGAGCAGGCCCGGATTGCCCAGAACGCGGCCAATCTGACCGGTCGGATCATCGATGGCTTTGCCGGGCTTGTGACCGGGCTTTACGACAAGGGGCTCGAAGCAATCCAGGCACTTTGGGACGGGATGGTGGCCAAGTTCGAAGAGCTGATTGCCTGGATCCGGGGCATCCCAAGCCGCATTGTCGAGGCGATCGGGAATATTGATCTGACGAACATCATCCGCTGGCCCTCGATGCCGGCCTGGCTTGGCGGTGGGGATGAATCCCCGGCCGTGGCGGTGGATGAATTCTCGGGCGTCGATGGCACACGCGCAGCAGGTGGACCCATCTCGCGCGGTGGCACTTATCTGGTGGGCGAGCGTGGGCCGGAGCTCATTACGGCCAATCGCAATGGCTATGTAAACCCGGCGGGAAGGATGGGCGGTGCGGGGCCGGTGGAGGTCTCGGTCAATGCGCCGATCACCATTTCTGGCGCGACGGCGGACCCGCAGCAGCTTGCTGCAGAAATCACCCGGCAGCTGCGCGATCAGATCCGCGAAGCGTTTCGTGGGGTCTATGCCGATACCGGGTTGAGGTTTGCCTGATGCTGATGATGCTCGGACCCGTCCAGTTTGAAATCCTGCCCTTCAACACCGATGGGTACAGCCATGGCACGGAGGCCAGCTTTGCCGAAAAGCCCGTGCTCGGGGCGCGGCCAATCCTTGAATATGTGGGCGAAGGCCCGGAAAGCTGGAGCATCAAGGCGCGGCTTTATCCAGAAAAGTTCGGCGGCATGGGACAGTTGACGCTTTTGTCGCAAGCCCGCGCCTCGGGACGGCCGCAATATATGATGCGGGGCGATGGGGCCTTGATGGGTTGGGTCAATATCCTCTCAGTGACCGAGCGCGCCTCCTATCTGGGCCGCAATGGCGTCGGCAAGGTGATCGATGTCGACATCACCGTGAAACGGGCCAGCGCGCCAAGCGCGGGGTCATTCTTCTCTCTTCTGGCGGATGTGCTCCTATGGACCAGGTGATCGAAACCGTGACCGTGGAAGGCGACGGGCTGACAGTGTCGGTGATCGTATGGCGCAGGTTCAAACGGCCAATGCCGGGGCTCGTGGAGGTCATCTATGATCTTAATCCAGGCCTTGCCGATCTGGGCCAGACCCTGCCGGTAGGGACGAGCTTCGACATGCCCATCCCGATCCCGCGGGAGCAGCAGGTTCTTGATCCGATCCGGCTTTGGTGAGGAAGCCAGCCCATGTCAAAGCGTGCGCTTTTTAACGTGACCATTGAGGGGACGAATATCACCAGAGCTCTCATGCCGGTCCTTTTGGGCCTGCAAGTCTCGGACAAGGTTGGCACCCATACCGATAGCGCGGATTTGGAAATTGACGACACCGATGGGCGCATTGTTCTACCGCAGATCGGCGCGTTCGCGTCGATTGCGCTCGGCTGGGACAGCGAGGGGATGCGTGTCGTCTTCGAGGGCACCGTCGATGAGGTGAAATCCTCTGGCACCCGGAGCGCCGGCCGGCGTCTCCGCATCACGGCCAAAGGCATGGATACGACGGGCCGGGCCAAAGAAGGCCAGCAGCGCCATTGGGATGGGGCGACGGTGGATACAATCCTGCGTCATGCGGCGGCGCATGTCGGGATCACGCAAATCGAGATTGATCCGGCGCTACGCAACCTGAGCCGCGGCTATTTCGAGATGCGCGATGAAAGCCTGATCGCCATGGGTGAGAGGTTGGCCCGCGAAATCGGTGGCAACTTTCGCATCACAGGCGGGCGGATTGTGCTCTCAAAGCGCAATGCGGATTATGCGGCTGCTATTGCCGCGACCTGGGGCCAGAACCTGCACAGCTGGGACATTGCCCCGAGGCTCGGTCGCCCGCAATTTGGGGCGGTCAGAGGGCGCTGGTATGATGTGGCGACCGGGGTTTGGCAGGTTGTCGAGCGCGCAACCGGCGTTGATGTACCGAGCATCTACGCCGGTCGTTTCGCCCGAGCGGGCGAGCTGGAAACCACCCAACAGGGCGAAAGCGATGCCGCAACAACCGCCCGAGATGCGGGCGAAGGCACAGTGGTGATCGAGGGCAATACGGCGGCCGTGCCCGATGGGCTTTGTACCGTGTCAGGCACACGGCCCGGCGTGGACGGGTCCTATCGCATTGAGGCCGTGACCCACAGGCTGACCCGCGCGGGCGGCTTTGTCACCACGTTGGAGCTAAAACAGCCTCAGCTCGGCGCCGGTACGGATGCGCGGGTGGAAAGCACAAGCCCAGTGGCGCCAAGCGCGAATGTGCCGCCCATCATCGATCCGGATGCAACCGGGCCGTTCTGAGACCAAGGAGGCAGGCAGATGCCGGACAACAGCTTTATCGAAACCATCAACCACCTTTTTGGCGGGGCCATCACCACCCTGATCGGTGCCTTCACCGGCAGGCTCATGTGGCATTCCGGAGAGGTGAAACTTGGCAATCGCCGCTTCTTTGGCAAGGAACTTCTCTGGGAAATCCCAGTGGCCGTGGGCATGGCGCTCATTGGCGATGCAGCGGCAAATTACATCGGTCTGACCCAGCCGGTCTCAACCGGGTTCGTTGCCACGCTTGCCTATCTCGGCCCCCGTGGCGCCGAAAGCCTGCTCTGCGCCTGGATTGGCCGCAAGAAATAACAGCCGCCAAACATCGATCGCCTGATCACACGCCGTCCTCTGGGGCGGTGTTTTCCTTTGCAAGGAGGCCAGCATGACCCATCTTGAAATCGCCCAAGGCTACATCGGCACCGTCGAAGGCCCCGGCCCTGAAGACAACCCGGCCATCATGGCCATGTATGCCTCGGTTGGGCATGACTGGGTGGAACATGACTCCGTGGCTTGGTGCGCGGCTTTCGTGGGCCACTGCTTGGAAAAGGCGGGGCTGCGCTCCACCCGGCGCCTCAATGCACGGTCTTATCTCGATTGGGGTATTCCGGTTGATCTGGCCGATGCGCAGCCGGGGGACATCGTCGTCTTTTCAAGGGGTTCTAAATCCTGGCAGGGCCATCTCGGCTTCTTCGTGAAAACGACAGGGGCCATGATCGAAGTGCTGGGCGGCAATCAGTCTGATGCTGTTACTATTCAGCGCTATGCGAAATCGCGGCTGCTCGGGGTGCGGCGCGCGGGGAATGTGGCCCCGGCCGTGACGCCCTCGGTCCGTGGGGTGCAAGCGCGCCTCAAAGCACTTGGCTATCACGAGGTGGGCCAGGTTGATGGTCAGTTCGGGCCTCGCACCCGCGCGGCGATCCTGGCGTTTCGGGATGAAGTTGGGCTGCCGCTGGTGCCGATCATCGATGTGGCGCTGACGGAGGCGCTGGCCAGCGCAGAGCCGCGGCCGGTCGCGCCGGAACGGGCGGCGGGCGTGCCAGAAGGCAGTCGCATTATCACGGCGGCGAATGCCCAGGTCGGGCTTGGTGTCCTCGGCGCTGCAGGATCGGTGGCCGCGCAGATTGCGCCGGCGCTGACACAGGCAGAAGAGGCGCGTGACACCGCGGAACGGGTGCTAGATCTGGTCGGGTTGACAGGCGCCGTGCAAGTGGCATTGCCCTGGATCGGGGCGGCTGTGTTCATTGGCGTCATCTTCTACGCCCTGAAAGCCCGCAATGCGCGGATCGAGGATCATCGCAGTGGGAAGACCCCGTGATGTGGGTCTTGATCGTTTCCATGTGCATGTCGATCGGCGGTGCGCCGGCCTGTGGGTCCGATATCCATCCCGTGGCGATGCGCACATTGACCGAGTGCGAGGACGCCGCCGTCCTAAACCACGACCAAATTCGAGCGGCGGCAGATGCCGAAAGTCTCACCGTGCTGTCGCTCAACACCCACTGCTTCAGAACGGCGGGCCAGCCCATCTCAGCGGAGGGCGAGGAATGATCTCGATCCTGACCGCGATATTCTCCGAAATCGGCCGCAAGGCCGCTCTATGGGGCGCGATCGTCGTTGCGATTGGCGCTGCACTCTGGATCGCGTTTCGGCGCGGCCGTCTGGAGGCTGAGGCCGAATTCATTATTCGCCGAGCCGATGCCCGGATCCGATCTCTGCAAACTGTGAAGGAGGTGTCAAATGAGGTGCAAAACTCTGATCGTGCTGATCTTGAGCGCCGCCTTAACCGCTGGATGCGCGATTGATCCGGGGCGAGATCGCAATGCCTGCGATTGGGCGGCACCCATTCGGCCCTCCCGCGCGGACGTCCTCAGCGACGGCACGTTGGCCCAGATCGTCACCCATAATGAAATCGGCGCGCGCCTCTGCGGTTGGC
Source organism: Actibacterium sp. D185-2 (assembly GCF_054954595.1). Classification (NCBI taxonomy): domain Bacteria; kingdom Pseudomonadati; phylum Pseudomonadota; class Alphaproteobacteria; order Rhodobacterales; family Roseobacteraceae; genus Actibacterium; species Actibacterium sp. D185-2. Next base: position 47,207 of record NZ_JBPWNX010000017.1, read on the forward strand.
GGCCCTGATCCGTGAAATCCTCGAGGTGATCCGTGGACGGGACCAAGTATGACCTGAGCCCAGATGCCTGGTCTATGGTGGCTTTCAACGCCTCCACTGCGCTTGTGGTGCCTCCAGCCGGTGCTCGGATCTGGGGGCAAGTGGCACCGGAGGATGAACCGCCCAACGAGGGCGGGTTTGCGATCCGGGGCATGCGCCTCATTCGGGGCATCGCGCCTTTCGAGGCGCTTTGGCTGCGCGCAGACACTGCGTCAGCCACCGTCACCGTTTATCAAGGAAACAGCATGTCCGGCGTCGTCTACTTCGGGAAATCACCGTTTCGATTGCGCGCGCAAGGCCCCGTCGAGATCGAGGTGCCCTACGTCCCGCAGATCCTTGATGGCGGGGCACCAGACACCGACTACGCCGGTCTTGCCGTCATCGACTGCGGTGGCGCTGCCGCCGATCCAAATCTTCGAACCATTGATGGGCGCATCCAAGGAGAAACCCCATGACCTCCACAGTCTTTGCCAAAATCCAGATGCGCCGCGGCACCGCGGCCGAATGGGCCGCCGCGAACCCGATCCTGTCTGAGGGCGAATTTGCCTTCGAGATCGATACCGGCATCACCAAGGTGGGCGACGGTGCCTCGGATTATGCAACCCTGCCGGCTTATGCGACCTACAGCCAGATGTTGGCGGCGCAAGAAGCGATCGAAGCGGGGCAGGCGCAGCTTGCGACTTTCAACAGCCAACTGACGGCGGCGCAGAATGCCGCGACTACCTCAGTAGCCAAAGCGTCTGAGGCCTTTGTGTCGGCCGGGAATGCGAAGGGGTCGGAAGACGCGTCGGAAGTGAGCGCATCTCAGGCGGCGCAAAGCGCGATTGATGCAGCAGCTTCGGCTGTGCAGGCGGCCAGTTCCGAGACCAATGCCGCGGGATCTGAACAGGCTGCTGCAGCTTCCCAAGCGGCGGCTTTGTCTAGTGAACAAGCCGCTGCTCAGAGTGAAGCCAATGCAGCCGCCAGCGAGGCCACGGCCTCCGCCGCCGCTGCCGTCGTGCAGCCTCTCGCCGACGAAATCCAGGTGGTCGCGACCAATATCGGAACTGTGCAAGACGCTGCTGGGCCACTCACCGATATCCAGACTGCCATGCTGGAAATGGCGACTGCCTTCGCCAATTCGCAGACGCGGTATGTCTCCGCCGTCGCCTTTTCGTAAGGAGCCCCGCCTATGAGTGTTGAACAGCAAGTGGACGCCCTGAGGGCATCCGTGGAAGACCTGAGGGGGGCCGTGGTTTCCAAGAAGGCCACCCTGGATGCCTCCGTCGCCGATGCGCAGTCCGCAACCGCGCAGGCGCAAGCCGCCAAGGCGAATGCGCTTTCTGCCCGCGATCAGGCTGGGGCCTTCAAGGATGCGGCCTACGCTGCCGCGCAGTCGGCTGCCTCAGCTGTTGCCTATCAGGACCTTTCTGCCGTCGCGCAAACCAAGGCGGTTACGGCGGTCGATGTGTTCATTTATGACACCTCGAAAGACAGCGATGGTGGCGCATGGCGGCATCGGTGTGCTGGCACAAGCTGGTATCGAGAGCCGCTGAATACGGCGACGCGGGGATCGCGGCGGGAGTTTCCGGCGGTGGCGGTGATTGTGGCCGAGAGCAACAAGGTTACGATCTACGATGGCGATGATCCCACGCTGCCAATGTGGATGGTCTTTGAAGGTTCGTGGTCCTACGGCACAGGGAAAATGCTGGTTTTGGCGTCAATCGATCAGGCGCCAATTCGAGCAATATCTATGCGAAACGCCGTGCTAACGGTCGGTACGTTTCATTCAAGTGTTTCTGGACTTCACATAATTGATTTTGTGAAGGAGCGTGGGCGGTTGGCCCAAGCGTCCGGCTCCGGGTACAACGGCTATACAAACCACCCGAATATCGCCAAACGGAATGCGAGCCTTGGTATCTCGGTAGGAAACACACTTGGTTCAATCGTGAATTCTGGCGTCAACGACGTCGCCATGGCCGTTCTTCCGAACTCCCCTATCGACCATGCGACAGGTCTGCCCGTGCCGACGATCGCCGTGGCGACTGCAGGTGGCGTGTCGGTAATAAAGGACGATGGGAACATCTGGGACATCACTGGGACAAACTGGGGCGGGTCCAGCAGTGGCCTCATTTTTGACCGCGGAACGCTATATTTCATGCAAGCATCTTACTACTGGCTCGCTTGCGACGTTGCTGGCCTTTCTCAGGATTATGTTTTGCCGGATGGGTATCAAGCATCAAATGATAACTACCCATTCCAGCGGGTCAATCTAAGTGAAAGCATCGCTTACGCTACTGCGCTACGCAGAGTTGCCGCTGGCGGTTCTTCGTTTGATTTGGCGCACCCGGCAGCGACAGTTTACCCCGGAACCCGTCTTGTCTGTCACAAGCGCGGTGTTTCTGGCGGACCTAATCTTGTTGCCTACACCACCTCTTCGTACAACACCGGCTGGCTTCCTGGTGTGATCCGAGGCGCGTTCCTTGCGGACACCGACGACGCCGATCTTGTGGCCTCGGAAGTCGTGACGAACGGTACGTTCGATATTGATGCGACGGGATGGTCTGCAACTGGCGGAGCTGGCCTGAGCACGGTCGATGGGAAGCTGAAGATCAACAACGATGTCGTAAATTTCGGCGGCACGACCCAGACGATCGCGACCGTTCCCGGCCGAGCTTATGTTCTCACCGCGGAGATCGAAATCAGCAACACAGCCGTTACTTTCCGCGCACGCAACGAGACTAATTTAGCTGTGCTGTCAACGCAGATCGTGAGCGCAACTGGGGCCTACGAGCTCCACTTTGTTGCAATATCGACGGCGACGCAGGTGCAGATCATCAACGCGGATGGGACGCTCGGAGACTTCTCTCTGGCCGATAACATTTCGGTTCGTCCAGCTGACGCCGACCGATCGGCTAACAATCGTGGGCTTTTGGTTAACGGGAGCGTGACCCGGGCATCTGTCGTCACCGGGGCGGAGCTGATGGGCTATACGTGCAACTCCGCAAGCTATCTTTCCCGGGATTTTGCCGGGGATCTCAACGGCCAATCGACTTTCGCAGTCATTTTTTGGGCGAAAGGGAACCGCTCATCGCAAGGTTTCAGATGGTTTGAAACCCCAGGCGGCGGGACAAGTACGGCTTTCCTCAACCTCTACTTCGACGCAAACACAGGGCAGCCGCGCTTTGTTTGGCAGGGCAGGACCAGTCTCAACGTCGGTGGTGACTGCCCTCCGCACGATGGTCAATGGGCCTTTCATGTTGCGATCTTCCAAGGCGGTTCGTTCAAGCACTACCAAAACGGGGGTCTGAAATCGTCCAGTTCTCACGGGATTACAGCGCAATTGCATGAGCTCCGCATCAGTCCTGTGACGACGGCTGCGATGGCCTTATTCCGGATCACCAACTCGATCCCCACCGCCGACCAAATCCGCCGCATCTACGAGGACGAGAAGGTGCTGTTCCAAGAGAATGCCGCCTGCACGTTCTTCGGCGCGTCGGACGCGGTGACGGCGCTCGCGCACGATCCGGACACCGGGCTCCTGCACGTCGGCACGTCGGCGGGCCGGTCGGTGTTCAAGGGCTTGCGCCGGGTGGCGAACACGACGGCCCCGGTCGGCGCGGCCATCGCGGCTGCCGGCGGCATGGTCGTCGATGCATGACCCAGTCGGGGAGGCGCTGACTGCGCGGTGTCGCCCCCATCCCATTTCCCCCCATCGAGGAAAACGACATGACCCTGATGAGCTCGATCTCGAAGTTGACCACCTCGGTCGACGAGCTGACCGGTGAGGCGAACGTCACCAAGGCGCAGCTCGACGCCAAGGTGGCGCTGGCCGAAGCGGCGGTCGTTACGGCACAGGCCGAACAGAACGCGACCGATGCAGCCCGGGACGAGGCGGCAACGCAAGTGGCCGACGCTGCCACCCATCTTGCGATCGTGAAGACTGGCGTGACCTATCAGGGCATCAGCGCGTTTCTCGCGGAGAAGGCCATGACCGCCGTGGATGTGTTCATCTACGACACGAGCCTCGACAGCGACGGCGGGGCATGGCGCAAGCGGTGCCAGCACACGAGCTGGTATAACGAGACGCTCAACACGGCCATACGCGGCTCGCGGCGCGAGTTCCCTGCGGTCGCGGTGATTGTGGCTGAGGTGGGTAAGGTCACGATTTACGACGGGGATGATCCCGCACTGCCGATGTGGATGGTGTTCGGCCTTGGGGTTGGAAGCCTTCTTACGTCATTCAACAGCGTTTCTATGCGAAACGGCATCATGTGCGCGGGGTCTCCGGCAAGCATTAACTTCGCCGGGCTACTGGTCGCGCGGTTTCTGAACGACGATGCTATCGGTGTACGCGGCCATGTTTATTGGAACCTGCACATGAACGTGCCGTCAATTTCCACTCGAAATGGGACATGGCAACAGGCAGGTGCCAAAGGCCTCTTGGCCTACGCTTCATCCTCGGTCTTAGTCAACCCGTCGGTCAAAGATGTTGCGATGACCGTTTTGCCTAATGCGCCAGTCGATCCGGACACCGGCCTGCCAGTTCCGACGATTGCAGTGGCGACTGATGGTGGTATTTCAGTTGTCCGTGACCTGCCCCCCGATGGTCCCTCATTCATAACGAGAGTCTGCGGGTCTGGTTTTCATATTCCTCGGTTTCGGTTTGGGCAAGCGCGTCGGGCGCGGAGCCCTCAAATTGCTCAAGCGTC
>NZ_JBPWNX010000018.1:0-49457 GCF_054954595.1 Actibacterium sp. D185-2
CCCTCGCCGGGAGGCAGGCTTTCAGGAGAGGGCCGCTTGCAGCGGTCCTCGCCAGAAACCCCGCCCCAATTTTCGGCACCAGACCGGATAGGGCATCACCACAAGGAGGCCAGACATGGCTAAAGAGCGTTTTGACATCAAACAGCACGTCACCGACACGATCATTGCGCAGATCGAGGCGGGCACCCCGCCATGGCGCAAGCCGTGGACGGGCGACATGAGCTGCGCGAGCTTTCCCTTGCGGCACAATGGCAATTCATATCAAGGCATCAACATTCTGATGCTTTGGGCGACGGCGCATGTTCGTGGCTACAATTCCGCGCGCTGGATGACCTTCAAACAGGCCCTTGAGCTTGGCGGTTGCGTGAAGAAGGGCGAGAAGGCGACGAAATCTGTTTTCTATGGCTCGATTGAGCGCGAGGACGAGAATGCGGCAGATGGCGAGGACGGCAAGCGCCGCATCCGGTTTGCCAAGACCAACAATGTTTTCAATGCCGACCAGATCGAGGGCTTGCCGGAAGCCTACTACATCCGCCCGGAACCGCCCCGCGATCTTGGCACGGAGGCCGACGCCGAGCTTGACGCTTTCTTTGCCCGCAGCGGGGCGGAAATCATCACCACGGAGGAACCGCGCGCCTATTTCCACCCGACGAAAGACCACATCCATATGCCTCCGATTGCGACATTTTACAGCGCCGCCGGATACTATGGGACACTTGCCCACGAGCTGACCCATTGGGCTTGCGGCGAAAAGCGGCTTGCCACTCAGAAGGCCCATGCGAACCGTAAGGAATACGCATTTGACGAGCTGGTGGCCGAGATCGGCGCATGTTTCCTTGCCGTTCAGCTTGGCGTCGAGCCGCAGTTTGACCAGAGCGCGGCATATGTCGAGGGATGGCTTGAGGCCCTGAAATCCGACAAGGAAATGATTTTCAAGGCTGCCGCCGAGGCACAGAAGGCCGTGGACTACATCAACGAAAAGGCCCGCGTCTCCGAGGGTGAAAAGCAGGTGGCCGCATGAGCGGCCCCCACACCCTGCCCCGCCTGTCCTGCCGTAAATTCGGCAGGATAAACCCGCCGGTCTATTTCGCGCCGGTGACGATCGAGGGCGAGGGCTCTTGCATCTGCTACGCTTGCGCCGAGGCGCGGCAATGGCTGGACCAAGACGGCAACTTGCGCCCCGGCATCGAGCTTTGAACCTGTCAGCCCCCGCCCACGGCGGGGGTTTCCTTTGCCCTGGTGCTATGTTTGACGGGGCCGGGGCCACGCTTGCGCGCGGCCCCGGCCCCGCCCGGCGCTTCGCGCCGAGCCTGCTTTCGCAGGCGCAAGGTCAGAGGCAGGTGAAGGGCATGGGATCGCCAAGCTCAACCTCGGTCGAGCTGTCGCCAATCGTAACCGTGACTGTCTGATGCACGCGGAATCCGGCGATCAGAGTTTCCCATTCCACGGGGTTGGCCGTCGCTTTTCCGTAGCGCCCATGCACCATTGCCGCGCCAATCCTGTTGCCATCGGGAAAGCTGAAGCCCACCTCGGCCGACAGGTCGGGGTTGTCCCCGGATTCGATCAGGACGGCGCTTTCCGTGGTCCCATAGACCGTGTTCGGATCACAAACCAGCGAGACCACGACGCCCGCATTCTCCGTCCGGTAGAGATCGACCCCACGCTCATGCTCATGTTCCCAGGCACTTGCCACAGCGGGCGATGCCGTCAGAATAATTACGCTGCAAATCAATGCTTTATGAAACTGCATAGGCTGCCTCCTTTTGGGAGACAGCCTAGCATTTTTGGAACAAAAAGGGAAGATTATTCAAAGGTTTCGGCGGTTTCCGACCATTTGTCTTGCCACACGTCGAAAGAGGCAACCGCGCGCCCCTCGGCGTTCTTCAAGGTGATTTCCCCGCGCGTCTTCGGATCGCGCATGTAAGCCGCGCCAAACTCGCGCAGGGTCTTCGAGCTAGTCGAGTAGACCGTGCCAAGGCTTCGCCCGTCTTCCTCGGCCGACAGCGAAAACATTGGTGTCTTACTCATAGATGACATTTTCCCTACGCTCGTCCTTCCAGCGCGGAAGTATCTCGCCGGTGTTCCACTCGTAGAGCCATCCGACGATTTCGCGCGTCCTGGCATCGAGGATGCGCTTGATTGCTTTCGCTTCCAGTCTTTTTTGCCTCGGCATGGTTTTCACTCCGTTTTTTTTTGATCCACGGAGCGCCCCGTTCCCGCGCCTTCTTCATCATTAAAGGGAGGGTAAGCGCCCGCTTACCCCTGCCGAGCGGCGAGCGTGAGAGGATGGGGGTGAAGCAAAATCGACAGGGGTGGTGCGGCCCGCAGGCGCAGCCGAGGACACGGCCCTGTCTATTTTGCTTCAGGGGGAAGGAAGCCAAAACTCCTTCCCCCTTCTATGCAACAACGTGACGCGGCAAGCCGCGTCTTCTAATCCTTCTTATGTCGTAGCTCTTCGATCACTTCATCAAGGCAGGTCCAGAACACGGGTTCGAACTGGCCCCGGACCATCGCGCTATCGGATTGGAGACGAAGCGGATCATGCTTTTCGCGCAAATCGTCCAGGATGTTTGCGGGGAGCCGCTTCGTTGTGTGGTAGCCTTCGCGCATCGGGAGGCGATCTGCCTCGGGCTTTTCGATATATTTGGCCTTCAGCTCGAACTTGGCCGTTGCCCTGCGTCCGGCAAGCACGATCACATCGCGGGCCGCGATCCCCTGCCCTTCCAGAGCATCGAGCTTCTTGCCTTGATCCACCTTCACAGCAGCGTCGAGGCGCGTTTCCCGTTTTTCGGCGGCAGGCTGTGGTGCCTTGGGGGCCTGCGGTTCTCGCTCTTTCTCCACGCGCGGGCGAGCGGGCTTTTCAGCTATGGGCTTGCTGGCAGAGGGAGGGGCGGTTTCAGGATCGGGCTTCGCAGGAGTTGGCGTTTGTTCAGCCGCAGGTTCCACGGGAGCGGAGGGTTTCGGGCTTTCCGGTGCGAAGGCTCCGGCACCTTCGCGATTGGTGCCGAAGTTGGTGGTGTATTCAGGGTTGTAGCCCCTGATGTTCGGGCGTTGCTTGCGGGCCATTATTCGATCCCTCCAATGTCCTGTAGGATCGACAACGCCTCGTCCAAAGCCTCTTCATAGTGCTTAGCGTGGGTGCGCAGCAGAGGGTTCGGATCGTTGCGCCGTGCTTCAGCGAGATAGTGGAGGAAACCGAGGCTGGCGGCGTCTTTATGCTGTTTGCGCTCCATAAAGTAGTTCTGGACGACCGGGAAGGATTGAACCGCTTCCAGCTCAAGTTGCTGTTCGGTTTTACTCATCCGTGCGGGAACGCTGGAAAGAACGACATGGAAGGTCGGCAGGTTTTCGGGATCTTCGGTCCTTCCCCGGAGGTCAACATACCATTTGTGGGTGTCTTGCGTGATTTCCATGTCGTCGTTGGACAGCATCATGGGCACCACAAGAATGTCGCTGAAGGCCGCGAGATCGTCGGCCCAAGCACCAGCGGCCCCAAGCGTGTCAACGAAGATGAAATCCGTTGATCCTTCTTCCCAGGCAGCATCCACCCGCGCCTCGAATGCTTCGGGTGACTTCAGCTCTTCGATGGTGAAATTCGGGTCTTCGATCTTCAGCTTATCAGCCCATCGAAACAAGGCTTGTTGCGGGTCAGCATCTAGGACAAGGCATTTCTTGCCTGCGTTCATAGCTGCACTCGCCAGGGCACGGGTCAGCATGGTCTTTCCGGCGCCGCCTTTGCGCGTCATGACCGTGATGACTTTCATGTTTTCGTTCGGCATTGCTCGGCCTCATGTTCAGTGTTGCTTGTCCGGTGTTCCGGGTTGACTGTCGCTTGTCGCTTGTCGCTTGTCGCTTGTCGCGTGGTTACTGTTGCCTGTCACTTGTCCTCTGTCGCGTGTTGCAGGTCAAGTGTTATCTGTCCAGTGTCCAGTGTCCAGTGTCCAGTGCTGCTTGTTGCCTGTGGTATGTTCCGTGTTGCTTGTTGTTTGTTGCGTGGCAACTGTTCATTGTTACGTGTTACGTGTTACGTGTTACGTGTTACGTGTTACGTGTTATGTGTTGCGTGTTATGTGTTGCGTGCGGGGCGTTAAGGAGGCGATGGAGCCGAAAGGGCCGGCGTGCTGCCTCTCTTCCTCATCGCAATCAGACCTTTCGCTGGGACTGTCTGCTTCGGTCGGGGGCGGCATGGCGCACAGGAGCGCCGCAGCGGCTCGCTGAGGGCGCTTCCGAGGCTTCTGAGGGGGTAGGGTGCAGAGAGGCGCTTCTAGCGCCTCACGGGGCATTTTTAGAGGGGTGGGCCGGAGCGGCCCAGATCGAACCACGGTTCGATCACGGCACGGGCAAGCCGTGCCTGATGCGGAATACAGCCGAACTTAACGGCTTCGACACTCGACACAATCCCCGGATTGCGTCGAAGCCTATTCGTCTGTATGTAGGTGGCAGGAAATAGGGAGTGATTGTTCAGTATGTCATTGCGCCGTCGTCTGACCCGTGAGGAACGGCTCGCCATCGTCCGCGAGAGCGGAAAAGGCGTTTCCGCAAAGGCACTTGCGGCGCGTTTCAATGTGACCGAACGGGCGATCTACTACACGCTTCGCACTGAAAAAGAGCGCCGACGTGAGAGCAGCCATCGCAGCAAAACGATCACCGTCACCGTCTCGCCAGAGGAACTTCAGGCGTTCGACACGCTGCTGGGGAAACATGGGATCAACAGCAGATCGGAAGGTTTGCGTCGATTGATCCAGTGCGCAAACGGCGTTTTCATTCCCGATGAACATCTGTCATCTGAGCTGGGCGGCTTCCGTTCAGCCCTGAATCGGGTCGGCAACAACGTCACGCAGATCGCCAAACGCATGAACGAAGCGAACAAGAAGGGCCTTCGACCGCCCTTCGGGCCGGGCAGTCTATCGCAGATGCGGAGCCTCGCCGGGTTCGTTCTGGACTTTGCCGATCAGGTTCATTCGCTTGCGGAGCGTCGCCGCAGTCACCTGACATTGACAGTCAATGCCGCCCTGAAGGAGCTGGCCGATGGCGAAGAGTAACGCGGTGGCCGCTGTCACTGGTGAGCTTTTCCAGGAGGGATGGAGCAAGGTTCGAGGTTCCATGCAGGGCCTCGGACAGAAGCGGCAGCAGATGGCCCGCGCCGGGGCGGGCCATCGAGCAGCCGTGTTCAAGGCAATCCGGTCTGGCGGAACACACACGCGGGGTCAGCTCGTCAATCAGCTTGAGTATCTGACCACCAAGAGTTCGCATATCGTGGACAGCCGTGGCGTCCTCGATGGGAAGCGCCAGTTGAGCGCCGACGAAATCAAGAGTGTGGCCGATCGTTTCACAGAGCGGTGGGACAAGGGCTTCAACCCCAAGATGGGGCACACGACCCATTTGCTTATGTCGTTCCCGGTTGGCACCCGTGGCGCGGATGTTCGAGACATAGCCAGCGACGTATGCGAGCGGTTCTTCGCAACGGAAGACCGGAATTTCGATTACCTCATCGCGGTTCATGAGGACCGGGCTCACCCTCATGCCCATGTCGTCCTGAACCGGCGATCCCAGGAAGGCGAGTTCTTCTATCTGGGCCGGGATCATCATTTCAACTACGACGACTTCCGCACAGCGATGGTCGAAGAGGCTGAAAAATATGGGGTTTGTCTCGAAGCAACGCGCCGTTTGGATCGGGGTGTAGTAACATATCAGCCGCGCACCAAGGAGGTCTACGCGGCCAAGGAAGAGGGCAGGGAGCCCGTTGGACGTGCCCGCGTCGGGCGCGATCTGGACCGGGCGCTGGCGGAGATCGCCAGCAACACGAAGGTTTACCGCTCACTGGCCGCCGAGGCGTCGGCCGAGAACCGTGAGGATATTGCAAACGCCTTGTTCCGTGCCGGTGAGCTGATGGCGCGGGGCGGGCATCTTGAACAGAATGGAGAAGTTTACATGGCCGAGGAACAGTCCTTTGATGATCTGAGAAGCAGCTTTGCCGCACGGATGGAGCGCGTTGAGGCGATGGTTGCCAGCACGCCCGAGGCGCAACGACCCCAAGCGCAGGCGCGTCTCAACGAAATCTATCGGGGGGTTGCCCACATGCAGCCTCTGGGCGCCCGTTCGCAGACGCTACTTGATGCGCCTTCGGCCGATGGGGTCTATTCCGAGGCCAACGTGAATCGCGATGCCGTCGAACGGCTGCGTGAACCCGAGACACGGGCGCAGATCGAGACGGCGTTGCGTGGCACCGGCATTTCGTCCGAGACGATCATCGCACGGATTGAGACCACAGCGAATAACGCTGCGCTGGAACGTCAATGGCTTTCGGACGATTTGAGCCACATCGCGGAGACTGACGGGCTCAATCTCGAAAAGCGCGAGGATCTACAGCAAGCGGTGGACAAGCTGGACCAGGTGCATGTCCAGCTTGGGACCGCGCTCGAACGGGCGGAGGTTCTGCGCGATGATGGGGTGTTCGAGGACGATCCGGATTATCAAGATTTCCTGCGCGATCAGGCGAACGATGAAGCCTATCGGGAACGTGTAAGCGATGAGCTGCGGACCGAGGTCGGCATAATTCGAGCCGAGAATGAAGGCATTGCGGCGCGGGAGGCTGCCGCCGTGGCGGAGGTCGAAAAGGGCGTTCGTGACAATTTCGACGGGCCGAACAACGATTATGCCACGTTCGAGCCCTTGGTCATTGGCCGGGATCGTGCCGCTCAGGGTGGCACCAATGTCAGCACCAACGCGGAGCTGGGAGTGGCGTTTACGGCCTTGGCGAAAGAGCGTGCGGAGGGAGCTATGTCGGTTGAAGATCAGCGCCGGGCCGATGCTCTATTGCGCGACACCGCCGACAGATACGGTGAACAGATGCGCGACGGGTTGCTGCGCGAGGATACTCGCGAGTTCCGGCCGCATGAGCATGAGGATTTCGAGGGCTACAGTGCAGAGGTAGAGCGGTTCGAGCAGGCCCGCTTGCGCGAGTTCGATGACGCGATCCGCCCCTATGAAGTCGAGACCGACAACGAAGGCAGGGCTTCTCATCAGGCGCATATCGAGCAGGCCAGCCTTGATCGCATGAGCAGCCGCATCCGTGACGAGCTTATGTCAGCAGATCAATCGGAAGATTTCGACACGCGCTATGATCGTGTCCAGGCTATGTCTGAAGATGGTCAGATCGACGCGATGGCGCGGGAGCGGATTGCAAGCGAGCAGGCCGAATATCTCCGAGACAAGCCCGAAATCCTCGCGTCGCCGGACCTGATCTATCGTGACCAGCCCTATCAGGAAGCGATTGTCGATCGCGACCTATACGACCGGATCGAAACGGAGGCCCGCGCCGCCGGAGCCGACGATTCCGCCGATGTGAAGGCGGCTGTAGAAGATGACTTCAAAGCCCGGTATCCGGACATGCCCGATCATCTTGCGCGTGGTCTGGGCCAGACTTACGCCACGGCGATGAGCATTCGAGACAGTGAGCGGGTTTCTGAGATCGCGGCGCAACGTGAGCTGACCAGCACCGGGCGCAGTCCTGAGATCGAGCGTGTCATTGCCCACGAGCGGGATGACAAGATCAACCCGACCTTCGCAGACGAGGCCAGCGGCCGCGCCTATCGCGAGGAAATCGAACGTGAGCTGGATGACGAACGGATAGAGGCATTGCGCGAAGGCGATGCTGATGCCTTGGAGAACGTCATTGATGATCGTCTGGAACGGCTCTACGCCGCGAAAGCCTATCTGCAATCTGATGAAGCGACGGCCAACAGCGAGGCCACCCGCGAGGTCATTTCCGAGATTGCCGATGAAGAATACGATGCGCAGCGTCTGAAGCATGTTCAGAGCCACAGCGAGAAGGGGCAGACGCATGGATAAGGGCAAGATCGCGGTTGGCGTAATCCTTCTGACGCTGGTTTCGGCCGCTGTCGGCTATGTGATTGCGAGCGCCTATCTCACGTTCCGCGACTATGGGCTGTCGGCCGAGATCGACTTCTTCTGGCTGGCGCAGAACTACCTTGAAATGCGCACCGTCCGACCCAACGACTTCGAGCGTGTCAATCTCATTATCGGCGGGTTTGCCCTGGCCGGGATGCTTCTGAGCGCGGTTCTGTCCGGGTCAGCTCTCACTCGTTTCGGGCGGACCCATTGGCAGAAGGCCGCTGAAATGGCCCGCAATGGGTTTTTTGGTAAACCCGGCACTGGGTTTATCCTGGGCAAGATGGGCAAGCCGAAGTCGCGCGGGAAGCTCATCACGTCGAAGGTTTTCCCCCACGCACTGATCGTCGCACCGACCGGGCGGGGGAAAACCACCGGCTTCGTTATCCCGAACCTTCTCACCTTCAAAGGGTCCGCCGTGGTCCTAGACGTGAAGGGGGAGAATTTCGAGCATACCGCCCGGCATCGAGCGTCGGAGGGCGACAAGGTTTTCCGCTTTGCTCCGACCGATTGGCACGACCGGCGCAGCCATCGCTACAACCCGCTGCTGAGGATCTTCGAGCTGGACGATCCTGACCGAAAGCAGATGGAGCTTCAGCTTCTCGCCTCGCTCTTCCTGCAAGCAGACAGTGATCGTGTGCAGGGACTTCTGAAAGGCGGTATCGACCTCTTTGTTGCCGCTGGTCTTCTGGCCTTCGAGCGGAAGCGGCCCACTTTGGGCGAAATCTACCGGATCAGCGCGTCCGGCGGCAACAAGCAGAAGGAGTTCATGAAGCGTCGGGACGAAGTTCGGAACCACGCTGCGAAGCTGATTTTCGAGCGGCTTGCATCCACGAACAATGACACGCTGACCTCTTATGTGTCGCTCCTGATGACCTCGGGCCTCGATCAATGGAGCAACCCGGCGATCGACGCGGCCACCGTTGAATCGGACTTCGATTTCAGGACGATCCGCAAGAAGCCGTTCACCGTCTACCTGGTCGTTGCTCCGAACATGGTGAAGCCGATGGCCCCGCTGATCCGACTGTTCTTCTCCGACCTGATTTCATCGTTGCAAGACAAGGAGCCGGGAAAGGATGAACCTTGGCCGGTGATGATTATGCTGGACGAGTTCAACCGCCTCGGGAAGATGCCCATCGTGGTCGAGAGCATCGAGACGCTGCGCTCCTACAAGGGGCACCTGGCTATCGTCACGCAAACGATCCCGGCGCTGGACGAGATATATGGCGAGAACACCCGCCGGGCGTTGCAGGGCAACGCCGGTGTGAAGCTCTACCTCACGCCGTCCGATGAAAAGACTGTCGAAGAGCTGAGCAAGGCCGTGGGCAAGACAACCAAGCGCGTGGTCACGCGATCCCGGTCGATTGGTCGGAACCCCTTCGAGGGTCGCAGCATGTCCGAACGGACCGAAGAAACGTCTCTCTTGCCCGAGGACGAGGCGCGGCGGATGCCGCTCAATGACATTGTGATGGTTGTGGACGCCCAAATGCCGATCCGGGCAAAGCGCATCCAGTATTACGATGATCCGTTTTTCAAGGCGATTCACGGTGCGCAGAAGGGCGAGTTGCCTTTCCCAGAGCGGATACTGAAAGCCGTCGAGCCAGAGATTGCGGAAGAACCGGAGGAAGAAGCGCAGCCGACGCCGGCGGCCGCGCCGCAGGAAGCGGCCGAGAACCTTTCGGTGAAAGAGGCCAGCGATCAGCCCCATCGAGCGAAGCTGAAAACGTCGAAGCGCAAACGGTCCAAAGCCGTCGCCCAGGCAACGCAGGCGACTCGGGACATGGACGAGCGCCAGCGCGAGTTCGACCTGGCTGTCCAGCAGAGGCTCGATCTGCCCGAGCCGGGCGACGTTACCGACGCTGACGTGCAGGCGCTGCGTGACGCTGATGCGAAGCTGGCAGAGTTCGAGGCGAGTTTCACGGAAGGGCAGGGGGGCGCGCGCGCGACCGCGGCCGAGTAGCCGCGCCCTGTCCGACCGAAGTAAAGCAAAAGGCCCGCTTTCGCGGGCCTTTTTCAATCTCCGAGGCGGTCGGCCCGGTCTTTCATGCGCTGCATCTTAGCGCCGGTGCCGGTTGAAGGCGGGGTATTTCCACCGGCGTCAGTGGTGTCAGATGATGATCTGCGCAGAGAAGTCATCGCGCGACGTGCCATTTGGTTGGTTCTCATGCCGGCGAGATCAGCACCAGACGCATTTCCCATTTTATAGCGATTTTGCGCTTGTTGACTTCCCATCGCGGCTCTCGCGAACTGATAGCTGCCGCCTGCCCCGGCCATCATAGCAGGCATGACGATGTTGCCAGAGATAGAACGCGCGATGAACGGGGTGGCCAGAATGAACCCCTTACCCATGATAACCATCATGAAAAATGGCAACAGGGCACCAATGTTTGACGCGCTTGTGGGGTCTCCGAGCCGGTCTATCAGCGCATTCGCAACGCCAATGATCGTAGAAAAAACCCCGGCGATGATAATCGGATAAATTGCAAAAGAGATCAGTGCCGACAGCCAACGCGAGAAGTAGTCCTTCGTAACTTCAAACAGCGTGAGAAAGATCATCACCGGCGCCATGCCGATCAGCAGGGCGATCAACATACGCGACATGATGGTGAGGAAGGCTGCGAGAGCTCCTAAAAGCGACAGAAGCACAACACCTAGCATGTCAATCAGTGCACCCGCCATCCAGTTCAGGTTCTCACCGATTGCGTTCAGGTATTCACCAAGTCGATTGATGAGTTGGTCGAACTCTTCAGAATATGTTCCCGAAGGACCAGGCTCACCGCCACCAACAGACGCGATGAGAGATCCAGCAATGCTGTCGATACCGTTTAGGATGCCGTCAGCCAGATAGTTGAACTGCGCCCAATTGGTAGCAAATATGCCTACTAAGGCGATTTTCACGGCAAGCCAGAACGAGGTTCGACCATCGACGGTCCGAACCTGGAACGCCATGTTAATAAATATCAAAATCACGATCAGTGTTGAAGATAACGCGATCACGGTGCCGACGGTTGCGGCTACAGCGCCGAACTGCGACTCGGCTGCTGTATCTAGAAAGTCATCTGCCGTCTCAACGAAAAATGTGACTACGCTCATAAGGCCCTCACCAATTTTCCTGCTCTTCGCAGATTGCTCTAGCAGTTGGCCTTAGCTCATTGGCAGTGCCGCTATAGTCCGAGGTCCGTTCAAGAATCTCGTGCCTATCCAAGCCTGCATAGTTTTCAAAGTAGTAGTCCGACACGGCACTCCACGAAGGAAACCGGGTCTCGCACGAGCAATCGCCCGTCTCCACAACAGCATTCAGGCTCTGCGCACGATACATCTGTTGAACGAGGATGTTCTTGTGTGCATCCCGAACATGAGCATTTTCCATCCAGTCGGGTCTGGGCGGTCGATCCGGGCATACTCGTGGCTCGGGGTCCAGCGTCGGAACGAACTGAGCAGCGGCAGGGATGGGTGATAAGACGAGAACCGCGATGAGGGATGTTTTAATCATACTGCGTTCTCCTTGTCGGCCGAGACACTTTCGCGCGTCAGGAACACATACAGGTTCCATCCACCGCGCCCTTCGGCGCTGGCTTCAACCACCGACACCACTTGAAATCCCGCCTCGCCCCATTCCCTGAGTTTATCCGGCATGCTCTTCATACTTTTTGCTGACTGCGGGTCGAAGGTCAGCACTTCGTTTTCAAAGGTTTTCATTGCTCTGATCCTCACTTTCGTTGCCCGGAAGATAAAACTCGGTGATGCCCCGGTCGCCATTGTGTCGACCGGCCTGGATAATCACGTCAATCGAGCTTTCGATATACTGTATCATGTCGGCATAGGTCATCGGCACATCCGTCTTCAGGGCGGCGATGGCGAGGCGCTGCACCGCCAGTTGCGGCGTTTCTGCGTGGAGCGTTGTCATCGACCCCCCGTGTCCGGTGTTGATGGCCTCTAGGAAGGTCATCGCCTCGCGCCCGCGAACCTCGCCCAAGACAATGCGATCGGGCCGCATCCGCAGCGTGGAGGTAAGAAGGGTGTCAGCGGATTGCGTCTCCACATCGCGGTTCGCGATCAGCGTCACGACATTCGGCTGGTTCGGCAGCAGCTCGGCCGCTTCTTCGATTGTCACGATGCGCTCGTCTTCCCCGACATAGGAGAGGATCTTCCTGGCCGCGACGGTTTTCCCGGTGGACGTGCCCCCGGAGACCACCATGTTCATCTTGTTTTCGACGCAAAACTTGATCGCGGCGTAAATGTCGCCGCTCTTCACGACCTGGCGCAGCTCGCGGTTCCGTTCCTGTCGGACACCTTCAAGGCTGCGTTCCGCACCATAGAGATACTTCAGCTCGATCTTTTCCAGCGGCAAGGTCGAGAAGAAGCGCAATGAGATCGAGTGCCCTGTCTGGACGGCAGGCGGTTGGATTACCTGCGCCCGGATCGGTCGGCCGCGATACTCGATGCTCACGGAAACGATGGGCTTTTCCTTCCCGATCCTTGTATTCGCCCCGGACGCGATCTGGTTTCCCAGGTCGCGGATTTCCGTCTGGCTCATGGACGCATCGAGCAGGCGCATGAAGTGATCGCCCTGAAATTCGCCCCAAACCCGGCCATCTGGGTTGATGCAAATCTCGATCACATCATCCCGCATGGCGTCGGACAGCTTGTCGAGCGAGGCTTGGAGGTAGCTAGAAGTCATTCAGAAGATCTCCACGTCCCGATCCACCATGACGGTGATCCGCGCACCTTGATCGACGTAGATCACCGGGCCGAGGGACAGGTAATCGCTCATCACATCGTCAGTCGCATCTTGCAGGTCATCGCCCACGTCCTCGGCCACATCCGAAGACACATCGTCGTCGATCTGGCTCGCCGCTACGGCGGGCACCGCGCCAAGGATAGAGATCAGGGCCGCCGATCCGAAGCGTTCTCCGAAGCGCGTATCCACAAAGCCCGTGACGCCCGAGCGGCCCAATTCATCGCCCCCGAACGAGCTGATGGTAACAGTCTGGTTCGTCGGCAGGATAATCCGATCCCATGCGACGGTCACACGTTGTTGGCCGACATTGAGTCCGGAGCGATAGCGCCCGATCAGGCGCGACCCGCGCGGGATCAGGACACGCGACCCGTCATAGGAATGCACGTCTTCAGAGATTATGGCCCGGATTTGGCCCGGCAGAGAGCTGTCCAGCGCTGTTTCGGTGACGGCTTGGATCATCGTGCCCTGGACCACCGTGTTCGATGGATTGGCGATGACCTCAGCCTGCGTCACCTGCGAGGGCGATGCACCATTGAGAACGAAATCGGTCACTTCACCGAGCGTTCTTTCGGACAGGGCGCTCTCGTCGCTGCCTGCACCGGAGTTGCCAAAGGCGATCATGGGTGAATTGATCCGGGCCTCCTGAAACGCGGCCGCCTCCGCTCGCCGGCGCTCCAGCTCGGCAAGGCGCGCGTCCTCTTCATTGCCAGCCGGTCGCATCGGGTTTTCTTGATCCAGCCGGGCAATCTCAAGTTGGGAACGCAGGCGCTGAAGCTCGCGATCCCGCGCCGCCAGTTCCTCCTGAAACTCCGAGCGGGCATCTTCCGAGGCAGCCTGAAGCGCGGCTACCTGTGCCGTCAGAGCTTCGAGCGCGGCGGCGGCCGATCCATCGTCGGCAGGTGCGTTGCGCAATTCCGCAATCTCGGCTTGGAGGGCTTCGAGCTGCGCCCGAAGTGCCGCGTCTCCATCGTTTTCCACTTCTACGACTTCGGGCTCAGGCGGGGCAGGGGGAACGAACGGCTCGATCGCACCGAAGCCGTCGCCCTCTTCCTGAAATTCGGCGGGCCGCGCGGTTGGCAGCGGGTTTTCCGCTTCATCAGACGGCAAGGCCAGGTATGCGATCAGGCCAACTGCCGCGATGGCACCGACCCCGGCCAGTGCCACCTTGGGCGACGGCCGCTCTTTCTTGCGCCCGCCTTCGCCTCCGGCTTCGAGCGCGGCCAGGCGCTCTTCAAGGTCCTTTTCGTCGCTCATGATCCGGTTCCTCCGGCGCTATTTTCCTGAATGCAGATGACGGTATCGCCCAGGCGCAAAACCCACTGGCGGTTCACCCCTGACACGCGAAGAACGCCGTCCTCGATCTGCTGGCTGTTCACCGTCCGCTCGCGGCCCGCCGAATACTGGAAGATCGCAGGGACCGGGGCGTTCGGAGCAAAGCGGAAATAGGTGAATGTCCCATCGTCCCACACGGCTGTCGGAGTGATTTCCGAGCGCCCCGACGCCGCATAGTTGTAATTCGGTGCCCTTTGCGCGACGGCGTTCGTCGGGCGCGCTCGATCCTGCGGATACCGGAATTGGACAACGTAGTAGGTCGGGGAGGACGATTCCGTGACGTTGAAATAGTAGCTGCGGCGGTTTGTATAGACCGTGATGTTCGTGTGAACACCCCGAGCCAAGGGCTTCACGGCGAAGGCACGGCCGCCCGGAACGCCGTCGAGCTGAAAGCCTTCCGTGTCACCAGCAATGATCGAGCGGATGGTTTCCCCTTCACCGAACTCCACGCTGGTAACATGGGTCAGGCTGACGCGAAGGCGGTAGACCTGTCCATCGGTGTAGGTTGCGATTCGAACGCGGCTGTCGTGGCTTCCGGCTCTCGGGTTGCTTTCGGCAAACGCAGGAGCAACAGCCAGGGCGAGAGCGACGGACAGAAGGCCGGTTTTGAGCATCTTCATATCAGTTCTCCATTCTGTCCGAGCGAATTGCGTATTCGGTGACGGTGAAGCCGAACGGGTTCGTCCATACCTCATCAATCTGCCGCCGCTCTTCGGGCCGGAAGTCGAACATCAGCGTGACCGTGAACAGGCCAGCTTGGACGCCCTGCTGCGACGTGAGCCGCTTGCGAAGGCGCACAGTGGCGCGGTTGTCCCCGATCCTGTTGATGCTCAGAATTTCAACATCGAGCCGGGCATCCGGGCCGTAGACGTTGGGCGGATAGTTCTCGCTTGCGCTGTTCCAGAGCTGGCGGAGCGAGGCAGCGGCGTTGCCGTCCGACATTGCCAGCACCCCGCGAACGCGCAGGTCATTGTCGAGCTGGTTGTAAATCTCCCGCTGCGTGACATAGCGGAAGACCGCAGCTTCAATGACTGCTTGGTTCTCGGTGACGCGCACGGCCCCGACAGAGGCATTCGGCAGGGCCATGCCGGTATTGGGGTCGTAGGGAACGACAACCGGCGCAGGATCAACATCGAGGACCGCGACCGCCATTCCTCCAAGGCATCCCAACACGCCGAAACCCAAACCGACGAAGGCCAGCTTCTGCCAGAGCTTTTCACGGCGACGGGCACCGTAAATCAGCTCTTCCTCAATGATTTCTAGATCCTTAGCCACTTGCCTGCCTCGCTTAGTCTGCCGAAAGATCGGGCATGGTGAAGTCCATGTAGCGATCCTCTTCCGCCCGATCCGCCGCCTCGATGACGCCGGCCTGCCCCTCGCCCACGGTGCCAACCGCGAGAAGCTGCATGATCGAGACCAGAATGATGCCGTTCTCAGCCACGACGCGCGTGTTGAGGTCGATGCTTTCCTTCAGGGTTTCCATGTCACCCGTCAGGTCCACGAGACGGTCGATCCGCTCAAGCGACTGCCCGGCTTCGGTGTAGCTGTTCTGCGCGGCGGCCGAGACCATCGCGCCAGTCGTGGCTCGGGTGGCAACCCGTTCCGCGCCGCCGTTGCCGCTGTTCGCCATTTCCGAAAGCGTGTCTTCATCGAAACCGTGTTCGGCCAGAACTTGCTCCATCTGTGTGCGGATTTGACTGGAACCGGAGCCAGTAAGGCCACTCCAATCGCCTTGCTGGATCGCGGCGATGGTGCCCGTAATGTCGCCAAATTCCTGATCGAGCAGCCCGTTCAACCATTCCTCCATTTCCGTCGAAATGATCTCGGGAAGTTCGGCCAGGCCGGTCAGGGCTGCATAGGTGTCCTGGAGCTGCGCGTATTGCTCTTGCAGCGTTGTCAGTTGTTCCTGGAGCTGAAGCAGTTGATCGTTCTGAAGGATTTCATCTTCGATCATCTGCTGAAGCTGGCGGATTTCCTGCGCGATATTCTGCGTGTCCACGGTGGGAACGCCTTGCGCATAGGCAGCCGGTGCCGTGGTCCCGAGCAGCGAAACAGGTGCGACTGCAAGGCCAAGGCCGAGGAAACCGGCGGTTGCGATTTTGCGGATCACCGCGTTGATATTCATCGACGGTTTCATCAGTCGAAATCCTCCATATTGAAGTCCATGAATTGCTGTTCGCGCTGGCGGTCGGCCGCGAGCGCAATTGACTCGGCACTTGCCGGGCGTGCCCGAGCTGCAAGGAGCCGTGCCATGATAGAGCTGAGCCGCCCAAACTCGGCACGGGCATAGGTGTTCAGCGCCATAGCCTCCTGCACATCCTCGGTTTCGCTGATCCGCTGGATGATGCTCTGAAGGCGGCGCGCGGCAGCTTCGACCGTCGCCATACTGTTGTTCGCGTAGAAACTGGCCCCGGCACCGGTGAAGGAGAGGTTCGAGTTTGCAAGCAGGGCCGGGTCGATGGTGCCAACGGCATCGCCGCCGCCACCACGCGCCAGATATTCGTTGTATTTTGCCGGGATCACCTGAACGTAGTGCTGCGTTTCCTGAAACGGCGGCACTCCCCCATAATTCTGCACGTTGCCAGGACCGGCGTTGTAGGCAGCGAGGGCGTGGATGATGTTGCCGTCGAACATGGCAAGCATCTGCGCCAGATAGCGAGCGCCGCCTTCAACCTGCAAATATGGGCTGTCGTAATACTCGGGATAGATGCCGAGATCGCCGGCGGTGCCGGGCATGATCTGCGTCAGGCCAAAAGCCCCGACCGGCGACCGAGCGCCGATGGAGAACCGGCTTTCCTGCCAAATCAGGGCTTGCAGCATGTAACGCCATTCCCTGACCGAAAACCCCGCTTGGCCGACACCGGAAAGGCCATGCGTTTCTTGCGCGACCTGGATAATCAGCTCTTCGACGTTCTTTGCCGCGTCCCCGAACATTTGCGCAGCGCCGGGGTTGCTGTCTTCAGGGTCATAGACCACATCGGCCGACGCTTCGGGGTCTGCCCCATCTTCCAATGCGGAGACCATGCCCGGAATGCCTTGGCCACCGAGGCTGGTCTGGGCGTCGAGGATCTGTTGCAGAATGGAGAGCTGTTCTTGCTCAATAGCCGCAATCTCTTCCTGCACCGCGAGCGTTTCGCGCTGTGTGGCGAGATCGCTTTCCCGATGAGCGTTCGACGCCTCGTTTCTGATAATCAGGCTACCGTCGACCGTGGGGACACCCTGCGCTATCGCGCAGGTTCCCCACAGGAAGGCAATGGCCGTCAGTGCAGCCGTCTTATCCATCGCCACGGCCCTCCGGGCCGCCGATCGCGGTAAAGGTGCAGGGTGCGGATTTGGTCGAAATCCGGGCCTGCGGCTGCGGTTCACTCGTCGGAAGGAAGGCCATGCTGTGACTGCTGCGCGTCACCGTGTCGAAACAATTCGCTTCGGACGGCCGATACTCGGCACAGCCAGCGACGCCCAGAGCGGTCAGCATAATCAGGATTGCAGTAGGTTTCATTCGACCCTCCAAAAATCTTCACGCTGGCGGTAATCGGCACCCACCAACTGTTCACCTTTTTCCATCCCGCCGAGGACGGTTAGGAGCGGCCCGAGGGCGCTCAAATCTGCATTGATGACGACCGATCCCTGGTCATCCCGAACCAACCCCATGCGGGACGCCGGGCTGGACGTGAGCAGCACGTCCAGTTCCTTGTCGTGAAGGTTCAGCATCGCGTAGTCCGATGCCTTGGCCCGGATGTTCGGCAGAAGGATTTGCGTCGGCACCGCTTCAACAATGGTTTTGCCGGTGCGGGTCTGTTCGAGCTGGCTGGCATACTGCGTCATCATCACGACGACCGCGTTCTGCTTCCGGGCCGTCACCAGCCAGTTCGACAGGCGTTCAGCGAAATAACCGTTGTCGAGAGCTTTCCACGCCTCATCAATGACAATGATGGTTGGCTTGCGGTCCTCGATAACCCGCTCAACGCGGCGGAAGAGGTAGGACAGCACAGCCATCCGCTCTTTCTCGCTTTCGCTGTCGAGAATGCCGGTCAGATCGAAGCCAACGACCTCGCCGTCGAGAGAGAACGTGTCTTCACGGTTCTGACCGAAAATCCAGCCATACCGGCCTTCGGCCGTCCACTCTTGCAGTCGCTCATGAAGATCACCGCCATCGTCGGCCGAGATAAAGAGCGAGGCCAGATCGTGCCAGTTGCGCAGGTTGGCGTCGCTGGCGGTCGCATTTTGACGAACCACCTGCTGAATAAGGTTCGTCTGCGCCGGGGTCAGCGGCTTGTCCGAACGATGAATCAGCGAGGCAAGCCAGTCGGAGAGCCATGCCTGCCCACGTTCGTCAATCTCGGTCCAGAGCGGATTGAGCCCGGTTGCGTCGCCGGCCTTGATCGAGGAATAGCGGCCACCGTTCGCGCGCACCGCCATTTCCATGCCCAAGCGGTAGTCGAACACGAAGAGACGCGCCCCGGCCCGGCGGGCCTGCGTCATCAGAAAGGCCGACAGAACCGATTTCCCCGAGCCAGGGCGCCCGAGGATAAGTGTGTGACCACCAGTCGGCTCTTTGTCCGGGGAACCTTGTTCGTGGTAGTTGAACGAGAAGGCCGAGCGTTCCGGCGTTGGGAACATGGTGATGACCTTGCCCCACGGCACCTGGTCCGCCGTCTTTCCGAGCGGCGTCCGATGAAATGCCGCGAAGTCCGCGAAATTCCGGTTCGTCACCGCCCCTTTCCGGCTCCGGGCGTGGCCGTTTCCGGGGTGCTGTGCAAAGAAGTGAGTGGCGCTGGCGAAGCCTTCGGAAATCAGGTTCACACCCTCGGTTGAGGCCGTATTTTTGATCTCACCCCCGATGTTCGCCAGTTTTTCCTCGCTATCTGCGAAAACGGCCACAGACATATGATGATCGCCAAAGCTGAGGCGCTTCGATTCCAGATCGTCCAGAGCGTCTGGCAGCTCTTCGAGCAGCGAAACCGCACCGTCACTTGCCGAAGCGCGCAACCGCATTTGCCGTTTGATGCGCCCCGCCATCCAGTTGCTGTTGATTGGGGTGAAGCTGTGCGTTACGATCATATCGACCGGCAGGCTCAGTTCATCGAACATCGTGCAATGGGTCTTTTCGGGATAGTCCTTCACCGCAAAGATCGAGCCAATGCGAGGGCCGGTTGCGCCTTCAGACAGGTAGAACTTGTCACCCTTGAAGGTGACGCGGGTGTTGGCGACGTTTTCAGCCACTATGGTCGTGCGCGCGCCGCGATACAGCGGCAGCTCTTGTCCAATGTTCAGCGCACCCAGGAAACCGAGAAGCTCACCCGAAGGTTCATCGAGTAGCCGGGGGTTCATGTCCGCGAAGGACGACATGAGGAAGCGCACAACCTCCTGAAGCCTTCCCATCCGTTTTTCTGTCTGAGCGCGCAGCAGCTCCACCGATTTCGCGGCCCGAAAGGGCAACCTGGTGCCCGCAGCAGGCCGGTTCATGACGGTGAGTGTGAGTGTCTTGTCCCGCAATTGGCGTTGGCCGAGAGCTTGGTGCCACTGGCGATCGACGGCCGCCGCGAACGTATCGCCTTCAACCGGCGGCAGCTCAGGCGAGATCGCTTTCGAGACCTTGTGGACATAGAACGCGCATTCCGGGCCGATCCGGGCCACCACCGACGCAAAGAGGGCCCGGGTCCGGTCGAGGTATTCGTCATCGGTCGTGTTGCTGTTTACGCCGTCGAGCCGAATGCACTGAAAAAGCTCATTGCCCCGCGTCCGCACGGTCTTGTCGTCAACGAGGCTAATATAGGGAAGCATGGAGCTGAGCTTCACTTCCCGCCCGAACCACGCGGGCAGCAGGGATCGGGGATCGTAATTCATATCACGGGGCATAGCTGTCTCCGCCGTGGATTTTGCGATTGAGGGTCGGGCGCGTGACCTGCAAAGCCGTCACCACCACATCGAGGAAATTTTCGTCCCAATCTGCCGCTTTCCACAGCAGGGGGTAGGCAGCCGCCGCGATTGCCGCGACCACCCAATGCTGGACCCAGAGGAAGATCAGAACAGACCCGAAGAGCCAGACCATCGCATACATGATCGGCAGCCCGAGAAGTTTGGGAGGCCGCACAAGGCCGAGGAAAAGACGAGACTGTTCCGCCATCGTGCCAGTTCCTTACGAAGACCAGATTGCGGAAACGATGGTCGGCGCGGCAGCGATACCCGCGATTGCCACCACGACCCACATGGCCTGACGGAAATCGAGGATGCCGAAGAGCCACGACAGAAAGACACCGATCAGCGCCAGCGTGCCAATCACGATCCCAAGGGGGCCGGTGATCGCGTCCACAATACCCTGAAGCACATCCTGGACTGGCGATAGGTCGATGCTTTGCGCCAGCGCGGGTTCTGCCAGCAGCAGCAGAGCCCCGCAGAGCGCGACGAAGACGTTAAATTGAGGCTTCATGAATGTTCTCCTTCGAGCCTGTTGAAAACTGCCAGCACACGGCTGACGTGGTTTTGCGTCTCCCGAAAGGGCGGGATGCCGCTATGCCGCTCCACTGCATCGGGGCCCGCGTTGTAGGCGGCCAATGCCAATCGAGCTTCCCCAAAACGGGCCAGCATCATCAGGAGATACCGAGCAGACCCGTCGAGGTTCTGTTGCCAGTCGTGGGGATCGACGCCGAGGTCGGCCGCCGTCGCTGGCATGAGCTGCCCCAACCCAATCGCGCCAACATGGCTGCGGGCGTTCGGGTTGTAGGCGCTCTCAATTTCGATGTTCGCTTGATAGAGCAGCCGCCACTCGGTCACGCTGATGTTCGCGCGGCGCAGAGCCGGATGGCTCGCATAACGAAGGGCGGTCTGGTCGATGGCGTTCAGGATCGCTGGCCGGGGTGCGATAGCGCGAGGCGCAATCGCTGCCACCCGGAAGGAACCATCCTCTTCGTCGGCGGCGTCCCGGCCACCGCCGAACAGCATGAGCTCGTCGGACGCTGATCCTTGGCCGACACCATCATTGTAATTTCGGGCAAAGTTGGTTTGTGGGGTGGAGGGTCGAAGCGATCCATCGCCCTCCATCACCAGCACCATGCCCTGAGCCAGAGCGACGGTGCAGGACAGCGCCAGCGCGGCGCTAGTCGTCGTCAGATGGCGTGCTGCCGTTTGGCAGAATGTGGAGCGCGCGGCCCCCTTTTTGCAGGGGGATGTGGATCGGATCGAAGCCGAACCCTTCGAGGAAGGAGATGAGACCGTTCGCAGTCTTGAAGAGCCGCAGCGGGATTTCTTCTTCGTGTTTGTTCCAGCGGCGTCCAGGCACAAGCAGCTTCTCAATCGACCTGTCTTCGGTGACAGCCCGAATGAACCACTCTCCATACCAGACGGCATTTTTTCGGAATGCTGGGGTTTTACATACAACCTCAGCTTGATACCCCTGCTGCAAGAGGACCCTGAATTGCGTCTCTGTAACCACATTAGGCGCTTCTTTGTTTAGGTCTGTCCTCACGATCGGCGTTTTCCCTTCTGGCTAACGGACCGTGAACCCTCCTCGGGTTCCTCAGTCCTACGACATTATAAAATAGGGTGCAACATTGTAATCTTGCACCGCGCAGAAACTTCTGCTCTAACGCACCAATACACATGACCTGACCATTTCCCAAGCGATCTAAAGGGATAACACACGATGCCTAGAGGGCCGATCCGGGCTTACATGCTTATAATGTCGTCTATTTTTGTGGTGTCAGGGGTGCAAGCAAATACCTGCTTTCCGCCCGAACGGCCCTACGTTCCCGCCGAGATCGAGTCCGCAAGGGAGTATCGCGAGCTGATCTATGACGATTTCCAGATCTACTTCGCGGACTTCAGCGCCTACCTGCAATGTTTGGATGAAGAGCGGGCGCGGGCCTTCCAGGAAGGGCAGGAGGTCAGCGAGGAATACCGACGCTTCTTCGATCAAGTGGTCTCCGAGGACTGATACCCCTATAGTTGAGCGGGTTTTCGCTCACGGTCTTTGATCCCTATGCGGTCGAACCGGCCCGTTGAGCGCCTGCGACGAGCTGATGCAAACCGCCCTTGCCCCGACCTGCAAGATGATTTTCAACCGGAATATGTTGCCAATCGGCCTGCATTCGCCTTATCACAAGATTATAAGGGTGCGCCCTTCCTTATAGCACCGCCATTCATCGAAGGAGATACCATGTTGAACTTGCTCCGCACCACCGCACTGGCCTGCGCCGTCGCGGCGTCCAGCTTTGTCGCGGCCCCGGAGCGGGCGCAAGCACAAAGCTACCAGATCGACTGTGCCATCCTGCTCTGCCTTTCGGGCGGCTGGCCAGCCTCCGAGCCGTGTGCGCGCGCCCGCGCAGAGTTCATTCGCAGGATCACACCCTGGCCGGTCGAGCCGCCGCTGCAAATCTGGCGCTGCCCGATGGGCGCGTCATTCAACGTCGATCCGTCCGAGCTGAATCGGACACGCATCTTGGACATTCTCATGCAAGACAGCGCCCCTGCGCCGCTGCAATCGCTTCCAAGCGCACCACTCACGGACGACGCGCTTGAGCCGCAGCCCGCCGTTCTTCGCCAGAGCGGCGGGACTGCCCGGCGGCTGCCCGAAGGCTTCGCCCTGCATTTCGTGCAGGAAGGCGAATACAGCGACGACAACGGCACGGCCGACATCGATATCAGCGGGTCGGAGTTCGATTTCGTCCGCTCGATCCGCGTATTCAATGTCACATATGCCCGCCAACACGAAGGTCGTGACGATTGCAACCGCACAGCAAGCGTCCGCATGGGTTCCTACGGCACCCAGGGCGACTTTCATTGGCGCAATTCATCCGTTGGCGCATTGCCCGAGGCTCACACCGGCATGGAGCGGTATGGCGACCATTGTCCGAGCATCTGGCATCGCTCTGTGTTCGTGGATTGGCGCGATTACGAGGGAAACTACGGCTTCGAGCAGGTCAACTACTAAGCCTAGTGGCAGGCAGGGCTGCGCAATACTATAATTGCGACAGGCATCTAAAGAGAGTATGCCTGTCGTGAACGATCTTTAGAATCGGAAAACACAAGGAGAGCAGAACACCACCCACCAAAAGAAGAACCCCCCGCAAGGCGGCGACCAAGCGAGGGGGGGTCTAAGAACCTAGGAATTGGCGTTCCGAACAGTCCAACAGATCATGTTTCAGGATTGGTTCTATCACCCTCCCGACAGCCAAACAAGCAAAAACCGCATCTGTGCGAACAGGAGAATTTTGCATCGCCGCCTTGTCCAACGAGCAGAAAAGGACAAGGAAATGAACTACTCACCACAAGTCGCGTTGCCGCAGGGCATGACCCGCCGCGACGTAATTGCCGTCATCAGCGAGATCGGCCCGGACCTTAACCTGAGTGGCGCAGCCATCTTCGTGCTGACAAAACTTCTCGGCAGCACAAGCGAGAAGGACTGGGCTGAGCCTGGCGCGGCCCCAACCTTCTACGGCACTCAAGAGACGATGGCTGAGCGCCTTCACATGACCGCTCGCCAACTCCGCAGCCATGAGCGCAATTTCGAGCGCAAGAACATCCTCGTTCGCGATACCAAGGCGAATGGCGCCCGCGAGGCTGGAACCGGCCGGGGCCTGCTTTTCACTCCCCTCAAGGCGCATTTTGCCGAGCTGCTGGCGATGCGCGACGAGAAGCGCGCCGTGACAAAGCGGATCAAGGAGCTGAAGAGCCTACGCAGCGTTCGCCTGCGCAGGATGAAGGAAGCTATCGCTCGACTCACACCAGAAGCACTGGAAGACGATGCCGTTGCCTCGGTCCTCGCCCGTTTCAATGCCTGGCCGCGTTCTGACCGGCTTCATTCCCTCGGGCTGGATCCCCTCGAAGTTCATGTCGAAGCCGCCACTGAGCTGTGTATAGAAATCGAGGAGATCATTGAAAACCTACCTGATTCTTCCTGTGAACCGGCAGAAACCTTCCGGTCCTTTATACAAGAGGACAACAAGCAGATTCCTAAAGTAATCTGTAACGCAAGCGTTGATAAAAGGAGCGCGGGCAAGCCCGCGCACAATAGTTTCCTTAGATCGGGGCCTTCCGGCCCCGATATTTGCTTAGAAAGCAAGTGTGAGGCGGAGAGCGGCGTTATCAACCCCAAACTTGAGGCGCTTTTTGAACCGGAGCAGCTTTTCAAGCTAGCATCGTCTGACTTCCAGACCGCCCTTCGAGTAAAATCCAACCAAATCACCAAGGAAGCGATGATCGACGCAGCCCACGACATGCTTTCGCCCCTCGGCATCAACTATTCCGCCTGGCGATCCGCGTGCGGTGAACTCGGCCGCCTCGGCGCCACGCTTTGCGTCCTGGTCCTCGACGCAAACCGTGACCACCCACAAACCCCGGTGCGCAACGCCGGCGGGGCGCTGCGCGGCATGATCCGGGCCCACAAACGGGGTAATCTCAATCTTGTCGGTAGCGTGATCGGATTGCAGCGGCGACGCGGATACTAGAATGCCGCGATCATCCGTTCCCGCGAGCCGACCGCGATGGGTTGCAGCTATACATGCCAAGTTCCGCACCATCATCGCCGTGCGCGATGACAGTGCCGGCGATCGTCGCCCCCGCCGGTTCCAGCGCCCGCATTTCAACTTCTGCGCGGACGCCCTGGAACGTGCGCAGCGCCGCCAGCTCGCATGCCTCCACATCGTCAAACTCGGCCGTGATGACCTCCGAACCAGACTGCATGTTGAACAGCACCAATATCAGAATGATTTTCATATGAGACCCTTTCTACGAGAGAGGGCCGGCACCTCGCGGTCCCGACCCTCTTGGAGAACAGCGCATGACGCTTTCACCTTCCGCGATCATCGGCATCCCTGCCTGTATCGCACCCCGTCAATATCATAATCATGGACTCTGGACAATAACATTGCGCAAATTTCCGCCCTTTCATCTTCCCTGAAATATCCTGGGGGGAGTGCCGCTAGGCGCGGGGGCCGACAGCCCCCATGCGATCATTTACGACACCACCCTACGGCCGAACTTTGGCTGTTGTTGCAGGTTACTGATATGCCGATCCGCCGCGAAAATGACCCTTTTTGCAGCGATTTGTTGCTCTTTCGTAAGTCACTGAACTCTTTATGGGTGGACTGCCGCAAAAACCTCGTGCAAAAAGATTCCATGAAAATAGGCTACGCACGGGTTTCAACGGAAGAGCAGAACCTCGATCTCCAAATCGAGGCGCTGACCGATGTGGGGTGCGACCGTATCATTACTGACAAGGGGCAAAGCGGCAAGCGCGCCGCTGAGACCCGTCCCGGTTTTTCCGAGGCGCTTGACCTTCTCGGCCCAGGTGACCAGATCGTCGTCTGGAAGCTGGATCGGGTTGGTCGGTCCATCGCAGACCTGATCCACCTTCTGAAAACCTTTGAGGAACGCGAGGTCGAGTTTCGCAGTTTGACCGACGGGATCGACACAACGACTGCTGGTGGGCGTTTGGTGTTTCATATCATGGGTGCCTTGGCCGAGTTCGAGCGCAGTCTGATCCAGGAGCGGACCAAAGCAGGCCTGCGGGCTGCGAAAAAGCGCGGGAAACGGCTTGGCCGCCCCCCTGCCCTTACGCCCGCCCAAATCGCCCATGCCAAGGCGGCAATCTCCGCCAAACGCGAGACCGTCACCGGCATGGCGGAAATTCTAGGCGTGAATCGCAGCACTATCCAACGCGCGCTCGGAGAGTCGGCGTGAGACGGTCTAAGCATGGATAGCCTCCAACGCGCGTTCTTTCAGTTGAAATTCCGGATCGCCTTCCTTGAACGCAAGGCAAAGGCGTTCGAGGACTTGTTCTCAAGGATCATGGGCCACGCTGCCCCCGGTGATTTTCAGGCTGTGCGGCCCTACGGAAATCGCGGCGACCTAAAATGCGATGGCTACCGCGTCAGCGACAAGACCGTTTTCCAGTGCTACGCACCGTCCTTCATGAAGCTGGCGAACCTGCTCGCCAAGATGGATGAGGATTTCAACGGAGCGGTAGCGCATTGGGGCAACCGCATGGACCGCTGGTCCTTCGTGCACAACGAAGATGACGGTCTGCCCGCCGACGCGACGCAAAAGTTGGCGGACCTTGGCACGGCGAATCCGACCATCCACCTCGACCAGACTGGGTATTCAGAACTGTTCGCAGTCGTCATGGCGCTTTCTGTCCCGCAGCTCGAAGACCTGTTCGGTTCGGTCCCGTCACAGCGCACGATGGCCCAACTGGACTACGAGGCCCTGCGCCCTGTTGTGTCCCTGATCCAAAAGCTCTCCCCGGACGACAACCCGCCCCTATCAGCCCCTTCGGCGTCGAAGCTGGACGCGAACGATCTCTCGGCCGACGCCGCCGAGTTGCTGCGCCAAGGCCGCCGTCGTGAACCATTGGTCGAGCGGTTTTTCAACGACTGGCCCGATCCGAGTTTCGGCGAGGAGATTGCTCAGGGGTTTCGAGAACGGTATCAGGCATTGAAAGCAGAAGACCTGTCGCCCGACCAGATCTTCACTGCACTGCAAACCTTCGCCGGAGGCATGGAGGGGACACCGGCGCATCAGGCGGCGGTTCTCGCGGTCATGTCCTACTTCTTCGAGCGGTGCGACATATTTGAGGATCAGATCGGGGAGGACGTGGGAACATGATCCTGCCGACCAAGCATATCAGACCAGAACGCGCGCTACTGACTATCGGAGCGGAGATTTTGGGTTGTTTGCGCGAGCCGATGACCGTCTCCCGTGTCTGGGACGAGCTTCGCAAACGGCGTGGCGAAACGCCGGAACCGTCTGCGATCACATATGATTGGTTCATTCTAGCGCTGGACCTTCTTTTCATCGTGAAGGCTGTGGATTTCGACAGCGGTGTGCTGCAAAAGGCAGCCACATGATCCATACGATCACGAGCGATCTCGATAGTTTCAAGGCGCTGACGTTTGCGCCAGGGCTGAATATTCTTCTCGCGGAGAAGAGCGCCGACGCAACGGACCGCCAGTCTCGCAACGGGGCGGGTAAGACGAGCTTTGTTGAGTTGATCCACTTCCTGTTCGGCGGCAACGCCAAGCCAGACAGCATTTTCAGGACGGACGAGTTGGTCGCATCCGCATTTGAGATGCAGATCGACATTGGCGGGCATGTCATTTCGGCAGCGCGATCCGGTTCGAAGCCATCTCGCATCCGAATACAGGGCGAGACTTCCCACTGGCCAATAGAACCCGCCTTGGAAGCCAAGACCGGAGATCTTATTCTATCGAACGACAACTGGAAATTTGACCTTGGGGTGCTGATGTTCGGCCTCCCCGTGGACCCTGACGCCCAAAACCGCTTTGGTGCAACGTTCCGATCCCTCTTCTCCTACTTTGCCCGCCGCCAGAACAGCGGAGGGTTCGTTCAGCCGACCCAGCAATCGGGTCAGCAGCAAAATTGGGATCAGCAGGTAGCGGTGTCCTACCTTCTCGGTCTCGACTCCGGTATTTCCCAAGAGTTTCAAGAAATCCGAGCGCAGGAAAAGGCGATGGCGGAGCTTCGCAAGGCCGCGAAGCAGGGCAACTTGGGGAAGTTCTACGGCAACGCTGCTGATTTTCGCACACGTCTGGCCATTGCCGAGACCAAGGCGCGGCAGCTTCAGCAGCAGCTCGCCACGTTCAATGTCGTCCCGGAATATGCGGCGATTGAACAGGAAGCGTCAGAGATTACTCGGACCATTTCGGCCGTCAACGACGAGAACCTGATCGACCGCGAGCTGATCCTGCAACTCACGTCCTCGCTTGAGGACGAGCGCCCACCCGCCGCCGACAACATCGAAAAGCTCTACAGCGAGGCCGGCGTCGTACTTCCGGGCACGGTTGGCCGGCGCTTCGATGAGGTCGCGCAGTTCCACGAAGCCATCGTTCGGAACCGTCAGGCCCATCTATCGGCTGAGATCGCAGCCGCCGAGATACGTATTTCCACAAGGGTTGCCGAACGTATCGATCTCGATCGGCGGCGGGCACAGCTCATGGGAATACTTCAATCTGGCGGCGCTCTAGAGCATTATTCGAAGCTCCAGGAAGAGGCTGGACGGGCCGAAGCGAATGTCGAAGGGCTTCGCCAGCAGCTAGAGATTGCCGAACGGATTGAAAGCACGAAAGTCCAGCTTGAAATCGAACGCGCCCGTCTCCGTCAAGCTCTCCAAAACGACCTCCATGAGCGCAGCCCCATTGTGAACGAAGCCATTGTCATATTCGAGGAGCTTTCACAGGCACTTTATGAACAGGCGGGAAACCTGACCATTGCGGCAACACCGAACGGCCCGACGTTCGAAGTGAAGATCGACTCGCAGCGCAGCAAGGGCATCACGAACATGCAGATTTTCTGCTTTGATCTGATGCTGGCCGAGTTGGCTACCCGTCGTGGCATTGGCCCAGGTTTCCTGATCCATGACAGCCATCTGTTCGATGGTGTTGATGAGCGTCAGGTCGCGAAGGCCCTACAACTTGGCGCTGACCATGCGGCCAGAGTTGGGTTTCAGTACATCGTGACGATGAATTCAGACGCTCTCCCCCAGGATGGTTTTCGTAAAGACTTTGATGTTCAGAGCTTCGTCAACCCTACCAAGCTAACAGACCAAATAGAGACTGGTGGATTGTTTGGTGTTCGATTTGGCTGATACGGGCCCACACCATAATCCACTATATCAGGCCAGTAGCGACGGCTAAAGACATCAAAAAGAACCGCTCTCAACTCAATTTTAGAGACCGGGCAGAAGGGGCAGATTGAATATGCAACTTATTGGATTATTGGAGAATTACCGCTCTGCTTCCACCAACGAACGCGAGAAGGGCGACTATTTTGAACGTCTGGTTCGCGTGTTCCTCACCCACGATGACGTCCAGAAGCAGTTCTACTCTGCGGTGGTTCCCTTTGCGGAATGGGCCAAGGAACAGGGCTGGAGCAATGCCGATACCGGGATAGACTTGGTGGCAACGCTGGCGGACGGGTCAGGATATGCGGCCATCCAGTGCAAGTTCTATGCCCCGAGCCATGTGATCCAGAAGCCAGATATCGACAGCTTCATATCAGCGGCGTCAAACGATCTCTTCACCCGGCTAGTCATCGCGGATACCACGCAGAAAGACTTCGGGCGCAATACCAAGGAAACCCTCGACAAGCTCTCGAAGGACTGGAACCGGATCGGTATCAACGAGTTGGAAGCCAGCCGGATTGACTGGTCGCAGTTCATCCGCACCGGGAATGTCAGTCTCGCGCCTAAAAAGACGCTCAAGGATCACCAGCGCGAAGCCTTGACGGCAGTGACCGAAGGTCTGGAAGAGACAGATCGTGGCAAGCTGATCATGGCCTGCGGCACGGGGAAGACCTTTACTGGCCTTCGGATTGCCGAAACCATCGGGGGACCTGGTAAGCGCGTGCTGTTCATGGTGCCGTCGCTCGCGCTGATGTCGCAGACCGTTCGGGAATGGAAGAACGACTGCCAGGAAGAGTTCACGGCCTTTTCCGCTTGTTCGGATACAAAAGTCGGACGCAACGCTGATGCGGACAGCCTGGATCTGAATGTCCACGACCTCGCTTTTCCAGCGACGACAGACCCAGAGAGGCTGGCCCGACAGGTCAAAGACGCTGATCCAGCGAAGATGACGGTGGTGTTCTCGACCTATCATTCAATCGACGTGCTGACGCGGGCACAAATGAACCACGGCCTGACCGCGTTTGACTTGGTGATCTGCGACGAAGCGCACCGAACCACCGGTGTCACCCTCAAAGACGAAGACGACAGCAATTTCGTCCGCATCCACAGCAACGACTACGTGGCCGCAAGCAAGCGCCTCTACATGACGGCCACACCAAGGATTTTTGGGGA
Organism: Actibacterium sp. D185-2; assembly: GCF_054954595.1. Classification (NCBI taxonomy): domain Bacteria; kingdom Pseudomonadati; phylum Pseudomonadota; class Alphaproteobacteria; order Rhodobacterales; family Roseobacteraceae; genus Actibacterium; species Actibacterium sp. D185-2. Next base: position 29,796 of record NZ_JBPWNX010000018.1, read on the forward strand.
TGCGGCTCGGCGCAAAGCCGACGATCACGATGCAGAACTGGCCTCGATGGATGATGAGATCAAGTTCGGCAAAGACCTGTTTCATCGTGGCTTTGGTTGGGCCATCGAGAATGACCAGCTTTGCGATTACAAAGTCATCGTTCTCGCAGTGGATGAGGGACTGATTTCCAACACCATCCAGAATCGTCTTAAAAATGGGCCTGAGCTGACACTCGACGACGCAACCAAAATCATTGGATGCTACAAGGCGCTGACCAAGAGCGACCTGAAAGGCGATCTGACATTCGACCCTCGCCCCATGAAGCGTGCACTGGCCTTCTGCCAGAGCATCGACAAATCTAGAGTTATCGAACGCGAATTTGCCAAGGTTGTTGATGAGTATACCGGCAGCGACCTGTTTGACGACGGAGGACATCTGAGCACAGAGGTCCGGCATGTAGACGGCACTTACAACGCCAGTGCCCGTGACGAGCTTCTGAACTGGCTAAAGGCTGATGCGGGAGACGATATCTGCCGCATTCTCACCAATGCCAAAGTCCTGTCCGAGGGCGTGGATGTGCCCGCTCTCGATGCCATCATGTTCATGCACCCGCGCAAGAGCCAGATCGACGTTGTGCAATCAGTTGGCCGCGTGATGCGCAAAGACCCCAAGGGCGAAAAGAAACTGGGCTATGTGATCCTGCCCGTCGCAATCCCGCCTGATACGAAGCCAGAAGAAGCCCTGAACGACAACGAGCGTTACAAGGTTGTTTGGCAAATTCTCAACGCACTGCGCGCCCATGACGAACGTCTCGATGCGCGGATCAATCAGGCCGATCTGGGCGAGGATATCAGCGACAAGGTAGAATTCATTCGGATTTCGTCAGAAACTGAGATGAAAGACCTGACTGCTGTGGTGGACGACTTCGCCACCAGCAAGACCAAGGCCGAAAAAGCCGGGGCTGATATCGGCAATGAAGGCCGCGATAGCCAGCGTTCTGGCGATCCTACAGCCGTGCAGGGCGCATTCGTCTTTGACGAGTTCACCCGCGCCATCATGGCCAAAATCGTCCAGAAATGCGGCACCCGCGAATACTGGGATACCTGGGCCAAGGACATCGCCAAGATCGCTCAGGACCACATCATCCGCATAACCACAATTGTCGGGCAGCCAGGGGCCGAGCGCGACGCTTTCCTCGCTTTCCTTGAAGAGCTTCAGGACGATCTGAACCCCGCCATTACGGAAGCGGAGGCCATCGAGATGCTGGCGCAGCACCTCATCACGCGCCCCGTCTTCGACGCACTGTTCAAGGGCAGTCAGTTCACCAAGGCAAACCCCGTTTCCCGCGCGATGGAGATCGTGCTGGGCCAACTACACGAACACAACCTGGCCAAGGAATCTGACAGCTTGGCCAAGTTCTACGCGAGTGTGGAGCGCCGTGCGGCCGATGTGGTGACAGCGCATGGGCGGCAGGAGCTTATCTACAAGCTATATGACAGCTTTTTCAAAGGGGCCTTTCCGGTCCTAACGCAGCGGCTTGGCATTGTTTATACGCCGGTTGAAGTGGTCGATTTCATCATCCACTCGGTCAATGACGTGTTGAAGTCGCAGTTCGGTCAGACCCTTGGGTCCGAAGGCGTCCACATCCTCGATCCCTTCACCGGCACTGGCACCTTCATCACCCGCCTGCTGCAATCCGGCCTGATCGCGCGCGAAGAATTGGCACATAAATACCGCGAGGAAATCCACGCGAACGAGATCGTCCTGCTGGCCTATTACATCGCTGCGATCAACATCGAGACGGTCTATCACGAGCTGATGCAGGGCGAGTTGGCGGAAGATGCGCCCTACGAGCCGTTCAGAGGCATCCTGCTGACCGACACCTTCCAGATGTATGAACAGGAGCGCGACATGGTTGCCAACCTCCTGCCCGACAACTCCGAGCGCCGCACGCGACAGAAGGCCCTCGACATTCGCGTGATCATCGGCAACCCGCCCTATTCGGCGGGGCAGAAGAGCGCGAACGACAACGCTGCCAACATTGACTATCCTCAACTGGATGCGTCTATCAGCGCGACTTACGCGGCGCACTCCAAATCCTCGAACCTTCAGAACCTTTATGACAGCTACATCCGTGCCTTCCGATGGGCCAGCGAGCGCATCGGTGACGCAGGTGTCATGGCTTTCGTTTCGGGCAGCGCATGGATTGAACGATCATTCGCTGATGGGATGCGCAAGTGTTTGGCCGAGGAGTTCAGCGACCTCTACATCTTCCACCTGCGCGGTGACATCCGGAAAAACATGCTTTCGAAGGGGGCGGCACGCGAAGGGCAAAACGTCTTTGGTTCGGGCAGTATGACCGGCATTTCCGTTGCCGTTCTGGTTAAGAACGCCAACGCGAGCAAGCACGGGCAGATACATTTTCATGACATCGGGCCCGACCTGACAACCACGCAAAAGCTTAACATCATTCGTGATTTCGCTTCCGTTGACGGAATTTCGAAATCTGGCGGTTGGAGCGCGATCACACCGGACGAGAATAGTGACTGGCTCGATCAGGTGGATCGTAACTTTGATAAATTCATTCTCATTGGGTCAGGCGAGCGGGGCGGGCCAAGTGAGGACGCGGTATTCGAACTGGCCAGCCTAGGAATCAACTCCAACCGCGATCCTTGGGTCTACAACTCGTCGCGGCAAAAGCTGTCGTCCAACATGCAACAGATGATCGCGACCTACAACGCAGAGATTGACGCTGGAAAATCTTTGGCCGATGCGACCAATGATCCGAAGAAAATCAAGTGGTCAAGCAGTCTCACCTCCAAGTATGAGCGTGGCATCTGTGGCGAATTTTCAGGCGGTTGGATCACTGAGGCGCATTATCGCCCATTCTGTATTCAGAATTTCTACGGCGAACCTATCTTCGTTCACCGCTACGGAAAGATGCAACGCATTTTCCCCGACCCGAATCTGGAAAACTTGGTCATCCAAGTATCTGGAACGGGCGCGCGAGCGGGATTTGCCGCGTTGATGAGCAACAGGCTACCTGACCTCCACACCATCGACTCGGGCCAGTGTTTCCCCCTCTACCTCTACGAAGAAGCCCAACCCGAAGAGGGCCTCTTTGCCACCGAGGGCGATCAGGCCAGCGGCCTCACCCGCCGCGATGCGATCACCGATGAAGGCCTTGCGCATTTCCAAGCCGCCTATCCGGGGGAAGAGATCAGCAAGGAAGACCTGTTCTATTACATCTACGGCCTGCTGCACGCGCCCGACTACCGCGAGCGGTTCAAAAACAATCTCGCCAAGGCCCTACCCCGCATCCCGGCGGTCACGAGCTTTGCCGACTTCGCCGCCTTCCGCGACGCGGGTGGCGCCCTTAGCGATCTTCATGTGAATTTCGAAGCGGCTGAACCCTACATGGTGACCTTCAAAGAAGGTGATCACGCCCTTATCAATGAGGCGCAGAACGACCCGGTGAAGTTCTATCGCGTCACGAAGATGAAGTTCGGTGGTAAGGGTAAAGAAAAGGACAAGACCACCGTCATCTACAACGGCAACATCACGATGGAGAACGTGCCGTTGGAGGCCTACGATTACGTGGTCAACGCTAGACCCGCGCTCGAATGGGTGATGGAGCGGCAGGTGGTCAAGCAGGACAAGGCCAGCGGCATTGTCAACGACGCGAATGACTACGCCAATGAGACAGTGGGCGATCCGCGCTATCCCCTCGACCTGTTCCGCCGCGTGATCACCGTGAGTCTGGAGACCATGAAGATCGTCAACGCACTGCCAGAGTTGGATATCGAGACGTGATGATCATCTCTCGGAGCGGTGCCGAAAAGCTGGACCGGCCCGCTGCCCCCGATCTCTTTTACGTGAGGGCTGCGTGAGGACAGACTACAGGAAGCTCGCCAGGGCACCAAGAAACGGCGCGAAGACGGTAACGTGGTTCGCCGCCGCGGCCATGAAGCTCTGGTAGCCTTCTTTGAACCCTTCTTTCGAACTGGCCGTTTCCATTTTTTCGATAGCTTCACGGATGGCGTGAGCGTCGTCAGCCGGAATGCTGGACCTGTCCAACTCTTCCCGAAGCGCGCGTAAGGTTTCCGAGGCGCCAATCTCCATCGCCAGGTTCTGCGAGTTGTCTGTGGAATTGATGTTCACCCGAGCATTGTTGCCCTGGATGTTGTTGATGATCGTGCTGGGTTGTGCTGCTGGTGCATCGCTACGCTTCACCTTTGTCTGGAAATGCGCCTTCATGCCACTTAGGCCAGAATAGAAACCCGGCTCGTTCACAATATACTCGTCCACAAGCCCTGACGGTAGCAAGCGGAGAAGCCTGTCCCCCGGTTCAATTGGCAGGGTCGCATCGTCCATGAAAATGGTCTTGGGTTGCACCATTGCATGGATATTCTCTTTCGCTACCGTGCCGTCTTTCTTTACGAGCGTGACACGATCGTTCAGCATTCCTTCAAACATTAATCATCCTCTCAAATTACTTAGCAAAATTGAAAGTAAGGGGGCGCTGATCAACGTGCAATATAGCAGGAACGCCGGAGGGTGATCTTCCCTGTCTTTTCATCTTCCTGAAAGTATCCTCGGGGGAGCGCCGCCAGGCGCGGGGGCCGACAGCCCCCTCAGCCCGCACGCGGGCTGTCGCCACAGTCTTTCTTTTCTCCCACCCCGTGCAAGACGATCCGCATCCTGTCTGCCGGGAATGGCCGGACCAGCGCGGCCGCTTCATCCGGGCTGCCCGCCAGCCAGGTCTCATAGCCCGTCGGTTCGAGGATCACCGGCATTCGCCCCTTCGCATGGATAGGCCGGATCAGCTCGTTCGCTTCGGTCGTGACCACGGTATGCCGAAGATCCGTTTCATCATCTTCGATCATCTCGCGATTCTCCGCCCGCCAGAGCCCCGCGAAGGCGAAGGGCGGCCGTTCATCGGGATCTTCGCCCGTGAGCGCAAACCAATAATCCGTCGCCGGCTGCCTGCCCTTGGTCTCGTTGAAGCTCGTGACAGGGACCAGGCAACGCCGATCCTCAAAGCTGCTGCGCCAGAGGCCACTTTTTCGTAGCTTGTCGTCGCGCGCATTGTTCCAGGCGGCGGGCTTGATCGGCTTGCCGGTTTTCTTCGACACCTGCGGCGTGAGAAAACCCCATCGCATTTCGATCAGCTCGCGCTTTCCGTCAGCATCGAGGTGCACCACCGGCGCCAGTCCCTTCGGGAAGATAGCCGGCCTCGGTTCAGCGTTCCCGAGCCGATCGAGGTCGGCCGAGACCTGGAACAGCCGGCGCATGGCCTCTGCCGTGGCGATGTTCGCATATAGATTGCACATTCCGCGCCCCTACAGTCCGGCCCATCCTCGGATCATCTTCGCCACGCGCAGGGCCTCCGCCCGGCGCAGGCTTTGATTTTCGATCCGTAGTGCCTTGAAGAAGGCACCTGTCAGCATCGGCCCTTTCTCGATGTTCTTCCGAACATAGAGCATGGCCGAGAGAAATTCTTCTGTCTCCACATCGCGATCCGCGCAATCGGCCGCGGCCGTCTCGACGAGGGCAAGCACCTGGCGCAGCTCGCCCACGATCAGAATTTCTTCTGACCAGTTGCCACCGAAAGCCACGTTCCGAAGTTGATCCTTGCGTTCCGCCATGAGAACAAAATAAGAACATATGGTATTTCTCTACAAGCAGGATCGTGACGCATGACCCCGATGCGGTCTTTATACATTGATATGAATAGCTTTTTTGCCAGCGTGGAGCAGCAGGCCGATCCGTCGCTGCGCGGAAAGCCTGTCGGCATTACCGCCATCAGCGCCGAATCGGGGGCATGTGTCGCGGCGTCCTATGAAGCCAAAGCCTTCGGCGTCAAAACCGGAACGCGCGTCTACGACGCGCGCCGGTTATGCCCTGGCATCATTTTCCGCCCGAGCCGCCATCGCCTCTATGTCCGCGTGAACCAGAAGATCGCCGGCGTCATCGACCAGATCGCTGAGCTTCAGGCCGTCCGCTCCGTCGATGAATTTCAGGTCGCACTCGGCGGTCAGACAGCAGAGCTGTCGGCCGCGCTCGATCTCGGCCGCCGCCTGAAGGCCGCGATCCGTGAACAGGTCGGATCGGAGCTGCGCTGTTCTGTGGGTATCGGGCCGAACCACCTGCTTGCGAAGATCTCCGGCAAGCTCGAAAAGCCGGACGGCCTGCAATGGCTTGCCCCGGAAAACATGCCCGACCGCATCGCGCATCTGTCGCTTGACGATCTGCCGGGGATTTCCCACGGCATCAAAGCCCGGTTGCAGAGAGCCGCCGTGTGGGGCGTTGCAGAACTCTATGCGCTCGATCCGCGCCACGCCCGGCAGATTTGGCGGTCTGTCGAAGGCGAGCGGTTCGTTCGAGCGTTGCAGGGCATGGATATTCCGCTCTTGCCCACGCAGCGAAACGGTTACGGCAACTCAAAGGTTCTCGCTCCGCAGTATCGCCGGCCGGATGCAGCGCGTTTGGTTGGCCGTTGGTTGACTGAAAAAGCGGTCGAGCGAATGCGGCGCGACGGTTATTGCGCCCGGCGGTTTTCCCTCATGATCCGGCTGCCTGAAGGCCGCGGTTGGACCCGTGCGAAAACCCTGACGCCGAGCCAAGATTCCACGATTTTCCTGAAGCTGTTCGAGGGCCAATGGGCGCAGTTTAGCGATGAGCGGCACGGATATGTGCTGTCGATCGGCGTCCACCTGGGCGAAGTCATCCCGCTTTCCGAGCGGCCGGGCGAGCTGTTTCTACCGCTGGTGCCGGGTGAGCCGAACAAGCAGGAGAAGCTGGCAGCAACCATCGACCGGATCAATCGCCGGTTTGGACAGAGGGTTATCAGCTATGGTGTGCATCAGGATCATCCGGGGTTCTTCGAGAAGGGGTAGTTTCCGGGCGAATCCTGGTCGTTTGCTATCGCGCCCGCCCAGGAGCGCGCCCTAGGCTCCGGCCGGCAAGCGGCCTGCGCCCCGAGCCTTTCCCCCTGCCCGTCCCTGCGCCAAGGGTAGCGCCGCCCGCCGTCTCGTCCCGAGCCAACGGGCAGCGCGGCGCATGGTCCTGTCAGGGGGCCAGTCTCGGCCCATTCGGGTAACGGTCGCTTTCGCAGCGCCAGACCTTACCACAGGTCGCCTCACTTCCCTTCGCTGTGTGGAAGGCGCGTCCAGCTCGTCGCCTGCAAGGCCCCTGCCCCGTCCCCCTGGCCGGGGTGGGCTGGAAAGCTCTGGCGGGAGGGGGTTCGGAGATCCCCGCGCGAGCGCGGCGATCACACGGCAGGGGGGATTCGGACAAGCCGAACGCCCCCTGCATCCTTGGGCCAGGCCGCGCGAGCGCGTCCTGTCCGTATCGGGAACCGCCGGTTCCCCCACGCAAGCCCCATGAGCGGCGTCAGGGGGGGTGTCCCCAACCACGGTCTCGGCCGGGGGCCGAGCTGCGTGGCCGGGTGATCCCCCTCCCCCCCTTCCTTGTCATGGAGCTTGCGCGGGCCCCCCTCCTGCCCTCGCCGGGAGGCAGGCTTTCAGGAGAGGGCCGCTTGCAGCGGTCCTCGCCAGAAACCCCGCCCCAATTTTCGGCACCAGACCGGATAGGGCATCACCACAAGGAGGCCAGACATGGCTGATATTCATTCGGAAAACACCGCAGATGCGGCTGTCGAGGCAGCGCGGGTCGCGCTGATCGCAGAGCAGAACGACCAGTTCCGCACCACATGGGGCGCAGACTTCACCGTTCCCGGCCAGATCGTCATGACGCGCGGCGTGGCCGCACTGTCGCACGATGCACAAGTGGCGATCATGGTCGCGGTAATGCAGTTTTCCGAGTTCACCGAGGACAACGACCCTTACGGCACCCACGATTTCGGCATCTTCACCGTGGCCGAAGGCGAACGCGAGGTTCGGCTTTACTGGAAAATCGACCTTTACGACGCGGGCTATGAGTTCGGTTCCGACGATTGCACGGACACCGCCAAGACCCGCCGCGTGCTGACCATCCTTCTGCCCGAGGAATATTGAGTTCGGCCCGCCCCGCGAGGGGCGGTGTCCGATAGGCGCAGCCCGCGCCGGGAAGGAGGTGAGCAAATGAGCAATGATTGGAGACTGGCCCGTATCGCAGAAGCGTGGGCGCTGGTTGGGAAAGGCGGCCTGTCGGCCAAGATCGGGACCGCCTTCCTGAAACAACACGGGGCTATCTAAGCCCCCTCGCCTCAGCCCGTCAGGGCTGGGGCACCAATAACACGAAAACTCACCACACGACAAGGATAAGACCCATGACAAAGCAAGAGACGATCATCGCCCCCATCGAACAGGTTCCCTTCGATGATCTGTATGTTTCCGACCTGAACCCGCGCACCGTGTTCAGCCCCGAGGGGATCGAGGCACTGGCCGAGAATATCCGCCAGCTTGGCCTGATCCAGAACCTCGCAGGGCTGCGCGACGAAACCGGCAAGGTCGGCATCGTGGCCGGAGGCCGGAGGCTTCGCGCCCTGGCCCTGCTGCAAGACGATCCGCGCTTCGCTACGGTTTCCGTTAAGATCGCGCCCGATCAGGCGACCGCCGAGATTTGGGCATCGAGCGAGAACCACCACCGCGAGCAACCCCATGCCGCCGATGAAATCCGCGAATATGGCAGCATGGCCGAGCGGGGCGTTCCTGTTCCCTCCATCGCCATCGCGTTCGGCGTCAATGAAAAGCACGTCTATCGCCGCTTGAAGCTGGCAAGCCTGCCCGTGTCGGTTCTGGACGCCTTGAAGGCCGGGGAAATCACCCTGTCGAACGCCGCCGCCTTCACTGTCAGCGAGGACGAGGCGAACACGTTGGCCGTGCTGGAAAAGGTGCGCGGCGAGGGCTACAGCGATCACCAGATCAAGCAGATGCTCAAACCGGACTCGGTGCGCAGCACGGACCGGCGCGTGAAGTTTGTTGGCCTTGAGGCTTACGAGGCCGAGGGCGGGCGCGTCACTGGCGACCTTTTCGCAGACCAGACCTATTTCGATGATGTTGCCCTGCTGGACGAACTGTTCAAGGCGAAGCTGAAAGCCACCGCCGAGGCCATGACCGGCGACGGTTGGAAATGGGCCGAGGCGATGGACACCACCTATCTCGGTTATTACGAGATCGAGGAACGGAAACTGGACCGCATCTATCGGGATGAAGGGACGTTCACCGAAGAGCAGTCAGAGCGTTACGACGAACTGGCGGAATTGGCCGAAGGTGAGGTTCTGGACGCCGAGGGCGAGGCCGAACTGGCGGCGCTGCAAGCCGTGTTGGATGGTGCATTCAGCGCCGAGCAGAAGGCCGTTTCGGGCGTCCTTGTCTACGTCAACCAGAGCGGCGAGGTTCAGACCGCCGAGGGGCTGGTGACGCGCGAGGACCGGGCCGCCGCCATCGAGGCCGGGTTCCTGCGCAAGTCCAGCCATTCGAGCGCCGAGGCCGAGCCGAAATCCCCCATCAGCCAGAAGCTGCGCGACGACCTGTCCCGTGTCGCACAGGGCGCACGGCAACATGCGGTGTTGCGCGATCCCGATCTGCTGATTGACCTTCTGGCTTACCAGTTGAGCCACGCCCTGCGCTGGAACGATCCCCTTGGCATCGCCACGACCGAGGTTCCGAACTGGCCTTCGACCGAGGCCGAGGGCTATGCCCTTGACGAGCGCCTGACCAGCAACCCGCCGCGCGATATGTGGGATGCGAAAGACCTTGGCGCATCCTTCCGCGCGTTTCGCAAGAAAGGCCCGGAGCATGTGCGCGGTGAACTGGTCCGGTTCCTTGCCGCTCAATATCGGGGCGGCGACGAGAAGCTGGCCGCGATGATCGACAAGGAGACGCAGCCGAATATCCGCGAAGTCTGGACCCCCAATGCGGCGAACTTCTTTTCCCGCGTCGGAGGCCCCTACCTCAACGATCTGTGGCGCGATCTGCTGGACCTGTCCGACGATCACCCGACCGCCACCAGCTTCGCCAAGCTGAAAAAGGGCGAGAAGGCCGACAAGCTGGAAGCCCTGTTCCGTGGCGACCACGATCTGCGCAGCGCCCTTGGCGTCACCGACGAGCAGGCCGCGAAGATCGGCGCATGGCTGCCCGAAGGCATGAAGTGAGATCGAGGGCGGGGCGTCAGCGCCCCGCCCGCCGATGGAGGTTTCCCATGAGATTCAAGCGTTCACCCCGACACCCGTTCACCGACACGCCCCGCAAGCGGGCCGCGCTGCGCCGGAAACAGCGTCTTGAGCGTGAAGCCCTTCCGTTGCTGGCCGATCAGATTGCCGAGGCACAGCCGAGCGAGGACCGCGTTATGGCAGACCGCGCTCTGGCATGGTCCGAACAGGAAGTCAGGGAACGTCGCGCGCGGGCAGAGAAGTGGCATGAAGCCCGCCGCCAGATCGACGCCCTGCCCGGCGATGAGCGCCGCGCCGTGCGGCGGGCATGGGACTGCGCCCCATACCCCGCCGACCCGTCTTATCTGTTGAGCGTCCTGCACAGCTACAGCCAAGGCAGGATCGACTTGAAACGCCCGCCTTTCCCGCTGTCGCGCACCGACGCCTCGGGCGCGAGGATCGCGAACCTGTTCGCTTCATCTGACCTGTTCGTAACGATCCTCAAGGCACGGGAGATTGCCGCCGATCCTGATCGTCACCCGCTGCCGGAACGTCACGCAGCTTATCACCATCTTCAACTGGCGGCATCGAAGAACAAGGATCGCGACCGCGCCGCCCAGGATCGCGTGTTGGCCTCACAGCTATTCCTTCGCCTCGGAGAATTGGAGAACGCCCATGCCTGATTTCACCGCCCACCGTCATCCGGTCCTTGCCGTGCGCTGCCCCGATTGCGGCAGAGCGCCCGGCGTCTGGTGCCGTCGCCCGAGCGGCCACATGGCGAGCGACTTTCATCACAGTCGCAAGGTGGAGGCGGATCGCGTCTTCATCGACCAGCACGGACCTGACGCCAGCATCCTGCGCGACGGCGACGGATGGATCATTGATCCACGCGGGCGCGTCGGCATTCGGCCTCAGCCCGAGCAACTGGCTTTGTTCTGAGGGATATTCATGGCGCTGGCGAGAACTGATCGACTGTGCTACGACTGGAACTAAAGGAGAACTTAGATGTTTGATCGCCGCGCTCACGCTGAAGAAATCATTGCCGAACTGATCGGCAAGATGTGGAACTGGTTCTTTATCGGAGCTGCTGGCGCGACTATCGTGATCGCCGCTTGCATCGCGTTCTTCGCGGGGGTCAACGTCCCCAATCTGATTTACTGGATCGGCACAGCCATCGCCTTCGGGTGCTTCGCACAAGCCGCCAATCTGTCGAACGAAATTCGGAGCCGCCGCGCGCATCTTTGACGCCGGGCAGGCCAGCTTTTTGAGAATATCCTTGTGGTGAGGATAACACTGGCCCCGCTCGCGCGGGGCCTCTTTTTTCCAGGGACCGACATTCAGGACGATCATGCACGACGACGACGAAACCACCTTCAAGGATAGGCTCGATCTGGTTCAGTATCGCATGGCCGAGATCGTCTTTTGTCCGGGCCGTGTCGTCCGGGCCTGCTGGCGTGGCGGGCGACCGACGATCAACCGCTATATGCTGGCCTTCCTGACTGTGTTCCTGCCTGCCCTCGGATTCGGCATCGTCATGGGATGGGCCATGAGCGGGTCCGAGCATTTCCTGTTCGGCGCGGATCGGACATTCACCCGGCAGCTTGGCGAGGCGTTCATGCTGATCTGGATGATTGCCGTTCTCTACCTGCTCGCCATCGGCATCACGATTATCGTCATGGGCTGGTTCCGAAAGGGACCGCGCCGAGGGTGATGCCCGGTGCGCCGGGACTGCGCCCCGACGCACCGGCCTTGCGCTACCCGCGCAGGGGCCGCTGCGCGGCTTGGCCGTCAGCACCAACCCTGCCGCCTGCCCCCATTGTATTCCCGCGCCAGCCCTTCCCCGATCAGGATACCGGCCACGTCCGCACGACCGATGTAAAGCCGCGCTAGCCCTCGGTCATATCGGTCGCGGCCCGGCAACACGATCAGTTCCACCAACTCGCCCGAGCCGATCAGCTCGCGCAAGCGCCTCGTCGCCTCGTCACCAAGCGCCTTTTCATATGCACATTGCGGATCGTAGGTTTCCGGCGTGTCGAGACCGACCAGCCGGAACCGCTCACCGCCCAGGTCAATCGTGTCGCCGTCGATCACATAGACTGAAGCCGGATTGATCGGCTCTGCCGCCGTCCCGGTGTCGATCGACAGCAAGGCCGCGACGATCATCGCACCTGTTGCCGCAACTCCAAACAAGCGCCTGCGTCGCGCATGTTGTCCGCGTCTCGATCCAGTTTCTCGCCGCCAGTTTCGCAAGCCGCTCTGCCCTCTTCTGTTCCTGTGCCGGTTGTCGCTAGGCCGCCATCGGGTTTCCCTTGACCCATTTGCCGCTGCGCAGATGAGCATCCGTCGCCCCAGGTTTCGACCGTCGCCGTGATTGTCCTTGCAGTATGAATCGAGCCCCTGTCGAGATCCACACGCCGCTGCCTTCCTTGATCTGGAACCGACACTGAAATTCGTGCAACCTAGGTATTCACCCGTCTCCTTGGCCCGTGTTTCTCAAACGGAACATTGCTTGTTCCTCTCTTAGCGACCGTCCGGGGCTAATGCCCCGCCCTTCAATCAAAAAATCGGTTTCCGCTTTGCGGACCCTCCGATTTTTGGTTTGATCGCATCGAGGACCAGCATGACCGTTTTTCATCGAAACACTAAGATACCAAGGAGACAAAAAATGAATACCTTCGCTGAGTTTGAAATCATCGGTCGGGTCGGTCAGATCAAGGAAGGCAACGGCGTCCTCTGGGTTTCCATCGCCGCCGAGTATGGCCGCAAGGACAATCACGGCGACTTTCAGTCGAAACCCTTCTGGAACGACGTGAGCATCTTCAACGAGAACGTCATCAAATGGGTCAAGGAAAACACCGTCAAAGGCGACCTGGTTCGCGCGACCGGCACCATCCGCTCCGAGAGCTACGAGACCAATAGCGGCGAAACCCGCCACGGCGTGAAACTGGCCTGCGACAACTTCGCCAACCTGGCCCACATGATCCGCAAGCAGATGGAGCGGCAACAGGCGGGCTGACCGCCCGGGCGGGCCTCACGGCCCGCCTGCCCTTCGGGCGCGGCGCTGCGCCCCGACCAATCGGCCGCCCCCATCGAGAGGGCGGCCGATCGCGCTTCACAGCCTTCAGCTCCGAACCGCCGACAAGCGGCAATGCGACACTGGACCCCTGCGAAGGTGCAGGGTCTGCCTCCTTGAAAAACAGCGGCCACTCTACACGGCGCGGCGAGCCGTCAACACCAAGCCCTTCGGGGCGCTGCGCGCGTGTTGACGGCCCGCCTTTCCCGCCGTGTCGCCGAGCCTCGTTTTTTCAATCAGGAGACAGACCATGAAATTCATTCGCAAGCGTTCCATCAAACTTCGTCGCATCGCCGCTCGCCGGCTCCGAGCCATCCGCAAGCTGCTGCGCGCAATCGACCTCAGCCTTACGATCTCGATCAACCTCGGCTTCCTGAAGGTCGGGATCACCCTCAAGCGCCGCCCCGAGTAGGGCGGCTGCAACGGCCAGGCCCTCCGGGGCTTGGCCTTTCTGCATTTCATCTTCCCTGAAATATCCTCGGGGGAGCGCCGCGAGGCGCGGGGGCAGACAGCCCCCTACAAGAATGTTTGGTTTCCTTCGAGCCACAGTTCTAATTTAGCTGTGTGCTGGCGTGCATGATATACGGTCTCTCGGACTGTCCAGAATGTGCCGAAAGCACATAAAGCTGCTATCGTGTAAAACGTTCGATCTGTGAACAAGCTGAGATCCCAAACGACGTAAGCAACCAAAGCGACAAGGGGGAAGATGCCGATCAGGAGCGAGAGCAATGCGGCTCGGGAGCGATGCCGATATACCTCCGTCAAGAGTTGGTCGTGGCCGCTCGCCAAGATCGGATCGACCACGCGCTCTTCCCAGCTTTCGCGCTTTTTCCGACTCGCGATGAACCGGCCTCTGAGTTCAAGAAGGGATCGGAACGGGTTCAGCATGAGCATGAAATATCACAGAACACTGGCAGAGAAAACAGAGCGGAGCTGTCCAGCCTTTCCTCCGCCCCTTTCATTTTCCCCAAAAAATCCTCGGGGCAGCGCCGCCAGGCGCGGGGGCAGACAGCCCCCTCACCGCTCCGGGCACATGCGCCGCAGCGCGGCCATTCCATCCGTAATGGCCGGGCCGTTGGGCACCTGAAGCTGGCCCAGGTTCTCGGTCACGGCCGCCGCCGCCGCCAAGGCGTCGTCATCGCCGCTCGTCGCCAGATGCGCCAGCATGGCGGCCTGATTTTGCAGCATGTTGCCGGTCACTTCGATGTTGGCGATGTTCGCCTGCACCATCTGCGACATGGCCGCGCTCACAAGCTCGCAATCGTCAGCCGAGCCTTCCTGCGCATGGGCTGCTGCTGCGCCAACCAGGTATGCCGCCGCTGGCAGGCTGCGCATCACGTTTGCCGCTATCAGTTTCATCGAAAGCTCCTTTCTTCCGACCTCATGCGAGATCGGTCTTCGCAAAATCATCGCCCTTGTAGAGCAAGGGGGCATGAAACGCCTTAGCGGCGGCGTAGGCGAGGGCGTCACCCATGTTGAGTTTCGCCGGATGACCGGCCACCTTGCCGTATTTCCTCAACGCCGCGATCGCCGCCGAGCCCATGCTTTCGGTGAGGTGCATTTCACGAACGCCGAGTGATTGGAGCAGGTCTGCGACAAGCTCGCTCGCCTTGTCGAAGTGCGCCTCGCTGATATGCGTTACGCCATCCTTTTCCTTCAGATCCCGTGCGATCCCGAGCGTCGTTTCTACCCGCACAACCGGCGAAATCATCAGCTTGCCTCGGGCCTGTTCCATTGCTTTGAGCATCGCCGGGGCTTCCGGCTCATTCAGCAGCACGGCGCAAAGCGCGCTGGCGTCGATGAACATCAGTCATCACCCCACAGCTCATCCATGAACGGCTTGTCGTCGGATTCGCGCGGTTTCAGACCTGCCTCGGCTGCCTTTCGCTGAACCTTCGCTACACGTTCCGCGAGGGTTTCCTGCTTCTCCAACGCCGCTATACTATTGAGCAAGGCCGTGCGAACCGCTTCGGTTTTGTTCCTTGCGCCAGAGGCAGCAAGGTAGCGGTCAACGAGCTTATCTACGTCAGGGTCTTTGATGTAGAGGGGCATGTGCATATCCTTTCAGGATATACAATATAGCCGAAAAGTATATCCCGCAAGTGCTAGTATCTTCGATTGTTGAATTTCGTGGCGAATCCCGGTCGTTCGTGACCTCGTGCGGTTGCTCGAGGACACGCCCGCCCAGGACCGCGCCCTAGGCTTCGGCCGACAAGCGGCCTGCGCCCCGAGCCTTTCCCCCTGCCCGTCCCTGCGCCAAGGTGCGCCGCCCGCCGTCTCGTCCCGAGCCACCGGGCAGCGCGGCGCATGGTCCTGTCAGGGGGCCAGTCTCGGCCCATCCGGGTAACGGTCGCTTTCGCAGCGCCAGACCTTACCACAGGTCGCCTGCAAGGCCCCTGCCCCGTCCCCCTGGCCGGGGCGGTCTGGAAAGCTCTGGCGGGAGGGGGTTCGGAGATCCCCGCGCGAGCGCGGCGATCACACGGCAGGGGGGATTCGGACAAGCCGAACGCCCCCTGCATCCTTGGGCCAGGCCGCGCGAGCGCGTCCTGTCCGTATCGGGAACCGCCGGTTCCCCCACGCAAGCCCCATGAGCGGCGTCAGGGGGGGTGTCCCCAACCACGGTCTCGGCCGGGGACCGAGCTGCGTGGCCGGGTGATCCCCCTCCCCCCCCTTCCTTGTCATGGAGCTTGCGCGGGCCCCCCTCCTGCCCTCGCCGGGAGACAGGCTTTCAGGAGAGGGCCGCTTGCAGCGGTCCTCGCCAGAAACCCCGCCCCAATTTTCGGCACCAGACCGGATAGGGCATCACCACAAGGAGGACGATTTATGTCCGCACGTCTTTTTTCTCTATGGTCCGAATATGACGGTCTGCCCGGCGCGGAAGTGGTCTATTCCGCCAATCCCGACCTGCTGCGCAAGATGGGCCGCGATCATCACGCAGCCGCCACGCACAAGCCCGATCTACGCTTGCTCGATCCCGAAGGCAAAACCGTCGCAACGATGGATACTTGGGCGACTGACTGGACGGAGATGGGGGCATGAGTGCCCCCAACAACACCCCCGACATTCAGGCAGCGCGCATCCTTGATGCACTGACCGCGCTCTATTCTGACGCCTCCGGCCAGGTAGCCGATCTGATGGAGTATGCGCTTTGCGACCTGCGCCATCTGGCCGATCAGCATGTGATCTGTTTCGGCAGCACGGATCAGAAGGGGTATCGCACCTACCTTCAGGAGAAGGCCCAATGAAACCGCAGATTTCACTCATCGAGGGGCGGCACCTGACCGCCTCCGACAAGCGCAATATTCTGGCTTGCATCGAGTATCAGCGCGACAAGCATCCCGCCACATGGGGCGCGGATTGGCTGGGCCGGAAATCTTCGCCCAAGCGATACACCGTCGCGCCGATCCCGGAGACGACGAACCGCTACGAAGTCCGAATCCGCGAGCACTACCGCAACGATTATGGCTGTCCCTGTGAGCGCACGGCCCGCCTTGTGATCGAGACCAAGGGTGTCGATCCCCTGCCCGCCGCCAAGTCGCACCCGGCTTGGGACAACGACGACCTTTTCGCAGCTCATGCCTCGGGGAACCGAGGCATGAGCTGGCGCACCTTTGAGACCCGCGAACACCCCGACGACCTGCCCCGCGTCCACAAGGACGAGGCAACGGCATGGCGCTACGCCAGCCGCACCGGGCACGAGGTTTGGGAAGTGATCGAATATGGCCCGAACGCTGGCGAGCGGTTCCTGGGCCAAGGATGAAGGACGAGAGCATGACATTTCACAGCGAATTTCCGAAGATTGGCGAAACCGACCAGAAGGACCACGGCGCACCGGCAATCCGGCGCAGCCTGTCCGAGATCGTCGCGGAGTATGATGCAAAGGCCGAAAGCATCCCCGGCGCCATCGAGGCTTTCAAGAGGGCCGAAACCGCGATCAATGCCGCCGCTTGCATCGGCGGCACCTACGGCGGGCGCGTCTTTGCGACCGATCCGAGCCTATACGAGCGCGACGTGCGCCTGACCCTGCTGCGATCCGCATGGAAACACGTCTACGAAGGCTTGAATATCGAGAACATCGCCAGCGCCAAGGACCGGCAGCAGCTCGACTTGAAGCTGACCAAACCCCTGCCCTTCACCTTGGAAAATATCGCTGAGGTGTTCGGGAGCTATTTGCTCGATCAACGCTTTCACGTCCTCAAGGGGCTGGCCGAATGCTTCACCGATCTGGACCCGGCCTATAAGAGCCATTCCAAAGTGAAAATCGGCGTTGAGGGCCTGCCGAAACGGATCATCGTTTCCTATGTCACCGGCTGGAACAGTTGGGGCCGGGAGCGGGTGAAAGATACCCTTAACGCCCTGCGCGTCTATCGAAGCCAGCCGCGCTATACCTACCGCGAGTTTGAAGACACGATGGACGAGGCGCAGCGCCACGGCGAGGCTGATTTCTGCGGTGGCATCATCCGCGTTTTCAAGAATGGCAACGGCCACCTGATTTTCGACCCCGAGGGCCGAAAAGACATCAACCGCGCCCTGGCCGAGTTCTATGGCGAAGTGTTGCCCGACGCGCCAAACGAGGCCGAAGCGAAGCGGCCAAGCACAGAAGTTGCCCGCGATCTGCAATTCTATGCCAGCCCCCGGCCCGTGGCAGAAACCGTGATCGACGCCCTGCACCTTAGCGGCGGCGAGGAAATCCTAGAACCGTCTTGTGGCGACGGCGCACTGATGGACGAGCTGGCCCGGCGCAACGCCGATCTGCGCGAAAACCGGATGAGCGGGGCCGTGTCCGTCACAGGCGTTGAATACGACGCCGCCCGTGCCGACCTGGCCCGCGCGAAGGGCCATCACGTCATGACCGCGAATTTCCTTCAGGTCGCGCCCGATCCGCGGTTTGATAAGGTGGTCATGAACCCCCCTTTTTATGGGCGGCACTACAAGAAACACCTCGATCACGCGGTGAAATTCCTGAAGCCCGGCGGCTGTCTGGTCTGCATCCTGCCCGCATCCGCCTACTACGACCACGGCACCACCATTGGCGACTGGCGCGATCTGCGCGTAGGCAGCTTCGCCAGCTCTGGCACGAACATCCCCACCGGATACTGTGTCTATTACAAGCCCCGCGCCTGATCGTCGGGCGGGCCTTCCGGCCCGCCCTTCCACCTAGTATTCTGGCTACAAAGGAGTTTTCGACATGATGCAGAGCATCTATCTTCGCGCCTATCTGGCAGGCTACACGGGCCGGCATATCCCCCGTTCGATCCGACGCATGTTCGCCGGTAGCACCCTTCATCGCGCCTGGCTACTTGGGAGAATGGGCTTTTTCGAGCAGGATGGTGTTCGCTATGGCCCCGCGAACCCCTACGGAATCGGTGACGACCAGACCTTCGCATGATCTTCGATCTTTCATCTTCCTGAAAATATCCTCGGGGGAGCGCCGTGAGGCGCGGGGGCAGACAGCCCCCTACGCCCTTTATCGCCAGTGCATCCCTGTGGCAGGAATCCGCCATTCGGTGATGCACTTTCTGTCTGCAATGCTATAATATTGCTGCGTAGCAGACGAGGAATTTCCGTGGCCAACAAGATCCAGCTTACCCCGAATGTAATCAGCGAGCAGGGCTTGCGGCAAAGCCTGGAACATGGCGGACAGCTCGAAATAGAATGCCGTGAAAAGCCATTCCGCAAGGGGCCGAGCTGGCACGGCCTTTGGGTCATGAAGAGTGTCGATCCATCCGGCGATGTTCAGATGCTGGTGACGGCCCGGATGGATGCCGCGCGGGGCGGGTTCAAGGTGAGAGAGTTCAAGACTGCGACCGGGATTATCTCTTTTCTTGCCGACTGCGGTTTCGCCGTCGCCCATTTCCCGCTTCGCGCCGGTGAAACGACGACACTGCGCCTTCAGCTTGCGGCTTGATCTATCGTCGGCTCATGGGGGGTCGGACTAGCCGAACGCCTCCATGAGCGGCAGGGGAATCGCCGGTTGCCCCGCCCAAGGCTGTCCGATTGACGGGGCGAAGGGGTTTCCCCGGCCTTCCTGCGCCTCCGGCTTCGTGCAGGCCGGGTGATCCCCCTCCCCTTCGCCCCTACGAACAACGTTGCGTGACCTTACCCATGAGTGCCGGTCTCTGGCGGGAAGGGGTTCGGAGATCCCCGCGCGAGCGCGGCGATCACACGGCAGGGGGGATTCGGACAAGCCGAACGCCCCCTGCATCCTTGGGCCAGGCCGCGCGAGCGCGTCCTGTCCGTATCGGGAACCGCCGGTTCCCCCACGCAAGCCCCATGAGCGGCGTCAGGGGGGGTGTCCCCAACCACGGTCTCGGCCGGGGGCCGAGCTGCGTGGCCGGGTGATCCCCCTCCCCCCCTTCCTTGTCATGGAGCTTGCGCGGGCCCCCCTCCTGCCCTCGCCGGGAGGCAGGCTTTCAGGAGAGGGCCGCTTGCAGCGGTCCTCGCCAGAAACCCCGCCCCAATTTTCGGCACCAGACCGGATAGGGCATCACCACAAGGAGGCCAGACATGGCT
>NZ_JBPWNX010000019.1:0-44902 GCF_054954595.1 Actibacterium sp. D185-2
CGTTCACGTATTTCGCGTTTCCAAGAAACGCGCCTGTGCCCGCGATCTTCCGCTACGCGGGCGGCCGCGAGCGCACGGTCAACACGCAAACTCCTGAAGACGGCGTGATCCGCGTCAGCGGCGTGAACCGCCAATGGGTCCTGCGACTTGGCGAAGAGGTGGTCTGCATCGAGGCAATCCCGCCCGGGGAGGCCGCCTCATGAGCGATACCGAGAACACCGAGCTGGAAAAACGCCTCGCCGCCCTTGAGAAAGGCAGTGCCCGCGCCCCCATAGCGGCGCAGCGCCGGTCGCCCCTTCTCGCGCTGGTCGTGGTCCTCGTCATCGGCGCGGGTGGTGCCCTGCTCTATCTTCTCTCCCAGCCCGAGGAAGAGGAAGCCCTGCCGACGGCCACCCCGGACGTGTTTCAAAACGAGGGGGACGGCTTTGGTGCCATCGAGACCTTGCCCCCGCCCGAGCCAGAGGTCGTGTTCGTCGGACCGGATCCAGTCGAGCCCAACGCGGAGCTTCTGGCGCAGATCACCGCCTTGCAGACCCAGATCGAGGAATTGCGCAACGCCCCCGAACCGGTCGTCGAGGAAGACACCGCCGCCGCAGAGGCGATCGACGCGCTGACCGCTCAGATCGCGGCGCTACAAGCCGCCTCGGAAGCCGCACAGCAACGATTTCAGGACGAACTGACGGCGCGGGATCGCAGCCTTGAGCAACTCCGCATGGATCTGGAACTGGCCCAACTCGAGGCCAGCCGACCGCAACCCGCGCCAGTGGGCCCCACGGAAGATGAGCTGCGCGCACGCGAGCAAGAGCGACTGCGCCGCGAGGAAGAAGCCCGGCGCATGGCCGAGCTGGAGCGCCGCGCCGCGGAGGAACGCGCCTTCCAGGAGCGGCGCATCACCTCGCCCACCATCGCTTTTGGCGGTGCCTCCGGAGCGAATGAAACGGCTCTGACCGAACGCACTTTTGGCGAGGTGACGGATTTCGTGCTGAACGGGGCGCTGCCCTCGACGGTGACGCAGGCCGAGGTGATCGCCAATCCCTCCAACACGATTCTACAGGGCACCATGATCCAAGCCGTCATGGAAACTGCCCTTGACAGCTCCCTGCCCGGCCAGACCCGTGCCGTGGTGTCCGAGGATGTCTACAGCGTCGATGGCGTGCGCCTCTTGATCCCCCGCGGATCCCGTCTCGTCGGGCGCTACCGCGCTGGCGTCGATATCGCGCAGCGCCGCGTCACGATCGCCTGGGACCGGATCATCCTGCCCGACAACCAGACCGTCCAGATCAGCTCCTTCGGAGGTGATGAACTGGGCCGTTCCGGTGTCACGGGGTTCGTGGACACGCGCTTTGCCGAGCGTTTCGGGTCGGCCGCCCTGATTTCGCTGATTTCCGCCGCACCAAGTGCCGCCGCATCCGAGGTCCAGGATGAGACTGCCGCCGACGTTCTCGAAGACGTGGGCGATGATCTGGCAGATGCGACGGACAGCGTCATAGGCGATTATCTCTCCATCGGCCCCGTCATCTATGTCGACCAAGGCGCACGCGTCACGGTCATGGTCGACCGCGATCTGGAGATATTCTGAGCCCATGTCGCTGAGCTATCTCGAAACCTCGCTCGACCGGATTAACGCCGCCGCCCGCGACGACGTCATCGAGATCTGCATCAATCCCGACGGGACCTGTTGGGGCGAATTCCAGGGCGATCACTTCATGCGCGCGCTGGACCAGAGGCTGACCGGCGTTCAGGTCAGGGACCTCGGCAACCAGATCGCCTCATCGGCCAATACCACGATGAGCAAGGACCGCCCCATCGTCTCGGTTTCGATCACCTACAAGGGGCGCCCGATCCGCGCACAGGTCATCACCCCGCCCGCCGTGCTCTCGGCCATGTCGATCAGCCTGCGGTTCTTCTCAAGCCTGCCACTCGAGGGCATTGCGCTCGATTTCCTCTACGGAAAAGAGCGCAAGCTCGAAGACCTGCGCGTCGAAAAAAAGCGCGCCTTGCGCGCAGTGGTGGCCGCGGGTTTGATCGATGATGCGCTGGCCTTCTGCGTCGAGAACAAACTCAACATGATCGTCTCGGGTGGCACCTCCACCGGCAAGACCGTCGCCGCGCGCAAGATCCTCTCTCACGTACCGGCCGAGGAACGCATCGTGACCATCGAAGAAGCGGCCGAGCTTCTGCCGACCCAGCCAAATGCCGTTACCCTCATCGCCAATCGCGACGCGGAATTCCAGACCGCCGATGTGCTTCTCACCGCCACGCTGCGCATGCGCCCCGACCGGATCATCCTGGGCGAGGTGCGCGGCAAGGAGGCCATGACCTTCCTCGAGGCCATCAACACCGGCCATGGCGGCTCCATGACCACGCTGCACGCAGAAACCCCGCAACTCGCCGTGCAGCGCCTCGCGATCGCAGCACTCAAGACCGAGATCCCGATGACCTATGCCGACATGATCCAGTACATCGAGAACTCCATCGATGTGATCATCCAGGCCGGTCGCCATGACGGCAAACGCGGCATCACCGAATTCTACCTCCCCGGCGCAACTGAGATTGGAATTTCCCCATGAAGACGTTTGAATACAATATCCTGTCCTTCCCCATGACCCGTAAGACCAGCCTCTCCGACATGCAGGCCAGCCTGAACGAGAAGGGCGCAGACGGGTGGGAGGTGGTGTCGATCAGCACTTCGGAATTCGCCAATGTCGGGCACACGGTCTTCCTGAAGCGCGAAACCGCGCCCCTCGGAGCCGCAGCATGATGCGGGCGCGACGCCGCTTTCCGCTGAGTGCGCTGGCCGTGGCCCTGGGCCTGACGACCACCCCCGCCCTCGCCGAGCGCAACCTTGTGCCGACCCTCGAGCGCAGCTTTGACGTTTGTCCGGACCGGCCCGCCGAGCCGCTCTGGATGCAGGAGATCCCGCTCCGCCAAGTATACCATCGCGTCCTGGTCCAGGACATCTACAGGGCACAGAACCTCGAGCGGGTCGTCGAGACCGGCAACTGCGACTGCGCGACCCGGTTCCCGTCCTGGGACGCGGCCGAGGCCGTGTTTCGGGAGAGCTACGCGAGCGACGAACGGTGGGAAATGCTGCAATCCTCGGACGCCTACAACCGCCGCGCCAATGCCGCCCGCCCTGCCGCCCAGGCAATCTGCGACGCCGCAGGCAATTGGTAAGGCAGCCCCGCGATGAGTGTCGTCACCTACTTCGTTGAAACCTCCCAGGCCTATCTCGACACCGCCGCTGAGACCCAGTTTGGTGCGGTTGCGGCAACGGTCGGCACGCTCCTGGTTTTGGGGACAACGCTGGTGGTGATCCTCGTCGGCATCAACATGATCTATCAATATCGGGCCATGGATGGGCACACGGCTTTCTGGCTCGCGGTCAAGATCGGGCTCATCGGGATATTCGCGACCAATTGGATGCAGTTCAACGCGTTCTCGTCTGCCATTCTCTATGGGATCGACAGTATCGCGGGCGCGCTTGTAGCTTCCGTCGGCGGCGGCAGCCCGGGCCCTTCAGGCACCTTCGCGGAGGAATTCGACCGGCTGATCGCGGAGCTGGGCAACTATTTGAACGCTGCCGGGTCCGAACTGAACTGGATGGCCGGCGCCATGCTCGACATCGTCGGTGTTCTTCTGCTCTCAATCCTCGGCGGACTGGCCGCCTTCATCCTCGTGGCCTCCCGACTGATGATCGCGCTTCTGATCGGGATCGCGCCAGTGATGATCTTCCTGACGCTGTTCGAGGTGACCAAGGATTACTTCGCGCGCTGGTTATCCGCGCTTATCTCCTTCGCGATCTACCCTATCGTGATCGCAGGGGTCTTCGCGACCATCACCGGGGTGGCCTCGGCTCTCATCGGCGAGTTGGGTGATCCGGAAGGGGCTTCCAACATTGGTGCCCTTCTCCCCTTCTTCATGATGGTCCTCATGGCCAAGGGCTTCATCATCGCAACACCCTTCATTGTCCGCGCGATCTCCGGCAACATCATGATGCCTGCCCTCTCCGGAGGCCTCGGTGGCGGATACAGTTTCGCCCGCGCCGCCATGGGAAGCCAGCAGGCCTACAATCGCTACCTCATCGGCGGGGCCAGTGGCGCGGAATACGCAGCCCTCAGGGCGCGGCAGTTCTTCGGGGTGCAGCAGATGCCCGTGCGGCAAGGCATGGGGCAGACGGGTTCTGCAGGCGTCACAGGGTCCGCAGACTCAGGATCAAAAATGCTGGCGCAACTGGCACGGTTGGGGAGGTTAGGGCGGCGGTGACGGCCCAAATGTATGTGTCGGCTGCTGTTCGCAATCGAGAGTTTGGCACGATTTCGGAAATCGCTCATATGTATCCGGCCTGTTGATCGGCTCGCGGGCCGTGGCCTTGATGGGGTTACGCACGCGCCTTGGTCTCATTAGCGGATAGGTCGATGATGACCATTTGGGCCGTCAGACTCTGGGGGCGTATCTTCTCCGTTCCATGCTGTCCTCTCTATCGCGAACTCCTTGGTGACCGTGGAAGGCGTCAGATCGCTTCCATGGCCGCGTCTTTTGGCGCGTCGAACCGGGTGCCGTGTCGCAGAAGGCTCCAGGCGGTTCGAGCGAGTTTGTTGGCAAGCGCGACGGCCGCTTTGTTTCGCGGCATACGGGCGACCGCAGCGGTCAGCCACGGGCCGAAACTGAAGTCCGACCATCGGTGTGGGCGCATCATGATCACTTTTGCCGCCTGCACGAACAACATCCTCAGATAGCGGCTGCCGCGTTTGGTGATCCTGCCGAGAATGGTGCGACCGCCGGTGCTGAACTGTCGCGGCACCAGGCCAACCCATGCCGCGAAATCGCGCCCCCGGTCGAATGCTTCGCCTTTGCCGACGGCCGCGACCATCGCCGTCGAAATCATCGGCCCGATGCCGGGTATTGTCATGATGTTGGCGCAGTTCTCTTCGGTGCGGCTGATCTCTTCGATCTCGCCAGAGACATCCGCGATCCGTTTGTCCAGCCAGAGCCAGTCGCCATAGAACCCGATCAGAATGCCGCTCATCCAGGGCGATATCTCATCCCGTCGCTGTTCGAGGATCGTCTCGAAGGAATTCTTCAGCGCTCGCAGCCCCGACCTGACGGTGATGCCCTGTTCGATCAGGAAGGCCCGGATCTGGTTGATGGTGGCCGTGCGCCGAGAAACCAGCCGTGCCCGGACCCGGTGCAGGGCTTGAAGGTCGAGCTGATCCTGGTCTTTCTCCGAAACGGTCCGAAGGTTGGGTCGCAACGCAGCTTCTGCGATCGCCTCGGCGTCGTTGTAATCGTTCTTCTGGCCCTTGTTGAACGGCTTCACGTAAATCGCCGGTATGATTCGCGGCTCGAACCCCATGCCCCGCAGCGTTCGGCTTACAAAATGGGCGCTGAGGCAAGCCTCCATTCCCACGATGCAGCGTGGGAGTTGCTCAAAAGTGGCATTCAGGGCCAAGCGCTTGATCTGCTTGCGCATGACCAACTGGCCGGACCGGTCGAACCCGACCAGGTGAAACGTATCCTTCCCGATGTCGATCCCGATGACGGCGAGGTCTTCGATGCTTCCTGTTTTCTTTGCACACATAGCTGCTTCTCCTTGTTGCGCGGTTGATCCCGGTTAAGGATAACCCAACGGTGGGGAAGCAGCCGACACATCCCATTAGCCGACTTTCAGAGGGAATGTGGTTGGGAGCGTGGTCGCCGCAGTGGAGCACCGCTCGGAGCGAGCCTAGCACTTGAGCATTTGAAAACTGCGCACTTAGCCCGCCCGCGCCGCAGCGCTAACAGGAATGCCCGCGCCAAACGTGCAGACAGTCGAAATGACCAAGAGACCCGCAGGGTGGGCGGCTGCGGAACATGAAGCACGCATTGCTCTCACGCCTATGAAATAACTGACGTCTTGCGCTACATGTAGTATTTGCGCATTGTCAGTTCACAACAGATCAACCTGCGCAGGTACTCTTTGTCGGGCGCTCCGGCCTGCCATACGATCCTGGAGGGGCAAAGGAAGTTGAAGTTCACTGCAAGGCTCCGTAATATTCAGGCTGCGGCATCGCGGATCATGTTCCGCGCGATGACCATCTGCTGGATCTGGGTGGTTCCCTCGTAAATCCGGAACAACCGGACATCGCGGTAGAAGCGTTCGACGGCATAGTCGGCCATGTAGCCCGCCCCGCCGTGAATCTGCACTGCGCGATCCGCGACACGACCGACCATCTCGCTGGCATACATCTTGCAGCAGGCGGCATCAGTGGAGACATTGACACCGGCATCCTTGCGGCGCGCGGTTTCCTCGATCATGCAGCGTGCCGCAAAAGCCTCGGCGCGGCTGTCGGCCAGCATCGCCTGCACAAGTTGCTTTCCGGCGATGGGTTCCCCGAATTGCTTGCGCTCCATTGCATAGGCAAGGCTGTCGCGGATCAGCCGTTCCGCCGCCCCGACACAGACCGCCGAGATGTGCAGCCGACCACGATCCAACACCTTCATCGCGGTCTTGAAACCCTGGTTCTCGCGGCCGGATCCGCCGATGATGTTGTCAGCAGGAACGCGGACGTCTTGCAGGATGACATCGCTGGTGTGCGAGCCCTTCTGTCCCATTTTCCTGTCATGCGGCCCGACCGACAGCCCCGGCGTCCCGGCCTCGACCAGAAAGGCGGACACTCCCGAGGCATTTGTCGTTGCTGGATCAGTGCGTGCGAAAACCGTGAAGACATGGGCGTGCGGAGCATTGGTGATGAAACGCTTCGTGCCATTGAGGACGAAATGGTCCCCATCGCGGCGAGCCGAGGTGCGCACCGAGCCTGCGTCAGAGCCTGCGTCAGGTTCCGTCAGCGCGAACGAGGCGATCATCTCACCGCTTGCAAGCTTCGGCAGGTAGGTCGCCTTCTGCTCCGGCGTGCCGTCGATGATGATCCCCTGCGAGCCGATGCCGTTGTTTGTGCCGACGAGCGAGCGGAATACAGGCGACGTCTGCCCCAGCACGAAGGCTGCTGCAACCTCTTCAGCCATCGTCAGGCCCAGACCGCCGAACTCCTCGGGGATCGACATGCCGAAAAGTCCCATATCTCGGATTTCGGCGATCAGCGCGGGTGGAATGGCATCCTCTTCCGCCACCCGCTCCTCGTTCGGGATCAGGCGCTCCTTCACGAAGCGGTCCAGTGTGTCCAGAAATTGTGCAAGCGTTTCGGGGTCTAGTGACATGATGTTCGAAGTCCTGAATTCAGTGGGCCACCGCCGACACGCGGCGGACGAGTTCGGTAAGACGGGGCGCGATATCGCTTTCAATCCAGTCGCGCGTCAGGGTCTGGGACGGCCCGCCACAGTTGAAGGCCATGACCGGCGAGCCATCCCGCGGCGCAAGCGCCACGGCGACGGAATTGACATCCGGCTTCCATTCAGTGAGCGACATGCAATAGCCACGCTCCTGATAGCATTCGATCGCAGCCTCGATCCCGCGCCTGACTTCCGGCCAGGCGGCCCCTTCGTGCTGCACAAACTGTTCGAACAACGCGGCACGCTGTTCGGGAGGGATGACAGCAAGATAGGCGCGCCCTGCAGCGGTGGTTGCCATCTTGATATGGGCACCGACCTCGATGGCAAGTGTCACCGCATTCTCTCCTCGGCAACGCTCCAGATAAACCATGGTCAGGCGATCCGGGCTTGCCAGAGCGACAGGCATCCCGGTGTGGTCGGCAAGTTCCTGCATATAGGGCTTTGCGATCTGGCGCAGTGGTATGCCAGCAAGGCACGAAAACCCCAGCGAAAGCACCGGCGGCGCAAGTTGATAGCGCGCAGTGTCGGGATTCCAGCTCAGATAGTCGAGCTTGTGGAGGGTATAGGTCAGGCGCGAGACAGTCGACTTGCTCAACCCGGTGCGCATGGCGAAGTCGCCGTTGCCAAGTGCCTCACCCTCGCGCCGAAAGGCACGAAGAATTTCGAGACCCCGCGCAAGAGCGACCACGAAATCGCGGTCCTGCCCATCGCTTTCTGCGTGCTCCTTGCGTGGTCGCACGTTCGCCCCTCCTCGGCAGACCGCCCCTATATGAATCTAGGGTAGCAGGCGCTAAAGTCTCTGTCAATATCGCGGAATACTTTTCCGCTCTGCGGAATATATCACCTCACCGCCGACTGCTGAACAATAATCCGCTTGTCGGAATAAACACCTCTCCGCTCATGTGATGCGAACGTAACACCGGGTGCGCGACCGCACCGGCGCGGAACGCAGTAACCGCTTGATCGAGGTCACGCCGAGTCATGCGTCTCTTCCGCTCTTATGGGCACTTTCGGCACGCTTCGTGTCCGCGAGGAACGAATTGCTTCTTGCAGGAAGGCCCGGCCTGGCGGCGTTCCAGCCCATGCCGCGCGGACGCGCGCCTCGACCGGGCAGCAAGAATACACAATGAACCGAGCAAGATTATCCAATACAGGCCACTGCAGCGGTTCTAGGCTCAAAGAATTGGAGGGCGATCCGCGACCGGCCTGTGCCGATTGGGATCTCGGTCGAGATGACGCGGACCTGCAAGACAAACCTGTCTCTGGGAGGAGAAATATGCCGATCAGCAAGGAAGCCGATACACTGCGTGCGCTCTATCAGAGTTGGACCGACCAGATGGTCGCGAATCCGAATCTCTCGATCCTGAATCTGCGCAGCATGTTCGATGAATGGGGCCAGCCCGCGCTGGAGCCCGAGAACGTCACCTACAAGAGCGACCATGTCGGCGGCGTCGAGGCGATCTGGGCGCTGCCTGCGGGCGCCGACACCAAGCGCGTGATTCTCTATACCCATGGCGGCGGTTTCTGCGTGGGGTCGGCCGACAGCCACCGCAAGATGGTGGGGCATCTGGCCAAGGCTCTGGGCGTGACGGCCTGCAACCTGCATTATCGCCGTGCGCCGGAACACCCCTTCCCCGCCCAGATCGAAGACGCCGTGGCCGCCTACAAGGCGCTGCTGGCCAAGGGTTTTGATGCAAAGAACATCCTGACGGCGGGCGACAGTGCCGGTGGCAACCTTGCCGTTGCCTCGGTTCTCAAATTCCGCGAGCTTGGCCTGCCGCTGCCGGGTGCCGTCATCGCCTATTCGCCCTGGCTCGACATGGCACTGCGCGGCAAGACGCTGGAAACCAATGCCGGGACGGACGCTCTTGTCAGCCGTGCCATCCTGGAAGGGATGTCGGGAATGTTCCTGGGCGGTGCGACCGACCCGCTGAACCCGCTGGCCAACCCGCTGGAAAACGACTTCACCGGCTTCCCGCCGCTCTACATCACCTGCGGAAGCGCCGAGACGCTGCAGAGCGACTCGGAAGCGCTGCACGCCAAGGCCAAGGCCGCGGGCGTGAAGACGACGCTTTCGGTGGTTCCCGGCATGCAGCACGTCTTTCCGTCGCTGGCGGGCCGTGCGCCCGAGGCCGATCAGGAAATTGCCCGCATCGCCACCTGGTATCGCGCGCTGTGATTGCGCCACCCGATGTCGCATTGCGGCGCTGGGCGGCCTGACGCGTCAAGACAATCAATCCGGCGCCAGGCCCGTATCGCACGGGGCTTCGGAGCCATGATATGGGAAGAGAAACATGACCGAGACTCTTGAAACCACCAAGACCAAAGGGGCCGATTTCGATGCTGTCGTCGTCGGCGCGGGCTTCGGCGGCCTCTACTCCGTTTACAAACTTCGCAATGAGCAGGGCCTGAACGTCAAGGCCTATGACAGCGCCGGCGATGTCGGCGGCACCTGGTTCTGGAACCGCTATCCGGGCGCCTTGTCGGACACGGAAAGCTTCGTCTACCGCTATTCCTTCAGCGGCGAATTGCTGCAGAAAGGCCGCTGGAAGACCCGCTACCTGACCCAGCCCGAGATCCTCGCCTACATGAACGAGGTTGCGGATACCTACGATCTGCGCCGCAGCTACGAGTTCAACACCCGCGTCACCGCAGCCCGTTTCGACGAGGAAACCGGGCTCTGGCATGTGACCACCGACAAGGGACAGACCGTCACGGCGAAATACCTCATCACCGGTCTTGGCCTGCTGTCGGCGACGAACCTGCCCAAGTTCAAGGGCATCGACAGCTTCAAGGGACAGATCCTGCACACCGGCGCCTGGCCGGAGGGGATCGACCTGAAGGGCAAGCGCGTGGGCATCATCGGCACCGGCTCGACCGGGACTCAGGTGATCACCGCCACCGCCCCCATCGCGAAACACCTGACGGTGTTCCAGCGTTCGCCGCAATATGTCGTGCCGATCGGCAACACGCCGCAGGACGAGGCGACGATCGCCGCGCAGAAGGCCAGCTATGACGACATCTGGAAACAGGTGAAATCGTCGGCCGTGGCGTTCGGCTTCGAGGAAAGCACCATCCCTGCGGAAACAGCCACGCCCGAGGAACGCGAGCGCGTGTTCGAGGCGGCATGGCAGCGCGGCGGCGGCTTCTACTTCATGTTCGGCACCTTCTGCGACATCGCGACCAGCCAGATCGCCAATGACGCGGCGGCCGACTTCATCAAGAAGAAGATCGGGCAGATCGTGAAGGATCCCGAGACCGCGAGGAAGCTGACGCCGACCGACCTCTACGCCAAGCGGCCCTTGTGCGGGAACGACTACTACGGGGTCTACAACCGCCCCAACGTCACTCTGGCCGATGTGAAAGCCGATCCGATCGCGGAGTTCACCCCGACCGGCATCCGTCTGGCAAGCGGCGCCGAGCATGAGCTGGACGTGGTGATCTTCGCCACCGGCTTTGACGCGGTGGACGGCAACTACACGAGGATGGACCTGCGCGGCCGCGGCGGCGTCACCATGCGCGACAAGTGGAAGGACGGCCCCTTGGGCTATCTGGGCATGATGGAGACGGATTTCCCGAATCTCTTCATGATACTTGGCCCGAACGGCCCCTTCACAAACCTGCCGCCCAGCATCGAGACGCAGGTCGAATGGTTTTCGGACACCATCAAGATGATGGAGGCCAAGGGTCTGAAGAGCATCGAGCCGACCGAGGCTGCCCGCGACGAATGGGTCGCCCTGTGCCGCACGATTGCCGACATGACCCTGTTCCCGAAAGCTGACAGCTGGATCTTCGGTGCCAACATTCCTGGCAAGAAGAATGCCGTCATGTTCTACTTGGCGGGCCTCGGCAATTACCGCGCTGCGATCGACGCGGTTAAGGATGGTGGCTATGAGACCATGATCTTCGACCGCGAGAAGGCCTCAACCTGACGCGCTGGCCGGGGGGGAGATAGTGCCCTCCCGGCCACAGATTACTTCGACGAAAGCCGAAAAATTAAGGGAGAGAGTCTATGGGACGTGTATCTGGAAAAGTCGCCCTCGTGACGGGCGCTGCGATGGGGATGGGCAAGACCCACTCCGAACTTCTGGCGCGCGAGGGTGCGCATGTCTTTGTCACCGACCGCGACGTAGCGGCAGGCGAAGCGGTGGCCAAGGGCATCGTGGCGGCCGGGGGCAAAGCAGACTTCATCAAGCATGACGTGGCCAGCGAGGACGACTGGAACAACGCCATCGCGACGGTTCGGCAAAAGGCCGGGCGGCTGGACATTCTGGTGAACAACGCGGGTATCCTGATTCTGAAGCCGCTGCACGAAACCTCGCCCGAGGAATTCGACCGGACGATGAACATCAACGTGAAGGGTGTCTATCTGGGCATCCGCGCTGCGGTGCCGCTGATGAAGGAATCGGGCAAGGCCTCGATCATCAACATCTCGTCGATCTATGGCATCGTCGGGGCGGCCATGGCCGGGGCCTATATCACCTCCAAGGGCGCGGTGCGGCTGATGACCAAATCCTGCGCGGTCGATCTGATCCAGTTCGGCATCCGGGTGAACTCGGTCCATCCCGGTGTCATCGACACGCCAATGACCAAGGATCTGCTGCACGGCGATGCCGCGACCCGCAAGGCGATCATGGGGGCGACACTCTTCGACCGGCCCTGCCAGCCGGGCGAGGTATCGAACGCCGTTCTGTTCCTTGCCTCGGATGAGGCCTCGTTCGTGCACGGTGCGGAACTGGTGGTCGATGGTGGCTACACGGCCAACTGACCGTTCCGGGTCCACCGCGAAGGCGCAATCCTGAGAACCTGAGAACTGCCGGCAGCTTGCCTGTCGGCAGTCAACAATCGGGACAGTCGGAAAGCGCATTCCGCCTCGGAGAGTTGTGGCGCTACGGGCCACGTTGAGAGAATGGAAATCAATAGGGAGGAAATGATGATGTCGAAGCCAGGAAAGAATGTTCGGTATTCCGCAATCGTAGCGGCCGGGCTTGCTGCCCAGTGTCTAATGACGGGGACCGCCGCGTATGGGTGGGACGCGCAGCCGCGTGACTTCGTGCCCGCACCCGCGGGAACGCAGCTTGGATTGGCATATTATCTTGGCAGCACCTCAGACACTTTGGTTGACGGCAATGGCGACGAAGTGGCGGGGTCGAGCCTCGACACGAACGTGGGCCTTCTTCGCTATGTCTACTATTTCGACCTCGGGGGAATGCGTGCCGACGTGAACGTGCTGCAACCCTTCGGGGGGCTGGACAACATGAGCATCGGCGGAACCGCCGTTGGCACCAAGGACCTCTCCTTCGGGGACACGACTCTTGTCGGTACGATCTGGCCGCTGAACGATCCCGAAAACGGACGCTATTTCGCCATCGCCACCTATCTCACCATGCCGACCGGCGACTATTCTACCACTGAGCTTGGGTTGGGCTCCAACCGATGGTCCGTCGCCATTCAGCCAGGCTTCGTGTTCAATATTGCCCCCAAATGGTCGGTGGATCTTGTGGGCGACGTCACGGTCTACGGTGACAACGAGGATGGCCTTGGTGGAGCGAATGTCGAGAAGGATCCGAGCTATACCGCGCTCGGCTGGATCAACTACAATGCGAGCGACAGGACGACGCTTTCGCTTGGGGCCACGACAAGTTGGGGGGGTGCCGAAACGGTGGGAAGCATCAAGGGCGCGGACGTGGAATCCACCACCGTTCGGGTGGCCTGGTCCCAGATGCTCGACCCGACAACGCAGTTCCTGATGGAAGTCGGGCACGATGTGGACGCGCAGAATACGTTCGAGCGCGACGCAACGCTGACCCTCCGGCTCGCGAAGTTCTTCTGAACGGTGCGGGAGCGGTGGGTCGAAATATTCCTGGGAAAGGCGGAAAGCGTCGATCGTCCGGAAACGAGCGGTGCTTTCCGCCCCATTCCAGCAACTGCAAATCCAAAAGCTACATCATTGATGAGCTGTAAGGGAGGAAAACATCATGCATTGCCAATGTGTTCATGAATTCGGTCAACCCCTGCGTCCAGACGACAGGCCGGACATGACCCCTCGCGGAACGGAGGTCATCTTGTCCGTGACCGCCGCCGGCGTCTGTCACACCGACCTGCATATCCGCGAGGGGGGGTATGATCTTGGCCACGGCCGCAAGCTGGAATTCTCCAAGCGCGGGATCGCGTTGCCGCTGGTGATGGGGCATGAAACGGTCGGGGAAGTGGTCGCCGCTGGCCCGGATGTCGGCACGCTCGACAGGGGAAAGAAATATGTGGTCTATCCCTGGATCGGCTGTGGCACCTGCGCGATCTGTGCCTCGGGCCAGGAGCAATTGTGCATGAAACCGCAGTTTCTCGGCATGCATGTCGATGGCGGTTATGCCACGCAGATCCGGGTGCCGCATCCGAAATATCTTCATGAGATCGGAGATATCCCACCCGAAAACGCCGCACCGCTGGCCTGTTCGGGGCTTACGGCTTACGCCGCGCTCAAGAAGGTCGAGGGCACACTGAAGGACCATGCGCTTCTGGTGATCGGCGCTGGCGGCCTTGGGCTGATGTGCGCGCAACTGTTGCAGGCGCTGGGTGCCAAGGCGCCCGTCTTCGTCGACATCGACCCTGTCAAGCGGGCGTCCGCCCTTGCCGCGGGGGCCTGTGCGGCGGTCGATCCGCGCGCCGCGGATGCCGTGGCGCAGATTCATGCCGCCGCCGGCGAGGCGCCCCTTGCGGCGATCGACTTCGTCGGCGCCGAGGCGACGGCCGGGCTTGGCTTCGACGCTCTGGGCAAGGGCGGAACGTATGTCATCGTCGGGCTGTTCGGCGGGGCTGCCCCTTGGGCGCTTCCCCTGATCGCCGTGCGCGCGCTCACGATTCGCGGCAGCTATACGGGCTCCCCCGGAGAGTTCGCGGAACTGATGCAGCTTGCCCGCAATGGCGCGATCAAGCCGATTCCCACCACCTGTTACAAGCTCGACGAGGCTGAGGACGTGCTGAACAGCCTCGCCGGTGGCAAGATCGTCGGCAGGGCAATTCTGGCCGGTGTGTAAATGACTTGACTGAAGGCACCACGAAGGCGGGCGCCCGGGGGACCAACATGGAAACGACCTATCCTGATACTCAACTCCTGATCGACGGACGGTGGCGCGATGGCGCGCTGGGGCAGCGAACAGCCGTTTATGATCCGGCAACCGCAGAGGTGATTGGCCATTATGCGATGGCCGAACCTGCCGATCTGGAGGAGGCGGTGCAGGCCGCGGGCAGCGCCTTCGCGGCCTGGCGGGATGCCGGCGCCTATGCGCGCGGCAGCATCCTGCGTCAGGCGGCCGTGCTGCTGCGCGAGCGCGCCGATACCCTCGCGCCGTGCATGACGATGGAAATGGGCAAGCCCCTTGCCGAGGCGCGCGCCGAGGTGATGTCGTCCGCCGATCTGCTCGACTGGTTCGCCGGCGAAGGCCAGCGCGCCTATGGGCAGGTGATTCCGGCGCGTTCGCCGAACGTGACCCAGATGGTGCTCAAGCAGCCGGTGGGTCCGGTCGTGGCCTTCACGCCATGGAATTTCCCGATGTCGCAACTGGTGCGCAAACTTGGTGCCGCGCTGGCCGTCGGCTGCACCGTTGTCGCCAAGCCGCCCGAAGACACGCCGGCTTCGCCTGCGGCACTTGCACAAGCGCTTCTGGACGCCGGGCTTCCGCCGGGCGTTCTCAACATCGTTTACGGCGAACCGGCTGACATCGCGAACTATCTCATTCCACATCCGGTGATCCGCAAGGTGTCCTTCACCGGCTCGGTGCCTGTGGGCAAACAGCTTGCGGCCCTGGCCGGCAAACACATGAAGCGCATCACGATGGAACTGGGCGGCCACAATCCGGTCATCGTCTGCGAGGACGCGAATGTCGAGGCGGCGGTCGCGGCCGTTGCGGGTTTCAAGCTCCGCAATGCGGGGCAGGTCTGCATCTCGCCCACGCGCGTGCTGGTCCAGCGGGGCATCTACGACCGCTTCGCCGCGGCGCTGGCCGAGCATGTGAAAAAGGTGCGGACCGGATCGGGGCTCGAACCGGCCACGGCAATGGGCCCGCTGGTCAGCGAGCGCCGGGTCAAGGCCGTCGCCGGCCTTATCCAGGAGGCAGTGAGCGAGGGGGCGCAGGTGCTGGTCGAGGGCGATGCGGCACCGCGGGCCGGGTTCTTTCAAGCCCCGACCGTTCTCACCGATGTCAGTCTTTCATCGCGCATCCAGAACGAGGAACCCTTCGGGCCGGTCGCGATGCTGTCGCCCTTCGATACGATCGACGAGGCGATCGCTGAAGCGAACCGCCTTCCCTATGGCCTTGCAGCTTATGCGTTCACCTCGTCGATCCGCAATTCGCAAAGGTTTCAGACCGAGCTTGAAGTTGGCATGCTGGCAATCAACCACACCCTTCTGGGATTGCCGGAACTCCCGCTTGGTGGGGTCAAGGACTCCGGTTACGGGTCTGAGGGCGGCTCGGAAGCCATCAACTCATATCTGATTTCAAAGCTGGTGACGCAGGCCGCCGTCTAGGATGACCGCCCGTTGGCGCCGTCCGGCAACCTCCCGGCTGCCGGTCTGGCGCTCCTCGGTCGGGTGTCACCCTGCGCTGTCGCCATGAAAGCCGGCGGCGCGGCGGTTTTCGGGGGCCGCAGCTTCGGCAAGGATGGCGCGCGCCCGCTGGCGGACGGGTTCGTCCACCATGGTGCCGCCAAGTTGGACCGCGCCATCGCCGCTGGCCAGAACGCGTCTGGCCCAGTCGATCTGTTCGGCCGTAGGGGCAAAGGCGGCCAGCACGTGTTCGATCTGGCGGGGATGGATGCACAGCTTGCCGCCCATCCCCAGATCACGCGCGCGCCCCGCGTCGCGCGCCGTTTCGGTCGCGTCGTCCAGCAAGGTGGTCACCCCGTCGAGCGGCCCCGGCAGATCGCCAAGACGCGAGGCGAGCACCAGTTCGGAGCGTGCAGGCAGCAGCACCTCGGGGGTATGCGCGCAGCGAAGATCGGCGCAGAAGTCGACCGAACCGAAGGCAA
Source organism: Actibacterium sp. D185-2 (assembly GCF_054954595.1). Classification (NCBI taxonomy): domain Bacteria; kingdom Pseudomonadati; phylum Pseudomonadota; class Alphaproteobacteria; order Rhodobacterales; family Roseobacteraceae; genus Actibacterium; species Actibacterium sp. D185-2. The sequence goes on from NZ_JBPWNX010000019.1 coordinate 16,294, forward strand.
GACGGATGACGCCCGGCACAACGGCAATCGCCCGGCATTGCGCAAGGCCGCGGGCGGTTTCGACAAGGGCGACCAAGGGTATGTCGGCCAACGCGGCCACGATGCGCCTGAGATCGTCGGGTGCCTCGGCCTTGGGAACCATGACGGCCGAGGGGCGAAGCGCCGCCGCCGCCGCAAGGTCGTCTGCATGCCAGGCTGTCCCGGCGGCATTGATGCGCAGGATCACCGGCAGGGTGGTGAAATCACGGCGCAGCATAGCGCGGGCGGCGGCCTTGGCGGTGGGGGCCACGGCATCCTCCAGATCGAGGATCACCGCATCCGCCCCCGAGGCCGCCGCTTTGCCGAAGCGTTCGGGCCGGTCGGCGGGCACGAACAGCGGGGCGCGGACAGTCGCCATACGGTCGGGGGCGATACGGTCAGGGGTCACCATTCCGCCCGCGCCTCCATCGCCACCGGCCCGCCCTCGGCCGCGGTCCAGAGCCGCAATCCGTCCCCCTCGTCCTGCGCATTCAGGGTGAAGCCGGCGGTGTCGAAGAGGGGGGAAAGGCCGCGAAAGCCGATCTGCGCGGGGCGCTTTCCGCGCAGCGCTTCGGCGAATTGCAGCAGGAGCGTGGCCTGCAGCGGCCCGTGCACGACCAGCCCCGGATAGCCCTCCTCCGCCCGGGCATAGGGGGCGTCGTAATGGATCCGGTGGCCGTTGAAGGTCAGCGCCGAGTAGCGGAACAGCAGCGTCGGGCTTGCGTCGATCGCCCGGCGATACCGGCCCTCTGGCGCGGCCTCGGCAGCGGGAGGCGCAGCAGAGGGGGGCGCAGCGGGACCGGCTGCGCGATAGATGATGTCCTGGCGTTCGGTAACGGCAAGCGCACCGTCGCTGTCGATGCGATGCTCGACCGTGACGAGGCACAGGGGGCCGCTGCGGCCTTGCTTGGCGGTCACATCGCGGACCACCGAGCGGCGGGTGACCATGTGACCGATCCGGATGTCTTCGTGAAAGCGGAAATGGCTGCCCGCCCACATGCGGCGCGGCAGGGGCACGGGCGGCAGGAAACCGCCCCGGGCCGGGTGGCCGTCGGGGCCGAGCGTCGAGGTCGGCGCGATGTCGGGGGCGAGGCAGAGGTGGATCAGGTCCGGGGCCGGTTCGCCTTCCGTCGCGGTTTCTGTGCGGTCGAAGGTGGCGTTGAACCGCGCGGCGATTGCGGTGGTCAGCCGCTCGGCCCGCGTCTCCTCGCGGCCGATCCATTGGCGCAGATGGACAAGGTCGAGCGCGATCATGTCATCATGCCTCGGCAAGGGGCTGAAGCGGCGGGACGGGGCCATAGCTGCGGTCCTCGCCCGAAAAGATGGGCGCGGGCGCAGGAATCTGCACCGGGCCGTTCGGCGTGGCGACGGTCACCCGGCGCAGATGCGGGTGGTGCGACAGCTTTTCCATGTCATTGACCGAGGCCAGCGCGATACCCGCAGCCAGAAGAGCCTCGATCGCGTCAGCCCCGTCGCGGCTGGCAAAAGCCCTGGCGACCGCGGCATCGGTCTCCGCGCGGTTGGCGACGCGGGCGACATTGGTGGCAAAGCGCGGGTCGGTGCCAAGCGCCGGATCCCCCAGAAATGCTTGGGCGAGGGCCCGCCATTCGCGGTCGCTCTGCACCGCGATCAGGATCGGCGCACCGTCGCGGGCGGTGAAGACGCCATAGGGGGCGATCGAGGGATGCGCCATGCCGATGCGCCGGGGGCTCTTTCCGCCTTCGTGATTCAGCAGCGGCACGGTCAACCAGTCGGCCATGACATCGAACATCGAGACCGAGATCGCAGCCCCTTTCCCGGTGACGCCGCGGCCGATCAGCGCTTCGAGGATGGCCGAATAGGCGGTCGCACCTGTCGCGATATCGACCAGCGATATGCCCACCCGCGCCGGTTCGGAAGGCCCGCCGGTGATCGAGCAGAGCCCCGACTCGGCCTGGATCAACAGGTCATAGGCCTTGCGGTCGGCCATTGGCCCGTCATTGCCATAGCCGGAAATCGAGCAGGTGATGAGCCGGGGAAAGTCCCGCGCCAGCCGCTCGGCCGGAAAGCCCAGCCGCGCCAGCGCGCCGCGCCTCAGGTTCTGGACCAGCACATCGGCGCCGCCGATCAGTCGCGCCAGCTCGGCCTTGCCCCGGTCCGAGCCGAGGTCCAGCGTCACCGAGGTCTTGCCGCGGTTCAGCCAGACGAAATAGCTCGACTGGCCCCTGGCCACATCGTCATAGCCGCGGGCGAAATCGCCCTCGGGCCGTTCGATCTTGATCACCTCTGCCCCGGCATCGGCCAGACGCGCCGTGGCAAAGGGCGCGGCCACGGCCTGTTCGATGGCGACGACCTTCACTCCCTGAAGCGGCAGGCCCATCAGAACGACCTCGGCATGCCGAGGATATGCTCGGCGACATAGCTGAGGATCAGGTTGGTCGAGATCGGGGCGACCTGATAGAGCCGGGTCTCGCGGAACTTGCGTTCCACATCATATTCGCAGGCAAAGCCGAAGCCGCCGTGGAACTGGATGCAGGCATTCGCGGCCTCCCAGCTGGCCTTTGCGGCCAGATACTTGGCCATGTTCGCCTGTGCCCCGCACTCAAGCCCCGCGTCATAGCGCCGGCAGGCCTCCCACCGCATCAGGTTCGCGGCCTCGACCTCGATGAAGGCCTCGGCGATCGGGAATTGCACGCCCTGGTTCTTGCCGATCGGCCGGCCGAAGACCTCGCGCTCCGAGACATATTTCGCGACCCGTTCGGTGAACCAGTAACCGTCGCCGATGCATTCGGCCGCGATCAGCGTCCGCTCGGCGTTCAGCCCGGTCAGGATGTACTTGAACCCCTTGCCCTCTTCGCCGATCAGGTTCTCGACCGGGATCTCCAGATTGTCGAAGAACAATTCGTTGGTCTCGTGGTTGACCATGTTCGGGATCGGGCGCACCGCCATGCCCGCGCCCATCGCCGCCTTGATGTCGACAAGGAAGATCGACAGGCCCTCGGATTTCTTCGCCACCTCGGCCAGCGGGGTGGTGCGGGCCAGCAAGATCATCAGATCCGAATGCTGCACCCGGCTGATCCAGACCTTTTGGCCATTGATCACATAACGGTCGCCCTTGCGGACGGCGGTGGTCTTGATCTTCGTGGTGTCGGTGCCCGTCGTCGGTTCGGTCACCCCCATCGACTGCAACCGCAATTCGCCAGCGGCGATCTTCGGCAGATAGAGGCGGCGCTGTTCCTCGGACCCATGCCGGACCAGGGTGTTCATGTTGTACATCTGGCCATGGCAGGCACCGGAATTGCCGCCCGAGCGGTTGATTTCCTCCATGATGACTGAGGCTCCTGCAAGCCCCAGCCCCGAACCGCCGTATTCCTCAGGGATCATGGCCGCCATCCACCCCGCCCGGGTCAGCGCCTCCACAAACTCTTCGGGATAGCCGCGCTCCTCGTCAATCCGGCGGTGATACGCATCGGGAAACTGCACGCAGAGTGCGCGCACCGCATCGCGGATGTCCTGGAATGACCCTTCGCTGGTCTCGATCACCTGTCTGCTCCTCTTTGTGGATGCCATGCAGTTAGCGGATGGGCGACACATCGCACAAATATATAATTGCGACTACAGCCATACCGAAATATGATGGATTGAACAAGAAGGAGGGCCGTCGGTGGATCTGCGACAGCTGCGCTACTTTCAGGCGATTGCCGAGACGGGGTCGATCTCGGCGGCGGCGCAGCGGCTGAACGTCGCCCAGCCCGCGTTGTCGCTGCATCTGCGCAACATGGAGGAGCATCTGGGCACCAAACTTCTGCTGCGCGGCGCGCGCGGGGTGAAGCTGACCGAAGCGGGAGAGATGCTGCTGGCACGGGCAAGGCGTCTTCTGATCGACATGTCGCGGCTGGAAGACGACATCCGCAACCTTGGGCGCGAGCCGCAAGGCGACGTGCGGCTGGGCTTGCCCGGCACGATCGGCGGAATCCTGTCACCGGATCTGGTGCTGGCGGCCAAGGCGCAGCTTCCCGGCGTAAGGCTGACCATCTCCGAGGCGATGAGCGGCTTCGTGCTGGATTGGCTGCGCGAGGGCCGCGTTGACCTGGCCGTGCTTTATCTGCCAGCCACCGATGCGCGTTTCCGATCAGAGCTCCTTCTGCAGGAAGAGTTGGTTCTGCTGGTCCCGCCCGGTCACGACATCTCGGCCGAGATCGAGGCCTCGGCGCTTTTGGACCTGCCGCTGATCCTGCCCGGACCGGCGCATGGGCTGCGCCAGCTTCTGGAAGGCTGGGCCCGCGCCAGAGGGATCAGGCTGGCCGTGAATATCGAACTGGATTCCTATCAGAACATCAAGGAGTTGGTCGAACGCGGGAAAGGCGTCTCGATCCTTCCTTTGCATGCGGTCGCGCGCGAAGCTGCGGCTGGCACATTGAAAGTCGTCCGCTGGCACGCCGCAGACTGCCTGCGCGAGGTGTATCTGGTGGGACCGCTGGCCGAAGCCTCAAGCCATGCTTGCGCGGCGGTAATGTCGCTACTGCGCGAGTTGATGCGCAAACAGGTGCAGGGCGAGCGCTGGACCGGAACGCGCTGGCTTGGCGCTTCGGTGTTTGATTCGACGGTTTGATAGTGTGATATTTTCTGTGGGTCCGAAAGGGACTGACGCGCCCCGGAGTTTGCCGGAGCCTGATGTCGGTTGGTTGCGCGGCCAAGGGTTCAGTTTCCAGAGCTGCGTAGAAGTTGGCCTCGGCCTGGCATGGATGATGTGACCGCCCCCTAACGGCACGGACGTATCGTTCATGCCGGACTACACCATTTTCTCATAGACGAAAGCCATTCTTTATGCGAAAATCAGTCTGATGGTTGATCCTGCGTTGCAATGGGAGGTTGCGATGCCGTGGGCTGCAGATCTTGGAACCGTGCAGGTTGCCCGGCCCCCCGCGCCAACCCTCCCGGAAGCGATGGAACTGCACGTGGAGGCATCTCCGGCTTCTGGCCGGCATGACTAGCAAATGGGGTATGCGCACGAGGCAGATGTGGTTCTGCCGTGCCAGCATCCTCATCCGAGGAGGGGAATGATGGACGATACAGCAAAAGCAACCGCCGGGCCGCAGGCGATTTACGAGAGGTTCCTGGCCGAGGGACGTTTCATGATCCAGCGCAGCCGCGAAACGGGCGAATACGTCTTCTATCCGAAGGTGATGGCACCTTCTGGCGCGGTCGATCTCGGCTGGGTCGAAGCCTCCGGCGGCGGCACGGTCTATGCCATCACGGTCAATCGCAAGCGCGAAGGCTCCTACAACGTGGCGCTCATCGACCTTGACGAGGGGCCGCGGATGATGGCCACGGTTGTCGGCGCCCTGACGCTGCCCATCGGTTCCCGCGTCAGGGCGCGGATCGAGGCGGGGGCAAATCCGCGCGTCGTCTTCGATCCGGAGGAGAAGTGACATGAGCCATTCCATTCGCGGGAAAACAGCGATCGTCGGCATGGGTGTGGCGGGCGTGGGTGAGGCGCCCGGCTACTCGGCCATTGAACTTCTGGGGCTTTCCGTCCATGCGGCGCTGGCGGATGCCGGCCTCAAACTCGGCGATATCGACGCGGTTTTCGCGGCGACCAGCAGCCACGCCTTTGCCTCGATGAGTGTCACCGAATATCTTGGCCTGAAGCCGAAATACTTCGACAGCACCAATGTCGGCGGCTCCAGCTTCGAGATGCATCTCTTGCAGGCATCTCTCGCGCTGGAGGCGGGACTCTGCGACGTGGCGCTGATCTGCTACGGTTCCAACCAGCGCACGGCAGGCGGCCGCCTCGTCTCCATGTCCGAACCGCAATGGCACGAGACGCCCTACGCGCCACGCCATCCGATCACGGCCTATGCGCTTGCCACCAGCCGGCACATGCACCAGTTCGGGACCACGCGGGACATGCTGGCCGATGTCGCGGTTTCCGCGCGCCAGTGGGCGAACCTCAACCCCGATGCCTTTGCGCGTGGCCCCTTGACCCGCGACGACGTATTGTCGAAGCGCATGGTCAGCGATCCCCTGACTGCCGGCGACTGCTGTCTGGTGACCGATGGCGCCGCCGCCTGCATTCTCGTCCGGGCGGACAGGGCCAGGGACTTCCCCCAAAAGCCCGTCTATTTCCTCGGCGCGGCCGGCGCGAACTGGCATCGGTCCATTCAGGCCATGCCCGACCTTACCGTGACCGCCGCCAGTGAAAGCGGGCCGCGCGCCTTCGAAATGGCGGGTCTGACCCGCGGCGAGGTCGATCTCGTCATGCTCTATGACGCCTTCACGATCAACACCATCCTCTTCCTGGAGGATCTCGGCTTTTGCCCGAAGGGCGAAGGCGGCCGCTTCGTTCAGGACGGGCGCATCGCACCGGGGGGGGAACTGGCGGTCAACACCAACGGCGGCGGCCTGTCCTGCGTGCATCCGGGAATGTATGGCATGTTCCTGATTGCCGAAGGCGTGGCCCAGATCAGGGGGGAAGCCGGCGAGCGCCAGTTGAAGACGGCGGATGTCGCACTCCTGCATGGCAATGGTGGCACACTGTCAAGCCAGGTTACGGCCTTTCTCGGTTCGGAGGCCGTGCTGTGACCATGACCGCAAAGCCCCGCACCCATGATTTCGCATCCCTTGGCGCGCTGCTGGCGCCGCGGTCCGTCGCGATCATCGGCGCATCCGCGGATCCTGCGCGTATCGGCGGACGCCCGATAGCGGCCATGCTGAGCGGCGGTTACAAGGGGCGCATCCTGCCGGTCAATCCCGGCCGTGACGAGGTCCAGGGGCTGCCCTGCTATGCCTCGGTCGCCGATCTGCCCGAGACGCCAGAGGCCGGCATCATCGCGGTCGCGGCGAAGCAGACGCCCGAGATCGTCAGGGCGCTTGGCGAAAAGGGGTGCCGCTCGGTCACGCTGTTTTCCGCGGGCTTTGCCGAAACGGGTGCGGAAGGCGAGAAAATCCAGGCCGAAGTGCTGGCCATTGCACGTGGCTACGGCATGCGCGTGCTCGGTCCCAACACGCTGGGGGTCTACAATGTCGCCGTGGGGTATTACGGCACCTTCTCCTCGTTTCTGGAAATGGCATTCCCCCTGCCGGGCAATGTCGGCATCGCCAGCCAGTCGGGCGCTTACGGAACGCATCTTGCGGCCGTGGCGCGGATGCGCGGCCTTGGGACCTCGGTTCTGGTTACCACCGGCAACGAGGCGGATGTGACGGTCGCCGACGCCATCGGCTGGATGGCCGGCAGCGATGCGGTGGACGTGATCTGCGCCTATCAGGAGGGTTTTCGTGACGCGGACCGCATGATCGCCGCCCTTGATGCGGCGCGTGCAGCCGGCAAGCCGGTCTTCATGCTGAAATCCGGACGCAGCTCCATCGGTGCTTCGGCGGCCGCCTCGCATACGGCCTCGCTCACCGGGGACGATGCTGTGGCCGAGGCGGTTCTTGCCGAGCATGGCGTCATCCGGGTGCGCGATACCGAACAGATGCTTGATTTCGCCTACGCGGCGCGGCAGCGGATTTATCCCGTCCACAACAGTCTCGGCGTAATCACCATCAGCGGCGGCGCGGGGATTGTCGCCAGCGATGAGGCGGAACTGTTGGGCTTGCCGATGCCGGCCATGCCGGCCGAGGCGCAGGTCCGCTTGAAACAGCTTCTGCCCTATGGCGCTCCGGCCAATCCGCTTGACTGCACGGCCCAGGCGCTGAACGACATGTCGTTGTTCGAGGAGTTCACCCGCGCGGCGATCAGGGATGGCGGATACCAGTCGATCCTGTGTTTCATGACCTATGTGGCTGGAAGCGCGACGCTCGCGCCGAAGCTGCGCGAAACCTTGCACAAGATCCGGACCGAGTTTCCCGAGCGGCTGCTGGCGCTGTGCATCATCGCGGATGATGCCGTCACGCGCGCCTACGAGGAGGCTGGTTTCCTTGTATTTTCCGATCCAAGCCGGGCCGTGCGGGCCATTGCGGCGATGGGACGGGTGGGCGAAATGATGGCGCGAAAGCCGAAGGGTCTGCCGGATCTGCCGGATGTTCACCTGCCAGCCGTCAGCCCCGACGAATACGCGGCAAAGGTGCTTCTTGCGAAAGCAGGCATCGCGGCTGCCCCCGAACGGATCGTACACTCGGCGGAAAGCGCCGCCGCCGCCGGGACCGAACTCGGTTTCCCTGTCGTGATGAAGATTGTCTCTCCCGACATCGTTCACAAGTCCGATATCGGCGGTGTCAGGCTGAACCTGGCCGATGCCGAGTCCGCCCGCGTTGCCTATCAAGAAATTCTCGACACCGTCGGCAGGGCTGCTCCCGCGGCGCGCATTGCCGGTATCCTGGTGGCCCGACAACTTTCGGGGGGCGTCGAATGCCTGATGGGCATTAGCCGCGACCCCGTCTTCGGCCCTGTCGCCGTCTTCGGTCTGGGCGGGATCTTTGTCGAGATTCTCAACGACGTGGCGATCCGCCCCTGCCCCTTCGACGAGGCGTCGGCGCGGGAGATGATCCTGTCGATCAAGGCTGCGGCAATCCTGACTGGGGCACGCGGCCGCGCGCCCGTTGATATAGATGGGCTTGCCTCCATGTTGTCACGGCTTTCCGCATTTGCCACCGCTGCGGGCCCTCGCCTGCGCGCGATTGATCTCAATCCGGTGCTCGCGCTGCCCGACGGGGCCTTCGCGCTCGACGCGGTGATCGAGTGCGATGAGGAGGATTTGCCATGATCGACTACGAAAAGATCAGGGCCTACCACATTCCCGAGGTCCGCCAGAGCTACGGTCCGCGCGAGTGCGCATTCTATGCGTTATCTATCGGCGTCGGACAGGACCCGATGGACCGGGGTGATCTGGGGTTCGTCGGCGCAGGCGCGCTGACCCCCTTTCCGACCCTGCCCCTAGTGCTCGGGCATCCTGGGTTCTGGCTTGCCAACCCCGATACCGGGGTCGATGCGCTGCGCCTCGTCCATGGTGAGCAAGGCATTACGCTGCATGCCCCGTTGCCGCCTGAAGGTGTGGTGATCGGCAAGACCCGCGTGACCGGCATCATCGACAAGGGCGCCGGGCGCGGCGCGCTGCTCTATACCGAAAAGGAATTGCGCGACGCGGAGGATGGCAGGCTCTACGCGACGACCCGTTCCACCACCTTCCTGCGCGGGGACGGAGGCTTCGGGGGGCCGACCGGTCCGGTGAAGCAGACCCATGTGCTGCCCGAAACCGAGCCCGCATATGTCCGCAAGATGCAGACGCGGCCCGAACAGGCGCTCTGGTATCGCTGGAATGGCGACAACAATCCCTTGCACCTTGATCCTGATGTTGCCGCCAGGGCGGGATTCGAGCGGCCCATCCTGCACGGGCTGTGCACCCTGGGCATCGCCGCGCATGCTCTGGTGAAGACGCTTTGCGCAGGCGATCCGACGCGGCTCAAGGGGCTTGATGTTCGTTTCAGTTCGACGGTCCTGCCGGGAGAGACCCTGCTTACGGAAATCTGGCCGGACGGCTCATTCCGCATGCGCGTGACAGAGCGCGATGTGGTGGTGCTCGCAAACGGTCTCGCCCAATTCGAATGAGGAGGAAACGGCGATGGATGTAGTAAACGCGACGGGCGAGGACAGGCTTGAGGGGCTGCGCATGCTGGTCGGAAGCGCCGCAGGCGTTGCTGCGCGCGATGGCGATCTCAAGGCTGTTCGACAGCTGCGCTTTGGCAGGCCGGGGCTGGACCGAGGCCGCTGGAGCGAGATCTCCGCGATGGGTTGGCTTGGACTTCGGCTGCCGGAAGCGGCGGGCGGGGCCGGTCTCGGCATGGCCGAATATGCGGCGCTCACCGGCGAGGTCGGCGCGGCGTTGCTGCCCGAACCGTTCATCGAGGCCCAGCTTGCGCTTGATCTCATGGGCAAGGACGCACCTGCCGAAGCGTTGAGCGGTGACAGGCTCATCTTGCCGGCCTGGCTTGATGCCCCCGATGGCCTCACGATCGCCGGAGACATCACCGAGGCCGAGGGGCGGATCTCGGGAAGACGGCGTTTCGTGCCCATGGCCGCCGCCGCCGATGCGTTTCTTGTCGTTTCGAGTGAAGCCTGCTGGTTGATCGACGCGAAAGCCGCGGGCCTGTCGCTTGAAATTGAAGACACCGTCGATGGCGGTCACACGGCGACCCTGATCCTCGATGGGGTCGAGGCGGACCGGTTGTCCGCGCCCGATGCGAAGGCCCTTGAAGCGGCGGCCCTAGCCACGGCGTCGGCCTTGCTTGGGATCATGGAGCGCGCCTTTGCCATCACGCTTGACTACCTCAAGACACGCGTCCAGTTCGGCCAACCTATCGGCCATTTCCAGGCACTGCAGCACAGGGCTGTGGATATGGAAATCGAGATTGGCCTGACGCGGGCGGTGCTGCACGATGCCATCGAGGCCTTCGATGCGGGCGACGACTGCCGTCGTATCACCTCCAGAGCGAAGGCGCGGGCGGCCGATGCCGCCATGCTGGTCACCAGAGAGGCGGTGCAGTTGCACGGTGCCATCGGTTACACCGACGAGGCCGATATCGGGTTGTTCCTGCGCCGCGCCATGGTGCTGGCGCCGCGCTACGGCAGTGCCGGCTTCCATCGCCAACGCTACGGCAGCCTGACGGAGGGGCGGCCATGAGCGGGATCACAGCGGCTTTTTTCGGAAGCGCACCCGCTTCCAGGGGAGAACGAAATGACAGCCACCGCTAGCCTGACGGCACCTCAGCCGCATGCGGATCTGAACCTGCTTTCGGATACCGACTTTCGCGCTGCGGTGCGTGGTTGGATCGCTACCAACTATCCGCAGGACCTGCGCAGTCCTCCCAAGCGGTTGCACGCTGCAGAAGCCATGCCATGGTACAAGATACTGTCGCAGCAGGGCTGGCTGGCACCCGGCTGGCCGCGCGAATATGGCGGGATGGGACTGACGCCCTCGAAGCTGCTGATCCTGATCGAGGAAATGGAGCGCTATGGTTGTGCGAGACTGCCCGATACCGGAGTGACCATGGTCGGTCCTCTCCTGATCGCGCATGGAACCGATGCGCAGCGCGCCTACCATCTGCCGAAGATCCTCTCGGGCGAAGTCATCTGGTGTCAAGGCTACAGCGAACCCAATGCCGGCTCCGACCTGGCGGCGCTGCGGACCTCTGCCGTGCGCGAAGGCGATCAGTGGGTGATCAATGGCCAGAAGGTCTGGACGACGCTGGGCATGGACGCACAATGGATTTTCGTGCTTGCCCGCACGAATCCTCAGGCCGCCAAGCAAAAGGGCATAAGCTTCTTCCTGGTGCCGATGGATACGCCCGGCGTGACGGTCCGTTCGATCATCAACATCGACCTGCATGACGAATTTGCCGAGGTCTTCTTCGATGATGTCCGCATTCCCGCCGACGCGATTGTCGGCGCGGTGAACGAGGGTTGGACCATCGCCAAGAACCTCCTTGGCTTCGAACGCCTGTTCCTGGGCTCGCCAAAGCAATCGGAAGGCGCGCTCGACCATCTTGAGCGGCTTTGCGACCATCTGGGAAAGAGGGGCGACTATGCATCGCTCCTCAACGGATTGCGCATGGAGCTCGAGGACCACAAGTCCTTCTACACGACCTTCGCAGACAAGGTGCGACGTGGCGATACGCTGGGTCCCGACGTTTCCATGCTGAAGATCAACCAATCCGCGCTCTACCAGAAGATCGCAGACCGCATCATGGACGTTGCCGGGGAACTGGGAACGCTTGCCGGGCAAGTGCCCGACGCGCCGACGCTCTATCCGGGCAGCGTCTTCCTTCAGGCGCGTCCGACATCGATCTATGGCGGGTCATCCGAAATTCAACGCAACATTGTTGCCAGGCAAGTGCTCGGTCTCGGCCGATAAAGCGCCTATTCAAGGAGGAAGTACGAAATGACAGTGGGTTTGGGGCTTGAGGGCAAGGTTGCGGTCGTCACCGGGGCGGGCGGCGGGATCGGGCGCGGCATCGCGCTGGAATTCGCCAAGGCGGGTGCCCGCGTGGTAATCAACGATATTGGCGTCTCACTGGGAGGAAGCGGCGAGCGTTCCAGCGCACCCGCCGAGGAAACCCGTGCGATGATCGAGCAGATCGGCGGGCAGGCGATCATCTCGAGCGAAAGCGTGTCTGAATGGAATGCCGCGCGCCGCACCATCGAGATGGCGATGGACAGTTTTGGACAGGTGGATGTGGTGGTCAACAATGCCGGCATCCTTCGGGACGTCATCTTCCACAAGATGGACCCGTCCGATTGGGAAGCGGTGATCAACGTCCACCTGAACGGCAGCTTCTACATGAGCCGTGCGGCGGCCGAGCCGTTCCGGGCCCAGGGCAGCGGCGCGTTCGTGCATATGACCAGCACCTCGGGGCTGATCGGCAATTTCGGCCAGGCGAATTACTCCGCAGCCAAGCTCGGCATCGTCGGCCTTTCGAAATCAATCGCCCTGGACATGAGCCGGTTCGGCGTGCGCTCGAACTGCGTCGCGCCCTTCGCCTGGAGCCGGATGACCAGCTCCATCCCGGCAACGACACCGGAAGAGCAGGCGCGTGTCGAGCGCATGAAGCGCATGACACCGGAAACCAACGCGCCGCTCGTCGTCTTCCTGGCGTCGGCGGCGGCGGCGGCGGCGGGTGTTACCGGGCAGGTTTTCGCGGCGCGCCTCAACGAGCTGTTCCTGTTCAACGCCATGCGACCGATCCGCAGCGTCCAGTCGGGAGATGGCTGGACGCCGGCCCTGATTGCAGAACGCGCCCTACCAGCCTTCCAGGCGGGTTTCACCCCGCTGGAGCGTTCGGGCGACGTCTTCTCTTGGGATCCGATCTGAGGTGCCAGGGGGAAACAACCAGCGGGCTTTTCCCGGATCTTGTTGAAGTGACGGCCCCGAAGACAGGTGACACGTGAGCTTATCAAGCAGGATACTTTCATCGACGCCGGCAACATCGGTCCGGCAGACTATTTTTCGATGATAGAGCGAGACCAGAGCATTCGCGGGGGCAGCTATGGCGGCGATCTGCTCGTCGATCATTGCGCCGGATCGCCGCTGCGGATGTTCTTTCCGGTCAGCGTTGTTCGCAAACTGATCGCCGAGGATTTCGACGATAGCGGAACGGATCAGCGACAAGCCTGACACCTGATCGGCGGTGTGCAATTCCGGGGCGGCGTCTGCCAGTCTCCGGCCAAGGCGGAGTAAGCCGATCGCAGGGGGTCGTGAAGACGTCGCAGCGAAGGAGGGCAAGGAGCCGGACAGCCAACCAACTGGCTACGAATGAAAAGCCGACCCATTACGCCATCTAGGCATCCGTCACGCGCGGGTCCTCGTGGGTGCCGTAAAGATTGGCGGAAACGCGGTTCGTCGTATCCCGCAGTTCGCGGGCCAATGCGTCGAGTTCCGTCTTCGTCATCTGGCCCATGATGGCAATGCCGCTGATACCGAAGCGCGCCCGGCCCTCGTGATCAACGATGACGGCGGCCGCAATGTCGAGCCCCTGGAAGAGGTTCCCGTGGTCGAAGGCGTAACCCGTCAACTGGGCACGCTCCACGTCTGCGGCATACTCCTCGAAAGTCGGTGCGTTCTGCCAGCGTAGCGAGTTGAACCGGCGTTGCAGTTCCGATTTCGGCAGTCGGCGGGTCGCCGCGATGCAGCGGCCCACTGCGCCGGCAAGAGCCGGGAGGCGCGATCCGAGCGCCATGTCGACACGGACCGTCTTGCCTTCCACGACGCGATCCACAAGCACGATGCGGTCATGGGGCGTGACTTTCCACAGGCCGATTAACGCCCGGTGCCCGACCGAAAGCTGCTCCAGGACAGGGTGCAGCAGATCGATCTGGTTGGTGCCAAGCAGGGGAATGGAGAATTCGAGAAGGCCGAGTCCGGGTCTATATTCCTTAGTCGCCGGATTCATCGAAATCAGACCCTCATTCGCCAAGGTGCGCAGGATGTTGAACGTGGTCGAAACGTTGATGCCGGTTTCACGTGCAATTCGGGCGACACCCGACGCCGCGTGGTCATGGGACAGGAAACGCAAGATGGAAATGGCATTCTCGACTGCGCCGACAAACTTCTGAGCGCCGCGCGTCGTCTCGTTTGCCTTTTCCTCGCCGACGATCCCTTGCACCTCTTTCATGCCTCACTCCATTCGGCTTTTCAGCCTATCATAGAATGGCCAGGACGAATTCGAAAGTACGTTGTTCGCCTTGAACAATTCCCATACAGCCAAGTGGCGATAGCAGCTTATCGAGCCGGCCGCGCGAAGCCCATAGCCCCGAGGCCCACGAAGCCTATGGCTTGTGGCATCTGGGAAGTCCTTCGGGATTGGAATGGTCGGGACGCGCGGCAGCGACACATATCAGGCGACGTCGCCCGTATGCATTTCGAGTTTCGCGGCCAGTTTGTCCGCAACCTCGACCAACGGCGCGAGAAACTGATCGCGCGCCTCATCAGGTGTCATGGCGCGGCGCAGATACATGATGTTCATGGAGCCGAACACCTGCGCGTGCGTCCGGATCGGGACGCCGATGCTGAAAAACTGCGACTCGTAGTTTTCGCGCGAATAGCCATCGTCCATCGTGGCATAGCCCCGCGCCCGCACGGTTTCGAGCAGCGCTTCCAATGCATCCGGGGCGCGCGCGAGGGCGAATTCCGGTGCGGGATTCTTCTGCGCGCGCTCCAGGAAAGCTTGCCGTTCCTCTTCCGGGCAGAAGGCGAGATAGGACCGCCCGAGGCTGGTGTAAAGCATCGGTGCCCGATATCCGGGCTTGCGGAAAAAGCGCATCGGCTCGGTTTCCCGAGATGTCTCGACGACCAGCATTGCGTCCTCGTCGAAGATCGACACATCCGAAGGCCAACCAATGAATTGCCGGAACTGCGCCAGATCCTCTGACACAATTGACCCGATGGCCTGATGCCGGTTGTAGCCCGCGCTGAGTTGCAGGGTCTTACCGGTGACGCGGTAGGTCCGGTTGTCGCTGTCGCGCACAATATATCCGGCATGGGCCAGCGTGGTCAGCATTCGCACGATCGTTGCCTTGTCCAGCGTTGTCAGGCGGTGAATTTCACCGACAGTGGCCTTTCCGGCTGTCTTGCTGATCGCAGCCAGAACGTCTAGCACCCTCAGTGCCGCAATCACCGGTTGATAGGCCATATCAGTTACCCCCTAACATTGTCATTTCCCCAACCGGCGCTTCCACCGGTCGAGAATGAAGTGGATGTGTTAGCAAAAAATTCCCCCGTCCGCAGCCTCACCTAGCAGTCTTTGTGATCGGCGAACAGCCTGTCGAACCGGGTTGCATTTTGCATCAGGAGCGCTAAAGTTTAAATGAAATAGTGTTTCAGCTGGTGAAATCATTCGAATCAGGAGAGACCATGTCCAGAACTGCATTTGTCGGCCTTGGTGCCGTAGGCGGCGCGATGGCGTCTGGCGTCGCGCGGAAGCTTCTTGCGATCGCCGCTTATGACATCGCGCTGGCGGCGCTTGCCCGCGTGGGCTCAGTCTTCGTGTCGGCCTTCGGGCCAGTCTTCGTGTCGGCATCGAGCGGGTGGGTCTGAGCCATGGCCGAGGGTGATGCAATGGACAATTCGACATACTCCATGGTCCTTGAGACATCGGAGAAGCTTTTCGCCGGCTGCGGGGGCGACGGTTTCGACCCGGCGCTCTGGTCGGCTGCCGAAGAGGCGGGCTTTCCGCTTGCCTTGCTGCGCGAAGAGAACGGTGGATTCGGTTTCTCTGCCCGCGAAGCCTTTGCCCCCGTGCGGGTGGCGGCGGCCCGTGCCGTCGCCCTGCCGCTGGGCGAAACGCTGCTGGCCAACTGGGTGCTGTCGCAGGCCGGGCTGGGATCGCTCGACGGGCCTCTGGCGCTGGCTTGGGCCGGCGTGGAGGCGGTGCCATTCGGGCGTCATCTGCGCGCGGTCGTCCGCCTGTCCGAACTGGATGGCGGTGTCGGGCTGTCGCTGATCCATACCACCGCCGATCTTTGGAACCCGGGCACCAACCATGCGGGCGAAGCGCGTGATAGTCTGATCGTTCAGGAACCGACCGCGCCGCAGGCTCGTATCGCAATGTCCCCCGTGGCCTTGCGCGCGCTCATGTCAACCTTGCGCACCGTGCAGATGGCCGGCGCAATCGAGGCGGTTGCCGATATGTGCCTGCGCTATTGCAATGAGCGTGAACAATTCGGGCGCGCACTGGGAAAGTTTCAGGTCATCCAACACCAATTGGCCATTCTTGCGACCCAAAGTTGTGCCGCCACCGTTGCCGCCGACATGGCGCTGGCAGCTTTTGAGGCGCTCATGACACAAGGGGAAGAGGTTTTCGTTCTGACTGCGGCGGCGGCAAAGCTGCGCACGGCAGAGGCCGCGACGGCAGCCGCGTCAATCGCGCATCAGGTTCATGGGGCGATCGGCTTTAGCGAGGAATATTCCCTGCATCTGCTGACCCGCCGTCTGTGGGCGTGGCGCGACGAGGACGGATCTGAATCGCAATGGGCCGAATATCTGGCGAACTGGGCGCAAAACCAACCCGAGCGGGGTCTGTGGCCAGCACTGACCGCCTGCGACTTGGCAAAGGTGGCATGATGGCACTTCCGACATTTCCGCTTGAAACGACAACTCCGGCGCAGGCGGCGCTGAGGGATGATGTCCGCGCCTTTCTGGCCGAGGCGCTTTTGGATCTGCCAGCCCGCGAACGGGCACGATCCTGGACCGGGTTCGACGCAGATTTCAGCAAGAAACTGGGCGAACGTGGCTGGCTGGGCATGACCCTGCCGAAAGCATACGGCGGCCATGACCGCAGTGCCGTGGACCGGCATATCGTCGTCGAAGAACTGCTCGCGGCGGGGGCGCCCGTCGCGGCCCACTGGATCGCGGATCGCCAAAGCGCGCCCCTGATCCTGCGCCATGCCACCGAGGAACAGCGCCGGACCATCCTGCCGCGCATCGCTGCGGGAACCTGTTTCTTCGGCATAGGCATGAGCGAGGCGGGCAGCGGATCGGATCTGGCTGCCGCGCGGACACGGGCCGAAAAGACGGCTGATGGCTATGTCCTGAACGGAACCAAGCTGTGGACGACTTACGCGCACAAGGCGCATTACATGATCGTCTTTTGCCGCACGAGCCAGGCCGAAACCCGATACGGCGGCTTTAGTCAGGTTCTCGTGGACATGAGCCTTCCGGGGATTTCCGTCAGCCCGGTTCTGGACATCAGCGGTGAGCACCACTTCAACGAAGTGTCGTTTGACAATGTCGCGCTGCCCCCCGACGCCCTCTTGGGCAAGGAAGGCGACGGCTGGGCGCAAGTCATGTCGGAACTGGCGTTCGAGCGCAGCGGTCCGGACCGGTTCCTTTCATCCTTCGTGTTGGTGGATGAGCTGCTGCGCTGCGTCAGACGCATCCCTGGATCGGCAGAAACCGCCGATCTGGGTCGCATGGTCGCCCGGCTGATGGTGCTGCGGCAGATGTCGCTGTCGGTCGCCGGGCGTCTGGCGCGGGGCGAACAGCCGGTTCTGGCGGCTGCAATCGTCAAGGATCTCGGTGCGTTGTTCGAACAGGACGTGCCGGAAATCGCGCGGCGCGTTCTGCGCGAAGATGCGTCTGACCCCGAATATGCGGCGGTGTTTCGGCGCATCCTGCTCGCCGCCCCCAGTTTTTCGCTACGGGGAGGAACCCGCGAAATCCTGCGTGGAATCATTGCCCGTGGCCTCGGGCTACGCTGAAGAAAAGGGAAGAGAACATGACACTTGTAACGACAAAGCGTGACGCGGCGGGCATTGTGACCATGACGCTCAACGCGCCGGCAACCCGCAACGCCATTTCGGAATTACCGATGATCGAGGCGATTCTTGCCGCGCTGACCGAAGTGCAGGCTGATCCGGAGGCCCGGGTGATTGTGCTGACGGGGGCGGGGCCCGTCTTTTCCTCGGGCGGGAACATCAAGTCGATGTCGCCGGGGCAAGGGCTGGTGGACAAGGTTCCGGCGATCACGCGGCGCAACTACCGGGCCGGGATTCAACGGCTGCCGCTTGCCTTCGAGGATTGCGACCTGCCCATCGTCGCCGCGGTCAATGGCCCCGCAGTCGGTGCCGGTTGTGATCTGACATTGATGTGCGACCTGCGCATCGCCGGCGCGTCTGCGACGTTCGCCGAAAGTTTTGTCCGCATCGGCATCGTGCCGGGCGATGGCGGCGCGTGGCTGCTGCCGCGCGTTGTGGGCTTTGCGCGCGCCTCGGAAATGGCGCTGACCGGCGACACGATTGATGCGCAAACCGCGCTGAGCTATGGGCTGGTCAGCCGCGTGGTTCCGGACGACGCGCTGATGACCGAGGCGCGCGCCATTGCCGGACGCATTGCCGCCAATCCGCCTCACGCCGTGCGCATGACCCGCCGGCTGCTGCGTCAGGCCTATAACCGTGATCTGTCCGTCACGCTGGAGCTGTCATCGGCCATGCAGGCCCTTGCACATGAAACAGATGACTACACCAGGGCGCTTGCGGCCATGCGCGCGCGCATCGAGAAATCCAGATCATGACCGGCGCGCTTGACGGGATCCGGGTGCTCGATCTTTCTCGGGTTCTGGCGGGACCCTGGGCCACGCAGATTCTGGGCGATCTGGGGGCCGAGGTGATCAAGGTCGAACGACCCGGCGCGGGCGATGACACGCGCGCCTGGGGGCCGCCTTCGGCCGAGCTGGGCGGAGAGCAGTTTTCGGCCTATTACCTGACCTGCAACCGCAACAAGCAGTCAATCGCCATTGACATGGCCCTGCCCGAGGGGTCGGCGCTCATCAGGCGCATGGCCCGCGAGGCGGATATCCTGGTCGAGAATTTCAAGACCGGCGATCTGGCGCGTTACGGGCTGGACTATGACAGCTTGCGCGCGATCAATCCGCGGCTGATCTATTGTTCCGTTACAGGGTTCGGCCAGACCGGACCCTATGCCGGGCGCGGCGGCTATGATTTTCTGGTGCAGGGCATGGGCGGACTGATGAGCGTCACCGGCAAATCTGCCGACGACCCGGTGAAGGTCGGCTTGCCGGTCATAGATATCTTTACCGGCCTCTACGCCACCATCGCCATTCAGGCCGCCCTGCACCACCGCGAACGCTCCGGTGAAGGGCAGTACATCGATTGCGCCCTGCTGGATACATCTGTCGCCATTCTGGCCAATCAGGGGATGAACTGGCTTATCGGTGGCGTGACACCTCGCCCCATGGGCAATTCACATCCCAATGTCGTGCCCTACCGCGCCTTTGCGACGGCTGACGGGCATGTCATCGTTGCCGTGGGCAACGACAAACAGTTTGTTGCGCTGTGCCGGGTGCTGGGCCGGGCCGACCTGGCTGGACACCCCGACTATCTGACCAATGAACTGCGCAATCGCAACCGCGCGACGCTGGAGCCGGAACTTGAACGCGAGATCTCCGGCTGGAACAGCCCTGACCTTCTTGCCGCGATGGAGGCTGCCCGAGTGCCGGGCGGACCGATCAACCGCATCCCGGAGGTTTTTGCCGACCCGCAGGTGCAGGCGCGCGGCATGGTCGTGCCCGTCGCCACCCCTGCCGGACAGGACACGCCACAGGTCCGGTTTCCACCGATCATGACCGCCTCGCCTGCCACGATCCGGCGCGCACCACCGGCGCTTGGGGCTGATGGTTCGGCGATATTGCGTGGTCTGGGGCTCGACGACACTGAAATCCAGCGGCTTTCCGCGACGGGAGCAATCTCTTTGCCAGAGCCAAATCAAGGGAGGAAATGACAATGACTCACCCCACCTTCATCCTGAACGGAGAGGCCCGGGACACGGGAACCCTGGGAACGTTACCGTTGATGGACCCGGCGACCGAAACCGAAATCGCCCAAATCCCCAAAGCGGGCCGGGCCGAGGCGATCGAGGCGGCGCGACTTGCCGCCGAGGGCTTTGCCGAGTGGTCCGCCGTTTCACCCTTTGAACGAGGCAAGATCCTGCGCGCTGCCGCAGCGATCATGCGGGAACAGGCGGACGCCGCCGCCGCCGACATGACCCGTGAGCAGGGCAAGCCCCTGGCGCAGGCGCGGGGCGAATGGATGATTTCCGCCGACACTCTGGATTGGTGCGCCGAAGAGGGTCGCCGCACCTATGGCCGCCTTGTCCCGTCGCGGACGGAAAACATGACATGGGCCGTGCATCAACGGCCCGTCGGGCCGGTCGCGGCCTTTACACCCTGGAACTTCCCCGCCTTCACGGTGATGCAGAAACTTGCGCCGGCGCTGGCGGCGGGCTGTTCCGTGGTCCTGAAGCCGGCGGAGGAAACGCCGATGACGGCCTGGCGCATCTGCCGGGCGCTGCTTGACGCGGGATTGCCGCCCAAGGCCATCGGGTTGATCTGGGGCGATCCGGCGGAAATTTCCGACACGCTGATCAAGGCGCCGGAGATCCGCAAGATTTCCCTGACCGGGTCCATCCGCGTCGGGCGTCTGCTCGCCAGCGCCGCCGGCCATGAACTCAAGAAAGTCACCATGGAACTGGGCGGCCACGCACCGGTGATCGTTGCCCGCGATGCCGATCTGTCCCAGTTGGTTCCGCTGGCGGCAGAGTGGAAGTTCCGAAATGCGGGGCAGGTCTGCGTTTCGCCAACGCGGTTTCTGGTCGAGGCCCCTCTCTATGACGACTTCGTTTCAGGTATGGCCGAAGCGGCTGGGAAAATCACTGTCGGCAACGGGGCAGACCCGAAGACAGCCATGGGGCCGCTGACAACCCCAGCGCAGATGACCAAAGTGCAAGAGCTGTACGATGACGCCGTGTCCAAGGGCGCTCGCGTCGCTGCGGGCGGTGCACGGATCGGAAATCAGGGCTGGTTCTTTGCCCCCACCGTACTGGCGGACATGACGGCCGACATGCGCGCCATGAACGAAGAGCCCTTCGGCCCGCTGGCTCTGGTGGCAAAGGTTGAAGATATTGACGCCGCGCTGGCAGAAGCGAATCGGATGCCGGTCGGACTCGCGTCCTATGCCTTCACCGGAGATTCGCTAACGCGGCATCGCATCGTTTCCGGCATCAAGGCCGGGATGCTGGGCGTCAATCATTTCGCCCTGGCGATGCCCGAGACACCTTTCGGTGGTGTGCTTGACAGCGGAATGGGGTCGGAAGGGGGGATGGAAGGCATAGGCGCTTACCTGACACCGTTCCTGGTCACCGCACGGGAATCATGATGCAACCCTGAGAAGGTTTCGAAAGTCTTCGGAAATCAATGTCAAAAGGCCCGCCCCATCCAGATTGGGGCGGGCATCGCAGCAAGATCATGCTTCAGGCGTCTCTTGCACAAATGCGCTGACGGCGGGCGTTGAAAGTCCAGCCACGCCGCACCCCCTCACGAGCATTGCAATGGCCTGGTTTGCGGCGCCCGGCACCTCGCGCGCACATCATCAGTCGCTCGGCATCGCGTGCTCGTCGCACATTTGTTCCCGGTTCGGGGATAGGCGACAGGCCTCGATCTTATGTAGCATTTCATTTGATGAAGTACAATTTCATTGACAGGGCGCCATTCGCCTATAAGCTTGAAAATGTCAAAATGGGGAGCCCCGCTGGCAGCTTTGGAGGAAAGCTGGGAGCGGGAAGGTGGACTGGGCCGTCGGTTGCTCAGGCGCATTGTCGCAGCAGGCCAGGGGGGCTGTCTCGGGGCGGTAATACCTGAGC
This sequence comes from Actibacterium sp. D185-2, assembly GCF_054954595.1. Taxonomy (NCBI): domain Bacteria; kingdom Pseudomonadati; phylum Pseudomonadota; class Alphaproteobacteria; order Rhodobacterales; family Roseobacteraceae; genus Actibacterium; species Actibacterium sp. D185-2. The sequence continues at coordinate 37,935 of NZ_JBPWNX010000019.1, forward strand.
GGAGGAGGAACGGTAGCATGGCAAACACTGAAATGAAGGTGGTGGATTGCGGTCCGCTTTCGCCGGAGAAGGCGAGCAGCGTTGCGCTCGCCGAAGGCGGGATCAGCACCCGGAGCACGGGTGTTTTCGGGGCCCTCGGCGTACATGGCGTCGCGCGCGATCACGCGGGCGGAATGACAGGCGGAATGATCTGTTTCCCCGATGCCGTGCACGTCACGCAGACCCATCAGGCCGGGGGCGCCACCCGCACCGGCCTTGGGCCTGTCCGCGAGGCTGCATAGCCTCCGCAACAGCGACGTCCGTCGCGCTCTTGTCAACTCCAGGCGAGGAATCCCCATCCGGGGACCGGCCATTTACCAACCAAGGGAAGGAAGTACGATATGCCAAGCAAGGAATCTGAAGCGCTCGCCGATCTCTACCGGTCGTGGGTCACCGCAATGACGGCCAAGCCCGACATGGAGCTTGAAGAAATCCGGCGTCTGTTCGGCCATTGGGGCGACGTGACCGCCGATCCGACGCGCGTCGACTACCAGGAGATCGCGGTCGAAGGGATCCCGGCGATGTGGGCGATCCCCCACGGTGCCGTGCATGATCGCGTTCTGCTTTGCTCGCATGGTGGCGGTTATGTCGTCGGCTCGATGTACTCCCACCGCAAGCTCTTTGGCCATATCGCCAAGGCGGTCGGCTGCCGGGCGCTGATCGTCGATTACCGGCGCTCCCCCGAGAATCCGCATCCCGGTCCTGTCAATGACATGGTCACCGCCTATCGCTGGTTGCTGGAGTGCGGGGGGTTGAAGCCGGAGCATATCGCGTTGACGGGCGACTCGGCCGGCGGCGCGCTTGCGCTCACCACAATCGCCGCCGCGCGGGAAAAGGGGTTGCCGCTTCCGGTGGCGACCATGCCGATGTCCCCCTGGGCCGGAATGGATCTCTCGGGCGAGACCTACGAAACGAACAAGGACAGGGATGCGCTGGTTTCGCGCGACACCACCAGGAACCTGGGCAGTCTTTTCATCGGTGAGAAGGGCGATCCGAAGGATCCTTTGGCAAATCCGCTTTACACCGACTATTCGAAATTCCCGCCGATATACCTCACGGTCGGAGACGCCGAGACTCTTCTCGACGACAGCCGGCGCATAGCGGAGCGGGCGAAGGAAGCGGGCGCGGACGTCAAGATCGATGTTTTCCCCGACATGCAGCATGTCTTCCAGTTTCTCGCGGGAACCGCGCCTGAAGCCGACGATGCAATCAAGCGCATGGCCGAGTGGGTTCGTCCGAAGCTTGGTCTGAGCTGAGTCGCATAGGGAAGATTGTACCAATCGCGCGATCCGGGCGAAGACGATTCGTCCGGGCGCCACGAAAATCATGGGAGGACGCAAATGAACATTGCCGAAAAAGTGCACTCGAACACGAAGCTCGAAATGGGCGAGGGCGAGTTGGACGTTGTCGTGGTAGGCGCCGGCTTCGCTGGTTTGTATCAACTTCACAAGCTTCGCGAGAAGGGCTTCAAAGTGAAGCTCCTCGAGGCTGGTTCGGATATCGGCGGCATCTGGCACTGGAACCGCTATCCCGGCGCGCGCGTGGATAGCCACGGGGCGCTTTATCAGTACTCGGATCCCGCGTTGTGGAAAGACTGGGCGTTCAAGGAACTCTATCCGGATTGGCAGGAACTCCGCGAGTATTTCGACCATGTCGATTCAAGGTGGGATCTGCGCAAGGACGTCATGCTCGACACGCGCGTGACCGGCGCCGAGTTCGACGAGACCAGCCGCAAATGGACGATCCACACCGAGGGCGGTCGGGATTTCGTGGCGCGCTTCTTCGTCCTCTGCACCGGATTCGCGGCCAAACCATATATTCCGGCTTTCAAGGGGCTCGAGAGCTTCAGGGGCGAGACCCATCATACCGGACTCTGGCCTCAGGAAGGCGCCGATCTGACCGGCAAGCGCGTCGCCGTGATCGGCATGGGCGCAAGCGGGGTTCAGGTCGTGCAGGAGACGGCCCCGGAATCCAGCCACCTGACGCATTTCGTTCGCACACCCTGCCTGGCCATTCCGATGTGGCAGCGAACGATGAGCGAAACCGACAACGAGGAGATGTGGCGCGACATGCCTGCCGACATGGCAGTGCGACTCAAGACGTTCGGCGGCTTCAACTACGATTTTTCCCCTTGGGGTGTCTTCGATATCGCGGACGAGGACCGTGAAGAAGTATTCGAGCGCATCTGGCAGCGCGGTGGCTTCTGGTGGTGGCTGAACAACTTCAAGGACGTTATCTTCGACGAGAAGTCCAACCGCGCACAGTATGACTTCTGGCGCAAGAAGGTTCTGGCGCGGATCAAGGATCCCAGGCTTGCCGAGATCTACGCACCGAAAGAGCCGCCGCATCCCTACGGCGTCAAGCGTCCGTCGCTGGAGCAGAACTTCTATGAAGTCGTACAACGGGACAATGTCGATGTGGTCGATCTGAAGCGCGAGACAATCGAGTGCTTCACCGAGAAGGGGATCAAGACCAGCGAACGCGAGTACGAGTTCGACGTGATCGTCCTGGCGACAGGTTTCGATGCGGTGTCCGGCGGCTTGACCTCGCTGGACATAAAGGGGGTTGACGGCCGCACGATTGGCGAGAAGTGGAGCGATGGCGTGCGCACCCAGCTGGGAATGGCCACGAAGGGGTTCCCGAACCTGTTCTTCCTCTACGGCCCGCAAAGCCCGAGCGGCTTTTGCAATGGTCCCACCTGCGCCGAGGCACAGGGAGGCGTGATGGTCAAGATCCTTGAAAATCTGCGTGCCGAAGACGTGACCCGGATCGAGGCTCAATCCGACGCCGAGGAAGCATGGCGCAAGTTCTGTCTGGAGGTGGCCGACATGACGCTCTTCCCCAAGGCCAACTCCTGGTACATGGGCGCGAACATCCCCGGCAAGCCGCGTGAACTGCTCATGTATCCGGCAGGGCTGCCCTCGTATCTCGAGGCATGCGAGAAGTCGATCGCAGAGGGGCTCTCGGGTTTCCAAAAAGCTTGATGGACGGGTGTCTGGCAAATGGTAGGTAGACACACAGCGCCACCAGGGTTCGACGGCTAAATGGCCGCGCGGCCCTTGGGAGACTGGGCGACCGCCTTGAACTTCGAGAGACGACTTCGGGACCGGTCGGTTCCGATGCCCGAGCACAGTAAAACACAAAAGCGAAGGAGAAGAGATTATGCGTCTCGCAAACAAACTTACGGTCATCACCGCCGCCGCATCCGGCATGGGCAAGGCCGCCGTGGAACTTTTTTCGAAAGAGGGCGCGCGCGTTGCGGCGATCGACCTCAATGAGGAAGGACTGGCTTCGCTCAAGGCGGAGATGAAGGAGAAAGGCTTCGACATCATCACCATCGCCGCCGACCTTTCGACGGAAAGCGGCGCACGCGACAGCCTTAACGCCGCCGTCAAGGCGTTGGGCGGCCTTGATGTTCTCTGGGCTCATGCGGGGATACCCGGACCGGGCGGCATCGAACAAGTGGATATGGCAGCGTTTCGCAAGTCGCTCGCCGTAAATGTCGAAGCCGCAGTCATTGCCGCCGGCGAGGCGGTGGGCCACATGCGTCAACGCGGGGGCGGGTCAATCATTTTCACGAGCTCGATATCCGGACTCGTGGGGTCGATGTGGAGCCCACTCTACTCCGCAGCCAAATTCGCTGTCGTCGGCCTGACCAAATCCCTCTGCCAGACCTACGCCCTCGACAATGTGCGCGTGAACGCGATCTGTCCCGGTCTGACGGAGACGCCGATGGCCTTCGAATTCACCAGCCGGAAGGGTGATCCGAAGGAGGCCGCCAGAAACAAGGAAATGATGGTCAATTCCGTGCCGTTGAAACGGCTCGGTCGTCCCGAAGACATGGCGCAGGCCGCCCTCTGGCTGGCCTCGGACGACTCTGCCTACGTCACAGGCGTCGCTCTTCCCGTGGACGGGGGTTTCACCGCAAAATAACGATCCTGCGCGTGCGTTGCAGCGAAGCGGGGGCGAAACGGCGCTCGACAAGATTGGCGGCGGCCAGGGAAGCAACAGATGCCGTGGTCGGGTCTGTCGTTTGGAACCGCCGCGAGACAACCATACTGGTCGCAAGATGTGCTCAGCATCCGCCTTTGCCGTTCGTGCAAGGGGTCTGACACCCAAATCCGCTTGATCAAGACGGATACTGCAGGCCGGCATCGTGATCGACGCGCAGGAATTGGCGGCCACCGACTGATCGAACATGGGGGTGCCGGGGAGGGCACCTCTTCCCTGAGGGAGGAAAACATGAACAATCTGATACCACCAGACCTGATCCCGCAGTGGATACCCGGAAACAGGACGCTCGACAGCACATGCCTCGGCTGGAAAGGCATCACGCTGATGGGCTACCAATACGATGAGCAGGAAGCGGACATCCCCGAGATGCGCGACTACATGATCGTCGTCTACCAGGGCGGGAAATCGACCATGCGGCGACGCAGCGGCGGCCCCTGGCAAACGGCGACCGTGGAGCGCGGCGTCGTGTCCCTGCTGGCGCGGGCCGAGCAGTCGACCTGGCATTGGGACAAGCCGATCGACGTGAAGCATATCTATTTCAGCCACGACTCCCTTGCCGAGACCGCGGCACAGGTTTTCGAGCGCGAGCCGACATCGATCGAGATCGACGATCACCTCCGCCGCGTCGATACGGTCATTCCGCAGTGCCTTCAGGTTCTCGAGGATGAGATGGCGCATGGTGGTCCTGGTCAGAAGCTTCTGGTCGACGCCGTCCGAACCCAGATCGCCGTTCATCTGTTGCGCCGGTTCGCGAGGGTCGATCTCCCGAACGTGAATCCCGCCGTCTTCAGCGCACGGCAGAGACACAGGATTCTCGAATTTGTCGAGGAACATCTATGTGAGAACTTCGGTCTGGAAAGCCTGGCAAGCACGGTCGCGCTGAGCCCTTTCCACTTTTCCAGGCAGTTCAAGGCCGAGTTTGGTCAGCCACCGCACTCTTTCATTGTCCGCAAGAGGATCGAACGTGCAAAGTCGATGTTGAGAAAGGGCAATATCGCGATGAAAGCGGTGGCCCTTGACTGCGGGTTTTCAGACCAAAGTCATTTCTGCCGGACCTTCCGCAAGATGGTTGGCGTCACGCCCGCAGAATATCGGCGGTCTGCGTGACCTGAGGCAGGCTGCCTCCAGGTCGACCCCCAACATTCGACTGTAGGGCACCTCGATTTATCACGGTTTTCTGCTGTTCCGGGCCGGTTCGGCGGGTTGAAGCGCGCATGAGGCGGCCGCGCGCGCCGTGGCCGTCCCGGGCTCTGCGGGTGGCATTCGCCGTTTTTGGAGAGATACCGTAATGGGCCCGGCGCGTATCTCAGCCGTTTTGCTTGATTACGGCGTAGTAGACAGGGTGTCGTTGCCCAATGACACGCATGAAGTGTGTCTGCGAGGCTTTGCCACAAGGTGCGCCTCAATTTCTACGAGCGAAGAGGACAACGACATGGAAATCTTTATCGGGCTGGACGTCTCTCTGGCAAGCACCGCTGTTTGCGTTCTTGGTGAACGCGGCAAGATATTGAAAGAAGCTGACGTAATCAGCGAGCCGGAAGCGCTGGTCTCGTTTTTTAAAGATCTGCCCTATGCAATCACCGGGATCGGCCTAGAAGCCGGGCCCTTGTCGCAATGGCTGCACAAAGGCATATCCGAGGCTGGGCAGCCGGTGGTCTTGATGGAAACGCGCCGGGTAAAGAAGGCACTGAACGCGTGCGCCATCAAGACTGATCGACGGGTCGCACAAGGCATCGCTCGTCTTCTGCAAATGGGCTGGTTCAGCGAAGTGCATTGCAAGTCGGTTCCAGCTCAAGAAACACGTGCGCTGCTAACGGCGCGCAAAGCGATACAGAATGCGCTGATAAACCTGGAACTGTCGGTGCGTGGTGTGTTGCGCAACTTTGGTCTGAAGATCGGGCCGGTCTCAAAAGTCCGCTACGATGTGCGTATCAGGGAACTGGCTGCTGGAAATACGATGCTGCAGGCTGCGGTCGACGATCCCACGCGCTTTCGGAGATCACGCGATATCGGTCCTTGGGTTGGACTGACTCCCGGTCGGGACGAATCCGGGGAGCGCTCCATTGCAGGCGCAATTACCAAGGCCGGGGATGCGGGGCTCCGAGCAGCGCTCTATAAGGCAGCCAACGTGATGGCATTGTTGCAGAAAGGCGGCTTGAGGCGTGAGTTCCCCTTTCCCCTTCGGGTTCAAGCCACGCGGACGATCTCGGCGGTGCCGAGGGCGTTGAAGCGGTTCATGAGTGCGATGCGGACGTGGATTTCGGCGGTGAAATCGACTGGTCAGGTCGTGTCTCCAAATGCGGTGACGGCGCGATGCGCGGACTGCAGTTCGAGGCGGCATCCTGCGTCATTCGTCAGGTCAAACGCCTCTCGGCCTTGAAAAGCTGGGCCGTGCGTCTCGCGGGACGGCGCGGGTTCCGCAAGGCGGCAGTGGCGACTGCACGCAAGATCGCCGTTCTCATGCTGACACTCTGGAAGAACGAAACCGAATATCAATGGGCGAAGGAGGCCGCTGCCTGATCTGAATTCGCGCCCCGGAAGCGGGGAGCGAAGTCCCGACGGGACGGAGGAAGATTGATCTCGCACAAACGGTTGGGCGCGGCCCCGTGCCGCTTACCCCGCAAACGACATTGGAGACGATCCGCCACCGAACACCATCATGAGGCGCGAAACCCGCGACCTCGGAGAGAACCATGACCCCGGACGGACAAACCGCTCACCCGCTTGACAAAGCCGCAGTCAGAGAACCGTTTGTGACATTCAGCGTTACGGAAGCTACGCGCAGGTCGCTATGCGAGACTGTGTGAAATTTTGTGCCCTGACGCGCTTTCTTACGCCATGGGGAAGCGGTCTTCGAACATGATGGCAAGTTGACTTCTGACAGCGTGCCATTCGCGCACGGCGCGCTTCCACTC
>NZ_JBPWNX010000001.1:0-699180 GCF_054954595.1 Actibacterium sp. D185-2
AGCAAGGTGATCGTCGCGATCAACAAGGACGAAGAGGCCCCGATCTTCCAGGTCGCCGATTACGGCCTGGTCGCCGATCTGTTCAAGGCCGTCCCGGAACTGATCGAAAAGCTGTAGGGCGATCTTTCCAGACCGATCCGAAGGCCCGCCGATCAGGCGGGCCTTTTTCGTTCAGCCCATCAGCCGGTCGATCACCGGGGCCAGGGCATCGGCAACCTCGCGGTGAACGGCGGGGCCCGGCACCGCCTCGGCCGCGTGCCGTTCGAGCGTGGTAAAGGCCATCCCCTCGGTCCGCAGCGCCACCGCATCGTGGCTGGGGCGCACCTTTACCGTCTGGCTGAAGGCCGGTTCAACCTCGGCCAGCATGTCGTCGTCAACGAACAGCGGCTCGGGACCCAGCCCCCGTTCGGCACGCGGCCCAGCATTCCGGTGATCGGCGATATGCAGCAACACACGTTTGCCGCGGATACGCTCTGCCAGAAAGCGCATCCGCGCGACCCAGGCCTCTTTCAATTCCTCGACCACAAGCGCGAACCGCTCCGGCCCGATCACTTGCAGGCTGGTCAGCATGTGCCGGGTAAAATGGAACTCGGTAAAATCGACCTCGCGGAACATCGACTTCATCAGACCCGAGGCCCGCACGAAGCGGTCGTTCCGGCGCGGGTGCACAACATAGAACCGATTCGACATGTTCTGCGCGCCCAGCGTCTGAACCACCGTCACCTGCGCCGCATCGCAAATCCCCTGAACCGCGCTGTCGCGGGCGAACACATCCAGCCCGGCATTGACGCAGCCCAGATTGATCACCTTGCGCCCGGTGCGCTCTTCCACCAGGGCCGGAAAGGGGGTTTCGACATATCTGCCATAGGTTTCCGTCCCGCCGATCATCGCGCAATAGGCCCCGGCCAGACGGCGTTTCGGCCCCCGGAACACCAGCTTCGACGTGCCGTAATGACACGGCGCATAGTCAAGGGCCCCAAGGCCCAGATGCTCATACATCTTTCCACCCACTCATCTTGTTTCGACTCACCCGTTTCAAGGATGCGGCGCGGGACGTTTCGAAACCGCTAAATCGCGGATTTGAAGCGAATTGTGCGGGACCTTCGGGCTTGCGCCAACGGCTGGCGGGGGCATAAGGTCGGCCCGACAGACGCTGAGGGATCTTCCATGGACATCAAGACGGTCGGAGTTGTCGGCGCGGGCCAGATGGGCAACGGCATTGCCCATGTGTTCGCACTGGCGGGCTATGAAGTGCTGCTTAACGACATATCGGAAGAGAGCCTGACAAGGGCGGTCGCGCTGATCGACAAGAACCTGGAGCGCCAGGTCGCGCGCGAAAAGATCACCGCCGAAACCAAGGCCGATACGCTGGCCCGCATCAAGACCACGATGAAATTGCCCGATCTGGGGGCAACCGACCTTGTGATCGAGGCCGCGACCGAGCGGGAAACCGTGAAAGTCGCGATTTTCGAGGATTTGCTGCCGCATCTGAAGCCCAACACGATCCTGACCTCGAACACCTCGTCGATTTCGATCACCCGGCTGGCCTCGCGCACCGACCGGCCGGAAAAGTTCATGGGATTCCATTTCATGAACCCGGTGCCGGTAATGCAACTGGTCGAGTTGATCCGCGGGATCGCCACGGACGAGCCGACCTATACGGCCTGCCTGAAAGTGGTCGAAAGCCTGGGCAAGACCGCCGCCTCGGCCGAGGATTTTCCCGCCTTCATCGTCAATCGCATCCTGATGCCGATGATCAACGAAGCGGTCTATACCCTGTACGAAGGGGTGGGGTCGGTCAAATCCATCGACGAATCGTTGAAGCTGGGCGCGAACCACCCGATGGGGCCGCTGGAACTGGCCGATTTCATCGGGTTGGATACCTGCCTTGCCATCATGAACGTGCTGCATGACGGGCTGGCCGACACCAAATACCGGCCCTGCCCGCTGCTGACGAAATATGTCGAGGCCGGGTGGCTGGGCCGCAAGACGCAGCGCGGATTCTACGATTATCGCGGCGACGTGCCGGTACCGACGCGCTGATACAGTACTTTCGCGAAAAGTTGCGGTGCCCTGTCAGCCTTTCAGCGACAGCGTGCGGTCGCGTAGCCAGGTGACGAAGCCACGCGGGTTGCCGGCCCATTCCTCGATCTCCGGCCGCTCGATCATATGTCCCACCACCGGGGCCTGCGGCCGGTTCAGCGCATGCACGACCTCATAGATCAGCAACCCCTGGCGCAGCGTCGGCGACAGGCGGTTGGCGATCTGATACCAGCGCGAATTGTGGCCGGGAAAAAAGACCGGCACGACCCGGGCGCCGGACCGCTGGATCATCTTCGCGGTGAACGGGTTCCACTCGGCCTCGATCGCCGGGCCGAACATGGTCTCGGATGCTGCGACCACGCCTGCGGGAAACAGGATGATCGCGCCGCCGCCGGTCAGGTGATCCATCGCGGCTTTTCGCATTTCCAGGCTTTTCTTCTGCGCGTCGTCCTCATGCGCGAACGGCACCGGGATCATGAACTGATCCACTTCCTCGACCCCGGTCAGCAGGGATCGGGTGAGGATCTTGTAATCGGTGCGCGCCCGCCCCACCAGTTCGGCCAGAACCATTCCGTCAACCAACCCGTGCGGATGGTTGGCGACAACGATCAGCGGGCCGTCGGCGGGGATGCGGGCGATCTGTGCGGCGGGGGTCTCGACCGAAATCCCCATCACGTCAAGCGCCTGCTGCCAGAAGGCCTGCCCAAACGGCGCGCCCTTGGCTTCAAACCGGCGAATCCGGTGCAGCAGGGTCAGTTTGCCGGTCAACCATTCCATCAGGCGGATGGTATTGGCCTTCCACGGGTTGGTGAACGTGTTGGCATAGGACAGGCGCCGCTTATCGTAATGCTTTACGTTCTGCGGCCCTCCGCCAGACGAACCTGGCCCAGCCGCAATCCGCTTATGCTGATAGCTTTCTACCAAGGGATCCCGTTCTCCCTGTCGTCCGGTCTCAGAAATCTTCGCCGAACTTGCCGGCAACGAGCGCCGCGAGGGCATCCATCAGGGCCGACGCCTCCGGCCCGCTGGTTTCGACCTCAATAGAGGTTCCTTTGGAAGCTGCCAACATCAAAAGCCCCATGATGGAATCGCCGGCGGCACTCAGCCCATCGCGGCTGACCTCGGCACGGGCGTCGTGCGCCTCTACCGTTTCCACGAATTTCGCCGAGGCCCGCGCATGCAGACCCTTTTCATTGATGATATCGAACCGCCGGGGTGTCATTCTTATTATCTTAACCTGCGTGACCGTCAAAACTGTTGATATATTTGCGCCCGGCCGTGGCCGCGCAGGCCACGGCATCATCCACACTCATCCGCCGCGACTTGGCCAGCTTGATCAGCATCGGAAGGTTGGCCCCATACAGGATCTTGCGGTCGGATCTGTCGCAGGCCCGCAGGCTGAGATTGGACGGCGAGCCGCCGAACATATCGGTCACCACCACCACGCCCGAGCCATCATCCACCTCGTCGGCGGCGGCCTGAATTTCGGCCTGCTTGCGCGCGCGGTCATGCTCTGGCTCGATGGAAATGGCGCGGATGCCGCTTTGCTTGCCAACGACATGCTCGATCGCCGCCAAGTATTCCCTGGCCAATCCCCCATGCGCTACGATCACGATCCCGATCAAGCGGTTTTCCCCGTCTGCGTACTGGCGCCGGCCTCTGCCTGCCGTTCAAGTTCCCGATGCCTTTTAGACACCCGCCAACCGCTCTTCGCAAGCGTGTCGGACAGTTTTTCAGCCATTGTGACAGAACGGTGTTGCCCTCCGGTACACCCGAACGCGATCGAGAAATGCGACTTGCCCTCGTCGATATAGGCGGGCAGCAGCAATTGGGTCAGATCCAGCACCTTGTCGAAGAACGGCTGGAAACGCGGATCGGCGGTCACATAGGCGGCCACGTCGGCGGACAGGCCATTCAGCCCGCGCAGCGTGGGCTCCCAATACGGATTGCGCAAAAAGCGGCAGTCGAACACCATATCCACCCCGCGCGGCATCCCGCGCTTATAGGAAAACGAATGGACAGAGACCGCCAGCCGCTGGCCGTCTTCCTGCCCGAACCACTGGGTCAGCTCGGCGCGCAGATTGTGCGGCGTCAACTCAGACGTATCGATCAGCACATCCGCCAGCGCGCGGACCGGCGCCAGCAGATCCAGCTCGCGCGCGACGCCCTCGACCGGGCTTTCGGCGGGGGCCATCGGGTGGCGCCGGCGGGTTTCGGAAAACCGGCGCAACAGCACCTCGGCCGAACAGTCCAGATACAGAACCTCGGTCTGGGCGCGCAGATCGGCGCGCAGCTGTCCGATCAGGTCGGCCAGCGCCTCGGCCGAGAAGTCCCGATTGCGGGTATCCACGCCCAGAGCCAACGGCGGGCCGGATGGCGGGCCGTCCAGCAGACGCGGGATCAGCGACAGCGGCAAGTTGTCGATCGCCTCGTAACCCAGATCCTCAAGCGCGTTCAGCGCGGTCGAACGCCCGGCACCCGATGGCCCGGTGACCAGCACCAGCCGATGGCCCGGCGCGCGTTCCGGCCCAGATGTGCCAAGGTTGGTCATGCGCACCTCCCGCCCTTGAGATATTGCACAATCGCCGCCGGGAAATGCGTATGCTCGACTTTGTGAAGCAGGTCGAGCCGACAACCTAGGATCGTGGTGTCGCGGCGGGGCGGCAAGCGCTCGTCCTCGATCCGGTTCATGTCGATGGCCAGCACCACCGGCGCCGCGCCGCAGGTTTCGGCCGCCAGAAGACCCACGCCGCGCGCCTCGATCATGCCCCGGATCGGCGCCGGGGCGGATGCGATCAGGCCCCCGTCGCGCGACGTCAGGCAGGTGCGATCATCTGCGACCAACGCCGCCCCCCGCGCCATCAGATCCAGCGCCAGCGCCGATTTTCCCGTGCCCGACGCCCCAAGGATCAGCACACCGCGGCCCGACAACGCCACGCAGCTGGCATGCAGGATGCTGGTCATCGCAGCACCGCACACCGCCTCAGACCGGCAGGCCGACGACGAAACGCGCGCCCAGCGGATCAGAGGTGATATCGGCATCGGTGGGGCGGATGTTTTCGGCCCAGATAACGCCGCCATGCGCCTCGACGATCTGTTTGGAGATCGCCAGCCCCAGGCCCGAATGATCACCGAACTGGCCCGGGGGCCGTTCGGAATAGAACCGGTTGAAGATCTTGTTCAGGGCCTGTTCGGGAATGCCGGGGCCGGTATCCTCGACCACCACAAGCACCCGGTTCTCGCGCCGGCGGGCCCAGATGCGCACCGCGTCGCCCTCTTCGCAGAAGGACAGCGCGTTGGTGATGAGATTGACAAAGACCTGAGCAAGCCGCCCCTCAAGCCCGTGCACGATGATCGGATCCGCCGGAAGGTCGGCAATGAAGTCGACGCCGTTCTCACGCGCTTGCGTCCCCAGATGATCCGCAAGGTTTTCCAGCAGTTTCAGAAGGTTGAAGTTTTCCTCTTCCTCCTTCACCAACTCGCTGTCCAGCCGCGAGGCGTTGGAAATATCGCTGACCAGCCGGTCCAGCCGGCGCACGTCATGCTCGATCACCTCCAGCAGCTTGATGCGATGGTCGTCGCGCTTGGTCATCCGCAGCGTCCCCACGGCAGACCGCAGCGAGGCCAGCGGGTTCTTGATCTCATGCGCGACATCGGCGGCGAATTGTTCGTTCGCGTCAATCCGATCATAGAGCGCGGCCAGCATCCCCCGCAGCGCCCCTGACAGGCGGCCGATCTCGTCGGGCCGCGCCGTCAAATCAGGGATGCGCACCCGACTGGGGCTGAATTTGCGCGAACTCTTGTCGCGCCCGATTTCCGCAGCGGCGGCAAGATCGGACAGCGGGTTGGCAATGGTATTGGCCAGCAGCAGCGACAGACCGACCGACACCAGACTTGCGACCAGGAACATCTGCAACACCTGCTCGCGCTCCGTGCGGACCAGTTCGTCGATCTCTCCGGCAGCCGAGGTCAGTGCGACCACGCCCAGCACCTGACCGCCACGCATGATGGGCGTGGCGACGGACACGATGGTATTGCCATCCGCATCCGCCCCGGTCTGCGCCACGGTCGCGCCATTTCGCGCCACTGGGGTCAGCGCGCGCGCCATGTCCGACGGATTGAACGCGGCCCCCTGGCCCGCGCCGCGGTTGACCGCAGCCGACATTCCATCCCATAGCAGGTTCAGGAAATCGGTGATCACGGTCGCGCCCCGGTCGCGCCCGGACAGGGGGGCAACCCGCCGCCCCATCCCCTCGGTCGAGGCGATAAGCGTGTCGGCCGTGTCAAACAGGAACACCTCGGGCCCTTCGGCAAGATCCAGACCGGCCAGCGTTTCCACCGGGTCAATCCCGTCGCCCGCGATCAAACTGACCGGCCCGCTGCGGGGCAGTTGCGCCTCGAACACATCGGCGATCAGCTCCGCCTGGGTGATGAACGCAAGCTCGCGCTGATGCACCAGGCTGTCGCGACCCGGATTCAGGTACAAAAGACCCGCAACAAGGACGATCAGCCCCAAAAGGTTGAACGTGACGATCTTGCGCGCCAGCGGCGATCGGTTGGGCAATATGAATCCGCGCTTGCGGCGGCGCGCACTGATTTCGGCGTCACCCTGTGCAGGCGTCACCCAATCCTCGCCTAAAAGGACGAAGCCATCGCTTGATGTTCTGGTATCGCGCACATGCCCCCCCGGGATACGGGCCTTACGTCACTGTGTTCTTCATTCTTCGTTGTAGCGATACCCGATCCCGTACAGCGTCTCGATCGCCGAGAAGTCCGGATCGGATTGACGCATTTTCTTGCGCAACCTCTTGATGTGACTATCAATCGTGCGATCGTCCACATAAACCTGATCGTCATAGGCGACGTCCATCAACTGGTCACGGCTCTTGACGAAACCGGGGCGTTGGGCCAGCGCCTGCAACAACAGAAACTCTGTGACCGTCAGGGATACGTCGTTCCCTTTCCAGATCACAGCATGACGCAGCGGATCCATCGACAACTCGCCACGTGTCATGACCTTGGAATCTTCCGGCACGACGCCGTCATCCGCCGCGATCACCTCCTGCCGGCGCAGAAGCGCGCGAATGCGTTCGACCAGCAGCCGCTGCGAGAACGGCTTTTTCACATAATCGTCGGCCCCCATGCGCAGGCCAAGTACCTCGTCGATCTCATCGTCCTTGGAGGTCAGGAAGATCACCGGCATGTTAGTTTTCTGCCGCACACGCTGCAACAGGTCCATGCCGTCCATCCGGGGCATCTTGATATCGAAAACGGCCATGTCGGGAAGGCGTTTGTTGAACGCATCCAGGGCCGACTGCCCGTCGTTATAGGTTTCCACCTCGAACCCCTCTGCCTCAAGGGTCATGGAAACAGAAGTCAGGATGTTCCTGTCGTCGTCAACGAGCGCAATCCTAGACATTTGGGTTTTCCCTTTATTTTGCTTGTTCTGCTCAATGCCTGCTTTTTGCCACATTTTTCCTGTTTCGCCCCATAGAATCAACTCTTAACTGCGAATCACCCCTCGGTATTGGTCCTACTCAAGCTGAAAAAAGGTGACACATTGCTAATTTGCATCACATCGTCGCCACGGTTGCGCTAACCTTGGCTTGGTTTGCGCTAACCTGTTGCCCACAGCCTGTTCCCTGTTGAAAACGACATGATATAGGGGCTCACCCGCCCCGAACCGCGCGGGTCGGCGGAAATGCGTACCGCCGGGAGGATCAACTCGAACCGCCACGCGGCGGGCGACTTCAGGAGCGAGCATATGTCAACTGGACGGGTAAACCCCAATCAGCGACTGGAAGATCAGGGCATCACCGGGCTGGGCCAAGTCTATTACAATCTCATGGAGCCCGCCCTGGTCGAGGCGGCCCTGAAGCGTGACGAGGGGACGCTGGGCAATGGCGGCGCCTTTCTGGTCAGTACCGGCGAGCATACCGGCCGCTCGCCCAAGGATAAGTTCGTGGTCCGCACCCCGGCGGTCGAGCACACCATCTGGTGGGAAAACAACAAGCCGATGACCCCCGCGGCATTCGATCAGCTGCACACCGACATGCTGGAACACATGAAGGGCCGCGATTATTTCGTGCAGGATCTGTTCGGCGGCGCCGACCCCGAACACCGGCTGGACGTGCGGATGGTGACCGAACTTGCATGGCATGGCCTGTTCATCCGCCACATGCTGCGCCGCCCCGCGCGCCAGGAGCTGGACAGCTTCGCGCCGGAATTCACCATCATCAACTGCCCCAGCTTCCTTGCCGACCCCGAAAAACACGGGTGCCGGTCGTCCACTGTCGTCGCGCTGAACTTCGACAAAAAGCTGATCCTGATCGGCGGCACCGAATATGCCGGTGAAAACAAGAAATCGGTCTTTACCCTGCTGAACTACATCCTGCCCGGCAAGGGCGTGATGGCGATGCACTGCTCGGCCAACCACGCCATCGACAACCCGGTGGATGCGGCGATCTTCTTCGGCCTGTCGGGCACCGGCAAGACCACGCTGTCGGCCGACCCCGAACGCACGCTGATCGGCGATGACGAACATGGCTGGTCGGAAAAGGGCACCTTCAACTTCGAGGGTGGCTGCTATGCCAAGACCATCAGCCTGAACCCCGAGGCCGAGCCGGAAATCTATGCCACAACCACCAAGTTCGCGACCGTGATCGAGAACATGGTGTTCGACCCCGAAACCAAAGAACTGGATTTCGAGGATGACAGCCTGACCGCGAACATGCGCTGCGCCTATCCGCTACACTATATCTCGAACGCCTCGGAAACCTCGATGGGCGGGCACCCCAAGAACATCATCATGCTGACCTGCGATGCGTTCGGCGTGCTGCCCCCGATCGCACGGCTGAGCCCGGCGCAGGCGATGTATCACTTCCTGTCCGGCTTCACCTCCAAGGTGGCAGGCACCG
Source organism: Actibacterium sp. D185-2 (assembly GCF_054954595.1). Classification (NCBI taxonomy): domain Bacteria; kingdom Pseudomonadati; phylum Pseudomonadota; class Alphaproteobacteria; order Rhodobacterales; family Roseobacteraceae; genus Actibacterium; species Actibacterium sp. D185-2. Next base: position 8,961 of record NZ_JBPWNX010000001.1, read on the forward strand.
AAAAGGGCGTGACCGAGCCCGAGCCGACCTTTTCGACCTGCTTTGGCGCGCCCTTCATGCCGCGCCGCCCCGAGGCCTATGGCAACCTGCTGCGCGAAAAGATCGCCAAGCACGGCGCGACCTGCTGGCTGGTGAACACCGGCTGGACCGGCGGTGCCTATGGCGCCGGCTCGCGGATGCCGATCCGCGACACGCGGTTGCTGCTGCACGCCGCACTCGACGGTTCGCTGCATGATGCCGAGTTCCGCAAGGACCCGAATTTCGGCTTCGAGGTTCCGGTCCATGTCAACGGCGTGGCCGAGGTTCTGCTGGATCCGCGCAAGACCTGGAGCGTGAACGAAGAATATGACGCGCAGGCGCAGAAGCTGGTGAAGATGTTCGCCGAAAACTTCGCGCAATACCTGCCCTATATCGACGATGACGTGAAGGCGGCCGCGATCGGCTAAGCCCCACCTTATCTTGAGACATCGTTACACAGACGCCCCGGCCAATCGGTCGGGGCGTTTTGCCGTGACGGTCACGAAACGTTCAAGAAACGGGGTGTACCAATCGGCTGAATGCGACGTCCCTATGCGAAAGCACGATCATGATGACACCTCGCGGGTTTCTTGCCCTTTGCGCCCTTGCCGTCATCGCCGGAGCGCCGGGCCTGTGTGCCGAACCGCTTGCCCCGATACAGGCACAGGGCCAGGTAGTGTTCGAGGAGTCCTGCGCCGCCTGCCACGGGCACGATGCAGCGGGGGATACCGGCAGCGACATTCGCGCCGCGCCGCGCCATCTGGTGGCGTGGGCGATCAAAGGATCCGACGACATGCCCGAAATCGACCTGAGCAAGGCCGAGCTGGATGCGGTGGTGGCCTATCTGGCCCATCTGGGTGAAACGATCAGGGATTAGGGCGGCTCACGTTATCCCATCAGCCCCTTGCGGATCAGGTTCGCCGCTGCCACCGCCAGAATGATCAGCGTGGCCTTGCGGAACTTTGCCGGGTCCAGACGGTCCTGCACCTGAAAGCCCAGCCACATACCCAGCGCCGCCGGTGCGACCAAGGCCGCCGACAGCGGCAGCGTCTGCGCGTTCAGCACGCCCGAAGTCAGATGCGAGCCCAGCAAAACCACGCTGCCGATCAGGAACACCACCCCCTGCACCCGCACCATTTCGGCCTTTTCGGTGTTGAAGGACAACAGATAGGCCACCACCGGCGGCCCCCAGACCCCCGAAATCCCGCCAAAGAACCCGCCGACCGCGCCCATCAGCAGTTCGGCCCGGTTGCGGTGGGTCGCGTGCAACAGCAACTGCTTGCCCAGGATCTGCGACAGGGCGAAGGCAAGGATCGGCACGCCCAGCAGCAGATACAGCGCCCAAGGTGGCAGCACCGTGACCAGCGGCGCGCTGACGAAGATGAACAGCATCACCATCGCGATCAGCCGCCAGTATGTGCGCACCGAAGCAAAGGCCGCCGCCGGACCCTGGCGAAAGGCCTGTGCCACGTTGGTCAGCACCGTTGCCAGGATCAGCGCCGCCAGCGCGGTCGGGGCGGGCAGAAATATCGAAAAACACGAGATCATGATCATCGGCATCGCAAAACCCACAACGCCCTTCACGAAGCCCGCAAACAGCGCCACCGCCGCCGCAAGGACGAAGAACAGGGGGGAGATGCCGAAAATCAGGGAATCCATCGGGTAACCTTCTTTTGTTTTTACCACTTTATCTTGCCATTTCTTGCGCAGCGCTGCACAAAGCACCGAAAGCAGCGCAGCATGAACTTAGTTGCCTTAGCAATTATTGCGCTGCGCCCGCAAAACACCTATTCCCTTCGGGACTGCGAGAAAAGGAGCCATTTCATGCCTCAAAGCGACAGCGAAACCGCCCTGCTGCCAGACCTTCTGGCACTGACCGGCGCGGCGATTGCCCCGGTCGAAATCCTGCTTGCCAAGGCAACCGAACAGCTCCGCGCCGATGTTTCGGTCGATGGCCGCGTCTCGGGCCCCGCGCTGGAGCAACGCCAGTTTTCCGCCCATGCGCTGGCCTGGCTCGCCACCTATGCCGAAGCCCTGCGCCAGATGCAGGCCTGGGCCACCCGTCTGCACGACGACGGCAAGTTCGGCGAGATGGAACAACTGATCCTGCAAATCGCCTTCGGTGAATATCTGAACCAGATCCAGGGCGGCATCCCCATGAGCCAGGGCGAGATCGCGCGCCTGTCCGATCTCGGGCTGACCGCCACGCTGGCCGGCACGCCCCAGGTCGCCACACTGATGGCCGGCGGCAACAGCGCCGCCGCGCGCACCCGCCTTGTTGCGCTGATGCAGGACAATACCGGCCACGCCACCTTTGGCGCCTCGGGACTGGACGAAGAACTGGAAATGATCCGCGAACAGTTCCGCCGCTTCGCGGATGAACGTGTGGCGCCGAACGCCCATGACTGGCACCTCAAGGATGAACTGATCCCGATGGACATCATCGAGGAACTGGCCGAGTTGGGCGTCTTCGGCCTGACCATCCCTGAGGAGTTCGGTGGCTTCGGCCTGTCCAAGGCCTCGATGGTGGTGGTGTCAGAGGAACTGTCGCGCGGCTATATCGGTGTCGGCAGCCTTGGCACCCGCTCCGAAATCGCGGCAGAGCTGATCCTGTGCGGCGGCACCGACGGGCAAAAGGAACAGTGGCTGCCGAAACTGGCCAGCGGTGAAATCCTGCCCACCGCCGTCTTTACCGAACCCAACACCGGCTCCGACCTTGGCAGCCTGCGCACCCGCGCGGTCAAGGAAGGCGACGAATACGTGGTGACCGGCAACAAGACCTGGATCACCCATGCCGCGCGCACCCATGTGATGACGCTGCTGGCGCGCACCGATCCGGCAACCGACAACTACAAGGGCCTGTCGATGTTCCTGGCCGAAAAGACGCCGGGCACCGATGTCGACCCCTTCCCCACCCCCGGCATGACCGGCGGCGAGATCGAGGTGCTGGGCTATCGCGGCATGAAGGAATACGAACTCGGCTTCGACGGGTTCAAGGTCAAGGCCGAGAACCTGCTGGGCGGGGTCGAGGGGCAGGGCTTCAAACAACTGATGCAAACCTTCGAAAGCGCCCGCATCCAGACCGCCGCCCGCGCCATCGGCGTGGCGCAGAACGCGCTCGAGGTCGGCATGCAATACGCCATCGACCGCAAGCAGTTCGGCAAATCGCTGATCGCCTTCCCCCGCGTGTCCGGCAAGCTGGCGATGATGGCGGTGGAAATCATGGTGGCGCGCCAGCTCACCTACCACTCCGCCTGGCAAAAGGATCACGACAAGCGCTGCGACCTGGAGGCCGGCATGGCCAAGCTGCTGGGCGCCCGCGTGGCCTGGGCCTGCGCCGACAACGCGCTGCAAATCCACGGCGGCAACGGTTTCGCGCTGGAATATCAGATCAGCCGCATCCTGTGCGACGCGCGGATCCTGAACATTTTTGAGGGTGCCGCCGAAATTCAGGCCCAGGTGATCGCACGGCGCGTTCTGGGCTAGGCCCCGCTGGCGGGCCCTTCGGGGCCCGTTCAACCAAGCGCGGCAAGCGCGTCATAGCCCCTGAGCGTAATCTCGACCTCGGCCCAATGCGCCCGGCCATCGGCCTCCAGCCGCATCGGCTGCGACAACAACTTCAGCCCCGTCAGCCCCAGCGTCGGAATATCCAGCCCCATCGAATGCGCCATCGGCACCCGCACACCGGGCTTCGGGTTCAGCCCCGGCGCAATCTTGCGCGTGCCCATTTTCAAATGATGCGCGATATCCCACTCCTGCACTACGCCATCATACCGGGTGACCACCCAGCAATGCGAATCCTCGCAGCGCCCGCGCTTTTCCTCGGGAAAGAAGTAGCCGGTGACATAGCCCGCCTCGTACCCCGCCGCGCGCAGCGATGCGATCAGATAGGCGTTGATGTCAACACAAGAGCCTTCGGTCGGCCCGCACAGCGCCGGAATGCTGTCTTCACCGTCAGAGAACCGTTGCTCGGGGTGACCATAGAAAAACTGCGCCGCCACATCGTTGACGATGGCCTGCAGCCCGGCCTGCCCGCCGCCAGCGGCCTGTGCGGTGGCACGCGCGGCGCCAACCAAAGCCTCCGCCGCCTCAGTGAACCGGTTGGGGCGGTGCACGAAAAGCGCGTCGGGATAGGCCGCGCGCCCCGGCGCAAAACTGGTGCAGAATCGCACCGGGCCGGTCACGCCCTCCAGCACCGCAACCCACTGGCCGGTCTGCGCCTCCGTCGCCAGAAAATATCCGGCCCCTTCCATCACGAAAGCCTCCGGCCGCAGATGCGGCGTCATCAGACCGATCGGCGCGAACAGACGCCCCGCACCCGCCTCGGCAACCGTAACCTCAAGGATAATCGCCATGCTCAGCCCCTATGCACCACCCCATCAGATAACCGCCACCTCGTGACACTGGCGCGACAGATCAGCCCGCCGCCCGGGCCAGCAGATCGATCAGCCGCGTTCGCGCCTCGGGCAGCGGCCTGTCACCCAGCGCGGGCGCCAGCCAGGCGTGCAGGAAATGGCCCGTGGTGCGCAGCCCCTCGCCAATGTCTTCGCTGCGCACCGGCCCCTGCCCCAACAGGCATTGCGGCAGGGGCAACAGCCGGTCGGCCCAGTCCCCGGCCCCTTTGGCACTGACGGCCCGGCCCGATTTCGGCGACACATAGACCAGATCGTCGCGGCTGCCGGTCACCGCGCAGCGCGTCAGTTCCAGACCAAAGCCCATATCTTCCAACAGCGCCATCTCCCAGCGCAGATAGGCCAGCGGCCAGGCATCGGCATGCCCCAGCAGGTCCAGCATCGTCACCGAACGGGCATAAAGCGCCGGATGCGGCTCGCGCTCGGGCAGGGAAAAGGCCAACAGCGCCGTGACCGCATTCAGCCCCGCCAGCGCCAGCCGGTCGCCCAACACGCCCGCCCGCGATTGCAGCGGTTCCACCGTGTAGCTGCCGATATGCGCATCCAGCCGCGCGCGCCAGGTCACGTCAAGCTGCGCGCCGGGTTGCAGGATCGGCGCAAGCTTGCGGCCTGCCCCGCCGCGCACCACACCCGCGTGGCGCCCGTGCCCGGCGGTAAATACCTCAATGATGGCCGCGCTTTCGCCGTGCCGCCGAACGCTCAGCAATGCCCCCTGATCGCGCCACTCCATCCGGCTGTCGCACTCCTGTTTCTTCTCGGCGAAAATACTCCCGCCGGAGGCCAGAAAGTCATGAAAGTCCCGGTTCGTCCAGTAAATGCCGCCTCTGGCGGTCCTCGACCTCGATCACCCACAAATCGGGATCAAAGCCACGTTGCCGCGCGATCGAGGCGTCTACCGCAACCTCATCCCCGTCGGCCAGAACCACCCATTTGCGCTCACCCGTCATCAGATCGAAAGACCGTTGAAACGCCCGCGCCTGCCCGTCCAGCGTGTTCAGCTTGACCAGAACCGCACCCGCGGTGGCATCGCCACGCGATGTGACGAAGGCCGGAATATCGGCCAGCCGAAGCCGGGTCAGATAGGCCTGAACCCAGAATTCGGCCGTCAGCCGCGTCATGTATTGCCGTCTTTGAAATCCAGCCCCATTTCGGAATAGCGCTCGGATTCCTCCAGCCAGTTCGGCCGCACCTTGACCTGCAGGAACAGATGCACCTTGCGGCCCAGGAATTCCTCCAGCTCGGCGCGGGCGGCCTGGCCGACCGCCTTGATCGTCTCGCCCTTGTTGCCCAGCACGATCCCCTTGTGACCGTCGCGCATGACATAGACCACCTGATCGATCCGGGCCGAACCATCGTCGCGCTCTTCCCAGTTTTCGGTCTCGACGGTCAACTGATAGGGCAATTCCTGATGCAGGCGCAGGGTCAGCTTTTCGCGGGTTATCTCGGCGGCGATCATCCGCATCGGCAGATCGGCGATCTGATCCTCGGGGTACAGCCACGGCCCCTCGGGCAGTTCGGCCGCCAGCCATTCGCGCAGATCGTCCACCCCATACCCGCGCTCGGCGGAAATCATGAAAGTGCGGGCAAAGGGATAGGCCGCGTTCAGCTTTTCCGACAGCGCCAGCAGCACCTCGGCCTTCACCCGGTCGATCTTGTTGATCGCCAGTGCCACGACCTGACCCTCATGCACCCGCTCGCGCAGGGCCTCCAGAACCGCCTCGACACCTTCGGTGACGCCGCGATGCGCCTCGACCAGCAACACGATGATATCGGCATCCGCCGCACCACCCCAGGCCGCCGCCACCATGGCGCGGTCCAGCCGCCGGCGCGGGCGGAACAGGCCGGGCGTGTCGACGAACACGATCTGCGCGTCGCCCTCCATACAGATCCCGCGAATCCGGGCGCGGGTGGTCTGCACCTTGTGGGTGACGATCGACACCTTGGCCCCCACCATGCGGTTGAGCAGGGTGGATTTTCCGGCATTCGGCTCGCCGATCAGGGCGACAAAGCCCGCGCGTGTGGTCTCAGCCATGTCCGGCCTCCAATCTGTCCAACAAGGTCTGCGCGGCGGCCTGTTCGGCCTGACGCTTGGACCCGGCCCTGGCGCGGGCCTCTTCGCCGCTTTGCAGGCGGGCGGCGATGGTGAATTCCGGCGCGTGGTCGGGGCCTTCGCGCGCAATCTCTTCATAGCTTGGCGGTTGCTGGCCACGGGCCTGGGCCCATTCCTGCAACGCGGTCTTGGCGTCGCGCGCATCGGCATCGACCTTGGCGATCCGGTCGCCCCACAGCCGCAATACCACATCGCGCGCGGCGATGAACCCGGCATCCAGATAGACGGCGGCGATCACCGCCTCCATCGCGTCACCCAGCAACGCCTGCTTGCGCCGTCCGCCCGACATCATCTCGGACCGGCCCAGCTTCAGCACCGCGCCCAAATCAATCTCCCGGGCTACATCCGCGCAGGTTTCCTTGCGCACCAGCGCATTGAAGCGCGGCGCCAGCCGCCCCTCGGCGGCCTGCGCATCGGCGGCCAGCACCGCCTCGGCCATCACCAGCCCCAGCACCCGGTCACCCAGAAATTCCAGCCGCTGGTTGTCGGGCCGTGTGGCCGACGAGATCGACGGATGCGTGACCGCGCGCAGCAGCAGTTCGGGCCGGGCAAAGTGATGGCCCAGCCGCGCCGAAAAGGTCTTCATCTCTGCCGACAGCTTCACTCGATCGCCTTGAAGAAACGATCCGGCCGCCAGGTCCAGATATAGAACAGCGAGCGCCCGGCGGAAGAGAACATGATCCGGTCGGCCCGGCCGATCAGATATTCGGCGGGCAGATAGCCGACACCGCCACTGATCACCGAATACCGGCTGTCCTGGCTGTTGTCGCGGTTGTCGCCCATGAAAAAGTAATGCCCCTCGGGAACGGCGAACACCTCGGTATTGTCCGCAAACCCGTTATTGCTGACGTTCAGCACGTCATGCGACACGCCGTTGGGCAGGGTTTCGATAAAGCGTTCCTTTTCACAGGTGCCGCCTTCGCCCACCGGGCTGTTGGAACAGCGCGGATAATAGCCGACCGGCCCCTGTTTCTGAAACGGCTCGGTAAAGGTACCGGCCGCGTCCATCTTCACCGCCACGCCGTTCAGGAACAACACACCGTCCTTCATCTGTACCGTGTCGCCCGGCAGGCCGACCAACCGCTTGATGAAATCCGAACCGTTGGCCGGGTGGCGGAACACCACCACATCGCCGCGCTCGGGCTCTGACGCAAACAGCCGGCCGTTGACCGGGCACAGGCCGAACGGGCAGGAATAGCGCGAATAGCCATAGGCCATCTTGTTGACGAACAGGAAGTCCCCGACCAGCAGTGTGTCTTTCATCGACCCCGACGGGATCCAGAACGGCTGAAACAGCAGGGTGCGGAACGCGCCCGCGATCAGCAGGGCATAGACCACCGTCTTGATCGTTTCGACGATCCCGCCGTCCGGTTTTTCCTTGCTCGCCATAAAACTGTCCTGCCTGTTTGAACGCTGCCCGCTTCATGAGCGGGCGCCGGGGGGGAGTCAAGTCAGCGGTCGGGCCTCGATCACCACGAAGGCCTGCGCCCAAGGGTGATCGTCGGTCAAAGTGACGTGAATGACGGCCTCATGCGCGGGCGGGGTCATCTGCGCCAGCCGCGCGGCGGCCCAGCCGGTGACATGCATCACCGGCTGGCCGGTATCAACATTCGACACCGCCATGTCGCGCCAGGCGATGCCCATGCGCAACCCGGTGCCCAGCGCCTTGGAGCACGCCTCTTTGGCGGCCCAGCGCTTGGCATAGGTGCCGGCGGTATCGGCGCGGCCATCGGCCTTGCGCTGCTCGGTCTCGGTGAAGACACGGTTGCGGAACCGGTCACCGAACCGGTCCAGCGTACCGGCGATCCGGTCGATATTGGCCAGGTCGGTGCCGATGCCCAGGATCACACGCGCGCCTCGTCCATCAGGCGGCGCATTTCGCGGATCGCGGGGTCGAGCCCGCGAAAGATCGCCTCGCCGATCAGGAAATGGCCGATGTTCAGCTCCATCACCTGCGGCAGGACCGCGATGGGCTGCACGGTGTCGTAGGTCAGCCCGTGACCGGCGTGCACCTCAAGCCCCAGCGCATGGGCATAGGCGGCCATGTCGCGCAGGCGCGCCAGTTCGGCGTCACGCTCGGCCAGCTTACCCTCGGCGTGGAAATCGCAATAGGCGCCGGTGTGCAGTTCAATCACCGCGGCGCCAATGCGGGCGGCGGATTCGACCTGGGTCGCGTCGGCGGCGATAAAGATCGACACCCGGCAGCCCGCTTCGGCCAGTGGCGCGATGAAATGCGCCAGCCGGTTTTCGTCGCGCGCCACGTCCAGCCCGCCCTCGGTGGTGCGCTCTTCGCGCTTTTCGGGCACGATGCAGACCGCGTGCGGTTTGTGGCGCAGGGCGATTTTCTGCATCTCGTCGGTCGCGGCCATCTCGAAGTTCAGCGGCAGGGTCAGTGCCGCCATCAGCCCCTCGATATCGGCGTCCGAAATGTGGCGCCGATCCTCGCGCAGATGCGCGGTGATGCCGTCGGCCCCCGCCGCTTCGGCCAGTTTTGCCGCCCGAACCGGGTCGGGATAGGCACTGCCGCGCGCGTTGCGCACTGTGGCCACATGGTCGATATTCACACCAAGCCGCAGCAGACCCAGCGATGTCGCAGGCATTTCAGTCATGTCCCTGTCCTTCCCTTTCATCGTGCCGTTCAGGCCGTTTCATCGGTCTGCTTGGCGGCCGCCTTTTCGCGCAGCTCCTGAAGCTTTTTCCTGATACGGCCCCGGCGGTGCTTCTGATAGGCCGTGATCACCGGCACGCTCAGATAGTACGCGATCAGACCGGCGATCAGACCCGGAACGATGCCGCCGACCAGATAGGGCAGAAAGACCTCGTGATAGAATTGCGCCAGATTGGCCCAGTTCGCTTCGGCCGAGGTGAACAGCGCCAGAAAATTTTCCAGAAGATCGTCGGCGGCGCCCAGGAACTTGTTCACCAACGAGGTATCCACATTCTCGTCAAACCGCGACCCCATCAGGAAATGCCCGATCTTCAGGCAGATCACGCCGATCGGGATATAGGTCAGCGGATTGCCGATGAAGGTGCCGGTCAGCGCGGCCAGAAGATTGCCGTTGATGATCCGCGCCACGATCGCCGCAATCACGAAGTGAAAGCCGAAGAACGGGGTAAAGCTGGTGAACACGCCGGCGAAAATCCCGCGCGCGATCCGTTCGGGGCTGTCGGGCAGGCGGCGCACCCGGTGGCGCATGTAATAGAACGCGCGCTGCCAGCCACCGCGTGGATATACGAACTCCTTCGCGATCTGCATTACCGGGCGTTTATCGCGGCGCTTGAATACCAAGCCAAGGGTTCCTTCCGGCGGTTCAGGGTTTGCGCGAGGCATCCCTGTAGCGTTCGATGGCGGCCACATCGTTTTCGGCCTCCAGGGCCGTCATGACCGTGTGCAGGTGCTCTGCATCGCGAAGATCCGCGTCAATCAGCAAGCGATAGAAATCCGGTTTTCGATCCGCGAAGTGCATATCGGAGATATTGGCCTTCTGCTCTCCGATCAAGGTGCATATGCGGCCAAGAACGCCCGCATCGTTGCGGATCGTGATATTCAGCGTGACCGTATGGGCGGCGGGATGCTTGCCCGACTGCCAGCGCAGATCGACCCAGCGTTCGGGCTGATCCTCGTATTCGGCCAGGGCCGGGCAGTCGATCGCATGGACCACGACACCGCGGCCGCGATAGGTGATGCCGACGATACGCTCGCCCGGAACCGGCTGACAGCACGGCGAGATCGAGAAATGCTGCCCCGCCGACAGGCCGACAACGGCGCGGTCCGCGGCGATCTCGTCGCCGGTGTCGCGGACCAGATCGGGATAGATCGCGCCGACCACCTCCTGCGCCCGCAACTCGGCACTGCCAAGCCGGGCGAGTACCTCTTTGGCATCGTCCAGCCCCAGGCTGCGCGCGGCGGTTTTCAGCGCCTTGTCGGTCGCCTTCTTGCCGGCATTCTCGAACGCGACGCGGGCCAGTTCGCGGCCCAGCTTGATGAACCGCTCGCGGTCTTCCTCGCGCAGGCTGCGCCGGATCGCGGCCTTGGCGCGGCCGGTCACGACGATGTCGATCCATGTGGCCTGGGGGCGCTGCCCCTCGGCGGTGATGATCTCGACCGACTGGCCGTTCTTCAGCCGGGTCCAAAGCGGCACACGGATGTTGTCAACCTTGGCGCCCACACAGCTGTCGCCGATCCGGGTATGGATCGAATAGGCGTAATCCAGCGGCGTCGCCCCCTTGGGCAGCTTCACCACATCGCCCTTGGGCGTGAAGCAGAACACCTGGTCGGAATACATTTCCAGCTTCACGTTTTCGAGGAACTCGTCGTGATCCTCGGCATTGGCGAAACGTTCGGTCAGTGCGATCAGCCATTTCGCCGGATCGACGGCAAAGGGGTTCTCGGCACGTACCCCGTCGCGATAGGACCAGTGCGCGGCCACCCCGGCCTCGGCCACCTCGTGCATCTGGCGGGTGCGGATCTGCATCTCGACCCGCTTGCCGTCGCGGCCCGACACCGTTGTGTGGATCGAGCGATAGCCGTTCGACTTGGGCTGGCTGATGTAATCCTTGAACCGTCCCGGCACCGCGCGCCAGCGCCGGTGGATCGCCCCCAGAACGCGATAGCAATCGGGCTCGTTCCGGGTGATGACCCGAAAGCCGTAAATGTCGGACAGGCGGGAAAAGCCCTGGTTCTTTTCCTGCATCTTGCGCCAGATCGCATAGGGTTTCTTGGCGCGGCCGAACACATCGGCCTCGATCCCCGCCTCTTCCAGCTCGGTGCGGATGTCCTGGGTGATCTTGTGGATCACATCGCCGGTTTCGCGCTGCAGCGTGATGAAACGGCGGATGATCGAATTGCGCCCCTCGGGGTTGAGCACCCGAAAGGCCAGATCCTCCAGCTCTTCGCGCATCCACTGCATGCCCATGCGGCCGGCCAGCGGCGCATAGATATCCATCGTCTCGCGCGCTTTCTGGGCCTGCTTTTCGGGGCGCATCGACTTGATCGTGCGCATGTTGTGCAGCCTGTCGGCCAGCTTGACCAGAATCACCCGCAGATCCTTGGACATCGCCATGAACAGCTTGCGGAAGTTTTCGGCCTGCTTGGTTTCGGACGACGACAATTGCAGATTGGTCAGCTTGGTGACGCCATCCACCAGTTCGGCGACATCCTCGCCAAACAGTTCGGCCACTTCGGCATAGGTGGATTTGGTATCCTCGATCGTGTCATGCAGCAGGGCTGTGATGATCGTGGCATCGTCCAGCCGCATTTCCGTCAGGATCGCGGCGACGGCGACGGGATGGCTGAAATAGGAATCGCCCGACTGACGGAACTGTCCTTCATGCATGCGCTCGCCGTAATCATAGGCGCGGCGCAACTGGGCCTCGTTCGTCCGGGGGTTATAGTTGCGGACCAGAGAGATCAGGTCTTCGACGTCGATCTTCGGCATCCGGTCCGCATCCAATGGCTGGGCATCAGCGCCCTTATTTCTGCCCCTGCGCTTCCATCAGGGCGCGCAGCAGTTTTTCTTCGGACAGATCGTCATCCGCCGGCTTGTCAGCCTCGCCGCCCATCAAAAGCGCCATCGAATCCTCTTCGGGTTCGTCGACTTCGATCTGGGTCTGGTTGCTTTCGATCATGCGTTCGCGCAGATCGTCGGCCGACTGGGTTTCCTCGGCGATTTCGCGCAGGGCGACGACGGGGTTCTTGTCGTTGTCGCGATCCACGGTCAGCGGGCCGCCAGCCGCGATTTCACGCGCACGATGTGCGGCGAGCATCACCAGCTCAAACCGGTTCGGAACCTTGTCAACGCAATCTTCGACCGTCACGCGGGCCATGGGGTACTCCAATCCAACTGGGAGGGTAGAGAGCCCTATCTATTGAGTCGCGCAGGCCTTGACAAGGGCAGAATCCTATGGGCGCGCACTCATATCGGTCGGATCGCCGCTTTCTCCTCCTCCGGCAGGGCGGCCAGCATTTCCGCAACGCTGCGCCCGAACACCGGATGGCGCCAGTCCGGGGCCACATCGGCCAGCGGCACCAGCACGAAGGCGCGGTCCTGCAGGCGCGGATGCGGCAGGATCAACTGCTCGGGCGCCTGCTGTTGCTGCGCCTCGACCGGCAGGTCGCACCAGCGCGAAAACGTGTCGACGTCGGGCAGCACCCGACCACCGAAATCCAGCAGGTCCAGATCCAGTGTCCGGCTGCTCCAGCGCACCCGCCGCTCGCGACCGAAGGCGCGCTCTACGGCATGCATCCTGTCCAGCAGTGCCTGAGGATCCAGCGTGGTGGCCAGCAGCGCCGCGCCATTCACAAAGTCAGGCCCGGCCCCTGGCGGAAAGCAGGGCGTGGCATATAATCGGCTGCGCGCCACCACCCGCAACGATTCGTCTTCCAGCGCGGACAGGGCCGCGAGTAATGTCTCGGGCGGCGATCCATGGTGTGACGTTACGTTACTTCCCAGCGCAACCAGCACCAATGTATCAGCATCGTGACAATCCGAGGGTTGCGGCATTAATGTTCATCCCTTAATTCCACTCGGCACGTTCCGCGCCAAGTTATTTAGTAACCGCTACCACTCACGACGACACGTCACCACCACTCACGGACAGCGGAACGTTTTACCGGAAGGAAATTAGATGTTCTACAGAGACGAACGGCTGGCGCTGTTCATTGATGGTTCGAACCTTTACGCGGCCGCAAAAGCCTTGGGGTTCGACATCGATTATAAGCTTCTTCGGCAGGAATTCATGCGACGGGGCAAGCTTCTTCGGGCCTTCTACTATACAGCGCTGCTTGAAAACGACGACTATTCCCCGATCCGCCCGCTGGTGGACTGGCTGCACTATAACGGTTTTACCATGGTGACCAAACCCGCCAAGGAATACACCGACAGCCAGGGCCGCCGGAAGGTGAAAGGCAACATGGATATCGAGCTGACGGTCGATGCCATGGAACTGGCCCCGCATGTGGATCACATCGTCCTGTTCTCGGGCGACGACGACTTCCGCCCGCTGGTGGAAAGCCTGCAACGCAATGGCGTGCGCGTCTCGGTCGTGTCAACGATCCGCAGCCAACCGCCGATGATTGCCGACGAACTGCGCCGCCAGGCCGATAATTTCATCGAACTGGACGAGCTGAAGGACGTGATCGGCCGCCCCCCGCGCGAACCGCGCGCGGAGCCCGAAGTCGAATACGCCGAGCAGTAAGACAAACAAGCCGGGGCCTGCGGGCCCCGGCCTTCCCAGATGCGCGCCGGGCTGGACGCTGGCGCCACTTCGCCTTACCTGTTGCCCAGAGACAGGAGAGCGCCGATGTCCAAGCCCCCCCTCGCCCTTTATCTGGCCGCGCCGCGCGGTTTTTGCGCCGGTGTGGACCGCGCCATCAAGATCGTCGAGATCGCTCTGCAGAAATGGGGCGCGCCGGTCTATGTGCGTCACGAGATCGTGCACAACAAATACGTGGTGGACGGGCTGCGCGAAAAAGGCGCGGTGTTTGTCGAAGAGCTGGAAGAATGCCCCGACGACCGCCCGGTGATCTTTTCCGCCCATGGCGTGGCCAAGGCCGTCCCGGCCGAAGCCGCCCGGCGCGAGATGATCTTTGTCGATGCCACCTGCCCATTGGTCAGCAAGGTGCATATCGAGGCCGAGCGCCATTTTGAAAACGGGCTGCAAATGGTGATGATCGGCCATGCCGGCCACCCCGAAACCGTGGGCACCATGGGCCAGCTGCCCGAAGGCGAAGTTCTGTTGGTGGAAACCGCCGATGACGTGGCCGGGCTGCGGGTACGCGATCCCGGCAAGCTGGCCTTCATCACCCAGACCACCCTGTCGGTCGATGACACGGCGGGCATTGTCACGGCGCTGCGGGCGCGGTTCCCGGCCATTGTCGGGCCGCATAAGGAAGACATCTGCTATGCCACCACCAACCGGCAGGAGGCGGTAAAGGCGATCGCGCCCCGGGTCGATGCGATGCTGGTGATCGGCGCGCCGAACTCTTCGAATTCGCGCCGGCTGGTCGAGGTCGCCCGCGCCGCCGGCTGCGGCTATTCGCAGCTGGTACAGCGCGCGGACGAAATCGACTGGCGCGCGCTTGGCGGCATTGCCACGCTTGGCCTGACCGCCGGCGCCTCGGCCCCCGAAGTGCTGATCGACGAGGTGGTGGATGCCTTCCGCGCCCGGTTCGACGTGACGCTGGAGGTGATCGAGACCGCGCAGGAAAGCGTCGAATTCAAACTGCCCCGTGTGCTGCGGGTTTCGGCGTAAGGAGGCGAAACCATGATCTCTGCCCAATTCCTGCTGACCGCGCTTGTCGTCGTTCTGGCGCCCGGCACCGGGGTTGTCTACACCCTTGCGCTGGCGCTGGGGCAGGGACGGCGCGCGGCGATCTTCGCGGCGCTGGGCTGCACGCTGGGGATCGTGCCGCATCTGGTGGCCGCAGCACTTGGGCTGGCCGCCGTTCTGCACACGAGCGCTGTGCTGTTCCAGGTCGTGAAATTCGCGGGCGTTGCCTATCTGCTGTATCTGGCGTGGCAATCGCTGTCCGCTGGCGGGGCGCTTCGCATCGACGGCCGGCGGCAGACCGAAAGCCTGTGGCGCGTGGTGCGCCGGGGCGCGCTGATCAACATCCTCAACCCCAAGCTTTCGATCTTCTTTCTGGCGCTGCTGCCGCCCTTTCTGTCGGGCGACCCGGCCAGCGCCACGACCGAAATGGCGCTGCTGGGGGCGGTGTTCATGGTGATGACGCTGGTCATCTTCATCCTTTACGGTCTGTTCGCCACCGCCGCCCGCGACGCGGTACTGGGCAGTGCGCGCACCATGCGCTGGCTCAATCGCAGCTTCGCCGCGGTCTTTGCCGCCCTTGGCCTGCGTCTGGCGTTCGAGCGGGCATGACCACCCCCGACAAAACCACCATCGCGGTCTATGACGCACGGGCCGACGAGTACGCCGACCGGAACATGCCCGCCGCTGTCGCCGCCCGGCTGGCCGATTTCATCGCGGCGCTGCCGCCGGGTGGGGCTGCGCTTGACCTGGGCTGCGGGCCGGGCTGGGCCGCCGCCGCGATGCGCGACGCCGGGCTGCGGGTGACGGCGATGGACGCCTCGGCCGAAATGGCCCGCGTGGCGCGGGAACGCCATGGGCTGGCGGTCACCGTCGCGCCGTTTTCGGCACTGGACGCGGTTGCGGCATTCGACGGTATCTGGGCGCATTTCAGCCTGCTGCACGCCCCGCGCGCCGATTTCCCCGGCCACCTTGCCGCGCTGCACCGGGCGCTGAAACCCGGCGGTCAACTGCTGTTGGGCATGAAGCTGGGCCAGGGCACGGCGCGCGACCGGCTAAACCGGTTTTACACCTATTACAGTCTTGAAGAGTTGCACCGCCTTGTGGCACAGGCAGGCTTCACCATCACCGGCGATACGCGCGAGGTGGTGCCGGGCTTTGAAGGCACCCCGTCCCCGTCGATTACCCTGAGGGCCCATGCCTGATCTCTATGCCTATACCGACGGTGCGTGCAGCGGAAACCCCGGCCCCGGCGGCTGGGGTGTGCTGCTTCAGGCCAAAGACGGCGACACGGTTGTGAAAGAGCGCGCGCTGTCGGGCGGCGAGGCACAGACCACCAACAACCGGATGGAACTGTTGGCCGCGATCAACGCGCTGGAAAGCCTGACCCGCGACACCGCCCTGACCATCGTCACCGACAGCGCCTATGTGAAGAACGGCGTAACCCAGTGGATCCATGGCTGGAAGCGCAACGGCTGGAAGACCGCCGCCAAGAAGCCGGTGAAGAATATCGAGTTGTGGCAACGGCTGGACGCGGCGCAAAAGCGCCACAGGGTAACCTGGCAATGGGTCAAGGGTCATGCCGGCCACCCCGAGAATGAGCGCGCGGACGAGTTGGCCCGCGCCGGCATGGCACCCTTCAAGTAGGGCGGAACGTCAGCGTCGGATTTGAGTATTTTTGCCGAGAAGAAGGCGGCAGATCAGCGTTTCTGGATATAGGTCTGATACAGCCAGATCAGCAGCAGCGCCCCCAGGATCGCGCCGACGAACCCCGCCGCCAGCCCCGTCAGCATCAGCAGAAACCGCAGCACCAGCCCGCCGATCAGCGCGCCGGCAATGCCGATTACGATGGTGGTGACGACATCGGCCTCGATCTTCATCGCCCGTGTGGCGATAAACCCGGCCGCAGCCCCGACGATGATCAAGAACAGCACATGCATGACGCGACTATGCCTGTGCGGCCGGGGTTTGGAAAGGTCAGTTCAGCCGCTCGGGCAGGGAAAAACCGCGCAGGAACTCTTCGGTCAGCATCGGGCGCTTGCCTTGGCGCTGGACCTCCAACACCTCGACCGCCCCATTGCCGCAGGCGATGGTCAACCCGTGCAGCACCTGCCCCGGATCACCCTGGCCCTGCGCCATGCGGGATCGCAGCAGCTTGACCCGTTCCCCCGCCACGTCGCACCAGGCGCCGGGAAACGGCGACAGGCCGCGAATGTGGCGGTCCACCTCGATGGCCGGGCGGGTCCAGTCCACCCGCGCCTCGGATTTGTCGATCTTTTCGGCATAGGTCACGCCCGTATCGGGCTGCGCCTCGGGCACCAGATCGGGCAGACGGTGCAACGCCTCGACAATCAGGCGCGCGCCCATGGCCGACAGCCGGTCGTGCAACTGGGCGGTGGTTTCCGTGTCGCCGATCGGGGTGGCCTGGCGCAGCAGCACCGGGCCGGTATCCAGCCCCGCCTCCATCTGCATGATGCACACGCCGGTTTGCGTATCCCCCGCCATGATCGCGCGATGAATCGGTGCCGCCCCGCGCCAGCGCGGCAACAGCGAGGCATGGATGTTCAGGCAGCCGAACCGCGGCGCGTCCAGCACCGGTTGTGGCAGGATCAGCCCATAGGCCACGACCACCGCCACATCGGCCCGCAGCGCGGCGAACTCGGCCTGCGCCTGCTCATCGCGCAGGCGCGCCGGGTGGCGAACCGGCAGGCCCAGCGCCGCGGCCCGTGCCTGCACCGGGCTGGGGCGGTCCTTCTTGCCCCGGCCGGCGGGGCGGGGCGGCTGGCAATAGACGCAGGCGATGTCGTGCCCGGCCGCCACCAGCGCATCCAGCACCGGCACCGAAAATTCTGGCGTTCCCATGAACACGACACGCATCAGCGGCCCCCCAGCTTGGCGGCGCGTTTCAACAGCCGGTCGCGTTTCAGCCGCGACAGGTGGTCGAAATACATCCGCCCGTTCAGATGGTCGATCTGGTGTTGCACGGAAGTGGCCCAGAGGTTGACGAAATCGCGCTCTTCGACCTTGCCCGCCGCGTTCAGGAACCGCACGGTCACGGCGCGGGGGCGCGCGATCACGGCGGAAAAGCCCGGCAGGTTCGGGCTGGCCTCTTCATGCTCGCGCAGAATGGCCGAGGCATGCAGGATTTCGGGGTTGGCCATGCGCACCGCCTGTCCGCGCGCGTCCGAGCAATCCACCACCGCCAGCCGCAGCATCACCCCGATCTGCGGCGCGCCCAGCCCGTAGCCCGGCATCGCATCCATGGTGTCCACCATGTCGTCCCAGATCGCATGAATTGCATCGGTGATGTCACCGACGGGTGCGGCGGCGGTCTTCAGCCGCGGGTCGGGCCAGGGAACGAACGGCCGGGCCGTCACGCCCGCGCCCGCTCTCGCTTCAGCTTGACCATCTTGCGGGTGATCATCTGACGCTTCAGCGGCTTGAGGTAGTCAATGAACAGCTTGCCGTTCAGGTGGTCGATTTCGTGCTGCACGCAGGTCGCCCAGAGGCCGACAAAATGCTCTTCCTGCGTTTCGCCATTCACATCGATCCAGCGCACCTTGACCTCAGAGGGGCGGTCGACCTCTGCATATTGCTCGGGGATCGACAGGCAGCCCTCATCATAGGTGCTGACATCCTCGGACGCCCAGGTGATTTCCGGGTTGAACAGCGCCATCGGACGCGGCGGCGCGCCCTCTTCCTTGACGCAGTCCATCACCAGCAGACGCGAGAGCACACCAACCTGCGGCGCGGCCAGGCCGATGCCGGGCGCGTCATACATCGTCTCCAGCATGTCGCCGGCAAGGGTGCGCAGCTCGTCGGTGATCTTTTCGACGGGCTTAGCCACTTTCTTGAGGCGCGGATCGGGGTGTATTAAAATAGGGCGAATTGTCATGGCCCCCGATTTAGGCGATCACTTTGTGGTGCGCAATGGCCGCGTCGATCCTGCATGTCAATTCCTGTGTGGAACCTTGTCCCGGAATTTGCGAAATTATCAGCACATAGTTCCGGTTATTTCGATTGATTTGGTAATTATTTCTGAAATAAATCTATCCATGGAACATCATTGCAGCGCGTTGAATCCGCCGCCGCAAACCGGCACAGATCAGGCCCTGACAGAAAAAGAGTGCAATGGATTTTGACGAGATAATCAACCGCCGAGGCACCCATTCCGCAAAATGGGACATGATGGAAAAAATCTATGATGTCCCCGCCGAAGACGGAATCGCGATGTGGGTGGCCGACATGGATTTCCGCCCGCCGCGCTGCGTCAGCGACGCGCTGCAAGGCATGGTCGATCACGGGGTCTATGGCTATTTCGGCGACAGCGCCGAATATCTGGCCGCAGTCGCCTGGTGGATGCAGCACCGGCACAGCTGGACGGTCGAGTCCGATTGGATCCTGACCACCCACGGGCTGGTCAACGGTACCGGCCTGTGTGTCGATGCCTTTACCCGGCCGGGCGATGGCGTGGTCCTGTTCACCCCGGTCTATCACGCCTTCGCCAAGGTCATCACCGCCGCCGGGCGCAAGGTTGTCGAATGCCCGCTGGTCGACCGGGGTGGCCGCTATGAAATGGATTTCGGCGCCTATGACGCGCAGATGACCGGGGCCGAGAAGATGGTGATCCTGTGCTCGCCGCACAATCCCGGCGGCCGGGTCTGGGGCCGGGACGAGTTGCAGGGCGTCGCCGATTTCTGCAAGCGGCACGATCTGATCCTGGTATCGGATGAAATTCACCACGATCTGGTGTTTCCGGGGCAGAGCCACACGGTGATG
The DNA here is from genome assembly GCF_054954595.1 of Actibacterium sp. D185-2. Classification (NCBI taxonomy): domain Bacteria; kingdom Pseudomonadati; phylum Pseudomonadota; class Alphaproteobacteria; order Rhodobacterales; family Roseobacteraceae; genus Actibacterium; species Actibacterium sp. D185-2. The sequence continues at coordinate 28,548 of NZ_JBPWNX010000001.1, forward strand.
CCGCTGGTCGATGACAGTATCGCCGACCGGCTGGTGATGATGACCGCCACCACCAAGACCTTCAATATCGCAGGCAGCCATACCGGCAATGTCATCATCGCCGACCCGACGCTGCGTGCGACGTTCGCCGCGCGGATGGCCGCGCTTGGCCTGTCGCCCAATTCCTTCGGCCTGATCATGGCGACGGCGGCCTATTCCCCCGAAGGGGCCGAATGGGTCGATGCGCTGATGGCCTATCTTGACGAAAACCGGCGGGTGTTCGACGCGGGCATGAACGCCATTCCGGGGCTGCGGTCCATGCCGCTGGAGGCAACCTATCTGGCCTGGGTCGATTTCTCGGGCACCGGGATGGATGCGGCCGAATTCACCCGCCGGGTCGAGAAAGACGCGAAGATCGCCGCGAACCACGGCCCCACCTTCGGCATGGGGGGCGGGAATTTCCTGCGCTTCAATCTGGCGACCCCGAAAGCGGTGGTCGAGGATGCGGTCGCCCGCATTCAGGCGGCGTTCGCAGACCTGCAATAACGGATACGCGATGCGCCGTTCAGCGCCCCAGCAGCGCGATCGGCGCATCCGGCGCGCGATAGAAATCCAGCGGCGCCTTGTCGACGGCGGCGGTGTTGCGCTTGAATTCGAAGATCAACTCGCCCGCCTCTTCGGACGAGGCCACGATCAGCGCCTGATACAGATGCCGCCCGCCATCGAACACATCGACCAGCCCGCGCAGATGCGGCGCCGTATCGGCGTCCAGCGAAAACCCGCCCGACCAGAAGCGCAGCACCGGATAGCTGTCTTCGCCCGCGCGAACCCGCAGGCGGTTTTTCTTCCGCAGCGACGCCTTGCGCGCCATTTCCAGGCCCTCGCGGACCTCTTTTGGCAAAAACTCTGACATGGCAGACAATCCTTATCCGAACCCTGAAGTTATTGTTTAAGCCGGGGCCGTCAAGAACACCTTGTATTTGACCCGTGATTTTCTGTCCCGTGCATGTCCGCAGAGCCACTGCGCGCATTTTTCGGATAGGTCCCGGCCACCCATCCCCCTAGGTCAAGGGAGCAAAAGGAGAGCGCGATGGGCCAGTTGGTGAACGGCGTCTGGGATGACGCATGGTATGATACGAAGAAAAGCGGCGGGCGGTTTCAGCGCTCGACCGCCGGATTCCGCAACTGGATCACTGCCGACGGCAGCGCCGGGCCAAGCGGCACGGGCGGCTTCGCGGCGCAAAGCGGGCGCTATCATCTTTATGTCAGCTACGCCTGCCCCTGGGCGCACCGCACCCTGATCTTCCGCGCACTGAAGGGGCTGACGGACCATATCGGCGTATCGGTCGTGCATCCCGACATGCTGTCGGACGGCTGGACCTTCGCCACCGATTTCGACGGCGCCACCGGCGACGCCCAGTTCGGCCTGCCCTTCCTGCGCGACATTTACACCCGCGCGCGGCCCGACGTGTCGGGGCGCGTCACCGTGCCGGTGCTGTGGGACAAGGCGCGCAACACCATCGTGTCCAACGAATCGTCCGAAATCATCCGCATGTTCAACAGCGCCTTCGACGGGCTGACCGGCAACCGCGCCGATTTCTGGCCCGCCGACCTGCGCGCCGGTATCGAAGAGGTGAACGCGCGCATCTATGACACCGTGAACAACGGCGTCTACAAGGCCGGTTTCGCCACCACCCAAACCGCCTATGACGAAGCAATCGGCCCCCTGTTCGACACGCTGGACTGGCTTGAGGCCCGGCTGGCCACCCGGCGCTATCTGATGGGTGACCGCGTGACCGAGGCCGACTGGCGGCTGTTCACCACGCTGGTGCGGTTCGATCTGGTCTATCACGGCCATTTCAAATGCAACCGTAACCGGCTGACCGATTTTCCGAACCTGTGGGCCTATATGCGCGAACTGTATCAGTGGCCGGGCGTTTCGAAGACCGTTCACTTCGACCACATCGCGCGGCACTACTATTTCAGCCACGACACGATCAACCCGTATCGTATCGTCCCCACCGGCCCCCGGATCGACTGGATGGAACCGCATGGCCGGGAGTGGCTGAAAGCCGCCTGACGCGGTTGCCAGCACATGCCGGGCTGCTAGTGTTCCGCCAAACTGTGTTTGGAGAATGTGATGCGTTTCGCCCTGACCCTGGCCGCCGGCCTGCTGTTTTCCACTGTGGCCGCGGCGGATGTCCCCTGTGGCGGAAGTTTCGGTTCGTTCGTTTCCGGGCTGAAGAAAGAGGCCACCGCCAAGGGCCACAGCGCCGCCACGGTCGATCGGTTCTTTGCGCCGGTGCGGCACGACCCCGCCGTGATCCGCGCCGATCGGGCCCAAGGGGTGTTCCAGCTTGATTTCATCACCTTCTCGCGCCGGGTGATCAGCCAGAACCGCATCGACAACGGCGCACGCAACGCCGCGAAATGGGATGCCGTGTTTGACCGGATCGAACGCGACTATGGTGTCTCGCGCGGGGTGCTTCTGGCCTTCTGGGCCCTGGAAACCGATTACGGCGCGGTGCAGGGCGATTTCAACACGCTGAATTCGCTGGTCACGCTGGCGCATGACTGCCGCCGGCCCGAACTGTTCCGCCCGCAGATCTTCGCCGCGCTGAAGCTTTTTGAGCGTGGCGATTTCGATCCGGCCCGCACCACCGGCGCCTGGGCGGGCGAGATCGGCATGGTGCAGATGCTGCCCGGGGACATTCTGACCAACGGCGTGGACGGTGACGGCGACGGGCATGTGACCCTGAAAACCTCACCGCCCGACGCGTTGATGTCGGGGGCCAAAGTGCTGCGCGGGCTGGGCTGGCGCGCGGGGGAGCCGTGGTTGCAGGAAGTCGTGTTGCCGCAAAATCTGGACTGGTCGCAAACCGGGCTGAACCACAGCAAGCGGGTCAGCGACTGGACCAGGCTGGGGGTCAGGCCGCGCACGGGCGCGCTGGCGTCGGGCAACCTGCCGGCATCAGTGCTGTTGCCGATGGGGCGCAACGGTCCGGCCTTTCTGGCTTATCCCAATTTCAACATCTATTTCGAATGGAACAAAAGCTTCGTCTACGTCACCACCGCCGCCTATTTCGCCACCCGGCTGGAAGGTGCGCCAGTCTATGATGCGGGCAATCCCGAACCGGGGCTGAGCGGGGCCGAGATGAAAGCGCTGCAGCAAAAGCTGACCGCACGCGGGCATGACGTGGGCGGAATCGACGGCATTCTGGGCGAGCGAACCCGCGAGGCCGTGCAGAGCGAGCAAAAGCGGCAGGGCCTGCCCGCCGATGCCTGGCCGACGCGGGCGTTGCTGAACAAGCTCTGACCCGCGTTACGCCCGCGTCCAAAAAGTTCCCGGTCCGGCGAAAAATATCGCCGGGAACAGATCCCTCCGTCCTTCGGTTGTATCGGCAAGGGGCAGCACGCCCCGATACATGCTGATAAACGGAGGAATTTACTATGCGTAAACTCATTGCATCGTCCGCGATGATCCTTGTTCTGGCCGGTCCGGCACTGTCGGAAAGCCATGGCATGACCGACGATCAGTTCGTCGACTTCAACACTGTGGAAACCGGCGGCGCCGATCTGCGCGCCTCGGAACTGCTGGGCAAGCGGGTCTATACCGCCAAAGCCGGCACCCGCGTCGCCGCCGTGAACGAGGCTGACGAAAACTGGGAAGACATCGGCGAAATCAACGACGTGATCCTGTCGCGCGACGGTTCGCTGGAAGTGATCCTGGTCGACATCGGCGGCTTTCTTGGCATCGGCGAAAAGACCGTTGCCGTGAACATGAGCCAGCTGAACATGGTTGCCGACAGCGATGACGAAGGTGAATATTTCATCGTCTTCAACGCCGACCGCGCCCAGCTGGAAAACGCGCCCGAATTCGACGCCGAAAGCATCGGCACCTGGTGGGATGATCTGACCTCGGGCAAAGAGGCGGACATGAACACCGACGCCGCGCTGCAGGATGGCACCAAGGCCGATTCGACGATGGCCGCCACCGATCAGCCCCGGACCGATACCGATGCGACGGCCGACACGGACGACGCTTTGGACATGCAGGTGCCTGACGTGACGGTTGACGGCTATGTCGGCGCCAACCCGGCCGACCTGACCGCCGAAGACCTGACCGGCGCCAGTGTGCGCGGCATCAATGACGAACGCGTTGGCGAAATCTCTGATCTGGTGATCGAAGATGACAAGATCAGCGCCGTCGTGATCGAGGTTGGCGGTTTTCTGGGCCTTGGCGAAAAGCCGGTGGTCGTCGAAATGGAGCGTCTGAACATCCAGCGCTCGGAAGATGGCGACGACCTGCGCATCTATATCGATGCCGACAAGGAAGCGCTGAAAGCACTGCCCGAATATCAGGGCTAACCCCACGCATCCATTACATGAAAAGGGTCCGGCCTGCGCCGGGCCCTTTTTCTATGCGCGTATCAGCCTTCTTCCGGCGTCGCCACGGGAACGACCGCCCCGACCCCGCGGATATAGGCCTGCGCGCCGGACAGGAAGGTCAGCGCCAGCGCCCAGGCCATGAACATCACAAGGTTCGATATCAGCAGCGCGACAAAGCCGGTTTCGAAGACGTCGAGCGCCGCGTAGATCTTTCCAAGAAGCCAGCCAACGGCCCAAACCGGAAACCAGGCCGCCAGGATCAGGCCGGCACAACGCCAATATCCCGCGCTGCGCAGATTGGCCGGAAACCGGCCCGGCAGATAGGCCGCGATCTCCTCGGGGTCGGCGGCTTTGGTTTCGGTGATCACGGCGGCCCGGAACAGATAGTGCCGCGACACCTTGGCCATATACCAAAGGAAAAAGAACAGCGCGATCAGTTGCAGAATCAGCCGCGTCAACTTGGCCGCCGTCACATCCGCGCCGCTAAATCCCGACAGGGTGATCTGCATGCTCAGCGCCCCAACCGGCGCATAGACCAGCACCGCCACCAGAAACGGCCACAAGGCCAGCAGCCGTTTGAACGAAGTGCGGGTCATCATGCTTTGCTCGACCGTCACGCCGAACAACGGCGTGTCGCCGGTGCCCATCTTGAACGCATAGCCCTGCGACGGCACGCCAGAGGCCTGCGCATAGGTCCCGGCCGCGGCATAGGTGAGGAAAAGGAACAACAGCGCCACCTGGATGCAGGCCAGAATGAACGCCGTCAGCATCGCACCCGGATCGGAGCGTTCCATGGCCTGGGCGAAACTGGCGCTTGCAGTGGCCTTGATCCCCATTCGGGAGATGATCGCCATGACAACCGAGAGCACAACAACCACCAGCCAGTAGGTGGAAAATACGGATTTGACGGCACTCGCAAAGTACCTTCCGCCAGCCTGAACGGCATCGGCCAAATTAAAGGTTTTCTGTTCCAAGTCGAATCTCCGAATTGAAATACGGGCTCCCCTTCAATTTCGTAGCAAGGCCCCGGAAATGCGTAAAGCGTGGGGTCGGCCAAGGCGTGCTGAAACTTGTGGCATGGACATGCGTATTGCCTGCCGATGCGGCATCAGGCCGACCCATGGTTGAATCCCGGTTGGGCGGACTCCAGATTGGCGTCACGCGACCATCTGTTCGGCCTTCTTCAGATCGACCGATACAAGCTGACTGACCCCCTGTTCGGCCATGGTCACGCCAAACAGCCGGTCCATCCGGCTCATCGTCACCGCGTGGTGGGTGATGATCAGGAACCGGGTATCGGCGCGGCGGGTCATTTCGTCCAGCAGGTCGCAAAACCGGGTCACGTTGGCATCGTCCAGCGGCGCGTCGACCTCGTCCAGCACACAGATCGGCGCAGGGTTGGCCAGGAATACCGCAAAGATCAGCGCCATCGCGGTCAGCGTCTGCTCGCCGCCCGACAGCAGGCTGAGAGTGGACAGTTTCTTGCCCGGCGGCTGGCACATGATTTCCAGACCGGCCTCCAGCGGGTCGTCGGATTCGACCAGAACCAGCCTGGCCTCGCCGCCACCGAACAGATGGGTGAACAGCAGCGCGAAATTGCTGTTCACCTGTTCGAACGCGGTCAGCAGCCGCTCGCGCCCTTCGCGGTTCAGGCCGGAAATCCCGCTGCGCAACGCCTTGATCGCCGCTTCCAGATCCAGCTTTTCGCTGACCAGCATGTCATGCTCGTCCTGCACCTCTTTGGCGTCTTCCTCGGCGCGCAGGTTCACCGCGCCCAGCGCGTCGCGCTGGCGTTTCAGGCGGTTCACATCATGCTCGATCGTCTCGGCGGGCGGCATCCGGTCGGGATCGGTGTCCAGTGTTTCAAGCAGGGCCTGCGGCGTGACCTCCTGATCCTCCTCGATCCGGGCGGCGGCATGGGCCACGGTTTCGCGGGCGGCATCGGCGCGGGCCTCGGCGCGGGCGCGGGCCTCGCGCGCCTCCGACGCGGCCCGTTCGGCGTCGCGCTCGGCCTGCTCGGCGGCACGCAGGGCGGTTTCGGCCTCTGCCAGCGCATCGGCGGCGGCACGGCGGCGGGTCTCGGCGGCCTCGATCGCATCGCCCAGTTCGGCCCGTTTCGCCGCGATTTCCCCGGGCGCGGTGGCGGCCTCTTTCAGCTCCGCCTCGGAGGTTTCCTTGCGCTCGGCCAACTCGCCGATCCGCTTTTCAGCGGTTTCCAGACGCAGACGCCAGCCGCTGATCTCTTTGGTAATCTCCTGGCGGCGTTTGGTGCGGGCCTCGCCCTCGCGGCGTCGCTCGTCATGGGCCGAGCGTTTGGCCAGCATCGTCATCCGCGCGGCTTCGACCGTCATCTTGACGTCCTCGACCTGCCCGCGCGCCGCATCCAGATCGCCCAGATCGGCCATTGCGGCCTGCGCCTCTTTCAGACGGGTGCGGGCGGCCATCGCCTCTTCTTCATGCCGGGCCACGGCAAGCTGGGCACTTTCCAGCTTGGTCCCCGCGATCGAGCGGTCGGCCTCGGCCCGCGACAGGGCGCGCCCGGAATCGGCCACCAGACGGTCGGCATCGCGGCGCGCCTGACGCGCCAGGCGGTCGGCCTCTGTCAGATCGGCCAGACGCTTTTTCAAAAGCTCATGCGCCTGTGCGGCCCCGGCGGCGCGGGCGGCCGCCTCTTCCAGATCGCGCTTCAGTTCCACCAGCCGGTTCAACTGCTGCAACCGCAGCGCCGCAGCCGAGGGCGCATCGGCCGCACCGGCGCGGTAACCATCCCAGCGCCACAGATCGCCGGCCAGACTGACCAGCCGCTGGCCGGGTTTCAGCAGCGGCTGCAGGCGCGGGCCGTCGGCCGGGTCAATCAGGCCGATCTGCCCCATGCGGCGGGTCATCACCATGGGGCCCGAGACGTGGTTGGACAGCGCCGGGATCCCATCGGGCAGGGTCTGCGCCGGGGAATAGCCGGGCAGCGCGGCCCAGCCCGAGGGCGCGTCGCCCGCAATTTCGGGGTTGCGCAGATCGTCGCCCAGTGCCGCGCCCAGCGCCTTTTCAAAGCCCGGCTCTACCCGAAGCTGATCAAGGATCTGGCCCCCTTCGGCGGTGTCGCGTTCGACCAGCCGGGCCAGCGCGCCCACCTCGGCGCGCAGCGCGCCGGCCTCGCCCTCGGCCTCTGAATATTCGGCGCGGGCGTCGGCTTCGCGGGCCTGGGTCTCGGCGCGGGCCTCGTCGGCAGCGGCCAGCGCGCTTTCGGCATTTTCCGCCGTCTGGACCGCGCGGGCCTGCTCGGCCTCGGCGATGGCCACATCGCCCGCGGCCTTGGCCAGCGCGGCCTCGGCCCCGGCGACGGTGCTGCGGGCGCGCGCGGCCTCGGCCTCGTTCTTGGTCAGGGTCTTGGTGACATCGTCCAACAGGCGGTGCGCCGACTGGTGCCGGGCGGCCAGACGGGCCACATCCTCGGTCAGTTCCGACAGGGCGGCCTCGCGGTCGCGCAACACCTCGGCGGCGTCATGCGCGGCGGTGGCGGCGGCCTCCAGCGCCTCGGGGTGGCCTTCGCCCGCCCTGGCAAGCTGGGCCTGCTCCCATTCCAGCCGCTCGATCGTTTCGCCCGCGTCACGGTTCAGCCCGGCTTCGCGCTCCATGTCGTGGGTCAGCTGGCCAATCCGCGCGGTCAGCGTCTCGATCAGCTGCTGGGCGCGGGTCTCCTGATCGTTCAGCGTGTCGCGCTGAACCTGAAGCCGTTGCAGAACCGCCGCGGCGATCGCCTCTTCCTCGCGCAACGGCGGCAGGCGATCATCGGCGGCAGCGCGCGCCTTGGCGGCCTGACGCGCGGCGCCTTCGGCCTGGGCGGCCAGCTTGGTGCGCTCGGTCAATTCGGCCCCGGTCGCGGCGCGGGCCTCGTCCGCCTCTTTCCAGCGGCGGTACAGCAATAACCCCTCGGCGCGGCGCAGCTCTGCCCCGATTTCGCGATAGCGGGCGGCCTGACGGGCCTGACGGGCCAGTTGCGCCAACTGACTGGCCAATTGCTCGACCACATCATCGACGCGGGCCAGATTTGTTTCGGCGCCTTTCAGCTTCAGCTCGGCCTCGTGACGACGCTGATAAAGCCCGGAAATCCCGGCCGCCTCTTCCAGAATGCGGCGACGCGATTTGGGTTTGGCGTTGATCAGCTCGGCGATCTGGCCCTGCCGCACCAGTGCCGGCGAATGCGCCCCGGTCGACGCATCGGCGAACAGCATCTGCACATCGCGCGCCCGCACGTCCCTGGTGTTCACCTTATAGGCAGAACCCGCGTCACGGGTGATCCGGCGCACGATGTCCAGCCCATCACTGTCGTTGAACCCCGAAGGCGCCAGCCGCTCGGTGTTATCCAGGGTCAGGCTGACCTCGGCGAAATTGCGCGCCGGGCGGGTAGCGGCACCGGCAAAGATCACATCCTCCATCCCGCCGCCGCGCATCGCGGTGGGGCGGTTTTCACCCATCACCCAGCGCAGCGCCTCCAGCAGGTTGGACTTGCCGCAGCCATTGGGGCCGACAACGCCGGTCAGCCCGTCCATGATCACCAGATCGGTCGGGTCCACGAAGCTTTTGAAGCCGTTGAGTCTGAGCCGGGTGAAACGCAAGATGGGCCTTTTTGTGATTCCGAGAGGTTCTGAATGTTTCGGCTTGTAGCGCCCCGAGTCAAGCAAAGGCCACATGATCTGCGGTATGATGCGCGGTTTTCCACAAGATATTGGCCGGATTGGCGCGATTGGCCCATATCCTAACGTGACCGGAGTGTGACAGTTTATGGGGTTGACCCAAACGGGTAACCAACTGGAAATAAAGTGTTCCCTGAATCACCCGCTGCCAGGAGCCCCGGCATGAGCCTGACAATCCGCACCGAAAGCCCGCTGCGCCCCGACAGCCGCGCCCTGATCGACGCCAGCGAGGCGGCACTGCGGGCGGTGTTCCCGCCCGAGGAATGCTTCAGCTTCTCCGCCAAGGAACTGGCCACCCCGAACACCCAGTTTCTGGTCGCGCGGGTCCAGGGCCGCGCCCTAGGCTGCGTCGCGCTGGTGGATCAGGGCCGCTATGGCGAGGTGAAGCGGCTGTTCGTGCAGCCCGAGGCACGCGGGCTGGGCCTGGCCCGGGCGCTGATGGCTTCGCTTGAAAAGGCCGCGCGCGATATCGGGTTGTGCCTAATACGGCTGGAAACCGGCGACGCCCTGACCGAGGCCGTGGCCCTGTACCGCACGCTGGGCTATGTCGATTGCCCGGCCTTCGGCGGCTATCCCGACATTGCGTCGAATCTGTTTCTGGAAAAACAGGTGGGCGCTTGCGTCAACTGACGCCGGCGCAGGCAATGTTGGCTGTCATCCGCGCAGGGTCGCCATCGAAGGTGCCCGGCACGATCTGGCATCCGCTGGCCAGTTCGATGGCGCGGTAGCTGCGCGCCATGATCCCCCGCGCGCCGCGCCCGTATTCCACATTAGTGCGGATCGCCTCGGCCCGGTTGCCCTGCACATAGACGCTGAAGCGGCTGTTATCGACGCTGACCTGCCGGGCTGGAACGCCGTGCATGGTGACGGCGGGGCTGTCGCACCCGGCCATCAGCCATAACCCCACCACCAGCCAAACCCGCATTCGTCGCCCTCCTGTGTGGCCCGCGCGGGCCAGCGGACACTTAAATGGTAAAGGAAGGCTTAAGGCGGCCGCGCGGCGGGGGTGCTGCGTAATGCCGCATGGGCAGGGCTGGGCGGGATCGGATAACATATTCTTAAATTGGAATATGATAAGGACGTTGCAATGCAAACGACGCTTTCCCGTCCGGCGGATCGGTATTCGCCGCTTTATTTTCTGGCCTCCGTCGGGGCGGGCGGTCTGGCCGTGTCGTTCTTCATGTATCTGTTTTTCTGGGTGAACCATCCGAACCAGCCGGTTCCGGTGTTCGAGGATGTCGCCGCCGCCTTTGGCGCAGGCGCCCTGCCGCTGCAAATCGCCATTGCGGTCGCCTATCTGGGGATCGCCGCCTTCGCCTTTCTGAATATCCGCCATCTGGTCTGGAACATCGCCCAATACCGCCGTTTTCGCCGGACCGAGGCATTTCGCGATCTGGTCGCCAGCAATGGCGAAACCCAGCTTCTTGCGATGCCGCTGGCCTTGGCGATGGCCGTCAATGTCGGCTTCATTCTGGGTCTTGTCTTCGTGCCGGGGCTGTGGCGCGTGGTGGAATACCTGTTTCCCGCCGCGCTGATCGCCTTTGCCGCGATTGGCTGGCTCGCCTTCCGCCAGCTTGGTGATTTCCTCGGCCGGGTGCTGACCAAGGGCGGCGTGTTCGACATGACGGCGCACAACTCCTTTGCCCAGCTTTTGCCCGCGTTCGCCCTGTCGATGGTCGCCGTGGGTTTTGCCGCCCCCGCCGCGATGAGCACGACCCCCCTGACCGCCGGCATCGCGCTGATCGGTTCGACCTTCTTCAGTGTCGCCGCAGCGCTTTATGCGGTGATCGCGGCGGTCACCGGCTTCAACTCGATGCTGCATTACGGCACCGCCCGGGAATCCGGCCCGACCCTGATGATCGTCGTGCCGATCATGACGGTGCTGGGCATCATGATGCTGCGCCAGGAACACGGGATGCATGTGACCTTCGGCGCCGAAAGTGTTGCGGTGGAAACCCTGATGCTGCTGTCGCGGCTGCTGAGCGTACAGATCGTGTTCCTGCTGCTGGGCCTGCTGGTGCTGCGCCGTCAGGGCTATGCCCGGCAGTTCCTGTTCGGCGCCGACAATTCGGTGGGAGCCTATGCGCTGATCTGCCCCGGCGTGGCACTGTCGGTGATGACCCATTTCTGGCTGAACAAGGGGCTGGTGGCCGCAGGACTGCTGACCAGGTTCAGCACCGGCTATTGGGCGGTCACGGCGGTGGCGCTGGTGCTGCAGATCGCGACGATCTGGCTGATGATCCATCTGAATCGCCGCCATTTCGGCCATGCGCGCACGGCACAGGCGGTGCCGGCCGAATAACAAATCCGCGCGCGGGGATAGGCGGCGGGGGGCCTTCGCCCCCCGTCCTGCGTCAGCCCGTCTTGCGGACCACCAGCGTGTAACACATCGGCAGTTGCGCCTCGCGGCCCTGATAGATGTCGTATTCCACCTCGCGGTTGGAATGGGGATGCTCGGTCAGCCGTTCGATCGCCAGCCCGGCGGCGGCACAGGCGGTGACGATCCCGCCCATCGTATGGATGAACCAGTAGGAGACCGGGGCCGTGCCCCCGCTGCTGCCGTCATAGGTGATCGCCTGATCCGACACATAGGGCGCGCGGGTGAAATAGGACTGGGCCGGGCTGAATGGATCTGCGGCGTCGGGGTCGAACATTTCCAGTACAGGGTGGGTTTCATAGATTACCAGCGGCGCGCCCGGGGCCAGCAGGCCGGCAACCGCCGCAAAGAACCGGGGCAGGTCGGGCATCCAGTTCAGCACGCCGATGGTGATCAGGCCAAGATCGAAATCGCCCGGCGTGTCGGGCGGCAGGGCATAGATATCGGAACACAGGAAACGGCAACCCTCGCCCGCCGCGCGGGCCAGTTGCGCGGCCTGATCCAGAAAGGCGGCGGATTGGTCGATGCCCAGCGCCGGCACGGCATCCAGCGCGCGGGTCGACAACAGTTCACGCCCGTTGTTGCAGCCGATCTGCACCACCCGCCGGCCCGCCGGATCAAGCCCGCGCAGGGTGGCAACCAGCGTGTCATCCAGCACCGAGAAGCCGGGGCTGGCGGCGTGTTTCAGCAACGCCTCCCACCCGGCGCCCTGCCCGTGCAGCGGGGCCGAGGCGTCCCATGCGGCGCGATTGGCGGCAGTGATGTCGGACAGATCGGTCATTGTGATACCAAAGGTCAGAGGGTCAGCCACGCCACAGCCTAGGCGCGGCCGCCGTCCGCATGCAAGCCTGTCCGCCGGGACCCCATGCGTAAGATCTTGATCCGCAGTGCGCCATCGCTACGATCCTTCGACAGATCGGTTCAAAACGGAGCAACAGATGATCCTGAACCTGACCATCCTGCTGATCTTCCAGCTTGCCGGCGAAGTGACCAGCCGCGCCTTGGGCCTGCCGCTGCCCGGCCCGGTGGTCGGGATGGCGTTTCTGCTGATCTTTCTGATGGCCGCGCCGCGCGTGGCGGCCCGGCTGCACGACACCGTGCAAGGGCTGTTGTCGCATCTGTCACTGCTGTTCGTTCCGGCCGGGGTCGGCATTGTCGGGCACCTGAATCTGCTGGAACGTGACGGCGGGCCGATCCTGCTGGCACTGATCCTGTCCACCGTGGCGGCGATTGCCGTGGGCGCGCTGGTGTTCACCGCCGTGGCCCGCATGACGGGGTCGGGGAATGCCTGAATTCGCCGAAATCTGGAGCTATCTGGCCCGTGACCCGCTGATCTGGCTGACCGCGACACTGATCGCCTATGTCATCGGCGACAGCGTGTTTCGCGCGGCCGGGCGGCGGCCCTTTGCCAACCCGGTGCTGATCGCGGTGATCCTGCTGGCGCTGCTGCTGTGGATCACACGCACCCCCTATGCCACCTATTTCGAGGGCGCCCAGTTCGTGCATTTCATGCTGGGCCCGGCGACCGTGGCGCTGGCGGTGCCGCTGCACCGCAATCTGGCGCGGATCCGCCAAAGCGCGCTGCCGCTGATCGCCGCCCTGCTGGCCGGGTCGCTGACCGCGATGCTCAGCGCGCTGGGGGTCGGTTGGGCGTTGGGGCTGCGCGGCGAGGTGCTGATTTCGCTGACGCCTAAATCGGCCACCGCGCCGGTGGCCCTTGGCATTTCCGAAAGCATCGGCGGATCGCCCACCCTGACGGCCGTTCTGGTAATCCTGACCGGCATCATCGGCGCGATCACGGTCACGCCGCTGCTGAACCTGCTGCGGGTGCGCGACTGGCGCGCGCGCGGCTTTGCCGTGGGGGTGGCCGCGCACGGTATCGGCACGGCGCGGGCCTTTCAGGTCAATGAAACCGCCGGGGCCTTCGCGGGGATCGGCATGGGGCTGAACGCGATGCTGACGGCGATCCTGGCGCCGCTGATCGCAAGCTGGGTGTTCTGAGCCATGATCGAACCGATCCGCGCCACCGACCCTTATGACTGGCGCGCGGTTCTGCGGCTGATCCAGTCCAGCTTTGCCTATATGGAAGGGCGGATCGACCCGCCCTCGTCGATGCACCGATTGACCGAAGCCAGCATCGCCCGCCATGCGCGACAGGGCGAGGTCTGGGTGATCGAAGAGGCCGGCGCCCCCGTCGCCTGCATGTTCCTGACCCGCCAGACAGACGCGCTTTATCTGGGCAAGCTGGCCGTGGCGCAGCCGCACCGCGACAAGGGATATGCCCGCGCGCTTGTCACCCTGGCCGGGCGCCGCGCCGCCGCGATGGGCCTGCCGGTGCTGGAGCTGCAAACCCGGGTCGAAATGGTGGAAAACCACGCCGCCTTTGCGGCGCTGGGCTTTGTGCAGGCGGGCGAAACCGCCCATCCCGGCTTTGACCACCCCACCAGCCTGACCCTGCGCAAGCCGGTTTAGCGCGCCTCGCCCAGTGCGCGCGCCTGGGCCAGCGTCAGCGCGGGCGACAGCGCCTGCGGATCAAGCCGCAGTTCAATCACCGCCGGCAGGCCGGAACCCGCGGCGCGCCCGAACGCCGCCGGAAATTCGGCGCCGTCCACCACCAGCTCGCCATGCCCGCCATAGGCCCGCGCCAGCGCCGCAAAATCTGGATTGGCCAGATCGGTGCCACTGACCCGGCAGGGATAACTGCGTTCCTGATGCATCCGGATCGTGCCATAGCGGCCATTATTGGCGACCACCACGATCGGCTTGGCTCCGTGTTGCATCACGGTTGAAAATTCGTTCAACGTCATCTGAAAATCGCCATCCCCGGCCAGGCAGACCACGGTGCGGCCGGGATGTTCCAGACTGGCGGCAATCGCCGCCGGAAAGCCATAGCCCATCGACCCTGACGTGGGCGCAAGCTGTGTGCCCGCCTGCTTGAACCGGAAATAGCGGTGCAGGAAGGCCGCGTAATTGCCCGCGCCATTGGTCATGATCGCATCCTCGGGCAGATTGGCCGACAGCCAGGCCACCACGCCTTCCATCTTGACCGCGCCGGGGGTTTCCTTGGGCGCGGTCCAGGCGTCGTAGTCCGCCCGCGCGGCGCGGGTCCAACCGGCCCAGCGCGGCGCGGGGCCATGCGCCCCGGCCAGCGCGGTCAGCATTTGCGGCGCGGGCACGGCGATGCCGGGATCGGGGCGGAACACGCGGCCCAGTTCATCGGGGTCGGGGTGGACATGGACGATGCGCGTACCCTGCGCGGTCGGGTCCAACAGGGTATAACCGCCGGTTTCGATATCGCCCAGCCGCGTGCCCAGCGCGATTATCAGATCGGCGTCACGCAGCCGCGCACCCAGTTTGGGGTTCATGCCCACACCCAGATCGCCCGCATAGTTCGGATGCCGGTTGTCCATATGGCCTTGCCGCCGGAAATCGACCGCCACGGGCAAATCGAACCGCTCGGCAAATGCCGCCAGATCGCGCGCCGCCTGCGCGCCCCAGCCCGGTCCACCGGCCACCACCAGCGGGCGCGCGGCCCCGTCCAGCGCCGCCAACAGGGCCACCACCTGTGCATCGCTGACCGGGGCGGGAACGGGCGCGGGCGCGGGGATGTCGGCGACATCGGCCAGCGCGCTCAGCATATCCTCGGGCAGGGCCAGAACCACCGGGCCGGGCCGCCCGGCGCACGCCACATGAAAGGCGCGGGCGATATATTCCGGCAGGCGGTCGGTCTGGTCCACCTCGGCCACCCATTTCACCAGCGGGCCGAAAAAGGCGCGGTAATTCACCTCCTGAAACGCTTCGCGGTCGCGGTGGGCGCGCGCGATCTGGCCGACAAAGACCACCATCGGCGTGCTGTCCTGCATCGCCACATGCAGCCCGGCCGAGGCATTGGTAGCCCCCGGCCCGCGCGTGACGAACAGAACGCCGGGCTGGCCGGTCAGCTTGCCCTGCGCCTCGGCCATCATCGCGGCGCCGCCTTCGTGGCGGCAGACGATGTTCTGGATACCGGCGTCATAAAGCCCGTCCAGCGCCGCCAGAAAGCTTTCGCCGGGCACGGAAAACACCCGTTTGATGCCCTGAATCACCAGTTGATCCACCAGAATCCGCCCGCCATGCCGTGCCATCTGTCCGCCTCCCGCTGTGCATTTCCCGCGCACCCTGCGCCAGCCCCGCGCCGGGGGCAAGGCGGCTCAGGCCGGGTTCGCGATCTCGATCAGGTTGCCGTCGGGATCGCGCAGATAGATCGAAAGGATCGGCCCCATGGCCCCGGTGCGCACAACCGGTCCCTCCTCGACGACGATGCCCCAACCCGCCAGATGGGTCTGCCAACGGGCCAGCGGCGTATCGGACAGAAAGCACAGATCGGCACTGCCCGGTGTGGCGTGGCGCGCCTTGGGGTCGAATTCCAGCCCCGCCGGATGCAGGTTGATCTTTTGGCTGCCGAAGATCAGCGCGGTGCGGGTCGAGCCGTCGGCGGGATGAAATTCCCGCACCTCCATGCCCAGCACCTGTTCATAGAAGGCGACCGTGTGGGCGATATTCGCCACGGTCAGCACGAGGTGGTCAAGCGATGTCAGCCTGGGTGTCATGGGCATTGCCTCCTGCCGGCGGTGGATCTAGCGTCGCCACCATGCACCAGACAATCGGACAAACACAAACCCTGAACGATGTGATGGACCCGGCCCGCGCCGCGGCGCTGCGGGCAACGCTGGGCCTGTCGGACGCAGGCGACGGCGTGCTGCCGCCGTTCTTCCATCAGATCTATTTCTGGGATCCGCAGCCGCCCGCAAACCTGGGCCGCGACGGGCACCCGAAGCTTGGCGGCTTTCTGCCCGATCTGGGCCTGCCGCGGCGGATGTGGGCGGGCGGGCGGCTGGCCTTTCACGCGCCGCTGCACACGGGCGCGACGGCTGAAAAGCGCACGGTCATCAAAGGGATCAGCCAAAAGCAGGGCCGATCCGGTCCGCTGGCCTTCGTCACCCTGCGCCACGAGATCCGGCAGGCAGGCCGCCTGTGCGTGACCGAGCATCAGGATCTGGTCTACCGCGAAGACCCAGACCCCGCCGCGCCGCAACCCGCCCCCCGGCAGGCGCCCGGCACCGCCGACAGCACAGCCTCCGCGCAGTTTTCGCCCACCTTGTTGTTTCGCTATTCGGCGCTGACCTTCAACGGCCACCGCATCCATTATGACCGCGACTATTGCCGCACGGTCGAGGGGTACGCCGGGCTTGTGGTGCATGGCCCGTTGCTGGCGCAACTGTTGATGCTGAAGGCCACGCGCGAGCTGGGGCCGCTGTCAGGGTTCCGCTTCCGGGCCTTCGCGCCTTTGATGGATTTTGAACAGGCCGCGCTGTGCCGCACCGGCAGCGCCCTGTGGGTGCGCGGCCCGGACGGGCGCATGTGCATGGAGGCCGAGGCACAGACCGGCTGAAAACGGCCCGCGCTACAGGCTGGCCTCGACCCGGAAATCCGGCGGTATGCCGTCGCGGTCTTCAAGCACCAGATCGGCCATCACCTGCGCTACCTTGGGCGCCATGCCGAAACCGATCTTGAAACCGCCATTGGCGATGAAATGCCCCGGCCGCCCCGGCCACGGCCCCAGCATCGGCGCGCGACTTTTGGCACGGGGGCGCACGCCCGCCCAGCGCTGCAAAACCCGCGCCCCGGCCAGTTGCGGCACCGCCGCGATGGCGCGGATGTGCAGCGCGTCCAGTTGCGCATCGGTCGTATCGGGCCCGTCGAACAGACGTTCCGAGGTGGACCCGATCGCCAATGTCCCATCCGCATGGGGCACGAAATGCAGGCTGTCGGCGAAAAGCTGGGGCCGGTCGCGGGCATCAAAGTCCAGCAGCAGTGCCTGCCCCTTCACCCCGTTGCCCACCGGGCGGCCCAGCGCATCAGATAACGCCAGCAGCCCCTCATACCCCGTGGCCCAGATCACCGCGCCCTGCTGCGAGGCGTCGCCGATCACCACTTCGCCGCCCAGCGCCCGAATCCCGCCCGCCAGCGCCGCACAGGCCTGTGCCGGGTGCAGCCGCCCGGTCAGCGTGTCGTGGATCAACAGCCCGGTGGGGCTTGGCGGTGCCCAGCCCGCGAAATCATCGGCCGGCACCACCCGCCACTGCGCCTTGCCCTGCCACAGCCCGGCGGCCTGATCCTGCCGTTCCCGCGCCAAGCCCAGCGCGCGTGCGTCCGCGATCGGTTGCAGCCGTCCCATACGGCCATAGCCCGGCGACAGGCCCGAAACCGCCGCGACCCGCGCCCAGAACGCATCCGCCATGATCAGGCTGTCGAACTGAAACGCCTTCTTGTCATTCCAGCGCTCGGGCGTGTGCGGGGCCAGCGCGCCGACCACCCCGCCGCTGGAACCCGCGCCGACACGCCGCTTTTCGACCACGCGCACCCGGGCCCCCCGCGCGGCACAGGCGAACGCCACCGACAGGCCGAACGCGCCCGCCCCCATCACCGTTACATCGACCGTTGCCATTCCCCGCGGCCTTCCCCATTCTCGCGCCGTTGACCCGCATGTAAGGCATCCCATGCACACAGACCAGCACGCAGACCTGGACTGGAAGGACGGCGGCACGCCGGTGTCGCGCCAGTTCGACGATCCCTACTTCTCGCTCGAAAACGGGCTGGCGGAAACGCGGCATGTGTTTCTGGGCGGCAATGACCTGCCCGCGCGATTCCGGCCCGGTTTCCATATCGCCGAGCTGGGCTTCGGTACCGGGCTGAACATGCTGGCGGCGCTGATCGCCTGGCGCGGCAGCGGCGTGGCCGGGCCGCTGCGCTTTACCAGCTTCGAGGCATTCCCGATGGCCGCCGACGACATCGCCCGCGCCCTGACCGCCTTCCCCGAGGCCGCCGCCGTGGCCGGGCCGTTCCTGGATGCCTGGGCCACAGGTGCGCGGCGGATCGAAACCGAAGACCTGAAGGCCGAGATCGTGATCGGCGACGCACGCGCGACACTCCCGCGCTGGCCGGGCCAGGCCGATGCGTGGTTTCTGGACGGCTTTTCCCCCGCCAAGAACCCCGAGCTGTGGGATGACGCGCTGATGGCGCAGGTCGCGCGCCATACCGCGCCGGAGAGCACCCTTGCCACCTATACCGCCGCGGGCCATGTGCGCCGCGCGCTGGCGGCGGCGGGGTTTCAGATTGAACGCCGTTCAGGGTTTGGCCGCAAGCGGCACATGACCACCGGAAAGCTGCCCGCATGACCGAACAGAACACCCGGCTGGGCATCCTGTTGATGATCGCCACAACCTTCGTCTTTGCCATGCAGGACGGTATCTCGCGCCATCTGGCGGGGGAATACAACGTGCTTATGGTGGTGATGATCCGTTACTGGTTCTTCGCGGCCTTCGTGATCGTGGTGGGCGCGCGGCAGGCCGGCGGGGTCCGGGCGGCGGCGGCAACGAAACAGCCGCTGTTACAGATCTTTCGCGGGCTGCTTCTGACGACCGAAATCTGCGTGATGGTCGCCGCCTTCGTGGTGCTGGGCCTGGTGGAAAGCCACGCGGTGTTCACCAGCTATCCGCTGCTGGTGGCCGCCCTGTCGGGGCCTGTCCTGGGCGAAAAGGTAGGCTGGCGGCGCTGGGTGGCGATCGGCATCGGATTCGCGGGTGTGCTGATCATCCTGGAACCCGGCTACCATGTATTTTCACCCGCCGCGCTGATCCCGCTGGCGGCGGCGCTGATGTTTGCGCTTTACGGGTTGCTGACCCGCTATGCGGCGCGCAAAGACACGGCGGCCACCAGTTTCTTCTGGACCGGGGTCACCGGATCGGTCGCGATGACCGCCGTCGGCCTGTGGTTCTGGGAACCGATGAGCACGGGCGACTGGGGCTGGATGGGCCTGTTGTGCATCACCGGCGCGCTGGGGCATTTCCTGCTGATCAAATGCTATGAGGTGGCCGAGGCCAGCGCGGTCCAACCCTTCGCCTATCTGCAACTGGTTTTCGTCACCATACTGGGCCTGAGCGTGTTCCACGAAACGCTGGAACCCAACGTCGCCATCGGCGCGGTGATCGTGATCGGCGCCGGGCTGTTCACCCTGTGGCGCGAACGGGTCGGCAGCAGCGGCTAGCTGTCCTTCAACTCGGTCAACAGCCGCCACGGCGCGACCTTTCCCGACAGCCGGGCGCGGTAGATGGCCAGCGATTCCGTCACCCGCATCACATAGTTGCGGGTCTCGCGGAACGGGATCATCTCGATCCAGTCCACCACGTCGACGCCTGCCGAACGCGGATCGCCGCGATCCGCGATCCAGGCGCGGGCGCGGCTGGGGCCCGCGTTATAGGCCGCGGCGACCAGAACGTAATTCGGGCCGAACTCTTCGATCAACTCGGCCAGATAGGCCGCGCCCAGACGGGCGTTATAGGCGGGCTCGAACAGGGCTGCGCCGGAATAATCGACCCCCAGCTTTGCCGCGACGGCCTGCGCGGTGCCCGGCATCAACTGCATCAGCCCGCGCGCCCCCGCGCCGCTGGCGGCGGTCGGGTTGAACTCGCTTTCGCGCCGGGCGATCGACAGGACCAGCTCATCCGGGACCGGATGATCGGTTTTGGACAGATCCGTCAGCGGGAAATAGGCACGCGGCAGGACGTTGCCCCGTCCGGCGGCCTCTTTCGCGATGCGCAGGGCGATATGCGGCTCGTCCAGCGACAGGGCCAGCCCGGCCAGCTGCGCCTGCTCCACCGGTCCGGCGGTTTCGGCCAGATGGGTCAGGAACATTTGCGCCAGGGTGCGCTCGTCGGCCTTGATGAACAAAAGCGCCGCTTGCAGCACGGACGAACCCGCAAAGGACGCCTGCGACCAGTCCGGATAGGTTTCGGCTCCGATCAGGGCGGGGTCCATCGCAAGCCCCGCCTTTTCGGCGGCAAGCTGGCCATAAAAACTGGTCTGGTGCCGCGCGCCCATGGCATAGGCCGCCTGTGCCGCGTCGGCACGGCCAAGCGCCTCCAACGCGCGCCCTTGCCAATAGCCCGCGCGGCCCAGGCTGATCGGGGTTTCAACGGCGGCCTCGAACCGGCGGAAATGGGCCAGCGCGACCTCGGGTTCCTTCAACTGGCGCAGGGCGATGAACCCGGCCAGCCATTCCAGTTCGGCGTAGTCCGACCCCGCGATCAGAAAGTGGTTGGCGGCCAGACGATAGGCCAGTTCAGTCTTGCCGTCGCGCATCGCCTGATGGGCCAGAACGCGCCGCCAGCCGGCCCAGCGGTCGGGCTGGCCCAATACGGCGGCGGAAATGCTGCGCTCGTCCAACAGGGCGGCGGCGTCTTCGGTGCGGCCCTTGCGCACGCGCCACTGGAACCGCTCATAGGCCAGCCCCGCATCGGCGGTCAGATCGCCCGGTACCGCCTCGATCAGCGTATCGACGCCGGGGCCCGAGGCGCGCAGCGTCATCCGCGCCACGGCAAGGGTGCGCCAGCCCTCGGGCACCAGCGGCAGCATCAACCGGGCAGACTCCTCCGCGCCCTGCCACAGCATCGCATCCAGCCGCGCCACATGATGCGGCGCCAGAAGCGGGCCGTAACCATCCAGCAGCGCCGCATAGGCCGGGGCCGACAGCGGCAGGGTGCGCCAGGTCAGCACCGCCTGCGCCTGGGCGTCGCCCTTGCGCCCCAACGCCGCATAGGCCTGTGTCAGGCGCAGGCCGCCAATGCCGGTGACCGGTGCCGCGCCGTCGAAATAAGCCAGCACCGCGTTCGGGTCGCCCCCTTCGGGCAGCACACCTTCGCCCTGGGCGCGGATCCGGTCCAGCCCCGGCCAGTCGGCGTTGCGGGTCAGGAAATCGCGGTAATCGGTGAATGCCCCCTCACCCGCGCGCAGATAGCGCCAGGTGACGATATCCAGCGCCACGCGCCCCTCGGGCCGGGCCAGGGTGCGGGCCTGATCCCAGTCGTCGGCACGCACGGCAGCCATCACACGGGCCATTGGTGCATCCGCCCGCGCCATGGCAAGACCGGGCAGAAGCAGGACGAAACAGATCAGGGCGGGGAACAGGCGCATAGGAACCGGCATTGAGGGATGATTTGCCAAAACTCTCACTTCGCCCTATCAGGCTCAACACACAAACTTGGCAACTGCCGTTCGGGCGTCTAGGGTCCGCCGCGTTTGCATCGGGGCGACTCACCCCATCACCGGAAGTATACAGGAGGAAGCGTGTCATGATCAGAGGGTCCATTCCAGCCCTGGTGACGCCGTTCAAGGACGGCGCAGTGGATCGCGATGCGCTGAAGGCGCTGGTCGAGTGGCATATCGCCGAAGGTTCGACCGGGCTGGTGCCCGTCGGCACGACGGGCGAAAGCCCCACGCTCAGCCATGCCGAGCACGAAATGGTCGTCGAAGAGGTGGTGAAAGCCGTCGCCGGGCGCATTCCGGTGATTGCCGGCGCGGGGTCAAACAACACGTCCGAAACGATTCGCCTGATGCAGCATGCCGAAAAGGTCGGCGCCGACGCCGCGCTTGTGGTGACGCCCTATTACAACAAACCCACCCAGGCCGGGCTGATCGCGCATTTCACCGCGGCGCATGATTGCTGCGAACTGCCGATCATCATCTACAACATCCCCGGCCGTTCGGCTGTGGACATGACGCCCGCAACCATGGGCACGCTGGCGAAACTGCCCCGCATCCTTGGGGTGAAGGACGCCACCGGCGACCTGAGCCGCGTCCCGCAGCAGCGGATCACCTGCGGCACCGATTTCATTCAGCTGTCGGGCGAAGACGGGACCGCGCTTGGCTTCAACGCCCATGGCGGGGTCGGCTGCATTTCCGTCACCGCGAATGTGGCGCCGCGCCTGTGCGCGGAATTCCAGCAGGCCACGCTGGCCGGCGACTATGGCAAGGCGCTGGAATATCAGGACCGGCTGATGCCGCTGCACATGGCGATCTTCCTGGAGCCCGGCGTCTCGGGCGCGAAATACGCGCTGTCGCGGCTGGGCAAATGTGCCGAAGAGGTCCGCTCGCCCCTGACCCCGGTGACCGAAGGCACCCGCGCCAGAATCGACGATGCGATGCGCCATGCCGGTCTGGTGAACTGACCCGAACCTGACCCTTTCGCGCGGCGGGCATCGCCCTGCCGCCACATATTCCGTGCGCGCCCGGTCTTTCCCCGGCGCGCGCGATGCCCTATATCCGTGCGACCATGGCCAACACGAAATCAGATCCCAATTACAAGGTGATCGCCGAGAACCGGCGCGCACGCTATGACTATGCCATCGAGGATGACATAGAATGCGGCATCATGCTTGAAGGGTCCGAGGTGAAGTCGCTGCGCGAAGGCGGCGCCAATATCGCCGAAAGCTATGCCAATGTCGAAGAGGGCGAACTGTGGCTGATCAACAGCTATATCGCCCCCTATGACCGGGCCAAGACCTTCGGCCATGACGAACGCCGCAAGCGCAAGCTGCTGGTATCGCGCAAACAGCTGGCCCGGCTGTGGTCCGACACCCAGCGCAAGGGTATGACGCTGGTGCCCCTGGTCATGTATTTCAACCACAAGGGCGTGGCGAAGCTGAAGATCGGCATCGCCAAGGGCAAGAAGAATCAGGACAAACGCGCGACCGAGGCCGCCCGCGACTGGCAGCGCCAGAAGGCGCGCCTGCTGCGGCACGGGGAATAGGCCGGCAAACTTCCCTTTGGGACCAAATCGGTTTTTGTGGCATTCTGTGCCCGCCGAAGGGTGGGTCAGGGTTCGGCAGTCAATCAATTCAATAACGTCCTGACCCGAAGGAAGGGACATATCATGGAACAGCTTATCATCAGCCTGATATCGGGCGTGATTGGCGGCAACGTCGCCGGCGGCCTGCTGAAAAACCTCAACCTCGGCACGCTGGGCAACTCTGTCGCCGGGCTTGTCGGTGGCGGGCTTGGCGCACAACTTCTGACGATGCTCGGCGCTGGCGGCATGGCCGACGCAGCCGCGGGCGGCGGGATGGATATCGGCGCGATCGTCGGTGATATCGCGGCCGGCGGTGCCGGTGGCGCGGTGGTCATGGCCGTGGTCGGCGCCATCAAGAACGCCGTGGCAAAGTAACGCCACCCCCCGCGCGCGCCTGTCACGGGTGCGCGCGGCCTTGCCTCGGGCCGGTTGCCGTTCTAAGCAAAACCGATGAATTCCCGTGCCGGAGGCCAGAATGCCCGCTGACGATCCGCAAACCCTTGTCTCCACCGACTGGCTCGCCACGCATCTGAGCGATCCCGATCTGCGGGTGCTGGATGCGTCCTGGTACATGCCCGACGCGAAGCGCGATCCGAAGGCCGAGTATGACGCGGCCCATATTCCCGGCGCGCGCTTTTTTGACATAGACGAGATAGCCGATCTGCGCTCGGGCCTGCCACATATGGCGCCGCCGATCGACAAATTCATGAGCCGGATGCGCGCCATGGGCGTGGGCGACGGCCATCAGGTGGTGGTCTATGACGGGGCGGGCCTGTTTTCCGCCGCCCGTGTGTGGTGGCTGTTCCGGCTGATGGGCAAGACCGACGTTGCCGTTCTGGACGGCGGCTTTCCCAAATGGCTGGCCGAGGACCACCGGGTCGAGGATTTGCCGCCCCTGGTCAAGGACCGGCACATGACCGTCCGCCGCCAGGCGCATCTGATCAAGGATGTGACCCAGGTCGCCGCCGCCGCCAAGCTGGGCGATTACGAAATCGTCGACGCCCGCGCCGCCGACCGGTTCCGCGGTGAGGTGCCCGAGCCTCGGCCAGGCCTGCGTTCGGGCCATATCCCGAATTCGAAAAACGTACCCTTCGCCACCCTGCTGAACGCCGACGGCACGATGAAAGAGCCCGCCGCGCTGAAAGCGGTGTTCACAGGCGCGGGCGTCGATCTGTCGAAACCCGTGATTACCAGTTGCGGCTCGGGCGTCACCGCCGCGATCCTCAATCTGGCGCTGGAACGGATCGGCAAGCCTGATCACGCGCTTTACGACGGGTCCTGGGCCGAATGGGGCATGTATGGCGATCTGAAGGTCGTGAAGGGATGAGCCATCTGTTTTCCGCGCTGACCCCGCAGCCCCAGGATCAGATCATCCGGCTGATGGACATATTCCGCAGCGATCCCCGCCCCGGCAAGGTCGATCTGGGTGTTGGCGTCTACCGTAACGCACAGGGGCAGACCCCGGTGATGCGCGCGGTGAAAGAGGCCGAGCGCCAGTTGTGGCAGGCCGAAACCACCAAAAGGTATACCGCGCTGGCGGGGGATCCGGGCTTTCACCATGCTATGGCCGGGCTGATTCTGGGCAACGCCGCACCGATGGACCGGATCGCGGCGGCGGCCACCGTGGGCGGCACGGGGGCTGTGCATATCGCGCTGGCGCTGGTGAAAAAGGCCGCCCCCGGCGCCACGGTCTGGATCTCGAACCCGACCTGGCCGAACCATCCGCCGATCATCCGTCACGTCGGGCTGGCGCTGGCCGAATACCGCTATTTCGACACCGAAAGCCGCGCGGTGGATTTCGCCGCGATGATGACCGATCTGGGCCGGGTGCAGCCGGGCGATGTGGTGTTGCTGCATGGCTGTTGCCACAACCCGACCGGCGCCAACCTGACCCTGCCCGAATGGCGCGAGGTGGCGAAGTTGCTGGCCGAACGCGGCGCGCTGCCGCTGATCGACATCGCCTATCAGGGCTTCGGCGACGGCATCGACGATGACGCCGCCGCCACCCGCCTGATCGCCGCCCAATGCCCCGAGGTGCTGATCGCCGCGAGCTGTTCCAAGAATTTCGGGCTTTACCGCGAACGGGCCGGTGTGCTTCTGGCGCTGACCCCCGACGCGCAGACGCGCGATCTGACCCAGGGCAACCTGACCATGCTGAACCGGCTCAGCTATTCCTTTCCGCCCGATCACGGCGCACGGCTGGTCACGATGATCCTGAACGACCCCGCGCTACGGGCCGACTGGCAGACCGAACTGGAAGAGATCCGCACCGGGATGCTGGCCCTGCGCGAACAGTTGGCCACCGAGCTGCGCCGGGTGACCGGGTCGGACCGCTTCGGTTTTCTGGCCCAGCATCGCGGCATGTTCTCGCGCCTTGGCGCCACGCCCGAGCAGGTGGCGCAATTGCGCGAAGAGCACGGCATCTACATGATCGGCGACAGCCGGATGAATATCGCCGGGCTGACGCCGGACAACATCCCCACGCTGGCCGCCGCCATCGCCCGCTGCGGCATCTGACCCCTTCAGCTTTTGCGAAAATATCCCCGCCGGAGGCATAACAGCCTTCGGCGCAACAAAAAAACCCGGGCGCGAACGCCCGGGCAGTTGGTCTCAGACTGACAGGAAGGGAGGTCAGCCTTTCGAGAATTCCGGATATGCTTCCATACCCAGCTCGGCCATATCGAGGCCCATGATCTCGTCTTCTTCCGGAACCCGGATGCCCATGGTCATCTTCAGAATAGTCCACACGATGGCGGACACCACGAAGACGAACACACCGACGATGACGATCGAGATCAGCTGACCACCAAGGGTGGCGTCGCTGTTGGTCAGGACCACCGCGATGGTGCCCCAGATACCGCAGACTAGGTGAACCGGGATCGCGCCGACTACGTCGTCGATCTTCAGCTTGTCCAGAATCGGAACCGCCAGAACCACCAGGATACCGCCAACGGCACCGATCAGCGTTGCCGCGCCCAGACCGGGGGTCAGCGGTTCGGCGGTGATCGACACCAGACCGGCCAGTGCGCCGTTCAGCACCATGGTCAGGTCGGGCTTCTTGTACAGCAGCTGCGTCAGGATTAGCGCGGCAATGGCCCCGCCGGCAGCGGCCGTGTTGGTGTTGGCGAAGATGCGGCTGATGTCAGCCACGTTGCCTGCGGTGTCCATGTACAGCTGCGAACCACCGTTGAAGCCGAACCAACCCAGCCACAGGATGAACGTACCCAGCGTGGCAAGCGTCAGGTTCGAACCCGGCATCGGAACGGTTTTGCCGTCCTTGTACTTGCCGATACGCGGACCCAGGATCAGCGCGCCCGCCAGAGCGGCCCAGCCACCGACCGAGTGAACAACGGTCGAACCAGCGAAGTCCAGGAAGCCATAGTTGGCATCCAGGAAACCGCCGCCCCATTTCCAGGACGCCTGGATCGGGTAGATGAACGCGGTCAGGATGACCGTGAAGATCAGGAAGGGCCACAGCTTGATACGCTCGGCCAGGGTGCCCGAAACGATCGACGCGGTGGTGGCGCAGAACATCAGCTGGAAGTAGAAATCCGAACCCACCGACGCATAGGTCAGATCGGTATCGGCGCTGCCGCCGACGGGCTCCAGCGCGGTCGGGGCGAACGCGCCCAGAACGTTGGGGATGGTCCAGCCGTCGCCCGGATACATCAGGTTATAACCGATCAGGTAATACATGATCGCAGCAATCGCGAAGAGCGAGATGTTCTTCATCAACTGCATCGTCACGTTCTTCTGGCGCACGAGGCCGGCCTCGAGCATCGAGAAACCCGCGCCCATCCACATCACCAGGAAACCGGTGACGAGGAACATGAAGGTGGTGAAGATATAGCCGATTTCCTCGTTCGGGGGCGTTACGTCCGCCTCCTGTGCGAGAACGGGCAGCGCCACCAGCGACAGGGCCGTCCCGAGGGTGAGAATCTTGGTCAGTTTCATTTCCGTTACTTCCTTTCCCGATGACGGCCTTAAAGCGCGTCGTCGTTGGTCTCGCCCGTCCGCACGCGCACGGCTTGGCTGACATCGAGGACAAAGATTTTGCCGTCGCCGATTTTGTCGGTTTTGGCGGTGGTTGCGATGGTTTCCACTACTTGGTCAGCCATGGCCGCGGAGACCACGATCTCCAGCTTGACCTTGGGAACGAAATTCACAGCGTATTCTGCGCCGCGGTAAATTTCGGTATGGCCGGACTGCGAGCCGAAGCCCTTGATCTCGGTCACCATCATGCCGCGCACGCCGATGGCGGTGAGGGCTTCCCTTACCTCCTCCAGCTTGAACGGCTTGATTGCTGCAATGATCAGTTTCACGTCGTTACCCTTCCGTTTGGCAGGTCGCCCTGCGGGGATTTCACGGGGCAAGAAGGGCCGGTTCGTGTCTTTGGCACAAGAAATCTGGTAACAAATCGGTGACGAATTCGCACATAGAGTGCACAACATTTGAACAATTTGGCACAAATGCGCAAATACTGTGCGAAATGAAAACTCGGGTCCGCAGAGGTCTGACGGCTCCACATTCCCGTTCGGGTTCGGTATTCTGCCGCAAAGAGCAATAAAGGTATCGGGGTCGGCATGAGCGGCACGGGCGGACGAAAACCACCTCTGGTGGCCGATCGGCGTAATTCCAAAACAAAAAAGCCAGCAAAGAAACCTGCTCCCCGGCGGGCCGCTGCGGCGCGCAAGCCGAAAACCCGCGCAAAGCCGCGCAATCCGGTGGTCGCGTTCTTTCGGCGAATCATCGGCTGGATCTTTGGGCTAATCTGGAAAATCACCTCGCGCATTGCGCTGGTTGTGGCGCTGCTGATCGCGGGCGGTGTGCTGTATTTCACATCAACCCTGCCGCCGGTCGATGCGTTACTGGACGGGCGCACACGCGGATCCGTGACGCTGCTGGACCGCGACGGCGCGGTGTTCGCCTGGCGCGGCGACCAGTTCGGCGGCCAGATCACCGCCGACACGGTAGCGCCGGTGCTGAAGCAGGCCGTGGTCGCGACCGAGGATAAACGCTTCTATGGCCATTTCGGGGTCGATCCGCGCGGTGTTGCCAGCGCGATCCGCATCAACCTGCGCGAAGGGCGCGGGCCGCTGTCGGGCAATGGCGGGTCCACCATCACCCAGCAATCGGCCAAGCTGTTGTGCCTTGGCGTGCCCTTTGACACCGCGCAATGGAAGACCGAGGCCGAGTACGAGGCCGACTGCCGCCGCACCACGCTTTGGCGCAAGGTCAAAGAGGCAATCTTTGCCATGGCGATGGAGGTGAAATATTCCAAGGACGAGATTCTGACGGTTTATCTGAACCGCGCCTATCTGGGTGCCGGCGCACGCGGGTTCGAAGCGGCGAGCGAACGCTATTTCGGCAAATCCGCCAACCAGGTGAACGCCGCAGAGGCGGCGATGCTGGCCGGGCTTCTCAAGGCGCCCTCGACCTATGCGCCGACCAACAACCTGGAACGCGCGCAAAACCGGGCCAACGTGATCGTCGGCCTGATGGAGGACCAGAAATATCTGACGCCGCCGCAGGCCGACGACGCCCGCACCCACCCGGCCGAGTTGTCCGAGGCCGCCGCCGCGCGGGCGGGCGGCTATTTCGCCGATTGGGTGATGGAAAGCGGGCCGTCCTTCCTGACCAGCGACACGACCGAGGATGTGATCATCCGCACCACCTTCGATCCGCATCTGCAGCGGGCCGCCGAGGATGCCCTGAAAGAGGTATTCGAAACCAAGGTCCGGGACGGCTCCAAGGCCGAGGCCGCGATTGTTGTGATGTCGGCCGACGGGGCGGTGCGGGCGATGGTCGGCGGGCGCAAGACCAAGGTCTCGGGCGCGTTCAACCGGGCCACCATGGCGCTGCGCCAGACTGGGTCGGCGTTCAAGCCCTTCGTCTATGCCGCCGCGCTTGATCTGGGGTTCACGCCCAACGCCACCGTGGTCGATGAACCGATCACCATCAATGTGCCGGGTTCGGGGCCCTACACGCCCAAGAATTATACCAAGGATTTCAAGGGACGTGTGACCCTGACCCAGGCGCTGGCGCATTCGCTGAACATCCCGGCGATCCGCGTGTCGGAATCAGTGGGGCGCGAGAATGTGCGCAAGATCGCCGCCGATTTCGGCATCGAAAGCGATCTGGCGGTGGGGCCGGCGATCGCGCTGGGTACGTCGGAATCAACGCTGATCGAGATGACAGGCGCCTATGCCGGCATCCTGAATGGCGGGCTGAGCGTGAAACCCTATGGCCTGGTCGAGCTGCGCCTGCAGGGCGACGACACCCCGCTGATCGGGCAGGAGGGCGGCATGGGCGAGCGGGTGATTTCCGAACGCGCGGCGCGCAGCCTGACCTATATGATGCATCAGGTGATCGAGCAGGGCACCGGCCAGCGCGCCAGGCTGCCAGGGCGCGAGGCCGCCGGCAAGACCGGCACCACACAGGCCGCCCGCGATGCATGGTTCATCGGATTCACCGCCGATTACGTGGTCGGGGTCTGGATGGGCTATGACGACAACACACCGCTGTCAGGCGTGACCGGCGGCGGGCTGCCTGCCGAGATCTGGCGCGAAACGATGGTGCGGGTCACCGATGGCCTGCCCGCCAGCCCGTTGCCTATGGACGTCCCCGCGCCGGTGATCACGCCGGTGCGTCAGACCGAACAGGCGCCGCAGGTCACGACCCGCCAGAAGCCCCGCGACGATTCGGCGGAACGGGTACTGATTGATGTGCTGCGGTCCATTCTGGGCAAACGCTAGGGATCGGCGGCCCCGGCGGCGGCATCAGCCGGGCCGGGGCAGCGGTCATATTTGAAGGCATAGCCGTTCCAGACCATGATCAGCCCGCCATCGGCCGCATGCATGAACAGCGCCCGCGCGGTCCAGGCCGAACCTTCGCCGTTGCAACTCATGTCATACAGCGCCGCATCCATGTCGCGGACATCCACCGGGTTTTCCATCCGGCACTGCATCTCGACGCCATGGAAAACGCCGTCTTCGATTTTCAGGGCGCCGCCCTCGACGCCGGTCACCGTGCAATTGGCGTCGGGCCCCTGCCGGTAGAGCCCATCAAAGCCTTCCGGCGCACCGGCCGCGGGGGCTGCGACAAGCAGACCAAGCGCCAGTGCCGCCGGATAGGCCCGCACCGTCAGCCTAGGCCGCCGTTTTCAGATCGCGGGTCAACGCGTTCAGATCGCCGTGGCGCTGATCCAGCATTGCGCCGATCTCTGTCCGCTCCGACACCAGCATGTTCACGCCTTCGATGAAGATGTTGAAGAACAGATCCCGCCCGCTTTTGTCCGAAACAAGGAAGGTCACGTCGAAGGGCTCTTCGCCGCGCAAAAAGGCGGTGGTCTTGACCTCATAGAAGCTTTTGACCGGCTTTGCGCTGACCACCTCCAGCCGCCCGCCGATGAATTCGCGGAACCGTTTGCCGTATTTGTGCGAGATATAGACGCGGAACGCTTCGGTGAACGCCGCCATCTGCGACGGCGTGGCGGAACGCGCGGCGACGCCCAGCGCCGACCGGGCGATGATCGGCACATCGGCATAGGTATCGAAGATCTTTTCGAAATCGCCATACATCTGCCGTTCGGATCGGCCCGAGTTGATCACCCGGTTGATCTCGTTCACCAGGCTGTCGATCAGCGCCCTGGCTTCTGCGGTGTTCAGCGCCAAGGCCGGCAGCGGCAGCGCCAGAGCGGCGACAGTGGGCAAAAGCCCGGCCAACACCGAACGGCGGGTCATGTTATTCAGCATAGGGGTCCTCATACAGGTCGGCATAGGGGTCCGTGTAAATCGGTTCTTCGTTACCGCCGAGCGCATGGCGTCTGCTTTGCAGGTACAGCAGCCGCGCCTGCGCATAGCTGTCCGCACTCTCATATAGGATGGAATCCACGGAATCCGAGAACTGATAGCGCTGCCCGACCTTCGCGGCGACCTTCGTCGCGGCCGCCACGCTGCGCTCTGTGCTGGGCAGGAACAGGCTGACGGGGTTCATCGCGGTATCGACGATCATGCCGACTGCGTCGCGCTCGGTCGACGGGCCGAAGATCGGCAGTTCCACATAATTGCCTTCGCCCACGCCCCAGACATGCAGCGTCTCGCCGAAATCGGTGGACCGCTCGGTGATCCCGATCGAACTGGCAGGATCGAAAAGGCCGGCCAGTCCGATGGTCGAGTTGAACAAAAAGCGCGAGGTGTTGACCGCCGCATCCTCCAGCCGGAATTGAAGCAGATCGTTCACGACCATCCCAGGCAGCGACAGGTTGCCGGCGAAATTCCCGACGCTGCGGCGCACCGGGTGCGGAACGGCGGTGCCATACGCCTGCGATACCGGCCGCACGATGCTGCGGTCCAGACTGGTGTTGGCCTCATGCACTTCGCGGTTCTGTGTCTCATAGGGGTCGTTAAACTCCCCGGCCCCCTCGGGGGTGCCACAAGCGCTCAGCGCGGCGGTGGCCAGCGCCAGGGTCAGGTGCAGGAGGCGGGTCATGCTCGGGTGTTCCTCAAAAAAACAATGGCTTTCGCAAGCGTTAGTTCATAGTTTTCGGCAACATAGTGTAGCCATGGCAGAAACCCAGAGGACCGGGTCAAACAATGGCGTGACCTGTGGCCAACAGGTGACATAAGCGGGTCTTTGCGCAGGCAATTCTACAGGAACGACAAGTAAATGGCGATGCGAAGATCAAACGCGAATGCAGGCCTGTCGGAACTGCGCGCCGCATGGCGCGACGGGTCCGGACTGTTCGCCGCGGCGTTTTTGTTCAGCGTGTTCGTCAACCTGCTGATGCTGACCGGCCCGCTGTTCATGCTGCAGGTCTATGACCGCGTGCTGGGCGGCCGGTCCGAAGAGACGCTGATCGCGCTTTTCGCGCTGGTGGCGTTTTTATTCCTGATCATGGGGGTGCTTGACTATGCCCGCGGCCGGGTGACGGCACGCGCGGCAGCACGGTTTCAATCCTTGCTGGACGGGCGGGTATTTTCGGCAACGCTGCGCCGGGCCGCGCTGGCCAAGGGGGGGCAGGCACAAACCAACGCCCTGCGCGATCTGGAGGCGGTCCAGCGCCTGCTGGCCTCGCCCGTGCTTCTGGCGTTTTTCGACATTCCCTGGACGCCGGTCTTTCTGCTGGGCGTCTTCATCTTTCACCCGCTTCTGGGCACACTTGCGGTCAGCGGGGGCGGTGCGCTGATTCTGGTGGCGCTGCTGAACCAGTGGCGCACCCGCACCCCCGTGCAGGAGGCACAGCTTTCCGCCGCCCAGGCCGAGCATCTGGCCGGTCAGTTGCGAACCGAGGCCGAAACCGTGCGCAGCCTGGGCATGCAGGGCGCGGCCTTTGCCCGGTGGCAGCAGAACCGGCTGAACGCCCAGGCGCTGCAACTTTCGGCCGCCGACAGGGCGGGGTTGTTCACGACCCTGACCAAAACGTTCCGCCTGTTTTTGCAATCGGCGATGCTGGCACTGGGGGCCTGGCTGGTGCTGAAGGGCGCGGTGACGGCGGGCGCAATGATCGCCTCGTCGATCCTGATGGGCCGGGCGCTGGCCCCGGTGGAACAGGCCGTCGGCCAATGGGCCCTGTTGCAGGGCGCGGTGAAGGGCTGGCGCAGCCTGGGTGAACTGCTGACCGATTTCCCGGCCGAGGCACCGCGCACCGCCCTGCCCCGGCCCCGCGCCCTGCTGGATGTGCGGCAGCTGACCGTGGTGCCCCCCGGTGAAAGCCAGGCGTCGCTGCGCATGTTGTCCTTTGCCGTGCAACCCGGGCAGGCGGTGGGCGTGATCGGCCCCTCGGGCAGCGGAAAATCGACACTGGCGCGCGCGCTGACCGGGGTCTGGCGCCCCGCCGGGGGCCGTATCCGGCTGGATGGGGCGGCGCTTGATCAATACGACGCGGATGTGCTGGGCCAGCATATCGGCTATCTGCCGCAACGGGTCAGCCTGTTCGATGGCACCATCGCCGAAAACATCGCCAAGCTGGCGCTGAAGCCCGATGCCGCACAGGTGGTTCAGGCGGCGCAGAAGGCCGCCGCGCATGAGATGATCCTGCACCTGCCCGATGGCTATGATACCCGTGTCTCCTCGGCCGGGGGGCGGCTGTCGGGCGGGCAGATTCAGCGCATCGGTCTGGCCCGCGCGATGTATGGCGATCCCGTTCTGCTGGTGCTGGACGAACCCAACTCGAATCTCGACAATGACGGGTCCGCCGCGCTGAACACCGCGATCCGGCAGATCAAAGCGGCGGGAAATTCGGTGCTGATCATGGCCCATCGCCCCGCCGCGATTCAGGAATGCGACATGCTGCTGGTGCTGGAAGGCGGAACACTGAAGGCGTTCGGCCCGCGCGATGAGGTATTGCGCGGCACCGTCAAGAACCACGCCGATATCCAGCGCGCCCGCGGGATCGGAGGGATCGCATGACGCCCCGCTGGTCGGCCCGCGCGCCGCTGATCCTTGGGTTTCTGGCGTTGGTGGTGTTGCTGGGCGGTTTTGGCACCTGGACGGTTTTGGCCAATATCTCGGGCGCGATCGTCGCCAGCGGGCAGGTCAAGGTCGATCAGAACCGTCAGGTGGTGCAGCACCCCGATGGCGGTGTGGTCGCACGGATCGAGGTGCAGGAGGGCGACACCGTGATCGCCGGCGATGTGCTGATCCGGCTGGACGAGGAACAGCTGCGTTCCGAACTGTCGATCGTCGAAAACCAGTTGTTCGAACTGATGGCCCGGCGCGGACGGCTTCAGGCCGAGCGGGACGGCGCCGATACGATCAGTTTCGACCCCGAATTGCTGCGCATCAGTGCCGACCGCCCCGAAATCGCCGATCTGACCGGCGGGCAACAGCGGCTGTTCCTTGCCCGCAACGAAAGCAACGCCAAGGCGCTGGAGCAGCTTGAAAAACAGCGCGGGCAAATCGCCGATCAGGTGCTTGGCATCAACGCCCAGCAGGAAGCGCTGGAAAGCCAGCTTTTGCTGATCCGGCGCGAATTGACCGATCAGCAAAGCCTGCTGGACAAGGGACTGGCGCAGGCCTCGCGCGTGCTGTCACTGCAACGCGAAGAGGCACGGCTGCGCGGTGAAGTGGGGGAACTGACCGCGCAGGCAGCGCAGGCGCAGGGCCGCATCACCGAAACCGAAATCGAGATGCTGAAGCTGGGCACCGCCCGGCGCGAAGACGCCATTACCCGCCTGCGCGATCTTCAATACCGCGAGTTGGAACTGGCTGAAAAGCGCAGCTCGCTGCGCGCCCGGCTGGACCGGCTGGACCTGCGTGCACCGGTTTCGGGCGTGATTTACGGCCTGACGGTCTTTGCGCCGCGTGCCGTGATCCGCGCCGCCGAACCGGTGCTGTACATCGTGCCGCAGGACCGCCCGCTGGTGATCGACGCGCGTATTGACACGATCAACGTGGACGAGGTTTTCGTCGGTCAGCCTGTCACCTTGCGATTTGCCGCGTTCGACAGCCGCACCACCCCGGAACTGACCGGACAGGTGGTTAAAATCTCGGCCGATGCCTTTGTCGACGAGCGCACCAATGCCAGCTATTACAGTGCCGAAATCGTGCTGGACCCGGATGAGCTGACAAAACTGGGCGATAAGAAAATCGTGCCGGGGATGCCGGTCGAGGCGTTTATCCGGACCACGGACCGCTCGCCGCTGGCCTATCTGGTGAAACCGCTGGCGGTCTATTTCAACCGCGCCTTCCGCGAAAGCTGATTTTCCGGTTTCCCCCGTCGCACGGCACCGCTAGCGTCCATGTAAATTCAACGGTGGGAGAAAAGAAAATGAGCGGCACCTTCGAAACCCGTCTGGCCGAAATCGGCGTCACCCTGCCCGACGCCCCGGCGCCTGCGGCCAATTACGTACCCTATGTGATTTCGGGCGATCTGGTCTTCGTCTCGGGGCAGGTCTCGATGGCCGATGGCGCGTTCATTACCGGCAAGCTGGGCGACGACATGACGGTCGAGGCCGGCGCGGCCGCGGCGAAAACCTGCGCGATCGGGCTGCTGGCCCAGGTCAAGGCGGCCTGCGGCGGCGATCTGGACCGACTGGTCCGGGTGGTCAAGCTGACCGGCTTCGTCAATTCCACCGCCGATTTCGGCGATCAGCCCAAGGTGGTGAACGGCGCGTCCGATTTCCTGGTGGCGGCATTGGGCGACGCGGGGCGGCATTCGCGCTCGGCCGTCAGCGCGGCGTCGCTGCCCTTTGGCGTCGCTGTGGAAATCGAGGGGATCTTCGAAATCAGATGATCCCGCTGCCCCCCGGTTTCCTGCGTCAGCCCCTCGCGCACCGCGCCTTTCACGACCGCGCCGCCGGACGGCCCGAAAATTCGCGCGCGGCAGTGCGGGCGGCGGTGCAGGCCGGGTACGGGATCGAGATCGACATTCAGCCTTCGTCCGATGGCGCGGCGATGGTCTTTCACGACTACGATCTGAAGCGCCTGACCGGGGCAAAGGGCGCCGTGCGACAATTCAAGGCGGCAGAGCTGGACCGGATCGGCTTGCTGGGCGGCGAAGAGGGTATCCCGACCCTGGCCGAGATTCTGGAACTGGTGGCGGGACGGGTGCCGCTACTGATAGAGATCAAGGATCAGGACGGCGCGATGGGCGCGCAGGTGGGCCCGCTGGAACAGGCCGTCGCCGCCGATCTGCGTGGCTATGCCGGCGACGTGGCGCTGATGTCGTTCAACCCCCATTCGGTGGCCGCGCTGGCCAAGGCCGCGCCCGACCTGCCGCGCGGTCTGACCACCTGCGGCTATAGCGTGACGAACTGGCCGCGCCTGCCCGCCGCCACCCGCAACCGGCTGCGCCGCATCCCCGATTACGACGATGTCGGCGCGTCGTTCATCAGCCACAACGCGCGCGATCTGTCCCGCCGACGGGTGGCCGAACTGAAACAGCACAAGGGCGCCGCAGTGCTGTGCTGGACGATCCGCTCGCCCCTGGACGAGGCGCGCGCCCGGCAGGTCGCCCAGAATGTGACGTTCGAGGGATATTCCGCCCGCCTGCCGGGCGCTTGACGCAGCGCAGCGCGACCCCAACTATTGTCAGGAACGCAGGCAGGGGCAGATGCCGGAAACGCAGGTCGAAATCAATGTGCTGACAAGCCTGGCCCAAATTCCGGCCGGGCAATGGGACAGGTGCGCCTGCCCCGAAACCGCCGATGGCGGGCGGGCGTATGATCCGTTCACCACCCACCGCTTTTTGCTGGCGCTGGAGCAAAGCGGATCGGTCGGGCGGGGCACCGGCTGGCAGCCGCGGTATCTGACCGTCTGGCTGGACGGGGCGGTGATCGGGGCGGCACCGCTTTATGCGAAAACCCACAGTCAGGGCGAATATATCTTCGACCACAACTGGGCCCACGCCTTTGAACGCGCGGGCAGGCGCTATTATCCGAAACTGCAGATCGCGGTGCCCTTCACACCCGCCACCGGGCGGCGCTTTCTGGTGCGCCCCGAATATGCGGAACTGGCGCAGGCCGCGCTGGTGCAGGGCGCGGTGCAACTGGCCGCCGAAAACGAATTGTCGTCGTTGCATATCACTTTCTGTACCGCTCAAGAGGCCGAGGCCGGCCAGAAAATGGGTCTGATGCACCGCGCCAGCCAGCAGTTCCACTGGCTGAATGCGGGCTACGGCAGTTTCGACGATTTCCTGGCCTCGTTATCATCGCGCAAGCGCAAGAATATCCGCAAGGAACGCGCGACGGCGCAAGGTTTCGGCGGCACCATACGGATGCTGACCGGCGATGCGATCACACCGGAACATTGGGACGCGTTCTGGCGTTTTTATCAGGATACCGGCGCGCGCAAATGGGGCACCCCCTATCTGACACGCGCGTTTTTCGACATCGCGCAGGAGGTGCTGCGCGACGATATCCTGCTGGTGATGGCCGAACGCGGCGGGCACGAGGTGGCCGGCGCGCTGAACTTTATCGGGCGCGATGCGCTGTTCGGGCGCTACTGGGGCGCGATCGAGGATCACCCCTGCCTGCATTTCGAGGCCTGTTATTATCAGGCCATCGATTTTGCGATTGCGCAGGGCCTGAACCGGGTCGAGGCCGGCGCGCAGGGCGAGCACAAGCTGGCGCGCGGCTATCTGCCCACGCCGACCCATTCGCTGCACTGGGTCGCGGACGACGGCTTTGCCCAAGCGATCGCGCAATACCTGCGGGCCGAGCGCGACGCGGTGGACGAAGAGATCGAGGTGCTGACCAGCTATGGCCCCTTCAAGAAGACCCTGACGGAGGACGAATGAGCGACAAATTGACGCATGAACAGCGCGAAACCGCCCTGCCGCCGCTGCTGGACGCGGGCTGGAACATGGCGGACGGGCGCGATGCCATTGCCAAGACATTCAGCTTTGCCGATTTCACCGCCGCGTTCGGCTGGATGACCCGCGTTGCGCTATGGGCCGAGAAATGGAACCATCACCCGGAATGGTGCAATGTCTACAAAACGGTAGAGGTGACGCTTTGCACCCATGACGCGGGCGGACTGACCGAGCGCGATCTGAAACTGGCACGGAAAATGGACGAACTGGCGAATTGATGGAAAAACTGCTGACCACCGAAATCATCGACGGCAAGACGCTGGGCGACGTGCTGACGCTGGAATTTCTGGCCTCTGTCACCGGCAACGTGCTGGCGGCGGTACTGATCTTGCTGGCCGGGGCGATCCTGTCACGCTGGGCCAGCGGGCGCATCCGCGGGCTGGGCGAAAAACACCAACGCCTGGACATCACGCTGTTCAACTTCCTGGCCAATGTGGTGCGTTATACGATTCTGGTGTTCGCGGTCCTGATCGTCCTCAACACCTTCGGAATACAGACCACATCAATCGTCGCCGTGATCGGTGCCGCCGGCCTGGCCGTCGGCCTGGCGCTGCAGGGCACGCTGTCGAACGTGGCCGCCGGGGTGATGATCATTTTCTTCCGGCCCTTCAAGACCGGCGACTTCGTCGAGGTCAGCGGCCAGATGGGCACGGTCAAGGACATCACCCTGAATTTCACCGAGCTGGCCTCGGTCGGCAATGTGCAGATCATCATCCCCAATTCGCAGGTCTGGGGCAACACAATCACCAATTATTCAAGCTATGACACGCGCCGGGCCGAATGGACCTTCGGTGTGGGTTATGGCGCCAGTCTGGCCGATGCCGAACGCATCATCCACGACACGATCATGAGCGATCCGCGCAGCATGGCCGCGCCCGAACCCTTCATTCAGGTCAACGCCCTGAACAGCAGTTCGGTGGATTTTCTGGTGCGCGTCTGGGTCAAAAGCAGCGATTTCTTCGCCTATCAGGCCGATATGAAACGCAAGGTCAAAGAGGCGCTGGATGCGGGCGGCGTGGACATTCCGTTCCCCACGCAAACCCTGATCATGGAAAAATCCGCCGAGGCATGACCGGGGCCGGGGCGCCACGATCCGCGCCCCGGCACATCCTTTTCACGGCCCGTCTAAAGCGACGCAAGCAGACCCTCGCCGGCCGACACCTCGCACTGACCGGGGGTTGCCTCTTGGTTCAGCACGGTCACGATGCCGTCGTCCACGAGCATCGCATATCGTTTGGACCGGGCCATCAGCCCCGCCGCCGGCGCGGAAAACGCCATCCCGGTCGCGGTGGTGAACACGCTGCCCGCATCCGCCAGAAGGGTGACACCGGCCGCGCCTGCGCCGGTTGCCGCATCCCAGGCCTGCATCACGAACGGATCGTTGACCGACAGGCAGATCACCTCGTCCACGCCCTTTTGCGCGAACGCGTCGCGGGTGCGGATGAAACTGGGCAGATGCGCTGAATGGCAGGTCGGGGTGAACGCGCCCGGCACCGCGAAAATCACCACTTTGCGGCCGCGCAGCTTGTCGGCCAGCGGCACCTCTTCGGGGCCGTTTGGCCCCATTTTCACCAAAGTTGCGTCGGGCAACCTGTCGCCCACCGAAATCGTCATTCTGTGTCCTCCTGCATTGCGCTTTGTTCCCTTGGGGGGATATAGGATGTTGGCGCGCGCGAACCAGTTGGGAAAGGCCGGAATAAGAATGACACATATTGTTGCCATAGGCGCCGGTCAGGCCGGTTGCGCCCTTGTCGCCAAGCTGCGCGCGCTCAAGTTCACCGGGCAGATCACCCTTATCGGCGAAGAGGGCGCCCCGCCCTACCAGCGCCCGCCGCTGTCGAAAAAATACCTGCTGGGCGACATGCCCAAAGAGCGGCTGTATTTGCGCCCGCATAGTTTTTACGCCGAGAACGGGATCGACCTGCGCCTGTCCGACACCGCAATCGCCATCGACCGCAAGGAAAAGGTCGTGATCGCCGGCGGTCAGGCGATCCAGTATGACCAGCTTGCGCTGACCACCGGCTCGGTGCCGCGCCGCCTGCCCGGCGCCATCGGCGGAGAGTTGGACGGCGTCCATGTCATGCGCACCCTGAATGATGCCGACAGCATGGCCCCCGCCTTTGTCGAAGGTGCGCGCGTGCTGATCGTCGGCGGCGGCTATATCGGGCTGGAAGCTGCGG
The DNA here is from genome assembly GCF_054954595.1 of Actibacterium sp. D185-2. Lineage (NCBI taxonomy): Bacteria > Pseudomonadati > Pseudomonadota > Alphaproteobacteria > Rhodobacterales > Roseobacteraceae > Actibacterium > Actibacterium sp. D185-2. The sequence continues at coordinate 68,143 of NZ_JBPWNX010000001.1, forward strand.
CCGTGGCCGCCAGCCGCGGGCTGAAGGTGACGCTGGTGGAAATGTCCGACCGCATCCTGCAGCGGGTCGCCGCACCCGAGACATCCGACTATTTCCGCGCGCTGCACAAATCGCACGGCGTCGATCTGCGCGAAGGCGTCGGGCTGGACCGGCTGCTGGGTGACACCCATGTCACCGGCGCGCGGCTGACCGACGGCAGCGAGCTGGAGCTTGATCTGGTGATCGTCGGCGTCGGAATCACCCCCGCCACCGCGCTGGCCGAGGCCGCCGGGCTGGATCTGGACAACGGGATCGCGGTGGATGCGCAGGGCCGCACTTCTGACCCGTCGATCTGGTCGGCGGGCGATTGCGCGAGCTTCCCATACAAGGGGCGGCGCATCCGGCTGGAAAGCGTACAGAACGCCATCGATCAGGCCGAACTGGTGGCCCAGAACATGCTGGGTGCGGGCAAGGACTATGCGCCGTTCCCGTGGTTCTGGTCGGATCAGTATGACGTCAAACTGCAGATCGCCGGTCTGAATACCGGCTATGACCGGATCGTGGTACGCCCCGGTGACAAGGAAGGCGCGGTCAGCCACTGGTATTATCAGGGCGACACGCTGATGGCGGTGGACGCGATGAACGACCCGCGCGCCTATATGATCGGCAAGCGACTGATTGAGGCCGGGAATTCGCCAGCGCCAGCGGTGATGGCCACCCCCGGAACCGATCTCAAGGCGCTGCTGACGGCGTGAGAATCATCGCGGGGCAGCACCGGGGCCTGACGCTGGCCTCGGTCGGGGCCGGGGATGCGGGCGCGCATCTGCGCCCCACCAGCGACCGGGTGCGCGAAAGCTTGTTCAACCTGCTGCTGAATGGCGGTTACGGCGACCCGGTGACGGGCGCGCGGGTGCTGGATCTGTTCGCGGGCACCGGCGCGCTGGGGCTGGAGGCGCTGTCGCGTGGCGCGGCGCATGTGACCTTTGTCGATGACGGCGTCAAGGCGCGCGCCCTGATCCGCGAGAATGTCGAGAAATGCCGCGCCATGGGGGTGACCAAGCTGTATCGCCGCGACGCCACCCGGCTGGGCGAGAACCGCGGCGCGCCGTTCACCCTGATCTTCCTCGACCCGCCCTATGGCAAAGGACTGGGCGCGCCGGCGCTGGCCGCAGCCCGCGAAGGCGGCTGGCTGGCCGAAGGCGCCCTTGTGGTGTGGGAAGAGAACGCGCCGCAAGAGCCGCCCGTGGGGTTCACCCTGCTGGACAGCCGCAAATACGGCGACACGGTGATCACGATCCTGGAGCACGCATAGGGGCCAGCCCGCAGGCCGGCCCCGGCCGTGTTCAATCCTGCGCGTCGCGCGTGACCTGCACCGCCGCGCGGGCATCGGCGACCATGGCCGTACCGTCCAGCCCCTTGGCGTCCATCTCGGCGATCCATTCGGCGGTGACCACATCGCCCAGCGCCCGAATGCGGGCGGTTTCGGCGGTGCCCAGTTCGGCGATCTCGTTGCCGGAGGCGGCGATATAGGCGCGCGCTTCGACATCGCCGATATCATACGCCTGCCCGGCCCAGGCCGACGCCATGTAGCCGGAATTGGCGTCGATCACCGCCTTCAGATCATCCGGCAGGCTGTCATATTTCGCCTTGTTCATCGCCCAGATGAAAAAGAGGTTATACAGCGAATTTTCCCCCGCCACGTCGGTATGACTGTCGGCCAGCTCGTCCAGCTTCAGCGACGGCGCCATGTCCCAGGTGATCACACCGCCATCCAGCACCCCCTTGGCCAGTGCCTCGGGAAAGGCGGGCACGGCCATGCCGACCGGCGTGGCGCCCAGCTTTTTCAGCAGCAAGGTGGCCGGGCGCGACGGGCCGCGCAGTTTCAGGCCTGCGAAATCCTCGACCGTAGCGATGGCGGAGCCTTTCTTGTGCACGATACCGCGACCATGCATATGCGCGGCGATCAGGTGCACGTCGCTGAAATCGTCCATCAGGTATTTCTGGGCATAGACCCAGGCCGCTTTCGACGCCTCCTCGGCACTTTTGGTGACCATGAAGGGCAGTTCCAGCGCTTCTGCCTCGGGGAAGCGGCCCGGCTGATAGCCGGGAATGACCCAGCCACCGTCAATCGCACCGTCGCGGATCAGGTCATACTGGCTGGGCGCTTTGCCACCAAGCTGCATGAAGGGATAAATCTCGACCTTGATGCGTCCGCCCGAGTCGCGCGCGATCTTTTCCGCCCAAGGTTCAAGGAAATATTTCGGATTCGCCGACAAGGGCGACACGAAATGCTGAAAGCGCAGCGTCACCTCCTGTGCGGCGGCCGCCGTGGCAGCAGTGGCGGTGAACAGGGCAAGGGCTGCGGATTTGAGAAGTCGCTGCATCGCGCGAGCCTCCTTTTGATCGGTCAACGGGGTCGCCACGGCCAGATCGGCGCGGCTGGGACGTTACCTAATGGCTATTGCCAAAAGGTGCAAATCGCTCGCATCTGGACCAGATGGTCAAAATAGTATTGTGAATCAAGCGCGTATATGCACCCGACCCGCCGCCGTGATCTTCCAGACCGTGCCATCCTCGATCACCACGGCCGACAGCGGACCGCCATAGGCCGCGCCGGTATCCAGGTTCAGCCGGTTGCCGTAATGCGTGACCTCATCCACCGGGGTATGGCCATGCACGATCAGCGCCCCGTGATCACGCCGGTCGTTGTGAAATTCACCGCGAATCCAGACCAGATCATCCTCGGCCTGATCGGCCAGCGGCACACCGGGCCGGATGCCCGCGTGACAGTAATAGACGCTGTCTAACCGGAAATGGGTCGGCAGGCCGCCCAGCAGTGTCATATGCGCCTGCGGCACCACCGCGCGCGCCTCGGCGTGAATCTCCTCGGCCCGGCGTTTGCGGGATACGTCGATGCCGTAACCCGCCAGCGTTTGGCGCCCGCCGATATTGTCCTGCAACCAGTGAAGATCGTCGCGCAGCGGATCAGGCTGCGGCGGCGCTTGCAGGAAATGCCACATCATCCGGTCATGGTTGCCCTTCAGCACCACCCAGGGCGCACCCGCCGCCTGCCCCGCGATCAGGAAATCCAGCACACCGGGCACGTCCGGCCCGCGATCCACCAGATCGCCGACATGCACCACCGGCGCCTGCGCGTCGCCGGTTTGTGCCTTGTCCCGGTCGATCCAGCCATGCACCGCGTGCAGCTTGTCCAGATGCCCGTGGATATCGCCAATCGCATATGTACGCATGTTTTCCGCCTTTCAAATGAAACGGACCCGGCGCTTTGCACTGCGACGGGCCCGAAAACTGTTCATCCCGAATGGGGGGATCAGGCCACTTCGAACTCCAGCGGGCGAACCTGCTGGAACAGCCCCGTGGCGCGCAGCTTGGCCAGCACCTCTTCGGGGATCGGGTTATCGACATAGAGCAACGCAATCGCATTGTGGCCCACGGTTGTCCGGCCCAGGGTGAAGTTGGCGATGTTCACGCCGTTTTCGCCCAGGATACCGCCCAGGGTGCCGATGATGCCGGGCACGTCTTCGTTGGTGGTATACAACATGTGTTCGCCGATCTCGGCGTCAATGTTGATGCCCTTGATCTGGATGAAGCGCGGCTTGCCATCGCTGAACACCGTACCCGCGATCGAACGCTCGCGCGCGTCGGTGACGACGGTCAGTTTGATATAGCCGTCGAACACGCCGGATTTGTGCTGGGTGGTGCGGCTGATCTTGATGCCGCGCTCTTCGGCGATGATCGGGGCGGATACCATGTTCACATCCGGGTTCGCCGGTTTCATGATCCCGGAAATGGCGGCGCAGTTCAGCGCGTCCAGGTTCATCTCTGCGGCGTGTCCGTCGTACAGGATGTTGATCGCCTTCACCGGCTCGTCCGTCAACTGGCCCACGAAGGCGCCCAGATGCTCGGCCAGCTTGATCCACGGGCCCATGGTCTTGGCCTCTTCGGCGGTGACCGACGGCATGTTCAGCGCGTTAGTCACGGCGCCGGTCAGCAGGTAATCGGACATCTGCTCGGCCACCTGAAGCGCCACGTTTTCCTGGGCTTCGGTGGTCGAGGCGCCCAGATGTGGGGTGCAGACCACGTTGGGCAGACCAAACAGCGGGCTGTCGGTGGCGGGCTCGACCGCGAACACGTCCAGCGCGGCACCGGCCACATGGCCCGATTTCAGCGCCTCGGCCAGCGCGGCCTCGTCCACCAGACCGCCGCGGGCACAGTTGATGATGCGCACGCCCTTCTTGGTCTTGGCGATGTTTTCCTTGCTGAGGATGTTCTTGGTCTTGTCGGTCAGCGGCACGTGCAGGGTGATGAAATCGGACTTGGCCAGCAGCTCGTCCAGTTCCACCTTGGTCACGCCCAGCTTGTCGGCGCGTTCCTCCGACAGGAAGGGATCATAGGCGATGACGCGCATGTGCAGCCCGTTGGCGCGGTCGCAGACGATGCCGCCGATGTTGCCCGCGCCGATCACGCCCAGCACCTTGCTGGTCAGCTCGACCCCCATGAATTTCGACTTTTCCCACTTGCCCGCATGGGTCGAGGCGCTGGCCTCGGGGATCTGGCGGGCCACGGCGAACATCATCGCGATGGCGTGTTCGGCGGTGGTGATCATGTTGCCGAACGGTGTGTTCATCACGATCACGCCCTTTTTCGACGCGGCGGGGATATCGACATTGTCGACCCCGATGCCGGCGCGGGCCACGACCTTGAGGTTGTCGGCCGCTTCCAGCAGCTTGGCCGTCACCTTGGTGGCCGAGCGGATCGCAAGACCGTCGTAATCCTTGATCTTGGCCAGCAGGGCGTCCTTGTCTTTGCCGAGGTTGGGTTCGAAATCCACGTCGATGCCACGATCGCGGAAAATCTGGACGGCGGTCTCGGACAACTTGTCGGAAACGAGAACTTTGGGTGCCATGGTCTCAGGCTCCTTTGGATGCAGAAAGGGGGCGCTCATTGGTCCCTCCGGTTTCTCTTCGCGGGAAGAGCGCCCGGATGGGAGCGATGAGCGTTTGATTACTGTGCGGCGATCTCGGCGTTGAACGCCCAGTCCAGCCACGGCATCAGTGCCGCAACGTCCGATGTTTCCACCGTGCCGCCGCACCAGATGCGCAGACCGGCGGGCGCGTCGCGGTAGGCGCCGATATCCAGCGCCACGCCTTCGGCCTCCAGCCGTTTGGCGACGGCTTTGGCAAAGGCCGCGCCGTCGGTGATGCGGTCATCGGTGAACTTCAGGCAGACGCTGGTGTTCGAGCGCGTGGCCGGATCAACGGCCAGATTCGCGATCCAATCGTGGCTGTCCACGAAATCCGCGATCACGGTGGCATTGGCGTCGGCGCGGGCGATCATCCCGGTCAGCCCGCCCACGGATTTCGCCCAGTCGAGCGCCACGAGATAATCCTCGACCGCCAGCATCGAGGGCGTGTTGATCGTCTCGCCCACAAAGATGCCTTTGATCAACTTGCCACCCTTGGTCATGCGGAAAATCTTGGGCAGCGGCCAGGCCGGGGTATAGCTTTCCAGCCGTTCGACCGCGCGGGGGCTCAGAACCAGCATGCCGTGGGCCGCTTCGCCGCCCAGCACCTTTTGCCAGCTGAACGTGGTCACATCCAGCTTGTCCCAGGGCAGGTCCATCGCAAAGGCGGCCGAGGTCGCGTCGCAGATGGTCAGCCCGTCACGGTCAGCCGGGATCGCATCGCCATTGGGCAGACGCACACCCGAGGTGGTGCCGTTCCAGGTGAAAACCACGTCCTTGTCGAAATCGACGCCGGCGAGATCGACAATCTCGCCGTATTCGGCGGTTTTTACGGTGGCGTCGAGTTTCAGTTGCTTGACCACATCGGTGACCCAGCCGGCGCCGAAGCTTTCCCAGGCCAGCATTTCCACCGGGCGCTGGCCCAGCAGCGACCACATCGCCATTTCCATCGCGCCGGTATCCGACGCAGGAACGATGCCGATGCGGTAATCGGCGGGGATGCCCAGCACCTCGCGCGTCGTTTCGATCGCCGCTTTCAGCTTGGCCTTGCCCACGGCGGCGCGGTGCGAGCGGCCCAAGGGCGCGTCGGACAGCTTGTCGAGGGTGAAAGTGGGATTCTTGGCGCAGGGGCCGGAGGAAAAGCGCGGATTTGCCGGGCGCGCTGCCGGGGTAGCATTTACCATTGGATGGTATCCTTACAGATATATGCCCCTCGTTGGGGAGGGGTGTCCCGCGGATGCAGATACGTCCGACGGGCCACTGGCGCAAGAGGGAAAGCTGCGCTATTGCGCCGCTTGAACGCTGAAAAGCGACACGCCTGTTCACTATCGGAAACTGCCCATGTTTGTTGCCACCCTTCTGACCAACCCCGCCGCGCCCGCGCTGGACACCACCACGACCGAGGCGTTGCGCAATGCCTGGGGTGGCGGGGCTGCGCGCTGGCTTGCCCCTGAAATTGCCGCGGAATTCCCGCTGGCGGCCGCGCCGGACAACCTGTGGGATGTTTGGGGCGAGATGCAGGCGCTGGGTATCGATCTGGTGGTGCAGCGCGCCGAAGGGCGGCGCAAGAAGATGCTGCTGGCCGATATGGACAGCACCATGATTCAGCAGGAATGCATTGACGAGCTGGCCGCCGAGGCGGGAATCGGTCCGCGCGTGGCCGAGATCACCGCGCGCGCGATGAATGGCGAACTGGACTTCGAGGGCGCGCTGCGCGAACGGGTCGGCCTGCTGGCCGGGCTGGACGCGGCGGTGATCGACAAGGTGCTGGCGACCCGTATCACCTTTACCCCCGGCGGGGCCGAACTGATCGCGACGATGAAGGCCAATGGCGGCTTTGCGGTGCTGGTGTCGGGCGGGTTCACCAATTTCGCGGCCAAGGTGGCCGCCGATCTGGGTTTCGACGAAAGCCGCGCCAACACGTTGCTGATTGCGGATGGCAAGCTGACCGGCCGCGTGGCCGAACCGATTCTGGGCCGCGAGGCCAAGGTTTCCGCGCTACGGGACATCTCGGCGCGGCTGGGGCTGGATGTGGCCGATGTGATGGCGGTGGGCGACGGCGCCAACGATCTGGGGATGCTGGGGCTGGCCGGGGCGGGCGTGGCGCTGCATGCCAAGCCTTCGGTCGCGGCCGAATGCGATATCCGCATCAACCACGGCGACCTGACCGCGCTGTTGTATATTCAGGGCTATGCCCGCGACGATTTCGCCGGGTGACACCGGTTCAGGCGAAGCCTGCGGCCACCCGGATCGATCCGGTTTCGATCCCGCGCCAGTTGCGCACAGGCGCATTCAGAAAGGTTCGCGTGGCCGGATGATCCGCCGCCAGCGCGCCCAACTTCACCAGCAGCGCGGCGATGGCGCATTCGGATGCCCGCGTGGCACCATCGGCGATTTTCAGGGCGATACCCAGCTTCTGCGCGGGCAGAATCGCCACAAACACCGCCTCGGCCCCGGTCTTGACCGCCACCTTGCCGCCCATCGCGCGCATCAGCAGGGTGCAGGCACGTCCCTCGCCCGCGACCAGTTCGGGATAGGTGGCCATCGCCTTTGCCAGCCGCGCGGCAGAGCGTTCGCGCACCGTTGCGCCGTCTTCCTGCGCGCCCGCGAAAAACGCCATGGCGCGGGCCAGCCCATGCACCGTGGTGGCGAAATTGGGGGCCGAGCAGCCGTCGATGCCGAAACCGGGGCTGTCCATGCCGGTCACATCCTCGAACGCTTCGCGCACCGCCAGTTGGACGGGATGCGCGGGATCGACATATTCGGGGCCCGCGTTCAGGTGTTTGGTCAGCGTCAGAAAGCCCGAATGCTTGCCCGAGCAGTTGTTGTGCATCTGGCAGGGCTGACCATGGGCGCGGATCATCGCGTGTTTGGTTTCCGTATCACGCGGTGCCTCTGCCCCGCAGCGGAAGGCGTCACCGGTCAGGCCCAGACCGGCCAGCCACGTCTGCACCATATCGGTATGGATCGGCGCCCCCTGATGCGACGCGCAAGACAGCGCAAGCTGCGCCTCGCGCAGCCCGAAGGCATTGGCGGCACCGCTGTCCAGCAGCGGCAGGGCCTGGATCATCTTGGTCGACGAGCGCGGCAGGATCACCGCATCCGGGTCGCCCCAGGCCTGCACGATCCCGCCCGACGCATCGCAGATCACCGCGTGGCCCAGATGAAGCGACTCCTGAAACGGGCCGCGCCAGACCTCTACCATCGGAACGGCATTTGCCATTGGGGATCCTTTCCTCACGCATGCGCGATTTTCCGCCATGGGGGCTTTCTAAAATCGGCAGTTTTACGTTAGTCTTCGCATATCGAGTTGAAAACCGGCGCGCCACTCGAAAAGGTCCGGCTAACGGCCATGTGGGCGGGCGACAGAGGCAAGAAACAGCTTGGAGGCTGTGAACGACATGACATCTTGGGTGAAGCGCGGAATTGTCGGCAGCATGCTGGCACTGGCTGCCATCGGCGCCAATGCGCAGGAATCGACCAACCGCGTTGCGGTCGAGACGGATTGGGAAGTCTTTGCGGAGCCACCCCAGGCGCCGACCGATTGCTGGGGCGCTGCGGTTCCCAAAGAGACCGTCAACACCGACTCGAGCGGTCGGATCAAGGCGGTGCGGCGTGGCGATATCCTGCTGTTCGTGACCTATCGTCCGAAAAGCGGTGTGAGCGGCGAGATTTCCTTTACCGGCGGGTATCCGTTTGCGCCCGACTCCTTCGTGACGCTGGAGGTTGGCGACGAAACCTATGAGTTGTTCACCGATGGCGAATGGGCCTGGCCCGCGTCGAAAGCCGACGACGCCAAGATCCTGGCCGCGATGAAGCGGGGCTCCAGCGCCGTTCTGACCGGGCACTCGTCGCGCGGGACGATCACCAAGGATTCGTTCTCGCTTCTAGGCTTCACGGCGGCTACGGAATCGGCCAGCAAATACTGCGGCGGCTGATCCGCGCGCGCGGTGTTTATTTGCGCGCGCGAATCCTGTAGAAAACGCGACTTGATCTACGGAGACGCGCCGCCATGACCATTACCCAGGATGTTGTGACCATCCCCCGCAAGCTGCCCGAGGGCGGCAAGGTGAACCTTGTGGGTCTCACCCGTGATCAGTTGCGCGACGCGCTGGTCACCGCCGGCACGCCCGAAAAGCAGGCCAAAATGCGGGTGAACCAGCTGTGGCAGTGGATTTATCAAAAAGGTGTGCGCAGCTTCGACGCGATGACCAACCTGTCGAAGGACTATCGCGCACTGTTGGAATCGCATTTCGTGATCGAGCTGCCCGAGGTCGTGTCGAAGCATGTCTCGGCCGATGGCACCCGCAAGTATCTGGTGCGGATCGCCGGCGGGCACGAGGTGGAAACCGTCTATATCCCCGATAACGGGCGCGGAACGCTGTGCATCTCGTCCCAGGTGGGCTGTACGCTGACCTGTTCGTTCTGCCACACCGGCACCCAGAAACTGGTGCGCAACCTGACCGCCGGTGAAATCGTCGGCCAGATCATGCTGGCCCGTGACGATCTGGGTGAATGGCCCAAGCCGGGCGGCGGCCCCAAGGAAGAGGCACGGCTGCTGAGCAATGTCGTGCTGATGGGCATGGGCGAGCCGCTGTATAATTTCGACGCGGTGCGCGACGCGATGAAGATTGCCATGGATCACGAAGGCATTTCCCTCAGCCGCCGGCGGATCACCCTGTCCACCTCGGGCGTGGTGCCGGAAATCGCCCGCACAGCCGAGGAAATCGGTTGCCTGCTGGCGATCAGCTTTCACGCCACCACCGATGCGGTGCGCGACAAGCTGGTGCCGATCAACAAGAAATGGAACATCGCCACCTTGCTGGAGGCGCTGCGCGCCTATCCGAAACTGAGCAATTCCGAGCGGATCACCTTTGAATATGTGATGCTGAAGGATGTGAATGACAGCGACGCGGATGCGCGGCGACTGGTCAAGCTGATCCAGGGCATTCCGGCCAAGATCAATCTGATCCCGTTCAACGAATGGCCCGGCGCGCCCTATGAGCGGTCAGACTGGGACCGGATCGAGGCGTTTGCCGATATCGTCTACAAGGCCGGCTATGCCAGCCCGATCCGCACCCCGCGCGGCGAGGATATCATGGCCGCCTGCGGTCAGCTGAAATCGACCACCGAACGGGCGCGCAAATCACGCAAAGAGATTCAGGCCGAGGCCGGGCTTTAACGCGCCGTTCCCCGGGCACAGCCATACATGGCTCAACCCGCGGTTCCTGGGTCAAGGCGTCAGCCCGTCCACCCCGCGATGATATCGACCGCCTCCTGCGCGGTTTCGACATATTGGAACAAGGCCAGATCATCCTCGGAAATGGTGCCGGCCCTGGCCAGGGCTTTCCAGTTGATGACTTCTTCCCAGAACTCCTGACCGAACAGCAGGAACGGCACCGGCTTCATCCGCTTGGTCTGAATCAGGGTCAGCGCCTCGAACATTTCGTCCATGGTACCAAACCCGCCGGGAAAGATCGCCAGCGCGTTGGCGCGCATCAGGAAATGCATCTTTCGGATGCCGAAATAGTGGAAATTGAAGCACAGCTCGGGCGTGATATAGGAATTCGGCTTCTGTTCGTGCGGCAAAACGATGTTCAGCCCGATGGATTTGCCGCCCGCATCCGCCGCGCCGCGATTGCCCGCCTCCATCACGCCGGGGCCGCCACCGGTGATGATGACGTTTTCCAGCCCGCCGTTCCGGACGCTTTTCAACGTCATCAGCCGGGAAAATTCGCGCGCCTCGTCATAGTATTTCGACAACTCGGCCAGGGCCGGACTGCGTGCGGTGTGTTTCTGCGCGGGCTCGGGAATACGGGCGCCGCCGAACAGCACGATCGTGCTGATGATCCCGGCCTCGGCCATCAAAAGATCGGGCTTCAGCAGTTCCAGCTGCAACCGCACACCGCGCAATTCGTCACGCAGCATGAAATCATCGTCGGTAAAGGCAAGCTGATAAGCCGGGGAAAGTGTTTGTGGGGTCGCCGGAATTTCGCGGATCTGCTCGACATCTTCATGGGCGTCCGGGAATACCCTTTTATGCTCTTCCGTCATGGGGCATCCTTTTCAGCTGATCCGATCCGTTGCGTATGCGTCCTTCTGCGTCTATAGCCTCGGTCCCAACGAGGCCAGACACGTTTTGAGGAAACCACCATGTCCAACGCTCTGCTTGAAGCCACGATCGAATCCGCCTGGGAGGCACGCGACACCATCACCCCCGCGACCACCGGCGAAACCCGCGAGGCGATCGAAACCACGCTGGACGCGCTGGACAATGGCACGCTGCGGGTGGCCGAAAAGCAGGCCGATGGGTCGTGGCACGTCAACCAGTGGACCAAAAAGGCGGTGCTGCTGGGGTTCCGGCTGAAGGACATGGAACAGCAGGATGGCGGCCCGCAGGGCAGCGCCTGGTGGGACAAGGTGGACAGCAAGTTCAAGGGCTGGGGCGACAATCAGTGGCGTGCCGCGGGGTTCCGCGCGGTGCCCAACTGCATCGTCCGCAAATCGGCCTTCATCGCGCCGGGCGTGGTGCTGATGCCGTCCTTCGTTAACCTGGGCGCCTATGTGGACGAAGGCACGATGGTGGACACCTGGGCCACGGTCGGATCCTGCGCGCAGATCGGCAAGGGCGTGCATCTGTCTGGCGGCGTCGGCATCGGCGGCGTGCTGGAACCGATGCAGGCCGGCCCCACGATCATCGAGGACAACTGTTTCATCGGTGCCCGCTCCGAAGTGGTCGAGGGCGTGATCGTGCGCGAGGGTTCGGTGCTGGGCATGGGCGTGTTCATCGGCCAGTCGACCAAGATCGTGGACCGCGAGACAGGCGAAGTGATGTATGGCGAGGTGCCGCCCTATTCGGTGGTCGTGTCCGGGTCGATGCCGTCGAAGAACGGTGTGAACCTTTATTGCGCGGTGATCGTGAAACGGGTGGATGAAAAGACCCGCTCGAAGACCGGAATCAACGAGTTGCTGCGCGACTGACGCGCTGGGGAACCTGAGTGGCCTTTCATGCATTGAAAGGCGCCACTCAGGAGTTTCCCCCATGCAAGATCCGATCGTACCATTCGATCTCGCCCGGATGTTTCTGGGCGATGCGCCGCCTTTGTTTTTCCTCGAAATCCTGTTCCGAACGCTCATCGTCTATTTCTACACCCTGATCCTGCTGCGCTGGATCGGCGGGCGCAGCGTGGCCCAGCTGTCGATGGTGGAGTTCCTGCTGGTCATCGCGCTTGGCTCTGCGGTGGGGGATGCGCCTTTCTATCCCGAGGTGCCATTGCTTCATGCGCTGACCGTCATCACGGTCGTCGTTCTGATCAACAAGATCATCGACCAGGCGATCATCCGTTTCACGCCGGCCAAGCAGCTTCTTGACGGCGGACCGGTGCAGATCGTTCAATCTGGCCGTGTCCTGCATCGCGAAACCGGCCGCTTCGACATGGGCGCGGCCGAGGTGTTCTCAGTTCTGCGGCGCGAGGGTGTGCGCAACCTGGGCGAGGTCGAGGCCGCCTATTTCGAACCCGGCGGGCGGCTCAGCATCTTTCGATACGATCAGCCGCGGCCCGGCCTTCGGATCGTTCCGCCGATGGAACTGTCACCGCCTGCCCGGCTGCCCCGCCCACAGGCCGCCGAATGCGCCTGTTGCGCGAATTGCGGGGCGGTCTGCGCGGGGCCGGACCTGGCCCCCAATCTGCATTGCCCCCATTGCGGGCACGATATCTGGTGTGAACCGAAACAGCCGGGCCGCTAAGGGGGTTGCGCAGATCGCGCGGGGATGCGAACGGAACGCCAAAGCAAGGAGCCATCGCAATGGAAAAACCCAAACGTCCGCAGCAGGTCTTTACCCTGGTGGTGCAGGTCGGCCGCAAGGATGGCGACGGCCTGCCCGAGGGCGCGACCGGGGCGGCGCTGATGTGCTTTGCCAGCGGTGTGGATGAAGCAGAGGCCGTGCGCGAAACCGTCGCCGTGCTGAAACAGGCCGATCTGGCGCCGCTGGATGTGACCGGCTATGGCACCGCCGCGGAACGCCGCGCCCAAGGTCATGAGATCGAGCCGGAAGAGGAAGAATTGATGGCGCGCGCGCTGGCCGAAAACTCGGTCATCGTGGCGCAGTTCACCCCCTTTTTCGAGGGCGAGGAGCACGGCGAAAGCGACGCGCCCGACTGACGGCGGGGATGCGCACCGCCGCGCGCATCCCCCTGTGCTCAGAAATCCAGGTTCGCCACGCTCAGCGCGTTGGTCTGGATGAATTCACGGCGGGGTTCGACCACATCGCCCATCAGCTTGGTGAAGATGTCATCGGCATCGGCCAGATCCTCGACCCGGACCTGCAACAGCGTGCGCGCCTCGGGGTCCAGCGTGGTTTCCCACAGCTGACCGGGGTTCATTTCGCCCAGACCCTTGTAGCGTTGCAGCGACAGACCCTTTTCGCCCTCGCTCAGGATCGCATCCAACAGTTCGGTCGGCCCATGGATCAGCTGCTCGCGGTCCTTGCGGACCAGACTGGCGGGATCGGCGTAGTGATCGCGCGTGGGTTTGGAAACCTCGGACAGGCGCCGCGCCTCGCCCGAGCGCAGCACCGCACCGTCGAGCGAGCGAACCTCTTCGACCCCGCGCAACACGCGGGTCAGGCGGATACCGTGATCCTGGGTGATGCGGCCCAGCCAGCCGCGCTCGTATTCCACCGCCACAAGATCAAGGCGCTTGGCCACCGTATCGGCGACCTGTTGCAGGTCGCTGTCGGCGCGGCCCGGATCGAAGGCCCCCGCCAGTGCAGCCTGTTCCAGAATGTGGCGCGGATAATGGGTCGGGAATGCCTCCAGCACACGGCGGAAGGCGCGCGCGCCCTCGACCACGCGGGCCAGATCGGCCCCGGCGATTTCCTCGCCATTGGCAAGGCGCAGCACCGCACCCTCGACCCCCATCTGGACCAGATAATCCTCTAGCGCGGCCTGATCCTTCAGGTACACCTCGGACCGGCCACGGCTGACCTTATAAAGCGGCGGCTGCGCGATATAGAGGTATCCCCCCTCGATCAGTTCCGGCATTTGCCGGAAGAAGAAGGTCAGCAACAGGGTGCGGATATGCGCGCCGTCCACGTCGGCATCGGTCATGATGACGATCTTGTGGTAGCGCAGCTTTTTGATGTTGAATTCGTCACGGCCGATGCCGGTGCCGAGCGCGGTGATCAGGGTCCCGATCTCCTGGCTGCTCAGCATCCGGTCAAAGCGTGCGCGTTCCACGTTCAGGATCTTACCGCGCAGGGGCAGAACCGCCTGATTGTTGCGCGACCGGCCCTGTTTGGCCGAACCGCCGGCGCTGTCGCCCTCGACCAGGAACAGTTCGGACAGGGCGGGATCCTTTTCCTGGCAATCGGCCAGCTTGCCGGGCAGGCTGGCCACGTCCATCGCCGTCTTGCGCCGGGTCAGTTCACGCGCCTTGCGGGCGGCCTCGCGGGCCAGCGCGGCCTCTACGATCTTGCCGACGATCTGGCGCGCCTGGGTCGGGTTTTCCTCGAACCATTCGGCCAGCTTTTCGTTCACCAGTCCCTCGACCGCGGGCCGCACTTCAGAACTGACCAGCTTGTCCTTGGTCTGACTGCTGAACTTGGGATCGGGCACCTTGACCGACAGAACGCAGGTCAACCCCTCGCGCGCGTCATCGCCGGTGAAGTTGACCTTTTCCTTCTTGGCGATACCGCTGGTCTGGGCGTAATTGTTGATCGTCCGGGTCAGCGCGCCGCGAAAGCCCGCCAGATGGGTGCCGCCGTCGCGCTGCGGGATGTTGTTGGTGAAGGGCAACACGTTTTCATGGTAGCTGTCGTTCCACCACATCGCGACCTCGACGCCGATACCGTCTTTTTCGCCGGTCATGAAGATCGGATCGGGCATGACCGGGGTCTTGGACCGGTCCAGATAGCGGACGAATTCCTGCACGCCGCCCTCATAGAACAGCTCGGTTTTCAACGGCTCGACCGGGCGCTCATCCTCCAGAATGATCCGCACGCCCGAGTTCAGGAAGGCCAGCTCGCGCAGGCGATGCTCCAGCGTCTTGAACACGAAATCACGGTTCGAGAATGTATCGAGCGATGCAAGAAAGCGCACCTCGGTGCCCTTGCGGCCATTGGCATCGCCGACCACCCGCAGGTGTTCTACCGTATCGCCATGCTCGAACCGGGCGAAATGCTCCTTGCCGTCGCGCCAGACCCGCAGCTCCAGCCAGTCCGACAGCGCGTTCACAACCGAAACGCCGACCCCGTGCAGACCGCCCGAGACCTTATAGGAATTGCTGTCGAATTTTCCGCCCGCATGCAGCTGGGTCATGATGACCTCAGCCGCCGAGACGCCCTCTTCCTCGTGGATGCCGACGGGAATGCCGCGCCCGTTGTCGCTGACCGAGACGCTGCCGTCGGCGTAGATTTTCACGTTCACCGCGTCGGCGTGACCGGCCAGCGCCTCGTCGATACCGTTATCGACGACCTCATACACCATATGGTGCAGGCCAGAGCCATCGTCCGTGTCCCCGATATACATGCCGGGGCGTTTGCGAACTGCCTCCAAGCCTTTGAGAACTTTGATAGATTCTGCGCCGTATTCTTCGGTCGCGGGGGCGTTTTCGGCCATGCAAGCCTTCCTTCGTATTTTTGTCATCTTATACGAAATTCTGGGGGGGATGTCACGCACGACACACAAGATTTGGTGTCAGGTGAAGGGAATCACCAACCCCACCAGAATCAACAAACAGCCTGCCGTGATATTGGTGCGTCTCAGTGCCCGGGACGAGGTCAGAACGCGCCGGGCGCGGTCCACGAACAGGGCGAACATCAGGTTCCCCAACAAGGGAACGACCATCGAAATCGCGACAATTGCGGCCATGTCCGGGCCTGTCACCCGCGTCAGGTCGAAGAAGCCCGGCAACACCCCCATGTAGAACAGGATCGCCTTGGGGTTGCCCAGAATAACCGCCACCCCGGCCGCGAAACCCGCCCACATGCCGGGGCGGGTCAGGCGGCTGTCGCTGGCGATGGACTTGTCCGCGTGGCGGATCAAAAGCACCCCCATCACCAGAAAGATCGCCGCCGCCGCCATACGCAGCACCGCCATGAACCCATCGAAAACCGAAACGACCCAACTGACGCCAAGTATCGCCAGAAGCGGCCAAAGCGCATCGCCGATCACCACGCCCAGCGCCAGTGGCCAGGCGGCGCGAAACCCGCCCGACAGCGCCCGCGCCGTCAGCGCCATCCAGACCGGACCGGGGGTGAAGAACATGATCACCATCGCGCCCGCATAAAGCAGCAGATCGGTGTTGGATATGCTCATGGCGCGGTGGGCAGGGTCAGGCTGCCATCGTCATTCAGGGGCCAGAACGGATTATGGGCCAGTTCCCACACATGGCCGTCGGGATCGGCGAAATAGCCGGAATAGCCACCCCAGAAGACCTTTTCCGGCGCCTTCAATGCCGTCGCCCCGGCGGCCAGCGCCGTGGCAAAGGCCGCGTCCACCTCATCCGCGCTGGCAAAGTTCTGCGCCAGCGTCACCGCGCCCGTCCCCAGTAGGGCATCGGGGCGGCCCTGATCGGCGGCCAGCGCGGCGCGGCCGAAAAGTCCCAGCACCATGCCGTTGATCTGATAGAATACCACACCTTCCTGGGCCTGCGTGGGCTGCCAGCCAAGGGCCGCATAAAATGCCTTCGCGCGGGTCAGGTCGTCTACGCCAAGGGTGATCAGGGTCACGCGCTGCGGGGTCATGGTGCTGACCTTTCCTCTATCCGGCTGATGCCGTCATGGTCGGTTACCTCGAAATACTGCGCGCGATCGCCCAGCGTGTCGAACAGTTCCGCGCCGGTGCCGGTCATGAACGCCTGGGCGCCCAGCGCGCATATCTCGTCATACAGCGCAGCGCGGCGGGTGGCGTCCAGATGCGCGGCGACCTCATCCAGCAGCAACAGGGGCGGTGCGCCGAAATCCTGCGCCAGCGCGCGGCCATTGGCCAGGATCAGCGAAATCAGCAGCGCCTTCTGCTCGCCCGTGGAACACTGGCGCGCGGGCACGCCTTTGGCGGCAAAGACCGCGTCCAGATCGGCGCGGTGCGGCCCGGCCAGGGTGCGCCCGGCATTCAGATCGCGCGCGCGGCCCCCGGCAAACTCTGCCGCCAGCCCTTGTTCGGTGTCGGGGATCATGCGTCCCTCGGGGCCCGCAAGGGTTAGATGCGCGGTGGGAAACGCGGTCTGCGCACCTTCCTGCGCGACCGCGATCCGGTCCAGCGCCGACAGCCGGTTGCGCTGGATGAGCGCGCCGGCCCTGGCCATCTGCGCCTCCAGCGCGCCGTACCACGTCGCGTCCCGCTGCTGATCCTTCAACAGCCGGTTGCGTTCGCGCATCGCCTTTTCATAGGTCAGCGTCACCTCGCCATGGCTCGGCTCGAAGCTCAGGGTCATCCGGTCCAGAAACCGCCGCCGCCCTTCGGCCCCTTCGATCCACAGCCGGTCCATCGCGGGCACCAGCCACAGAACCCGCGCGATCCGCCCCAGCGCGACCTGCGCCGCCGATTTGCCATCAATCCGAACCGTGCGGGGGGCGCCGCCTTCGGCCCAGGTCTCGACCTCGTGCACCTGATGCAAGCTGCGCAGCAGGCCGGACACTTTCCAGCCCAGCGCCTCGGGCCTGCGGGCGATCTCTTCCGCCCCGGCCCGGCGCAGCCCGCGCCCCGGCGAAAGCAGCGAAATCGCCTCCAGGATATTGGTCTTGCCCGCGCCATTCGGCCCGTAAACCGCCACCGGGCGGCCATCCAGATCCAGCCGCACCGATTTATGCGAGCGGAAATGCGAAAGGCTCAGTTCTGACAAGCACAGGCCAGCCATGTGCGGCCCTTCTTTTTCGCGCAAATATCCCCGCCGGAGGCAAGAAAGTTAAACGCGCATCGGCATGACGACATAAACCGCCGAGGTATCGTTGCCCTCGCGCATCAGGGTCGGATCCCCGGCAGAGTTGAACAGGAACACCGCATTCTCGCGATCCACCTGGCTGGCGATCTCCAGCAGGTATTTCGCGTTGAACCCGATCTCCAGCCGCTCGTCGCCATAGGCCACGGCCAGCTCTTCCTCGGCAGCGCCCGCGTCGGGGGCGTTGACCGACAAGATCAGCCGGTCCTCGTCCAGCGCCAGCTTTACCGCGCGCGACCGTTCCGACGACACGGTGGCCACGCGGTCCACCGCCTTGGCGAATTCGGCGGCGTCCACCTCCATCTTGCGGGTGTTGCCCTGCGGAATGACGCGGGTGTAATCGGGGAAGGTGCCGTCGATCACTTTTGAGGTCAGGGTGATTTCGGGCGTGGCGAAACGCACCTTGGTCTCCGACACCGACACCGCGATGGTCACATCGTCATCGTCCAGCAGCTTGCGCATCTCGCCCACGGTCTTGCGCGGCACGATCACGCCGGGCATGGTTTCCGCGCCCTCGGGCAGCGGTGCGTCGATGCGGGCCAGACGGTGGCCATCGGTCGCCACGCAGCGCAGCACCTTGCCGCCGTCGCCATCTGCCACGTGCATGTAAACGCCGTTCAGGTAATAGCGCGTCTCTTCGGTCGAGATCGCGAATTTCGACTTGTCGAACAGCCGCCGCAGCACCGGCGCGGGCACCGAAAAGTTGCAACTGTATTCCGACGAGGCCATGACTGGGAAATCTTCCCGCGGCAGCGTTGCCAGCGAAAAGTTCGAGCGCCCGGCCTCGACCGTCAAGCGGCCGGATGTGCCATCGTCGCCGAGGCTGACCAAGGCGCCGTCAGGCAGTTTGCGCACGATTTCATGCAAGGTGACGGCCGATACGGTGGTGGCACCGGCGCGTTCGACCTGGGCCACGGCCTTGTCGACCACTTCGATGTCCAGATCGGTGGCCCGGAAACTGACCGATCCGCCCTCGGCCTCGATCAGAACATTGGCGAGGATCGGGATCGTGTTGCGCCGCTCAACAACCGATTGCGCCTGGCCGACCGCCTTCAGAAGCGTCCCGCGTTCGATGCTGAATTTCATACCCTCGCTCCTCATGATGCCGGGGGGCCGAAACTAACTGTTTCCCCCTGCGGCTCAAGCATTTTTTGATTTGTCGGATGGTTTAACGGGGGCGTCAAGGGCGCAACGCCCCCGTTAAGGGCGTTATGCCTCCAGCATGCGGCGCAGAAGCTCCAGATCCTCGGCGATCTGGTTGTCCGTCGCGCGCAACTCGTCGATGCGTTTGACCGCGTGCATCACGGTGGTGTGGTCGCGCCCGCCAAAGCGGCGGCCGATCTCGGGCAGGCTGCGCGAGGTCAGATGCTTGGACAGATACATCGCGATCTGGCGCGGCCGGGCGATGGTGCGGTTGCGCTTGGGGCCGATCAGATCCGACAGGCGGATATTGAAATGCTCGCCCACGCGGCGCTGGATTTCCTCGATCGTCACCTTGCGGTCCGAGGCACGCAGAATATCGGCTAGGCAATCCTGGGTCAGATCCAGCGTGATCTCGCGCCCGACCAGCGACGCAAAAGCAAAGAGCCGGGTCAGCGCGCCTTCGAGTACCCGCACATTGGTCGAAATCCGATGCGCCAGGAATTCCAGGACCCCGTCCGAAATGGTCAGACCGGGATATTGCAGCCGGTAAAGCTCGACCTTCTGCTGCAGGATTCCAAGCCGCAGCTCGTAATCGGTAGGGTGCAGGTCGACCACCAGACCGCATTGCAGGCGCGATTTGATCCGGTCCTCCAGATCCTTGATCTCGCCCGGGGCGCGGTCGGCGGAAATGATGATCTGCTTGTTCTGATCCACCAGCGCGTTGAAGGTGTGAAAGAACTCTTCCTGGGTGCTGTCCTTGCCGGCGATGAACTGAACATCGTCCACCATCAGCACATCGACAGAGCGGAACAATTCCTTGAAACCCATCGTGTCCCGTTCGCGCAGGGCCTGCACGAAGCGGTACATGAATTGCTCGGCCGACAGATACACAACCCGCAAATGCGGCGAACGGGTGCGCAGTTCGTGCGCGATGGCGTGCATCAGGTGGGTCTTGCCCAGACCGACGCCGCCATACAGGAACAGCGGGTTGAAGGTGACCGGGCCGCCTTCGCCCACGCGGCGCGCGGCGGCATGGGCCAGTTCGTTCGGCTTGCCCACCACGAAGCTGTCAAAGGTAAACCGCGCGTCGATCGGGGCGCCCAGCAGCCCGCCATCCGGGCGCAGACCCGCCGCAGCCACGGCGTGCTTTGCCGTATCGGCAACTGCGGCTGGGGCCGCGGCTTTCTGGGCCACCACGTTGAATTCCAGCCGCTCCACCGCTTCGCCGTTGCGGGTCAGCAGGCGCATGATCTCGTCGCCGAAATTGCGGGCCACCCAATCCCCGACAAAACTGGTCGGCGCGTTGAAATGGGCCACGCCGTTCTGCATCTCGCGGAACTTCAGCGGCTTGATCCACGTGACGAAGTTATTTTCGCCGATCGTCTTCTGAATGTCTTTGCATACCGCGCCCCATTTTTCATTTGTCATTGTCGTGCCCGCTCCAGCAGCCGTCCCCATATCCCCGCAACAGCCGCGCCCCTGTCGGACTGCGTGCCACCGCGTGCGATGTCACATGTTGGAACAGCAGAGGCATGCGCCTGGCGCGAACCGGCCAGACACCCCCGAACCGCGCGCAGCGCGCGGCTTCCGCTCAGAAGACAGTACCGAACAGGGGCAGGCCCTGTTTGGCGCCTGCCTTACCTATCCGCTTCTTCGCGGCCTATATGGACATGCCAGGCCGTTGCCGCACGGATCGAACTCCGCAAAGCATTCCCGCGGACAAAGAGGTCATGCAAAGCCCCACCTTGCATCCTGCCTCGATACCCATGAGCCCACCCACTTTTTTCAGCGAAAGCCGTCAGTGATGACCGGCCTGCGCCCATGCAGCGGGGTGGTGCTCATACCATGTCCCCCCAAGACGATGTGAATCGCAACTCCCAAGCTAGCAAGGCCGAGGAAGCCCCCGCAACTGATCTTCGCGCTTGACTTGAGGGTTTATCAGAACGAATCCGAAAACCTGTTTCAGAGATGTGGGAATGCACGAATTTCTGAAACAATGCCTGAAACACGAAAAAGGGCACAGCCTGCGGCCGCGCCCTTTAACCATAAGTCGAGTGTCGCGTGTTACGCGCCCAGGGCCTTGACCCGGGACGACAGACGCGAAATTTTACGTGCAACGGTGTTCTTGTGCAGAACGCCTTTGGTCACACCGCGCATCAGTTCCGGCTGGGCGTCGCGCAGAGCGCTTGCCGCAACGGCCTGATCGCCCGACGCGATTGCCTCTTCCACTTTACGCAGGAAGGTGCGGATGCGCGACCGGCGCGCCTTGTTGACGGCGAAGTTGCGCTCGTTCTGGCGGGCGCGCTTTTTTGCTTGAGGCGAATTAGCCATATGTTC
The DNA here is from genome assembly GCF_054954595.1 of Actibacterium sp. D185-2. Lineage (NCBI taxonomy): Bacteria > Pseudomonadati > Pseudomonadota > Alphaproteobacteria > Rhodobacterales > Roseobacteraceae > Actibacterium > Actibacterium sp. D185-2. The sequence goes on from NZ_JBPWNX010000001.1 coordinate 89,525, forward strand.
GAGTTCCCGCTTTTGGGTTCGCATGAAATCTGAAGCCGCGTCTTTACGGGCGACTCGGCCGCAAGTCAACGGGTATGTAACAGATTTCCCCGATCACTTGTCACGAAACTGCGGTTCGCGCTTTTCCAGAAAGGCCGCCATGCCCTCTTTCTGGTCCTCGGTGGCGAACAGCGCATGGAACAGGCGGCGCTCGAACAGCACACCCTCGCGCAGGGTCGTTTCATAGCTGCGGTCCACCGCCTCTTTGACGGCCATCACCGTCAGGGTGGATTTTTCGGCAATCTTCTGGGCGGCGGCCATTGCCTCTTCGATCAGTGCCTTGGCGGGCACCACGCGGCTGACCAGCCCGCTGCGCTCAGCCTCGTCGGCATCCATGAAGCGGCCGGTAAGATGCATCTCCATCGATTTGGACTTGCCCACGAACCGGGTCAGGCGCTGGGTGCCGCCGATCCCGGCAACGACGCCCAGATTGATTTCAGGCTGGCCGAATTTGGCGGTGTCGGCGGCGATGATGAAATCGCAGATCATCGCCAACTCGCAGCCTCCGCCCAGCGCATAGCCGGCAACGGCGGCGATGATCGGCTTGCGACAGCGCAGAATCGCCTCGGTTTCCGGGGTGATCATGTCGCTGGCAAACACATCGACAAAGCTTTTCTCGCTCATCTCCTTGATGTCGACCCCGGCGGCAAACGCCTTGTCCGAACCGGTCAGGACGATGCAGCGCACCTTGTCATTGGCACCGGCCTGGGTCACCGCATCGGCCAGTTCTGTCAGCATCTCGCTGTTCAGCGCATTCAGGGCATCGGGGCGGTTGAGCCTGATCAGGGCGACGTGGTCTTCGACTTCGACGATCAGCGTTTTATAGGCCATGCGCGGCGCGTCTCCGTTGATGTACAAAACCGATTCCTTAGCAGTCTGATGCAAGGGTTCAAGTTATCTTTGGCATTGCGCGCAATAGAAAGTGGACCGCCCCGATTGAACGATTCGGGCGATTTCACCGCCACAGCCGGGGGTTGGACAAGGCTGCCCCGCGCGGCCATAGGCGCGGAACGTATGTTGGAAATAGCCCAGCTCGCCGTCGGTCTGGCGATGGTCGCGCAAGCTGGAACCGCCCGCGGCGATCGCCTCGGTCAGGACATCGCGGATCACCGGCACCAGCGCCGCCACCCGCGCGGGCGCGATCTGGCCGGCCTTGCGCCGGGGCGAAATCCCCGCGCGGTGCAGCGCCTCGCACACATAGATATTGCCCAGCCCCGCCACGATTCGCTGATCCAGCAGCGCCGCCTTGATCGGCGTGTTGCGGGCTTTCAGGCGGTCGACCAGATAGTCCCCGTTGAACGCATTGCCCAGCGGCTCGGGCCCCAGCCCGGCCAGCAGCTTGTGCGCCTGCACATCGCGGGTCGGGCACAAATCCATCGCGCCGAACCGGCGGGCATCGTTGAAGGTGACCCGCGCGCCGTTTTCCATGTCCAGCACTACATGGTCGTGCTTTTCCGGCGCGGGGTGGTCGTGGTGGAACCGGCCCAGCGGATCGCCCGACACCAGCATCCGCCCCGACATGCCCAGGTGGATGATCAGCGTCTCGCCGGTGTCCAGATCGGCCAGAATGTATTTCGAGCGCCGCCCCAGCCGCAGCACCCGCGCCCCGGTCAGCCGCTCGGCCATGCGCGGCGGGAAGGGCCAGCGCAGATCGGGGCGCTTCACCTGCGCGCGGGTGATGATCTGCCCGTCCATGCTGGGGGCCAGCCCGTGGCGGACGGTTTCGACCTCTGGCAGTTCGGGCATATGGCTGTTCCTCGGATGGGTGCGCATTGTAACGCCCGGCGGGCGCTCTATAAGGAGGGGGAGTTTTCAGCGACGGCAAGAGCGATGACCGACAAAACCACCCATTTCGGATTTCAGACCGTCCCCGAGGACGAAAAAGCGGGAATGGTGCACGGCGTCTTTACCAATGTCGCGTCACGCTATGACGTGATGAACGATCTGATGTCGATGGGCATCCACCGCGTCTGGAAGGACGCGATGATGGATTGGCTGGCCCCGCGCGCCGGACAGCGGCTGCTGGATGTGGCGGGGGGCACCGGCGATATTTCGTTCCGGTTCCTGCGGCGCGCGCCGGGGGCCTCGGCCGTGGTGCTGGACATGACGGAATCGATGCTGGTCGCCGGGCGCCAGCGCGCCGAGGCCGGGCAGATGGCCGACAGCTTGGGCTGGGTCACCGGCGACGCGATGGCCCTGCCCTTCGCCGATAACAGCTTTGACGTCTACACGATCAGCTTTGGCATCCGGAATGTCACCCGCATCGCCGACGCCCTGTCAGAGGCATACCGCGTGCTGCGCCCCGGCGGACGGCTGATGGTGCTGGAATTCAGCCAGTTGCCCAATCCCGCGATGCAATGGGCCTATGACCGCTATTCGTTCAACGTGATCCCGGCGATGGGCAAGATCGTGGCGAATGACCGCGACAGCTATCAGTATCTGGTGGAATCGATCCGCAAGTTTCCCGATCAGGAAACCTTCGCGGGCATGATCCGCGCCGCCGGGTTCGGGAATGTGAAATACCGCAACCTGTCGATGGGCGTGGCGGCGCTGCATTCGGGATGGAAGCTGTAACTTGCGCGGACCTCACAATATCTGGCGGCTGATCCGCACCGGCGCCACCCTGGAACGCACCGGCGCCATGGGCGTGGTGCTGGACGCGCTGGATGCCCAACCCGCGCTGCGCATCTTTTCGCGTGTTGTGGCGTGGCCGTTTGCCTGGCTAGGCTACAAGGGCGACCCGGCGCTGCCCCCGGCCACCCGCGCACTGACCGCACTTGGCCCGGCCTATATCAAGTTCGGCCAGATCCTGTCGACCCGGCCCGATGTCGTTGGCCACGAACTGGCCGTGCAACTGCGCGTGTTGCAAGACAAGCTGCCGCCCTTTCCGGTCGAGATCGCCAAACAGGTGATCGAGGCAGAGTTGGGCCGCCCGGTGGACGAGATGTTTTCCGAGTTCAGCGCGCCCGTGGCCGCCGCGTCGATCGCACAGGTGCACCGGGCGCGGGTGGCGGCAACCGGCCATGAAGTGGCCGTGAAAGTGCTGCGCCCGAAGATCGAGAAGGCGTTCCAGACTGATATCGACGCCTTCTATCTTGCCGCGGCCTTTATCGAGTGGCTCTCGCCCTCCTCGCGCCGGTTGCGCCCCCGCGACGTGATCGAACATTTCGAAGGCGTGGTGACGGGTGAGCTGGATCTGCGGCTGGAAGCCTCGGCCGCGTCCGAGTTTCAGGCCAACACCGTGGGCGACGCGGGTTTTTTCGTACCGAAAACCCATTGGTCCCTGTCAGGCCGGCGGGTGATGACGCTGGACTGGGCCGAAGGCGTGCCGCTGGGCGACAATGAAGCGATCGACGCCGCCGGCCATGACCGCGCGGTGCTGGGCACGCGGGTGCTGCAACTGTTCCTGCGCCACGCCCTGCGCGACGGCTATTTCCATGCCGACATGCATCAGGGCAACCTGAAGGTCGGCGCGAACGGCGATATCCTGTGCTACGATTTCGGGATCATGGGGCGGATCGACGAATATACCCGCCGCGTCTATGCCGAAATCATATTCGGCTTTATCCGTCAGGATTACCGCCGCGTCGCCGAGGTGCATTTCGAGGCCGGATATGTGCCCGCCGACCGCGATATCGACGAATTCGCCCGCGCTCTGCGTGCGGTGGGCGATCCGATTTTCGGGATGGATGCCTCGCATATCTCGATGGGGCGGCTGCTGAACTATCTGTTCGAGGTGACCGAACGGTTCGGGATGCAGACCCGGACCGAGCTGATCTTGCTGCAACGCACCATGGTGGTGGTCGAGGGCGTGGCCCGCTCGCTCAGCCCGCATATCAATATATGGGAGGTCGCCCATCCGGTGGTCGAGGGGTATATCCGCGAGAATATCGGCCCCAAGGCCCTTGCGCGTGATCTGGCGCTGACCGCCCGGGTGCTGGCGCGGTTCGGCCCCAAGCTTCCGCAACTGGCCGAAGATATGCTGCTACGTCAAAGTGCCCCGCCCGCTGACCCGCCCCGCCCGCCCGCGGCGCATCCCGCGCTGTGGATGCTCGCGGGGGCGGCGGCGTTGGGCGCGGGCGTGCTGATCGGGGCGTTCCTCTAGCCGGGGTCGCGCAATGCGGTCACCGCGCCGGTCGAGACTTCGGTGCCGCCCGCCAGAACCAGCATCGTTATGCCATTGGTCAGGCGCACCTCTGTCACCGGGGCATATGTCTCTGCGCTGCTGCGGTTGAGGAATTCGCCGTTGGCGTAACTATCCACGGCAAAGCTATAGACCCCGTCGGCCAGCGGCACGCCGTCATCGCCCAGCCCGGTCCAGACATAAGGCGCGGCGGTGGTGCCGATCTCCAGCCGCTGCACTTCGGTGCCATTGGCATCGGTGACGACAAGCTGGGCGCTGTCGGCCAGGGTATCGGGATTCGGCAGGATGGTGATGGGGTCGCCGCGATAGGCGACGGGGGCCGCGACGCGGGCCTCCATCCCCACCCATGTGGCGAATTGGGCCATATTCGATGTACCCATCTGTGTACCCAGATCGGCCAGAAGCTCATTGCTCAGAACCTGCTGTTCGACCCCCGAAAAAGTGGCCAGCTGCACCGAAAGATCGGTGGAATCCATCGGGTTGAGCGGATCCTGATGCTTCATCTGCGTGGTCAGCATCGTCAGGAAAGTCTCGAAATCGGAATTGATGACGCCCGTACTGCTGTCAGTGGTCTGCGGGGCGGTGGCCGGCGTGGTGCCTGTTGCGGCAACGTCCATCGGTCTGTCCTTTCAAATGCGGATATCAAGCCCGTCGGCCAGCGGTGCGCGCGTATTCGGCGGCAGGGCGGGGCCGGGGTTCAGTTGATCCACCATCTCTTGCGGCGGCGGGGCGGGCGGCTGACCCTGCCCCGCCCCTTGCCGCCCCTGGCCGAAATCGAACCGGATATCGCGATATCCGAGATCGCGGAATTCCTGGCTCAGCATGTCGATATTGCGGCGCATCAGGTCCATCGTGTCCGCCCGATCGGCGTGAATGACGACGCTGATCCCGGTGTCGCCGGGGGTCAGCGTCATCCGCAACCGGCCCAGTTCTTCGGGGCTCAGTATCAGATCCATCTGACCGTCCGGGGCACGATGCAGTGTCTCTGCCATCTGCCGGAACGCCGCTGGCCCGGGATCGGGCAAAGCACCGAATGGGGCAGCAGCGGCAGGGCGGTCCACGCCGCCAGTGGATGACGTAGCGACCCGTGGGAAAAGGCCCGTTTCGACAGGGGGCGGGCGGCCGGGATCCTTGCCGTCAGGTGGATTGGCGATCGTTTCGGTCGCGCCGTCATCCGGGCCCTGCATCAGCGCCGCCGAGTCAACGACCGAGGACACGGCCCGGTCGGTCAGAAGGTCCGGCGCGGGCATCGCCGCGTTGTGCGGAGGTGGTGCGGGTTCCGGCGCAATCGCTGGCGGGGGCACAACAGCCGACACCGGCAGGGCCGGAGGGGCCGGCACACTAACGGTCAGGGCCGGGGGGCGCGGCACTGGTTCCGTGGATGGTCCGGGTGTCGTGCCGCGCGGGGCGTTTTTGCCTGCGTCGGTCCGATCCGGCCGCAGCCCAGGCGCAAAATCGGGACGGCCTTCCGCCCTAGCGGTCGTGCTGTCCCGGGCCGGCCCGGGGTTTGCCTCGGTCATGTCTGCCGCCGCCAGAGGGGCCGCCTTTTCCAAGGCGGCAGGTGGCCATGTATCCCCCTGGTCAATTGCACGCGGCAACACGGGAGCGGCTTGTCTTGGCGTCGGGGCGGTTTCCCCCAAGGCCAGTGCGACGTTTTGCGGCCTCGTCAGATTTGTGCGGGGCTCCGGCGTCTGCGGTGTGCCCGCCGCATCATCTTTGCCGGGCGCACCGACCGACACAGCCGCTCTGCCCGCCTCCGGTGCAACGCCAGCGCGGGGATCCGCAAGATCGGGCACAGGGCCAGACGTCAAGAGAGGCTGAAACCAAGCGATCGCCGGTGCAACATGAACTTCGCTCGATTCCGCCAGAATCGCCCCCCAGTTGGATGCCGGCGGCCTCACGTCGACATCCGTTTCGGGCGCTTCGTCCGGTTGACCCTCCGTCGCCCCGTCCCGCCGGAGGGAACCGCCTATTCCCGGCATTTTCACCACCTGTTCCGGGCCCGGCTGGCGCGCGCGGTCCGGCACGACACTGTTTCCCCCCTGCATCAGCGGCGCGATTTGCGCAGCTGGACGCGCCATCACGCCATCCACAAAAAGACGCGCAGGTGTCACCGCCATGCCCCCGGCAGACGGCAAGACACCCTTCAACGTCTGGCCTCCTCCGGCGGGCGCCAGAAGAAGGTCTTGTGCGAACTCTGCCCCCGACATCATCGCGGGCGGCGAAGGCACCGCCGCCTGCTTTTCACCCGGCGGCGCAAAACCGGCCTGGACCAGCGCAAGGATCCCTTCTGGACGCATGGAATAGTGCATTCGCGATTCCGGCCTTCTGCTTTTGAACAGGCTCAGTCTTGCGCCAGGGAAGTTACCACTTCTTTACCGCCTGCGGCCCATAACCGGAAAAACAGATCGCAATTGAAGGATTCGCCGGATGGTCGAAATTGCTGCGGTTCCGGGCCTGCCGCCTCTTGCCACGCGCGACGTACAGTTGCGGCGGGCCGCCGAACAACTGGAGGCTGGCTTTTTGTCGGAAATGTTGAAATCAGCGGGGTTCGGCGAATCGCGCGACGCATTCGGCGGCGGCGCGGGCGAGGCGCAGTTTACATCGTTCCTGCGGCAGGCGCAGACCGAGGAAATGGTGAAATCCGGCGGTATCGGCCTGGCGGAACATCTGTTCGAAGCGTTGAAGGAGCGGGCCGATGGCAGCACCTGATCTGTATCGGCGGCTGCGCGACCTGCTGGAGCGCGAACATGAGGCCCTGCTGGGCGGACAGCTTGATCAGATCGCGCGGCTGGCCGATGAGAAGGAGCGCTTGCAAGCCCAACTGGCGGTCGGTGCAGATCGGGCGCACCTTTCCGATCTGGGCGGGCTGCAACGGATGGCAGGGCGGAATGCCGATCTTTTGAACGCCGTTCGGCGAGGGCTTGAAACGGCCCGCGCACGGCTGATGCAGATTCGTGACGGCGGGCCGCAGTTGAACACCTATGATCGGCTGGGCCAGCGCAGCAGCCTTGGCGCGCCGCGCAAGACGCTGGAACGCAGGGCATAAGAATTTTCGTTAAATTCTAGCGGTTTCGTCCGACCTGTTTAGCAAGTTCTTAGCACTTGGGACCGAAAGTCGGAGATGCATTCCAAAGGGGGTGGCGCGGCAGCGTGAAAACGTGGGGCCGCACGGGTGAAACACCGTTCCTGCCGCCTTTGCGGCTTTTCAATCCGGCGCAAAAGCGCCTTCGTGGGTAAAGGAACCTCTGAATGTCCAGTATTCTGACGAATTCCAGCGCAATGGTCGCCCTGCAGACCCTCAAGGGGATCAATGCAAGCCTGACCAAGACCCAAGACGAAATTGCCACCGGCAAATCCGTCGCCTCGGCCAAGGACAACTCGGCCGTCTGGGCAATTTCGAAAGTGATGGAGGCCGACGTGAACGGTTTCAAGGCGATCTCGGAAAGCCTGTCCTTGGGTGAATCCACCGTTGCCGTGGCGCGTCAGGCGTCGGAAACGGTGGCCGACCTGCTGACCGAAATCAAGGGTAAGGTTGTCTCGGCACAGGAAAGCAATGTTGACCGCGACAAAATCCAGACCGATATCAGTGCCCTTCGCGACCAGATCACCTCGGTCGTCGGCGCCGCGCAATTCAACGGCCTGAACCTCGTTCAAGGGACCGAAAGCGTGGATGTCCTGTCGTCGCTGGATCGCTCCAACGACGGGACCGTGACCGCATCCAGCATCACTGTGGAACGTCAGGATCTGTCGTCTGCGGCGGGCAGCCTGGGCACCGGCACCGATCTGTCGACCAATGCGACCCTGTCCGACAGCGCAGCCACCAATACCGGCAACACGGCAACGATTACGCTGGCCTCGGACGCGGATGTGTCGGGCGACGCGTTCGAAATCAATATTGGCGGTGCAACCGTCAGCTTTGCGGCGGGTGACATCACCGGCGATCAGGCCGCTGCGGCCAGCGCGATCTCCGGCGCCATCAACGCACTGGGGCTGGTCGGAATCTCGGCCGGCGTGTCGGGCGATGTTGTGACCCTCACTTCGACCCGCGCGTTCGAAGATGTTGCCATCAGCGGCACCAAGAACGGCGGTGCGACCGATATCACCCTGTCGGACACGTCGATCGCGGAACGCGCCGAGACCCTGACCTTTTCCAATTCGGCAAATGTGGCCGAGGGTGACGGGTATCAGGTATCGGTCGGCGGCACCGCCTACACCTATGTCGCCGGCAAAGGCGAAAACTTCGAGGATGTGGCGCGCGGCCTGAAGGCAGCGGTTGATGGCGGCGGCATCGCCGATGTCACAACCCAGGTGGTCAAGAACGATTCAGACCAGTGGGTGCTGAAGATCGACAATGACGGAGCATCCAGCGTTTCGCTTGCCCGCGCTGGCGCGGCGGACGGCACGGCCTCGGGCGGGTTGTTCGGGCTTGGCGGTATCGACGTCACCACCGATGCCGGGGCCAAAGCCGCACTGGGCAATATCGAGACGCTGATTGACAACGCGATCGACGCCTCGGCTTCCTTCGGCTCAGCCGAAGGCCGGATCGAAACCCAGAGCAATTTCATCGGCAAGTTGACCGATGCGCTGCAGGCAGGGATCGGTTCGCTGGTGGACGCGGACATGGAGGCCGCTTCAGCCCGGTTGCAGGCACTTCAGGTGCAACAGCAACTTGGCACCCAGGCGCTGTCCATCGCCAACCAGGCACCGCAGAACATCCTGTCGCTGTTCCGGTAAAACCAAAGGCCGGGGCATCACGCCCCGGCCCTTCCCCCGACCTGATCCCCAGCATCACCGGAAGGACGGAGCATGACCGCTCATCTCATGGCTAAAACGGCCTATTCTGCACCGCAGCAGGCGGCCCTGCGCACCCCGCGCAGCATCGAATACGGCGTTTTCGCGCAAATCACCGCCCGCCTGAAAGCCGCGCAAAGCGCCGGCAACCCGGGTTTCCCCGCCTTTGCGGCAGCCCTGCATGACAACCGCAAACTCTGGACAGCGCTGGCCGCCGACGTCGCCGAGCCTGGAAACGCCCTGCCCGAAGCCTTGCGCGCACGGCTGTTCTATCTGGCCCGGTTCACACAGGAACATACCAGCAAGATCCTCGGCGGGCAGGAACAGGCCGACGTTCTGATCGAAATCAACACCGCTGTCATGCGCGGCCTTGGCCAGAGCGGGAAAGCGGCATGAGCGGCCTGGTTCTGAAGCTTGCTCCGAAAGAGCGAGTGCTGATCAACGGTGCCGTGATCGAAAACGGCGACCGTCGCTCGCGGCTCAGCATCGTCACGCCGGATGCCAACATCCTGCGGCTGCGCGACGCCATCCATCCCGAAGAGGTGACCACCCCGGTGCGCCGGGTCTGCTATATCGCGCAACTGGTGCTGTCGGGCGACGCCGCCCGGGATGACGCCAGAATGCAACTGTTGCGCGGGATCGAGCAGTTGAGCCAGGTGCTGACCGATACCGACAGTCGCAATCAGTTGAAACTGGCCAGCGAGGCGGTGCTGGACGATCAATACTACCACGCGCTGAAAGCAATGCGCTGCCTTCTGCCACGGGAGGAGCGGCTGCTGGCCGCCGCCCGGCCATGAGCTTTCAACCGGTTGTTCCGCTCGGCGGCTTTGCCGGTTGGCGCTTTCTGGAGCGCACGATGGAGGCGCAAAAGGCGGCCCATGACACCACCCCGGCAATGGCGCGCGACGTCGACTATTTCAGGGAAAATATCGGCAAGATCACCAGCGCCGAAGCTTTGGTCGCCGACAGGCGATTACTGAGCGTTGCCTTGGGGGCCTTCGGGCTGGATGACGATATCGACAATCGGTTTTTCATACAGAAGGTCTTGTCGGACGGCACGCTGGAAGACGGTGCGCTGGCCAACAAACTGGCAGACAAGAGCTATTTCAAACTGTCTGAGGCTTTTGGCTTCGGGGATTTCGACGTGCCCAATACGCAACTGTCCAATTTTGCCGACAAGATCACCAGCGCCTATCAGACCCGCCAGTTCGAGATTGCCGTGGGTGATCAGAACGCGGATATGCGATTGGCGCTGAACCTGACGCGGGATCTGACCGAACTGGCAGCGAACGACAGCAGCGATGAAACGAAATGGTATTCTGTCATGGGGTCGGAACCGTTGCGCACCGTGTTTGAAACCGCCTTTGGCCTGCCGCCGGAATTCGCCGCACTGGATATCGACAAACAGCTGACGATGTTCCGGGATCGGGCCGACCGTATCTTCGGCAATGGCGAAGTCAGCCAGTTTCAGGATCCCGAGAAAATGGAGGAACTGCTGCGGCTGTTTCTTGTCCGCGCGGAGTTGAACAATACCGCCGCCAGCTTCAGCCCCGCCAGCACGGCCCTGACCCTGCTGCAAAACGCCGCCCGGTGACGGATCACACCGGGATGGTCGCCGCGGTTGCACCGGCCCCATCGCCGTCACCCGTCAGGGCCAGACAGGCGGCCAGCCGTGCGAAGCTGGCAGCGCTGTTTACCGCCTCATCCTCGGCCAGAAACGCATCCAGCGCCGGCCAGACCTGTACAGCCGCGTCGATCTCTGCGTCCGATCCGGCAGTATAGAGCCCGGCCTGAATCATCATCTCGGCCCGGTCATAGGCCCCCAGCAGGCGGCGTGCGCGGGAGATCAGACGGTTTTCGTCGCCGCTGGCCGCATCCGGCAGGCTGCGTGACACCGACCGCAACAGATCGACCGCCGGATAGCGCCCGCGCTCGGCGATACGCCGGTCCAGAACCACATGGCCATCCAGTACGCCGCGCAGGATATCGGCGACGGGTTCCTCCATGTCCGACCCGGCCACCAAAACGCTGAAAATGGCGGTGATATCGCCCATGTCGCCGGTTCCAGGGCCCGCGCGCTCTGCCAGCGACATGATCATCTGCGCGGTCGAGGGCGGATAGCCGCGCAGCGAGCTTTCCTCGCCCGCCGATAGCGCCACCTCGCGATGCGCTTCGGCGAAACGGGTCACGGAATCGGCCAGAAACAGCACATGCTGACCCTGGTCGCGAAAATGCTCGGCCACCGCCATCGCCGCCCAGGCCGCACGGCGACGCACCAGCGGCGACTGGTCCGAAGTGGCGGCCACAACGACCGAACGCGCCATGCCCGCCGGCCCCAGCACCCGGTCGACGAATTCGCGCACTTCGCGACCGCGTTCGCCGACCAGCGCGATCACCGCCATATCGGCCTGCACGCCCTTCGCCAGTTGGGCCAGAAGCGTCGATTTGCCCACGCCCGATCCGGCGAACAGCCCGATTCGCTGTCCCCGGACCAGCGGCAGCATCGTGTTGAAGGCCGCCACCCCGGTTTCCAGCCGCGCGCCAAGCGGACGGCGCGCGGTGGCGGGCGGCGGGGCCGCACACAGGGGGCGTTCATCCGCCCCGCGCAACAACGGGCGGCCGTCCAGCGCCTTGCCGAACGGGTCGATCACCCGGCCAAGCCAGCTTTGGTCCGGGGCAATCGCACCCGGACCGATCAGTGCCACGCGATCGTCGATGGACAGCCCATCGGGTGCCCCGTCGGGCAATACAGTCAGCACATCGCCCGCCAGGCTCAGCACCTCGCCGCGCCGGACAATGCCGCGGCCATGGTGAATCTCGACCAGATCGCCCAGCCCGGCCACACCCGACAGACCTGAAACAGTTACCGTTCCACCGCCAATCGCCCGAACCCGCCCGACGGGGCAAGCGCGTGGAAGGGCGGCGATTTCGGCGTGCAAGGCCGCAAAGGACAGGTTTGGCATGGGGATTCTCCGCTCATGGGTCTGACAACGGTTTTTAAAGGAATCAGGGTTAAGCCTTGGTTGAAACCGAGGAGAAGCCCGGATGTTCGGAAAGATCGAGTTACTGCAGATGGCCCACGGCATGGCGACCCATGCCGCGTCGCGCCAGTCGGTTCTTGCCCGCAACATCGCCAATGCCGACACACCGGGCTATCGCGCCCGCGATGTCGCCTCCTTCGCGGACACCTATCAGCAGGATACCGGCGATTTCGCCCCGCGGATTACCCGCGCCGGGCATCTGTCGGGCACGCAGGTCGGATCGCCCGCGCCCAAGGCGCATGTGGTTGCCGGCGCCGCGACCGCGCCCAACGGCAACAGCGTCTCTTTGGAAACCGAGATGATGAAAGCGGTGGAAACCCGCGGCCAGCACGACATGGCACTGAGCGTTTACAAAAGTGCGCTGGGCATCATGCGCAGCAGCCTGGGCCGGTAAGGAGGGCACGAAAAATGAGCGATCTGATGAAAACCCTTGCCCTGTCGGCCAGCGGGATGCAGGCGCAAAGCACCCGGCTGCGCCATGTGTCGGAAAACATCGCCAACGCAGACACCCCCGGATACCACCGCAAGACCATGAGTTTCCAAGAGGTGGTACAGGGCGGCCAGCATACGGGGCAGGTGAAATCCGGCCCCGTCACGCTCGACCGGCGGGAACTGACGCGGATTTTCGATCCGGGTCACCCGCTGGCCGATGAAAGCGGCCATTACGACGGCTCGAATGTCGATCTGGTGGTCGAAATCGCGGACGCGCGCGAAGCGCAGCGCAGCTATGAGGCGAACCTCAGAATGTTCGATCAGGCCCGGCAGATGACGCAGGGCCTGTTGGAACTGCTGCGCCGATAGAGGAGTGCCAGAATGGACCTACGATCCTCCACCGCCGCGGCCCAGGGCTATGCAACGGCCCGGCCCGCGACCCAGCCCAGCGCCAAGGATCCGGCGGCGGAAAGCGGCTTTGCCAGGCTGGCCCGGGAATTCACCGACACGCTGCAACAGGGCGAGGCAACCGCGAAGGCCGCAATGACCGGCGGCGCCGATCCACATGCGCTGGTTCAGGCGCTGGCGCAGACCGAACTGGCCGTCGAAACCGCCGTGACCGTGCGCGACAAGGTGGTCGAGGCCTATCAGGAAATCCTGCGGATGCCGGTGTAGCGCGATGGATGAAATCATCTTTTACGACACGCTGCGCCAGGGGCTGTGGATCGCCGTCGAAATCTCGACCCCGATCCTTGTCGTCGCCCTGATCGTCGGTGTCGTCATTGGCCTGTTTCAGGCGCTGACCTCGGTGCAGGAAATGACCCTGACCTTCGTGCCGAAACTGGCGGCGATTCTGGCGGTGTTCTGGATGTCGATGGGCTTCATGACGCAGACGCTGACCGGGTTTTTCACCGATCGTCTGATCCCGCTGATCGTGGGGGGCTAGAGCATGGACAATGCAGGTTACACCACCCTGACCCGGCAAACCGGCCTGCTGCGCGAAATGCAAAGCGTGGCCAACAATATCGCCAACATCTCGACCACCGGCTATCGCGGCGAAGGTGTGGTTTTTGCCGAATATGTGCAGATCACCGACGGGCCGGGCGGTTCGCTGTCCATGGCCACCGCCAATGTGCGCAAGACCGACCTGCAGCAAGGGCCGCTGACCCAGACCGGCGGCACATTCGATTTCGCGATCGAGGGGCCAGGCTTTTTTCTGGTCGAAACCCCGCAAGGCGACCGGCTGACCCGCGCCGGCGCCTTCACCCCCAACGAGGCGGGCGAACTGGCCACGCCCGATGGCCACCGCCTGCTGGATCTGGGGGGCGCGCCGATCTTCGTGCCGCCCGATGCCGATGGTGTCAGCCTGGCCGCCGATGGCACGCTCAGCGCAGGTGGGCGGGCGCTGTCGCAGGTCGGATTGTTTCAGCCCGCCGATCCGGCCGACCTAACCCGCGAAACCGGTACCCTGTTCGCCACCCGGGCCGGAACCGAGCCGGTCGAGGAGGGGGTGATCGTGCAGGGTTTTCTGGAAAATTCCAACGTCGACGCAGTGTCCGAGGTCGCGCGGATGATCGAGGTGCAGCACGCCTATCAGCTCGGCCAAAGCTTTCTGGAACGTGAGGATGAGCGCGTGCGCGCCGTCATCCGCACGCTCGGAACCTAACCCAAAGGAGGTGCCCCATGCGCGCCCTTAAAATCGCGGCCACGGGCATGAGCGCCCAGCAGATGCGGGTCGAGGTAATCTCGAACAACCTCGCCAACATGAACACCACCGGCTACAACGCCCGCCGCGCCGAATTCGCCGATCTGCATTATCAGCAGATGACCCGCGCCGGTACGATCAACGCCGCCGATGGCACGATACTGCCCACCGGGGTGCAGCTTGGCCTGGGCGTGCGGCCTGCGGCGGTCAGCGTGACGCTGTCGCAAGGGGCGCTGTCGCAGACCGGCGGCGATCTGGATCTGGCGATCGACGGGCAGGGCTATCTGGAAGTCACGCTGCCCTCGGGCCTGCCGGGCTATACCCGTGACGGGGCGCTGAAACGCTCGGCCGACGGGCTGATCGTCACCTCTGACGGTTATCCGGTGGCCCCCGACATCACCGTCCCCGACGATGCGCGCGCGCTGTCGATCAATGCCGAGGGCGAGGTTTACGCCTATTTCTCGGACCGGGTGCAGCCCGAGTTGCTGGGCCAGTTCTCGCTCGCCGGGTTTTCCAACGAAAAGGGGCTCGAGGCGATGGGCTCGAACCTGTTTCTGGAAACCGCCGCCTCGGGTCCGGCCATCACCGGCACGGCGGGCGAGGATGGGCTGGGCACGCTGCGGCAGGGCTATCTGGAGGACAGCTCGGTCGATGCAGTGCGCGAAGTGACCGAGCTGATCGAGGCCCAGCGCGGCTATGAGTTGAACGCCAAGGTCATCACCGCCGCCGATCAGATGCTCAGCGCCACGACGCAGGTGCGCTGATGCGGATCCTGCTGATCCTTTTGTGCCTTGCCGCCATGCCCGCTGGCGCCGACACGCTGGTGGCCGCGCGCACGGTCCGCAGTCAGGCGATCCTTGGTCCCGGCGATCTGGCGCTTGCGGCGGGTACGGTGCCGGGCGCCCTGACCCGGCCCGAACAGGCCCTGGGACAGGAGGCGCGCATCATCCTTTATGCCGGCCGGCCGATTCGCCCCGGCGATATCGGCCCCCCCGCCGTGATCGAGCGCAACCAGATCGTGACCCTGCACTACCGCAGCGGCCCGCTGACCATCGCCGCCGAGGCCCGCGCGCTGGACCGCGCCGGTGTGGGCGATGCCATCCGGGTGATGAACCTCGCCTCGCGCAGCACTGTCACCGGGCGGGTCACCGACCGCGGCGATGTCGTCGTCGGCACCGCCTTTCAACCATAAGGATTTCGCATGTTCCGCCCCCCTTTTCTGACCATTCCGGGTGTTTGCCTGATCGTCGCCTGCAGCCCGATCGAAAATGTCGGCCGGGCGCCGGAGTTCACCCCGACGGAAGGCAGCAATGCCTATCACGCCATGGCGTCACTACCGTTTCCAGGCAGCACCGCGCGACGCCAGCAGGCCGATCAGGCATCTTTGTGGAGCGGCGGGCGCAGTTCGCTGCTGGGGGACCGGCGGGCAGAGCAGCCCGGCGACATCCTGACCGTCGTGATTGAAATCGACGACAAGGCCGAGATTTCCAATTCCACCGACCGCTCGCGCAGCGGAACGGAAAGCATGAGCATCCCGCAATTCCTGGGCATCCCGCAACGTCTGAACGCCGAACTGCCCGACGGGGCGAGCATGGACACCGCGATTTCGACCAGTTCCTCCAGCGGATCCAGTGGCGACGGATCGGTACGGCGCAACGAAAAGCTGACGCTGCGGGTCGCCGCCACCATCACCGGCGAACTTCAGAACGGGGTTCTGCGGATCGAGGGATCGCAGGAGGTTCGGGTGAATTTCGAAATGCGCGAACTGCTGGTCACCGGCTATGTGCGGCCCGAGGATATCTCGCGCCAGAACGAGATCTCCTATGACAAGATCGCCTCGGCCCGGATTTCCTATGGCGGGCGCGGCCAGATCACCGATGTGCAGCAACCGCGCTATGGCCAGCAAATCGCCGACATCATTCTGCCATTCTGAGGGATCACCATGGCAAAGCTGCTTCCCCTGTTTCTTGCCTTGATCGGCCTCGCCATCGGCGCGGGGGCAGGGTTTATGCTGCGCCCCGATCCGGCCCCGGCCCCGGCGGACGGGCACGATTCGGCGGAACCGGCCCATGCAATGGTCGAGGATACCGTCGACGCCGCCGCCGAATTCGTGAAGCTCAACAACCAGTTCGTCGTGCCGGTGATGGAGCATGAACGGGTCGGCGCGCTGGTGGTTCTGTCGCTCAGCCTGGAGGTGGCGCAAGGGGAGCGCGCCGCCGTCTATCAGATGGAGCCAAAGCTGCGCGATGCGTTCCTGAGCGTGATGTTCGACCACGCCAATGCGGGCGGATTCAAGGGCGTTTTCACCGCAAGCACCAACATGACAGCCTTGCGCCTGGCCCTTCTGGAAGCCGCACAGAAAATCATGGGCCCCATCGTGCGTGACGTCCTGATCACCGATCTGGTCCGCCAGGACAGCCGCTGATTTTACGCTTTCCGCGGCGTCTCCCTCTCTCTCACCTTGCCAAGCGCCTGATCGCGGCCAAAGGCGCGGATGGCGACGCGGCGGGCCTCTTCCTCTGCCACAAGACTGCGGGCCAGACTTTTGTTCAGCGCGGCCCGGCGCGCCTCGGCCCAACGCAGCCAAAGAAGATCGGCGCCCGCGCGGGTGGCCGGGTCTTCGACCGATTGCGCCATGCGCCGCCGGTCGGCATCAAGCGCGTCGATCTGCGCCTTGATCCCGCGCCGCGCCGCGCTGGCCTGTCGCGACCGCATCAAGGCCGCATCCAGCGCCATCGCGGTGAGTTGCGCCATGGCGGCCAGTCTTTCCCGGTCTTCCCTGCGCATCATCGCGCCTTCGCCCGGGCGCGCATCGCCTCTGCAAACCGGATCGCGGCGGCCACGGCCTTGTAATGCTCGCGCCGGATTTCCGCGCCAATCTCGACCGAGGCATGTAGCGCGCGGGCGGTCGGCGGGTCGCGATGCAGTGGCACCCCGGCCTCGGCTGCCGCTTCGCGGATCCGCGCGGCGATCTCGTCCACCCCCTTGGCCACACAGACCGGGGCCCCGGGCGAGCTGCGATCCCATTTCAGGGCCACGGCGTAATGAGTCGGGTTCACGATCACCACATGGGCCTCGGGCACATCGGTCAGCATCCGGTTCATCGCGATCGCCATGCCCTTTTGCCGCCGCTGCTGCTTCATGTGCGGATCACCTTCGGACTGTTTGAATTCATCCTTCAGTTCCTGATGGGACATGCGGTTCTTGCGGATATGCTCGAAAGACTGCCACAGATAATCCGCCGCGCCGATCAGCGCCGCGATCACCACGACGACCAGCAAAAACTCGACCGACATGCGCACCATCTGCGCCATCGCCATGGCCGGGGACAAATGCATGGCGGCCAGCATCTCGGGCAGGCGGTTGCGAAGGTAGACCGCCAGAAACGCAGTATAGATCGCCAGCTTGAACGCGCTTTTCGCAAATTCGAACAGCCCGCCACGACCGAACTTGTTCTTCGCATTCGCCAACGGGGAAATCCGCGAAAGCTTCGGCTGCAACTTTTCCGGCGCCACGATCAGGCTGCGCTGAACGAGGATCGACAGCAGCGCGGCCAGCGCGGGGCCGGCGAACCAGGGACCCGCCCCCGTCGCCACGGCCCCGATCAACCCGCCCGAAAGCGGCCGCCCGCCGCCGCGCAACATCAGCGGCGCAAGCGTATCGGCCTGATCCAGAAGGGTCACCAGCGCACTGCTGAGCCCGGTCAGGCTGGCCGCGCCGACGCTGACCGCCACCAGGCTCAGCCCGGCATAACCCGCCGCGGTATTCAGATCGGCCGAGCGGGCGATTTCGCCCTTCTTGCGCGCATCGTCCAGTCGTTTCTGCGTCGGATCGTGTTGCTTTTCTTCGTCGCTGTCCGCCCCGCTCATGGCACGGATCCGAACGGATTTGCCAGCACCGCCGTCATCCAGCCGCTCCAGATTTCCAGCAACCGGGGCACCGCCACCAGCAACAGGATCAACCCGCCAGCGGTGATCGCCGGGGCGCCGACAAAGGCCACCATCAGCTGCGGCATCGCCCGGTTGATGACGCCCAGCGCCAGATTATAAATCAGCGACGCGATAACGAAAGGCATGGCCAGCGTCACCGCAAGGCCAAAGCCATGCGCGATATGGCCCAGACCCCATTCCGCCAGCGCGGCGGCATCGGGCAATTGCGCAGCCGGCAGGATGTCGTAGGACAGGATCATCGCCTCGGCCGCGCGCACATGCAGCCCGCTCATCACCGCCAGCGCCAGCCCGGCCATTACCATCAGGTGGCTCATCGCCGGCTGCGGCTCGACCCCGGCGCCGCCGAATATCTGCGACAGCGATGTCGCCTGCGCCGCAATCTGGCCGGCCATCATCAACACCAGCACCAGCAGCCGCAGGATCATCCCCAGCGCAAGGCCGATCATCACCTCGGTGATCAGAAACGGCCCGATCACGGTACCCCCGGCGGCAAGCGGCCCGATCTGACCTGACACCGCCGGCGCCACGATCAGGGTGAAGGCCAGCGCCAGCGCCAGCCGCACCCGTTGTGGCACTGACTGTTCCCCGAACGCCGGCAACAGTGCCATGACCGCGCCAACCCGCAGAAAAACGATGAAGCCGCTCAGCAGGCTGGCCTGCCCGATCGACAGCAGGGCCGCCAGCGCCGCCATCACGCGGGGACCAGCCCGACCAGCGACGGGCGGGCCTCGGTTCCGATTTCCTCGAAGGACAGGACCGGGGCGGTGATCCCCCTGGCCGACAGGACCGTGCGCAGGAACCGGCGCCGGCGGGTCGAGGTGACGAGCGCGGGGAAAATCCCGGTTTCGCCGGCCTTCGACAACCGCTCGGACACTGCATTGGCAAGCCTGTTGAATTCGTCTGGCGGCAGCGCCACATCCCGGCCGCCATGCTCGCCCTCGATCTGATAGGTCGTGAAACGCTCTTCCCATTCGGGGGCGAGTTGCAGCAACGGAATGGTGCCGTCAGCGCGACGGTATTCGGCCACCAGTTGAAAACCCAGACGGTGGCGGACATGCTCGCTGATCGCTTCGGCGTTGGGATAGCTGTGCCGCCCTTCGGCGATCGCCTCGAGGATCAAGGGCAGGTTGCGGATCGACACCCGCTCCGCCAGCAACAGGCGCAGAACCGCCAGCAACAGATCCACCGGCACTTTCTCCGGCACCAGTTCGTCGATCATGCGGCGGTTGGCCTCGGCCCGGGCTTGATCCGAAAGCCGGGTCAATTCGTCCAGCAGCCGGCGCAACGCCTTCAGCGTCATGAGCCGGGCGAAATTGCTTCGGATCACCTCCAGCAGATGGGTCGCCAGAACCTCGGACGGATTCACCAGCGTGACCCCGGCCAGCGCCAGATCCTCGCGCCCGCTAGTGGCGATCCAGCGGGCCGGCGCGCCATATACCGGCTCTTTCACATCCTCGCCCGGCGGCAATGGCGGCGCGTCGTCCGCCAGCAGGGCCAGTATCTGATCCGGGCGCAGCGTATCGCGCGCCTGCTGCACCCCCTGAATCCGCACGACATAGGTGCCCGGCGGCAACGCGCCGTTATCCGTCAGCCGGATTTCCGGCAGGATCAGGCCGTAAACCTCGGCCACATGCTTGCGCATATTGGCGATGCGGGCGTCCAGCCCGGTGGCTGCATCAAGCACCATCCCGACAAGGTCCGGCGCGAATTCCACATGGATATCATCCAGATCCAGCAGATCGCCCAGCGGGGTGTCGGCGGCCGGTTCCGGCGTGGGCGCCGTCGCGGACGCCGCCATTTCGGCGCGGCGCCGGGTGTTGCGGCTTACGAAGTAGGCCGCACTGGCCAAGGCGACCCCGCCCGCCAGGAAGGGCAGAAAGGGCAGGCCCGGAACCAGTGCGAACAGGCCCATCAGCAGGGCGACCGTGGCCAGTGCCGCGGGATAGCGGCCAAGCTGCCCGACCAGCGCCAGATCAGTCGCGCCGGTGGCCCCGCCGCGGGCCAACAGCAGCGCCGACGCGATCGAGATGATCACGGCCGGGATCTGGCTGACCAGCCCGTCGCCCACGGTCAGGATCGCATAGGTTTCGAACGCGCGCGAGATCGGCATGTCATGCAGGGTGATGCCGATGACCAGCCCCATCACCAGGTTCAGCAAGGTGATCAGCAGGCCGGCCACCGCATCGCCCTTGACGAATTTCGAGGCCCCGTCGAGCGAGCCGAAAAAGGTCGTTTCGGCCTGTTCGCGTTCGCGCCGTACCTTGGCTTCGGCGTGATCTATGGCGCCTGCGGACATGTCGCTGTCGATCGCCAGTTGCTTACCGGGCATCGCGTCCAGTGCAAAGCGCGCGCCGACCTCGGCCATGCGGGCCGCGCCTTTGGTGATAACAACGAAGTTGACGATCAACAGTACGCCAAACACCACCAGGCCGATCAGCACGCTGCCGCCCATGATGAAATTCGCGAACCCTTCGATCACGTCCCCCGCGGCGTTGGTGCCGCTATGGCCCCGGCCAATGATCAGCTTGGTCGAGGAGACGTTGAGCGACAGCCGCAACATCAGCGTCGCCAGAAGCACCGTGGGGAAGGCCGAAAAATCCAGCGGTCGCTCGATGAACAAGGTCACGGTGAAGATCAGGATCGCCAGGGCGAAAGACGCAGCCAGGCCGATATCCAGCACCCAGGCGGGCACCGGCAGGATCATCATCACGATCACCGCCATCAGCGCCAGCGCCAACAGGATCGTCGGGCGAAAGATATCCCGTAAGGTCAGGGTCGGCATTACCCACCCACCCCGGACGCCGCGCGGGTGAAAAGACCGGGCCGTGCGGTTGTGCCCAGCGGCACCAGCGATCCCAGCCCGCGCTCGCCCTGCCCTGATTGCAGCAGCGGATATGTGTTCACGCGCAGCGCAACTTCGACAGGGGCCGATTGTGTCGGGGCGTCCGGCTGGCCGGACCCTGCGGCCAAAAGCGGCAGTGGGGGGCCGCCCTGATCGGTGAAGGTCGCACGATACCGGTCGAACCGTTTACGATACCGGTCGGCATAGGTCTTCGTTCGGGAATGATAGGCCCCGGCGGCCGCGCTCCAGTCGCCTTTTTCCTGATACAGATCATGCAGAAAATTTGCTGCGTACTGCGCATTCGGGTCTGGCTTGAACATCTCCTCGATCGACGTGAAATTCTGGCCGTGCCATTTGTAGTTGAGCTGAAAACATCCGACGTCGAAGCTGCGCGCACCGCGCTTGTAATGTTTATAGGCATAGGCCATGGCGCTGTCGGCATCGTCGAACCAGACACCCTTGCCTTCCATGTTGACCGTCCAGGGCCAAGGGCGCATCTTGCCGCCCCGCTTGCGCCCGGTTTCGGTCAGCGAGATCGCCCGAAGTACCGAAAGCGGCACGCCCGTCGCCGCCGAGGCCCGCTGTGCGGCGGCATCGCACAACGCCGCCGGATCCGATGCCCAGGCCGGCGGCGTACAGGCGATGGCGAGACACCAGAATGCCAGGCCACGAAAAGCCGACTGGCCGGTTTTCAACAAGGCACGATACGCACCCGAGGTCGAATCGCATGCCATTCTGGCCGCTCCTGCTCATCTTCGTCACTGATGATCCTAGGCAGGCAGGATTGAGAAAGTGTAACCAGAACAGGGCTTATGGGGCAGCCGGGTCTGCAAGCAAACCCTGCAGGATATCCCGCGCCGCTGCGCTGCGCTGCAGCAACACCTGCGTATAGGCCAGGCTGGGTTCGCCTTGCGCGGCGTCAACATCGGCATCTTCCGCGCGGCGCAAATACGCGGCGGCGAAACGTTGCTGTTCTGCCGACCCCAGATCGGCCACCCGGGCCCAATCGCCGCTTTGCCAGGCCAAATCCGCCAGTTGCGCGGCGGCCCCCGCAGTCATGTAGTGATCCGCTGCAGCTTCGGAATTTCCAAGGGCGGCATAGGCATCGCCGCGCATTTGCTCGGCCTCTGTGCCGGCCAGCCCGGCCAGATTGCGCAACTGCTCTGCCGCGTTCCCCTGGATATGGGCGAGTCGTGCGCGCAGCAACCGCAGATTGTCGGACTCAGCCCCGCCGTGCGGCGGAAGCATCGCCTGCGCTTCTTGCGGAAAGCCCAGCGCCAGAAAGCGCTGCGCGATCGAAATGGCAACCGCATCGCCCATTTCCGGACGGGTATCGGCCGGAAGCAATGCATAGGCATGGCGCAGGAAATCCGCATCCGTGGCACTGGCGTTGAAAATTTCCAGAAACTCGGCACGCAGCGGTGCAGACTGCGTTTCGTCAAGCCGGCCCAGCTTGGCAAAACCTGTCTCAAATGCGCCGTTTCGGGCGTCACCCAGAACCGAGACCCGTTCCAGCCGCGCACCGAAGGCCGTTTCGCGGTGTTCGAACGCCAGAGCAGCCGCGGCAATCACATCCGAAGACGCCGGAGCAAGTCCGTCGGCAAGCCGCGCCTCCGTCAACAAAAGCAATGCCTCTACCGAAGCAGGATCGTCACGCGCCACGATATCCTTCAGCGCCGCCTCGGGACGGATACCGTGTGCCAGTTCGATCTGCGCCTCCATCAACGCGACGCCCGATCCGTGATCACCCGGCGCACGGGCAATGGCGTTCCGGATACCGGTCGCCGTCTCATGGTCGTCAATCGTCAAAAAACGCCCGGCCAGACCGGGACCCAGGTGACGGCGCAGATGAATCGGCAATGTCGAAAAGGCGCGGAGAATGGCTGTTTGGTTGATTTCCACCCCGCGTGGCAATGTGGAACGGGCAAGTGCCGCCCAGAGGGCGACGGGCGCATCACAGCCAAGCTGATCCTGTGGCAAAAGCCCGGTGTCAACGTGGCCGTCATCCATAATCTGCGCCAGCACCGACAGGAACCCTGCATCAGCAGGCTCAACGCCGAATCCCCGCATCGCCGCCTGCGCCTCGGCCCCGAAACCAAGATAAAGGTAGGTTGTCACAAGTCGGCGAAGGACCTTCGGGTCGACCTTGTCGAACTCGCCCACAATACCGTTGCGCGCCTCGGCGATCAGTACAGCGGGATGCTCATCACGCCCCCAGCCGACGACATCAAAATGGTGCGCGGGCTGGCAGGCTGTACCCTGATCGGTGCTGGCCGCGGCAAAGATCGCGCTTCTGGCCCGGTCGACGCTGGTTTCCACGGTCAATCCCGGCGATCCGGGCGGCGGCACAGAGTCGGGCGGCGCGGGGCGCATTTTCAAAACGGGCGGGGCAGCGTTCGTGGAAATCGGCAGCGGCGCTATATCGGGTTTTACCAGACCCTGCGCAGAGGCCCGGCTCAGCTCTTTGAGCAACACCTCTTGCAAGGCGGCCACGCGCGCCGCGTCGGCTTGCCTCTCCTTGATTGGCGGGGTTGCAGGGGGCACTGGCGCGGGGGCCGGTCCGGTAAAATCACCAATAACCCGCAACGGCGGCCGCATCAGGTTTTCGGGCAGAGGGCGGGTTTCAATAGCATCGGGCGCGGGTTTTGACGCCTCGCGCCTATTCTCGTCCGGATTCAGGCCATCCTTGATGTCAATCACCAGTTTCCCCGGGCCGATTTCGAAGGCTTCGGCGTGGCAGGGGCAGGTTACGGTCAATCGTCCGCGAAGACCGCTCGCGTCGAAACTGATATCGCGCAACCGGGTGCGCGGGATGAATCGGAACACTTGAGACAGGTCAATACGAACATCCGGCCGGTTCAGGACAAGATCATACCCATCGCCGCGCCGCTCCAGGCTCCAGGATGTCGGGGCGTCGAAGGTAAACACAAGCCGCGAAAAATCCGGGTGTTCGCCGGAACGAACGCGAACTGTTTCTGCCCGCAGCGGCAGGGCGGCCAACAGGGTAAGGGCAAGGGCGGCCCATATCCTCATGCGGCGTCCTTCGTGGCTTTCAACGCATCCTCGAGTTCGGTGAATGCTGGCCGGAAATGGCTGGGTGTGTTCTGGCGGCCCACCTCGATGCAGATATTCGTGGCGTGGTTATAGAGGTTCGCCACCAGTACCTCGCGGATCAGCTGATAAAAGTGGCTGTCCTCCTCGATCACCGTCTTTAGCTTTACGGCAAAGGGACCAACCAGCCCGTAGGCCAGAAACACCCCCAAAAACGTGCCGACCAAAGCGCCGCCGATCATCTTGCCAAGGATTTCAGGCGGCTGGTCGATCGACCCCATGGTCTTGATCACGCCCAGAACGGCAGCGACGATGCCCAGCGCGGGCAGGCCGTCGGCCACGGTCTGAAGGGCGTGGCAGGAATGCAGCGCATGATGCAGGTTCGCCTCCATCCGCTTTTCCAGCACCTCCTCCACCTGATGCGGGTCGTCATAATTCATCGAAGCCGAGCGCAACGTATCGCAGATCAGTTCCGTTGCTTCCTTGTCGCCCTGAATTTTCGGGTAGCGGGCGAAAATGCCCGAATCGTGAGGCGCCTCGATATGTTCCTCCAGCCCGACCGGATTCTGGCGCGCCAGGCGGATCAGTTCGAACAACAGGCATAACAGGTCGCGGTAATCATCCGGCCGCCATTTCGGACCCTTGAACACCTTGCCCATCGCCTTGAACGTGTGCTTGATCGCGCTCAGGTCATTGCTGATGACAAAGGCGCCGATGGCCGCACCGCCGATCATGGTGAACTCGTAGGGCAAAGAATGCAGGATGATGCCCATCTTACCGCCCGCGGCCATATAGCCGCCGAACACCATGACGAAGATCACGACGATCCCGACAATACCGATCATGGGCAACCCTCCGATTCTCGCATGATGTGTCCCATCCGAAACTTGCACCGACAGGTTAAGAAACCCTGATCAGTCGGTGGGCGCAGCGGCGTTTCGGCCTGCCAGGATCACACTGACGGTATAGGCCGCCGCAGGGGACAGGCCTGCCATGATTTCGGCGGCGGCATCGGCACGCATCCGCCCCAGAAAACCCGCCGCGAAATCCGGTGCCATCTCTTCGAACAGGGCCGCGGCGTCTTTGGCTTTCATGTTCTCGTAAACAGCGGTCAGCCGCGCGATATCGCCCTCGGCCGCCTCGTCGGCCAGGGCCACGGTGGCCTTCAGGCGCGCCTCTGCCCGTTCCAGCGCGGCAAGCTGGCGGCGGATTTCCTCTTCGGCCAGATTCAGGGTTCTGCGGCGTTCGTTCATCTTTTGCTCGGCTTCGGTCAGCCGCGCATCGCGATCTTGCAGGGCCACCAAAAGAGGCCCGATATCGGGCGCGTCCTGACAGGGCGCAGGCGGCGCGACGGTGTCATGGCCCTGTGCAAGCGCCCCGACTTCGCGCGCGACGGCAAGCCCCGTACCATTCCCCAGCCGAATCAAACCAGAACCGATCAGCATCGCCGAGACCGTGAACAGCACACTCCGGCCGGCGCGGCGGCGCGCATGCCCGGTGCGGGTCATTCGGCGGCCTCCGGGCGGTTTTGCAACACAAGCGGCGGCTCTTTGCGCGTGGCCTGAGACGACCGTATGAACGACAACCCCACCGCCTGCGGTCTTTCCGGGCGCGCGGGCGACGGATCCACGGCATCGCGCTGCGGCGGGCGGGCGGCGGGCGGTTTTTCCTCGGGCAAAGGCAGATCGTGCAAAGAGGCCACCAGCAATTCCAGCCGCTGTGCGACCCCATCGGCGCGCCCGGTCAGATCCTCCAGCGTCGAGGACGAGGATCGGGCCGAAGAACGGGCCGACTCCAGCGCGCGGGTCATGTCGTCAACCTGCGCAGATAGCACCGCGATCGCCCCGCCCATGCCGGTTTCAAGGTCGTTGAGCCGCCGCAGCCGCCGCGACAGGACCATGCAATAGAACGCCGCGCCCAGGGCCCCTGCGACCAAAAGGATATCTGCAATCAACGCCATTCCATCCCCCTCAGTTCAGTACGAATTCGGTGATCAGAAGGTCGCGCACACGCCCTTCGCCGGTCACGATCTGGACCCGCCGCAGCATCTGTGCGCGCAGACGGATCAGGGCCGAGGGATCCTCCAGATCCGCCACTGAAACCGCCCGCAGATACCCGTTAAACACATCCAGAACTCGCGGCTGCAGCGCCCTGACCTCACCCGCGTGGGACGCGGAAACCTCCAGTTGAGCCGTGAACTTGAGATGCCGATTCGACGCCCCGGGCCCCAGCGAGATAATCAGCGGATCAAGCGGGACGAAGGCGATGTCGCCGGCCAGCGGTGCGGGCGCGCCGTGATCTGCCGCGGCACCCGGTGCGTCCTGTGACCCGCCGCCCAACATGCCGGAATACATCACGAAAAACCCGGCACCGCCCAATACGATGGCCAGTACAAACCCCAGCAGCAGCGGGAGCTTGGATTTCTTTTTCGGCGGCTCTTCTTGCGCCAGGTCGGGGTCGGCCATGTTCCGGGTCCATTCTTTTGCCGTCTCCCTGCTATAGGCCGACGAGAGCTAACCGATTGTTAAGACCGATCGGGGAAAGATGACGAAACGGACGGGGGCAGAAGCCCAAGCTACGGGAGTTTCGTCGTGCAGCAGATTATCGCGGTCTGGTCCAACCTTGATCCGCGTCGCCGGGTCATCGTGGCGCTGGCGACACTGGCCATGTTCGCGGCTATCCTGGCCATGTCACGGATGGCGACGACGCCGCAGATGGCGCTTCTGTATTCGGGGCTGAAAAACAGCGCGGCGGGCGAGGTGGTGCAGGCACTGGAACAGCGCGGCGCGGCCTATGAGGTACGGAACGGCGCGATCTATGTGGATGGCGCCCAGCGCGACGAGCTGCGGATGACGCTTGCCAGCGAAGGCCTGCCCGCCGCTGGCGGTGCGGGGTACGAGTTGCTGGACAACCTGTCGGGGTTCGGAACCACATCGCAGATGTTCGACGCCGCCTATTGGCGCGCGAAGGAGGGTGAACTGGCCCGCACGATTCTGGCCAACCCACAAATCCGGTCGGCCCGGGTGCATATCGCCAACTCTTCGGGCCAGCCCTTTCGCCGCGACCTGAAACCCACAGCGGCGATCACCGTCACCACCGGCGGCGGAACGCTGTCACCCGGTCAGGCGAAAGCGCTGAAATATCTGGTGGCCTCGTCGGTGGCGGGCCTGTCGCCCGAGGATGTCTCCGTCATTGACGCCGCCGGCGGGCTTGTCGTGTCGGGGGACGAAGAGCTTTCGCCCAGCCTTGGCGGCGCGGACCGTGCCGAAATCCTGAAGCACAATGTCGAACGGCTGCTGTCCGCCCGGATGGGGCCGGGAAAGGCGGTGGTCGAGGTCAGCGTGGACACCGTGACCGACCGCGAATCGATCGTCGAGCGGCGTTTCGACCCTGACAGCCGGGTGGCGATCTCCACCGATACCGAAGAGCGCAGTACCTCTGCCCGCGATCAGGGCGGCGCTGCGGTGACCGTGGCCAGCAACCTGCCCGACGGCGATGCCGGGACGGACCGGAACTCCTCTTCCTCCAACACCGAGACCCGCGAGCGGGTGAATTTCGAAGTCTCCGAAACCCAGCGCGAGGTGCACAAGACCCCCGGCGCGATCAAGCGGATTACCGTTGCCGTGATGCTGGACGGGCTCCGCACCGTCGACGACACCGGCACCGAGGTCTGGCGGCCCCTGCCAGACGCGGAACTGCGCGCGCTGGAGGAACTGGTCGCCTCGGCGGTCGGGTTCGATGCGGCGCGCGGCGATGTCATCACGCTCCGGTCGATGCCGTTCGATCCGGTCGTTCCCGCCGGAACCCTGGCCGAGGCGGGCCTGCTGGACCGTCTGGCGCTTGATCTCATGGCGCTGGTGCAACTGGGGGTTCTGTCGGCTGTGCTGCTGGTGCTGGGCCTGTTCGTGCTGCGGCCGATTCTTTCCGGGCGGGCAACGGCGCCGGGTCTGCCCGCCCCCATTCCCCCCGCCGAATCCGGCAACACCGCCGCCCGATCCGGCCTGACCGGCGAGATCGATCAAGGCACCCTGCCCGATACCGCGGTAAACGACCTGCCGGTCGTGGTTTCCGGCCAGCCGGCCCCGCTGCCCGCGCCATCGGCGGATCCGGTGGAACGTCTGCGCCAGATGATCGAGGACCGGCGCGCCGAAACAATCGAAATTCTGCGCCACTGGATGGAAGATGACGAGGAACCCGCGCGATGACCCGCCCTCTGAAGCTTGAGGATTTCGGCGATACCGCCTCGGGCGACCATGTGGGGCCCGATCCGGCGATGCTGACCGAAGACGCCCGCCTGACCGCTTATGAGGAGGGCTACAAGGCCGGATGGGACGACGCCGCCGCCGCCGAGGCCCAGAGCCAGTCCCGGGCCAGCGCCGATTTCGCGAAAACCCTACAGGATCTCTCTTTCACCTATGCCCAAGCCCGCGCGCATGTTCTGGACGCCATCGCCCCGTTGCTGACGCTGATGGCCGACAAGGTCCTGCCCGACCTCGCGCGCGACGGGTTTGCGCAAACCGTGGTCGAGCTTGGCCGCGCGGCGGCCGAAACCGCCGCGAACGCGCCTGTGGATCTGATCGTCAGTCCGGCGAACCGCGCCGCACTGGAACGCCTTTTGCAGGATGACGCGGGGCTGCCCCTGCGCATCGTCGAAGAGCCCAGCCTCGGGCCGGGGCAGGCATTCCTGCGCGGCGGTCAGGGCGAAACCGCACTGGATATCGACGCGGTGATCGCGGGGATTCGCGATGCCGTGGCCGGGTTTCTGACCACCGAAGCTGAAAAGGAAACGCAGACCCATGGATAACGCGACAAGCCCGGGCGATCAGAACCCGCTGACCAACGTGCCGCTTGAAATCACCATCTCGGTCGGCAAGGCCCGCCCGCTGATCCGCGATCTGCTGCTCCTTCGTCAGGGCGCGATTCTGTCGCTGGACCGGCGGATCGACGATCCGGTAGAGCTTTACGTCGGGGACAAGTTGATCGCGCGCGGCGAGCTGCAGGAGATGGAGGGCGAGCAGGCGGGCCAGCTTGCCGTGCGCCTGACCGAGGTCGCAGACCTGAAAAGTAGTCTCTGATCATGCCCAATCGTCTTGTTGCAACGCTGTTCTTGCTGTCCCTCGTACTGTTCGTTCCGGATGTGGCGCAGGCGCAGGAGATCAGCGTCAACCTGGGCGATGACGGCTCCCTGGCGGGGCGTAGCGTGCAGTTGATCGTTCTGCTGACGGTGCTGAGTCTCGTGCCCGGCCTCGCCATCATGCTGACCTGCTTTCCGTTCATCGTGACAGTGCTTGCTATTTTGCGGCAGGCGATCGGGCTGCAGCAATCGCCGCCCAACATGCTGATCGTCAGTCTGGCGCTGTTTTTGACCTATTTCGTGATGGAACCCACCTTCACCGAAGCCTGGCAAACCGGGATCACCCCGTTGATCGAAAATCAGATCACCGCCGAAGAAGCCTTCGCCCGCAGTCTGCACCCGTTCCGCAGTTTCATGGCCGCCCGCACCGATGGGGAAACCTTTGCGCGGTTGCAGGATCTGCGCCCCGGCGCCAACCCCGCCCCGATGCCCGAGGCGCCGCTCTCCTTGCTGGTGCCGTCCTTCCTGCTCAGCGAAATCACCCGCGCGTTCGAAATCGGCTTTCTGATCTACCTGCCCTTCCTGATCATCGATCTGGTGGTCGCGGCGATCCTGATGTCGATGGGCATGATGATGGTTCCGCCGGCGGTTGTCTCGATGCCGTTCAAGCTGGCCTTCTTCGTGGTCGCGAACGGCTGGACGCTGATCTCCGAGGCACTGGTGCGCAGTTATTTCTGAGCCTGTCCGATACGGCAGATCAGTCTCTAACGCACCACAAACTCTGCGTGCAGCGCGCCGGCGGCCTTGATGCTTTTCAGGATGTCAATCATGTCGCGCGGCGACACCCCAAGCGCGTTCAGCCCGGCGATGACCTCGGACAGGGACGTGCCCCCGGCAACCTCGGCCAGACCGGTGCCGGGCTCCTCTTCGAGCGAGGCGGTGCTGCGCGGCACGATCACCGTCTGACCGCGGGCAAAGGGGTTGGGCTGCACGACGACGGGATCTTCCTGAATCCGCAAGGTCAAATTGCCCTGGCTGACCGCCACACGCGAAATGCGCACGTCTTCACCCATAACGATCGTGCCCGAACGCTGATCGACCACCACACGCGCCTTGCGCTGGGGTTCGACCGGAATGTTTTCCAGCCGCCCGATCACATGGGCCGGCGAACGCATATGCGCCGCCTCGATATCCAGCTCGACGGTGCCGGCATCCAGCATCTGCGCCACGCGCCGGCCAAAGGTCTCGTTCACCGCGCGCTCGATCCGGCTTGCGGTGGTGAAGTCCGGTGTGCGCAGCGCCAGACGCAGGCGGGTCAGGGTCGAAAAATCGAAAGCAATCTCGCGCTCGACCCGTGCGCCGGCCGGGATCACGCCCGATGTCGGCACCCCCTGCACGACAGAGGCACCCGCCCCTTCGGCCGAGGCGCCCCCGGCGATCACCGTGCCCTGCCCGACCGCGTAAATCTGGCCATCCGCCGCGTTCAGCGGCGTCATGATCAGGGTGCCGCCCAGCAGGCTTTTGGCATCGCCGATCGCCGATACGGTCACGTCGATCTGCCCGCCCACCCGCGCGAAGGGCGGCAGGGTGGCCGTGACGAACACGGCGGCCACGTTTTTCGGGCGAAGCTGCTCGCCCGCAACGTTGACCCCCAGCCGTTCCAGCAAGTTCGACATGATCTCTTCGGTGAAGGGCGCATTGCGCAGGCCATCGCCGGTGCCGTTCAGCCCGACGACCAGACCGTAACCCACCAGATCATTGCCCCGGACCCCGTCGAATTCCACCAGATCCTTGATGCGGATCGGCGCCGCCCCTGCCGTGCCCAGGGCGGCGGCGAAGAAAAAGGCGGTGACGAGGGCAAGACGTATCATGACAGGTAATCCGCAAGGCTGAGGCGCGCCAGGCGCGCGGTGATGGTATAGAGCGTTTCAAGCTGGGTCTGGACGGCTTCCAGCTCGGTTGCGGTCTCATAGGGATCGGCGCCGATCAGTTCGGTCCGGGCGAGTGTCAGCATCGTGGTCTGGGCCGCATTTTCCACCTGAATGGTCTCGATCCGGTTTTGTGCCGTGCCAACCTCGGCCTGCAGGGTGGACAGCGCCCCCTCGGCCGTCAGCAGATGCTCGCCCGCCATAAGCGCCAGCCCGGCACGCGCATCCACATCGCCGCCCAGCGTGGCCTCGTCGGCCAACAGCGCCGCCGTCGCCAGCCCGCGCAGGACATCGCGCAATGCCGGGTCGGCGGCGGTGACGTCCAGCGAAAGGGTCTGCCCCTCGGCCAGCCGCATGGGCCCCGCCGCCGTGTCGGCGCCGCCATAGATCGCCGTCTCGAACCCGCCGCCGGGCGTGTCGAACCACGCCGCGACCGCCGCCATCACGCCGCCCGGCGTGGTTTCCACGGCGATGAGGGTTTTCAGCTCTGCCATCATCACGTCGGCCGGGGCCAGCGCCCGCGTATCCGTGGCCGCGCCGGAAAACAGCGCGCGCCCCGTAACCGCACCATTCAGCGCCGCGACGGCCTGTTCCAGCTTGCCCAGCGCATCGGCGCCGGTGGTCGCAAGCAGCGTCGCCTCGGGCGCGCCGCCAGCCAGCAGCAGCGCGGGCGTCACCTGATCGGCGGCCCCGGCCAGATTGTCGAGACTGACCTGCATCGCCTGCGTCATCAGCGCCGCCTCGGCCGTTGTGGTTTTGTAGGCATCGAGGGCGGTCAGGCTGCGCTCGATCGCGGAAAGCGGCATGAAATCGCCCGAAAGCCGTGCGCCCTGATCGGCGGTCTGGCCGGTCGCGATCTCCTGCACCAAGGTATCGAGTTGCGTTTTCAGGGTTTGGTTGTGACGGCGCAAATGGAAGCTCTGCGCCAGATCGCCGGTCGTGAGAGAGGTCATCATGGTCAGATACTCAGCAGGGTTTGAATCAAATCGTCGATGGTCTGCACGACACGGGCATTCGCGGCATAGGCGTTTTCGATCATCAGCAGGTTTTGCAGTTCCTGATCGGTATCGACCCCACCAGCGAGTTCGGCGGCGCGCAGCGCCTCCCCCTTGGCATGGGCATAGCTTTGATCGGCCTCGGCCCCCTGTCGGGTGCTGGCCACGAAGGACAGGTACTCTGACGCAAGGCTTGATGTGCTACGCGCCGCCCCGGAAAACCGGCCCGAGGCCGGCGCGCGGCTTTCGGCCAATGCGTCGGCAAAGGCGTTCAGCAACGTGGCATCGCCCGCATTTCCGGGATCGGTTGCGCCCAGGCCCGCGCGCAGGTGCCACAGATCGCCGCCCTGCGCCGGGTCAACCACCGGGTTCAACGCCAAGCGGGCGGACAGCCCGGTCTCGTTCGCGGGATTGAACGCAAGGCCCCCATCGGTGAACAGGCCCGCCGCGCCGGGGGGCTGGCTCGGGTCCAGCCCCGGTTGCTGAAACCGTTCGATCAGATCGCGGGCGACCGCGTCCAGCTCTGCCTGCGCATCGGCGGCCCAGACGTCGCGCTGATCGAACAGGGCGGCCAGACTGCCCCCGGCGATCGGGGAATGGGCGCCTTCGGTCGAAACCGGCTGACCGTTCAGGGTCAGCCCTGACAGCGCGCCGGAACCAAGGGTCATTTCAGGCACAATCGTGCCGGTTTCGGCAAAGCCGAAGACCCCCGGTTTACCCTCCAGCAGGGTGGCGCCGGTGGTGGTATAAAGCGCGATCTGCCCGTGATCGCGCTGCATCACCTGCAAAGGCACGATACCGGCGATGTCGTCGACCAGGATCTGGCGCTGATCCATCAACGCCGTCGCGTCGTGGCCCGCGCCTTGATGCAGGCGGATCTCGCCGTTCAGATCGGCTATCTTGGCCAGCCGGTCGTTCAGCATGTCCACCTGTGTGCCGATCTGGCGGTCCGCCGCCATCCGCTGGTCCTGAATTCCGCCCGAAATGGCGGCGAACTGTTGCTGTAACGCGCCGGCCGTGTCGGCAACCTGCGCCAACCGCGCGTCGGAATCAGGCCTGCTGGCCGCTTCGGTCAGCGCGCTTTCGAACGCGGCGATACGCCCGTTCAGCGACGCCTCGCTTTCGGGCAGGCCGACCAAAGCCTCGAGCGTGACGTAAAAGGCCGCTTTTTGATCGGCCCGTCCGCTGGCGGCGTCCGACAGACGGCGATCGGCCAACACGATCCGGTCCACATCCCGGCGCACACCGTCGATCTGCACCCCGGCACCAGTGCCGCCGACCGATTGCGACGAGGTTTCCAACACCCGGCGGCCGTAGCCATCCGTCAGGGCATTGGCCACATTGGCCGACACCACCTCGGCCGCGCGGGCGCTGGCGGTCAGCCCGGACAGCGCATTGGACAAAGAGCCCGAAATGCTCATGGCAAGATCCTAACCCGCGTTGTGTCAGCGCTTGATATTGGTGGTTTCCTGCAGCATCTCATCCACCGTCTGGATAATCTTCGCGTTCGAGGAATAGGCCCGCTGGGTCTGGATCAGCTGGGTCAGTTCGGCAGCCACGTCGGTCGCCGATTCCTCGCGCGCGTAGCCGACAACGCTGCCGGTCGGGCCGTCGCCGGCATCCCACAGGAAGAATGCGCCACTGTCGGGCGAGACCTGATAGGCTTGGTTGCTAAGCGCGATCAGCCCGTTCGGGTTGGGCACATCGACCAGCGGGATCTGATAGATCGTGCGCGTGAACCCGGTGTCGTAGATTCCGTGCACGAATCCGTTTTCATCGATCTCGACCGAGGTCAGATTCCCCACCGGCGAGCCGTTCTTGGTGATCGAGGTCGGCGCGAAACTGTCGGAAAGTTGAGTGAGCCCCGCCGGGTCGCCCAGGCTGCCGATGGTGATTTCCATCGGGCCGCCGTCCACATCAACGGTCAGGGTGCCGTTGATATCGTCATAGGCCCCGCCCGAAATCGTGGTGACCGAGGCCAGCGTCCCGCCATCGGCCCGGCTGTCGTCGAAGGTCAGGACATATTCGCCCACCGTCGCCCCGCCGGATGCGGAATCGGCGATGGTCATGGTCCATTCATTCGACGAGCCGCTGGCCGGGATCGTCGGTATAAAGCTGACGGTCAGGGTTTCGGAGGTACCAAGATTGCCGAAATATTCGATCGACAGATCCAGCGGGTCGCCCGAGGCACCGACCTCTGTCGCGGTGGCGGGCAGGTTGACCCCCAGTTCCATCTGTGTCGTGGGATCGCCGGCGAACTGGTTGACGTCGATCTGGACCGGTTCCAGCCCGTCGATCGTGTCGCGCGGATAGGTCGGCACACTGCCGTCGGCCTCTGCCGGCCAGCCCATCAGAACCATGCCGGTGCTGGTGGTCAGCACACCGTTTTCGTCCGGATAGAACGACCCCGTGGTCATCAGATACATCGGCATCGTGCCGCCACTGTTCACCGAGGCGGAATCCGTCACCGGGATCATGCCGCGCCCGCTGATCGCGATATCGGTCGGGTTGCTGGTCGGAATCAGCGGCCCGCTTTCGTCGATCATGCGGTGGGTGGTCGAACGCACACCGCCCGCGGCATAGCCACCGGACCCGTCGATCACCATCGAATGAAATTCGGTATCCGAGCGTTTATAGCCATAGGTAGACGAATTCGCGATATTGTCTGAAATCGTGGCCAGACGGGTAGCATTGGCATTGAGCCCGGCCACACCGGCATTGAGCGAGGAGGATATGGTCATGGGTAGCGCCTTTCTGCTGCTTCGACCCCTTGTCTGAACCAAGCGTTACAGGGCCGCGCTTAACAGGGCGCTAATAGGTAAAATGCGACAGACTTTGCCGCGTCACGGGCCAGCGCGCAGCAGCACCAGTTCCAGCCGGTTGTTGCGCACCGCCATCGGGTCGCGCGCGACCGGGCTGCGGTCGGCATGGCCGGTGACGCGCTGCACCCGCGCGGGCGGCAGGCCGGCGGCCTCCATCATCCCGCGCGCCGCCTGGGCGCGGCGGGTGGACAGATCCCAGGCCGGATCCTCGATCAGAACCCGTGGATGCGCCCGGGTATGGCCACCAATCGCCACCTGGTTCTGAGCCAGATCGAACACATCCGTGATCATCGCCGTCAGGTCGACCATCATCGGCGTCGGGCGGGCGCTGCCCTCCTCGAACAGCGGGCTGCCGGGGCGGTCGAACAGCTCCACGATCAGGCCCTCGTCGGTAACGCGGGTCACGACATGGCGCAGAATTTCGTCGCCCACCATGCTTTCGCCGCCGCGTTCGCGCAGCATCTGTTCGACCTGCTGCAACGCGGCCGCGGCTTCGGCCCCGCTTTGCCCGCGCGCCTGGCGTTCGCTGGTGGCACGCTTGTCGGTGGCGCCGGTGCCGTTTTGTGCCAGAATCTGTTCGGAAAAGATGCTTTCACCGCCAAAGGCCCCTTCGCCCCCGCCAGAGATACGGTTCACCGGAATCGTCGGGTTGAAGTAATCCGCGATCCCCTTGCGTTGTTTTTCCGTCGTCGCGTTCAGCAGCCACATCAGCATGAAGAAGGCCATCATCGCAGTCACGAAGTCGGCATAGGCCACTTTCCACGCCCCACCGTGGTGCCCGTCACCGGCGACAACCTTCTTTCGCTTGATGATGACTGGCGCATTGCCTGATGCGCTCATTTCACCACCTCGTATTCACCCAAGGCCAGCGATAGCAGCCAGGCGTGAACACGGGCTTAACCTTTAAAATGCGCGCTATTGCGCCAGAATCATGGCGGCGGCCTTTTCGGCGATCATGATCGTGGGCGAATTGGTGTTGCCGCTGGTGATGGTGGGCATGACGCTGGCATCGGCCACCCGCAACCCGCCGATTCCGCGCATCCGAAGTTGCGGATCCAGCGGCGCGGCCGCGTCGGCGCCCATGCGTACCGTGCCCACGGGGTGAAAGATCGTGGTGGCGATGTCGCCCGCGGCCTTGGCCAGATCGGTGTCGTTTTCGTAGTCGGGTCCGGGTTTGAACTCTTCAGGCGCGTATTTCGCCATGGGGTCCTGCGCCATGATCCGGCGGGTCAGGCGAATGGCCTCGGCCGCGACCCGGCGATCGCGCGGTGCCGACAGGTAGTTCGGCATAATTTCGGGCGCCGCCCTGGGATCGGCCGAGGTGATCTGCACATGGCCGCGGCTGTCGGGGCGCAGATTGCACACGCTTGCGGTGATCGCATCGAACGGGTGCAGATCGCCGCCGAATGCCTCCAGCGACAGGGGCTGGACGTGATATTCCAGATCGGGCGTCGCCATATCGGGCGAAGAGCGTGCGAACGCCCCCAGTTGCGACGGCGCCATCGACATCGGGCCCGAGCGTTTCAAGGCGTATTCGAGACTGATTTTCGCCTTGCCGAACAGGGTCGCGGCCATCGTGTTCAGGGTCTTGGCCCCGTGCATCTTATAGGCGCAGCGCACCTGCAAATGGTCCTGCAGGTTCTGACCGATGCCGGGCACCTCATGCAGCACCTCGATCCCGTGTTGCTGCAACAGGGCCCCCGGCCCGATGCCTGACAGTTGCAGCAAGTGTGGCGAGCCGATCGCGCCGGCGGCCAGCACCACCTCGGCCCGCGCGCGCGCCTCCTTGATCTGGCCGTTCTGGCGGTATCGCACGCCCACTGCCCGGCCGTTTTCAATCAGGATCCTTTCGGCCTGGGCGTGGGTTTCCACCGTCATCCGGTCCTTCACCGGATGCAGAAAGCCCTTGGCGCTGCTCCAGCGCCAGCCGCGTTTCTGATTCACCTTGAAATAGCCGACGCCCTCATTGTCGCCCCGGTTGAAATCATCCGTCTGCGGGATGCCTTCGGCCACGCAGGCGGCCATGAAATCGTCCAGCACCCCCCAGCGCAGCCGCTGGTTTTCCACCCGCCATTCGCCGCCCGCGCCATGGGCGTCGTCCGCACCGGCAAAGTAATCCTCGGACGCCTTGAAATAGGGCAGCACATCGTCCCAACCCCAGCCGGTATTACCCAACTGCCGCCAGTGATCGTAATCCGCCGCCTGCCCGCGCAGATAGAGCATCCCGTTGATCGACGAACAGCCGCCCAGCACCCGCCCGCGCGGATACAGCAGGCTGCGCCCGTTCAGCCCCGGATCCGGGGCCGTGCTGAACCCCCAGTCGGTGCGCGGATTGCCGATGCAGTAAAGATAGCCGATGGGGATATGGATCCAATGATAGTTGTCCTTGCCGCCTGCCTCCAGCAACAGGACCCTGGCCTTGCGGCTCAGGCGGTTGGCCAACACGCAGCCGGCCGATCCCGCCCCCACGACGATATAGTCGAATTCCATTGTCCCCTCCCCTTCGTGCAGATTTGCACAGACCCCGTGATCCTGCCGGGGTTTCCCTATGGAACAGAGCCACGACATATGACGCAACCACGTTTGCAATATCGCCCCGGAAAAAGGAGGCCCCCATGCTCGATCAGATCAAAGGTCTGCACCATGTCACCGCGCTGGCCAGCGCCGCGCAAGACAACAATGATTTCTTCACCAAGGTTCTGGGCCTGCGCCGGGTGAAGAAAACCGTGAATTTCGACGCGCCGCAGGTCTATCACCTGTATTACGGCGACGCGATGGGCACGCCGGGGTCGGTCATGACCTATTTTCCCTTCGAAGGGGCGCGGCGCGGCCGGGCGGGCACCGGCGAGGTTTCTGTCACCGCCTTCACCGTGCCCAAAGGCAGCCTGCCCGCATGGCGGGCGCGGCTTGCCGGTTTCGACATCTCCGGCCTGTCGCAAGACAGCCGTTTTGGCCAGAACAGGCTCTTGTTTCGCGGCCCCGACGGCGATGGCCTGGCGCTGATCGAGGGCGAGGATACCCGCACCCCCTGGACCGGCAACGGCGTCGGCGAAGACATGGCGATCCACGGTTTCCATTCCGCCGCCATGCGTCTGGCGGACGCGGGCGCCTCTGCCGAATTGCTGAAATTCATGGGGTTCGAGCAGATCGACCGCCAAGGCGCGATCACCCGGTTTGCGGTGCCGGATGGCAACGGCGCCGATGTAATCGACATCGAAACCGTCAACGCCCCGCCGGCGGGTCAGGGCGCCGGATCGGTGCACCATATCGCCTTCGCCGTCGAGGATCGCGCAAAGCAGCTGGAGGTGCGCCGCGCGCTGATGGACACGGGCTATGACGTGACGCCGGTGATCGACCGGGATTATTTCTGGGCGATCTATTTCCGCACCCCCGGCGGCGTGCTGTTCGAGATCGCCACCAACGAGCCCGGGTTTGACCGCGACGAAGACAGCGCGCATCTGGGCGAAGCGCTGAAACTGCCCGCGCAGCACGCGCATCTGCGCCCGGTTCTGGAACAGAAATACCTGACCCCGATCGAGGATTGATCCCAAGATGAGTGACTATTTCACCCAAACCACCCCCGGTGCGCCCGGCAGCCCGCTGATCTTCACCTTTCACGGCACCGGCGGGAACGAGACCCAGTTTCACGGTTTCGGCCAGGAGTTGATACCAGGGGCCACGGTGATTTCGCCACGCGGGGATGTGTCCGAGGCCGGCGCGCTGCGCTTTTTCCGGCGCCGCGCCGAAGGGAACTATGACATGGCCGATCTGGCACAGCGGGTTGCGGCCATGGCCGCGTTCGTGACGACGGCAAAGACCAGGGCCCAGCCCGCGCGCACCATCGGGCTGGGCTATTCCAACGGCGCGAATATCCTGGCTGCGGTCAGTTTCCTGCATCCCGGCCTTTTCGACGATCTGATCCTGATGCATCCGCTGATCCCGTGGCCACCCGCGCCGCAGCCCGGCCTGACCGGGCGGCGCGTTCTGATCACCGCCGGGCGGCGCGATCCGATCTGCCCCGCACCGATAACCGGGGCTCTGATTGAATATTATTCCGAACAGGGCGCGGCCGTGACAGGGGACTGGCATCCCGGCGGCCATGAAATCCGCGATACCGAACTAACCGCGGTGCGGGAGTTTCTGGCCGACTGACCGGCGGCGGCAAAGGGCGGGGCAAAGCCATAAACCTGCGATGTATATCCGTGGGCTTGAATGCAATTTGGCCCGGAACGGCGGCGGCGACGGTACAATCCGGCTTGACCCGGGCGGGGCTCGCTGCGACGCAGAATCCGGATTGCAAATATTCGAGGTGCCCCATGTTTCGCAAATATATCGCCATGCTGATGCTGATTTCCATCGTCGCGGTGGTGTCATCGGGTCTGATGACGCTGATCGTCGAACGGCCATCCTTCACGATGCAGATGCACCCGGTGCACAAGCTGTTCGGCATTTTGCTGTCGATCACCTCGGTTCTGCATATCTATCTGAACCGCCGGCCGCTTTGGGCACATCTCAAGACCAGGCGGGTGACGATCGGCGCGTCGGTGATGACCGTGGTCCTGATCGGGCTGTACGGCGTGGCCTTCATGAACCCGGTGGATGCCGAACTTGCCAAACGCATGGATGACGCCGCCGCCGAGGCAGAAGCACGCTAACCTTTCCGGTCGCGCGCCAGGCGGCGACGGTGGGATCGGCCATGGCACACGCCAGCCCCGCGGCGCGCGCTTCGCGCCCGGATACAACGCGGTAAAGCATTTGCCACCGCATCACCCGCCGGAAACGTCCCGGCACATCTAAACAGAATTGTTTTATTTGGCTTGTGCCAGAATTCTCCGGCCCATATAGATTCAAAGAAGTTACCCAATGGGTCAGGCCGGCCGCGGATGCTTTTCAGGCCCCCACAGAATTCAGGAGACGGAACATGGCGCTAGTCCGGGCAGCGTTTTTTGCAAAGCTCATCCTCCCCCTGTCATTGGTCGGCGGCTTCGCCGGTCAGGCCGTGGCGCAGGAGGCCCCGCCGGCAATCCCCGTGACTGTCGTCACGCTCAAATCCCAGGATGCCACCCTTACCGCGACCCTGCCGGGACGCGTTGTCGCCTCTGGCGTGGCCGAAGTGCGGCCCCAGGTCGCCGGCATCATCACCGAACGGCTGTTCGAAGAGGGCAGCGACGTGACGGTGGGCGATGCGCTTTACCGGGTCGACTCGGCCACCTACGAGGCACAGGTCGCCGCGGCGCGGGCCGCCGTGGCCCAGGCGCAGGCCACCATCAGCGCCACCGAAAAAGAGGCCGACCGGGTCGAGGCCCTGTTGGGCCGCAACGTGGCCAGCCAGCAGAATGTCGATGACGCGATTGCCGCCCGCGATGCCGCCGCCGCCGCCCTTCAGGTCGCGGAAGCCCAGCTTCAATCCGCAGAGATCGACCTGGACCGCACGACGATCCGCGCCCAGCTTTCGGGCAGCATCGGCCGGTCGCTGACGACCCAGGGCGCGCTGGTCACCGCCGGGCAGGCCGAACCGCTGGCCGTGATCCGCGAACTGGATCCGGTGCTGGTGGACGTCACCCAATCGGCCGCCGAACTGATCCGCTGGCGGCGCGGCCATACCGACGAACAACTTGGCGATGCCGACCGCACCGTGGTTCTGACCCTGGCCGACGGCAACCCCTATGAGCATACCGGCGAACTGACCGCCGCCGAATCCCATGTGAACGAACTGACCGGCGTCGTGGTGCTGCGGATGGAGTTTCCCAATCCCGACCGGCTGCTTCTGCCGGGCATGTATGTGCAGGTCGAGATGCCCCAGGGCGTCATCAAGGATACCATCCTTGCGCCGCAGGAAGGCGTGACCCGGGACCGGCGCGGCAATCCCATTGCCATGGTGGTGAACGCGGATAACGTCGTCGAACAGCGCATGCTGACCGTCGTACGGGACCGCGGCCCCTATTGGATCGTCAGCGAGGGGCTGGAGGATGGCGACCGGATCATCGTGGAAGGGTTGCAGAAAATACGCCCCGACGCTGTGGTCGCGCCGCAGGAACGCCAGGCGGCCGCCGCGCCGCAAGACTGAACCTAATCAGCGGGAGAGCCACGGATGGCACGCTACTTCATCGACCGGCCTGTCTTTGCTTGGGTTGTTTCAATCATCATCATGGGGATCGGCCTTTTGTCGATCCTGACGTTGCCGATTGCGCAATACCCACAGATTGCGCCGCCTTCGGTCGCGATCCGGGCCAACTATCCCGGCGCCTCGGCCGATACGGTGGCCAATACGGTCACCCAGGTGATCGAGCAGCAGATGACCGGCCTGGACGGGCTGCGCTATCTCAGCTCCAGCTCGACCTCGGCGGGCAGTTCTTCGATCACGCTGACCTTCGAGACCGGCACCGATCCCGACATCGCCCAGGTTCAGGTCCAGAACAAACTGGCCCAGGCCACGGCGCTGCTGCCTGAAACCGTGCAGCGCCTTGGCGTGACGGTGCAGAAATCCTCGGCCAGCTTCCTGATGGTGATCGCGCTGATCTCTGACGATGGTACGCTGGAGCAGGTCGACCTGGCCGACTACATGAACTCGAACCTGGTAGAGGAATTCAGCCGGATCGAAGGCGTGGGCGAGGTGCAGATCTTCGGCGCCAAATATGCCATGCGGATCTGGCTCGATCCAGCCAAGCTGGCAGCGTATGAGATGACGCCCACCGATGTGGTCAACTCTGTCTCGCAGCAGAACGCGCAGGTCTCGGCCGGGGCGTTCGGCGACCGCCCCGCGGTCGAGGGCCAGCAGTTGAATGCGACGATCACCGCCCAGTCGCTGCTGAGCACGCCGGAGGATTTCGAACAGATCGTGCTGCGCGCCGAAACCGATGGCGGGCTTGTGCTGCTGAAAGACGTCGCCCGGGTCGAGATCGGGGCCGAGAACTACAGCACCCTCGCGCGCTATGGCGGCAAGCCCTCGGCCGGGATGGCGATCCGCCTTGCCTCGGGCGCCAACGCGCTGGACACCGCCGAGCTGGTCAAGGAACGGATCGAGGAATTCTCGCATTTCTTCCCGGAAAATGTCAGCTACGTCATCCCCTATGACACCACGCCCTTCGTCGAGATTTCGATCCACGAGGTGGTGAAAACCCTGTTCGAGGCGATCGTTCTGGTGTTCCTGGTGATGCTTCTGTTCCTTCAGAACGTCCGGGCGACGCTGATCCCCACCCTGGCGGTTCCCGTCGTGCTGTTGGGCACGTTCGGCATTCTGGGGCTGGCCGGATTCAGCATCAACACGCTGACCATGCTGGCCATGGTTCTGGCCATCGGCCTGCTGGTGGATGACGCCATCGTGGTGGTGGAAAACGTCGAACGGATCATGGAGGAGGAAGGGTTGAGCCCGAAAGAGGCCACCCGCAAATCCATGGACCAGATCACCGGTGCCCTGATCGGCATCGCCCTGGTTCTGTCGGCGGTGTTCGTGCCGATGGCGTTCTTCGGCGGCTCGACCGGGGTGATCTATCAGCAATTCGCCATCACCATCATTTCGGCGATGGGGCTGTCGGTGCTGGTGGCGATGACGCTGACCCCCGCCCTGTGTGCGACATTGCTGCGCAACAAGGATGCCCATCACGCCGCGCGCGGCCCCTTTGGCTGGTTCAACAAGGGCTTCGACAAGGTGCTGGGCGGCTATGCCGGATCGGTGGGCTGGATCATCCGCCGCCCGTTCCGGGTGTTGCTGGTCTATGTCGCAATCGTCGTCGCCATGGGCTGGATGTTCGTGAAAACGCCCACCGGCTTTCTGCCCGACGAGGATCAGGGCATCCTGCTGACGCTGATCCAGGCCCCTTCCGGCGCCACCACCGAACGGACGCAGAAAGTGGTCGAAACGGTCGAGAACCATTTCCTTGTCACCGAGGCAGAGAATGTGGAATCCGTTTTCGGCGTGGTCGGCTTCAGCTTTGCCGGTCAGGGGCAGAACATGGGCCTTGCCTTCGTCAGGATGAAGGACTGGGCGGAGCGCCCCGACCCCTCG
This sequence comes from Actibacterium sp. D185-2, assembly GCF_054954595.1. Taxonomy (NCBI): domain Bacteria; kingdom Pseudomonadati; phylum Pseudomonadota; class Alphaproteobacteria; order Rhodobacterales; family Roseobacteraceae; genus Actibacterium; species Actibacterium sp. D185-2. The sequence goes on from NZ_JBPWNX010000001.1 coordinate 132,347, forward strand.
CAAAGCGTTCAGGCCGTGGCCGGACGGGCGTATGGCGCGTTCAGCCAGGTGCAGGATGCGCTGGTATTCCCGATCGTGCCGCCCGCGGTGATCGAACTTGGCAACGTCAGTGGCTTCGATTTCTACCTTCAGGCCCGCAACGGACAGACGCACGACCAACTGCTGGAAGCGCGCAACATGCTGCTGGGCATGGCGGCGCAAAGCCCGCTGATCGCCTCGGCCCGCCCCAATGGGCTGGAGGATGCGTCGCAGTTCAACCTCGATATCGACTGGCGCGCCGCCGGGGCTGTCGGGGTGTCGGCCTCGGATGTCGGCGATCTGTTGTCGATCGCCTGGGCCGGTCGCTATGTGAACGACTTTCTGGATCGCGGCCGGATCAAGCGCGTCTATGTTCAGGGCGAAGCGTTCGCCCGCTCGGCCCCGTCCGACGTCGAACGCTGGCGGGTGCGCAATGCCAGCGGCGGGCTGGTGCCGTTCTCCAACTTCGCCGCCGGCAACTGGCAATACGGGCCGCAGGGCCTGACCCGCTATAACAGTGTGCCCGCGATGCAGATTCAGGGCAGCCCCGCCACCGGCGTGTCCACCGGCGAAGCCATGGCCGAGATGGAACGCCTGGCCGGACAACTGCCGCCCGGCTTCGCCATCGCCTGGACCGGCCTGTCGCTGGAAGAGCGCGATTCGGGCGATCAGGCGCCCATGCTCTATGCGCTGTCGCTGGCGGCGGTGTTCCTGTGCCTGGCCGCGCTGTACGAAAGCTGGGCAATTCCGTTCGCGGTGATGTTCGTCATGCCGGTGGGTGTGATCGGCGCGCTTGCCGGGGCCTGGCTGGGCGGCTTCGACAACGGCGTGTTCTTTCAGGTCGGCCTGCTGACCGTGGTCGGCCTGACCGGCAAGAACGCCATTCTGATCGTCGAATTCGCGCGCGAAAGATATGAGGACGGCGAGCCACTGTTCGACGCGGTGAAAGAGGCCGCGCGGCAGCGGTTCCGGCCGATCATCATGACCTCGATGGCATTCTCGCTGGGCGTTCTGCCGCTGGTACTGAGCACCGGCGCCGGGTCCGGCGGGCGTAACGCGATCGGCTCGGGCGTATTCGCGGGCACGATTTCGGGCACCGTACTGGGCGTGATCTTCGTGCCGCTGTTCTATGTCATCGTGACGCGGCTGTTCCGCAAATCCGACCAGCCGCTGGAAAGATAGGTGCCAGTGGCCCCTCCCCCTTGCCAATCGGGGCGGGAGGGGCTTCAAATCCCGCCAATAGGCATATCAAAAGGGGGAACCGGCAGATGACTGGCACGGTATTGATCACGGGCGCGACCGCAGGCTTTGGCGCGGCCACCGCGCGGCGCTTTGTTCAGGGCGGCTGGAAGGTCGTGGGAACCGGCCGGCGCGCCGAACGCCTGAGCGCGCTGCAAGACGAGTTGGGCGATGCCTTCTGCCCCGCCGCCTTCGACATCATGGACGAGGCCGCCACCCGCGCCGCGCTTGACGCGCTGCCCCAGGGGTTCCGCGACATCGACGTATTGGTAAACAATGCCGGCCTGGCCCTGGGCACGGCCCCCGCGCCGAAGACCGATCTGGCCGACTGGAAACAGATGATCGACACCAACATCACCGGGCTGGTCACGATCACCGATCTGATGCTGCCCGGCCTGGTCGCGCGCAAGGGAATGATCGTCAACCTGTCTTCGGTCGCGGCGCATTACCCCTATCCGGGCGGCAATGTCTATGGCGGCACCAAGGCATTCGTGCGCCAGTTCTCGCTTGGGCTGCGGTCCGATCTGCACGGCACCGGGGTGCGCGTCACCTCGATCGAGCCGGGCCTGTGCGAAAGCGAATTCACCATGGTGCGGACCAAGGGCAGCCAGGACGCCTATGACGCGCTTTATGGCGGCGCCGATCCGATTCAACCCGATGATATTGCCGGAACGATCTTTTGGGTCGCCACCCAACCGCCGCATATCAATATCAACAGCCTAGAGGTAATGCCGGTCAGCCAATCCTGGGCGCCGTTCCAGATTCATCGCAAGGGCTGATGGCAACGGGGGGCGCTTGCCAGCCGCTCCCTGACCTGAAACCCAAAGCTTGCCAGCGCGGATCTGATCACCCCGGCCTGACCGGGGTCACTTCTTCTATTCCTTCAAGTTCAGCCACGCCCCCACGCGCGGGACCGCCGGGCATGGCGCCTGCAAAACTGTCGACGTTTCAGAACTATACTTGGGAAAGTGGTGCCGCTGAAGGGACTCGAACCCCCGACCCCATCATTACGAATGACGTGCTCTACCATCTGAGCTACAGCGGCTTGGTGGCGCGGTCCTTAGCACCCTCTGCCCAAAGTGTGTAGCCCTAATTTGCGGCTTTCACCTCTTCGGCGTCTTCTACTGGCGCGTCCTGTGTCACCGGGGTTTCCCCGGGGGCCCCGGTGATATCCACGACCTCGGCTTCGGCCGGAGGTTCGGGGGCTGGTTCCTCCGCCTTGGCGGCTTGATCGGCGATGGCGCCCACGATCAGCGGCAGCATTTCCGTTGAATGCGGCATCGTCAGCGCGCCCGCCGGGGCGGTCTTCCACGACAGGGTATCGAAGCTGCCGCACTGGGCGCAGACCGGCCCCCAGGCGCCGTGCGCGGTGCCGCAATTGTCGCAGATCCACTGCGGCCCGCGCGAAGCGGTCAGCGCGCGGGTCAGCCAGCCACGCACCACGCTGTCATCCGCACCCTGGCCCCGCTCGACCGCCGCCATCAGGGTCAGGGAGCGCGCGGTCGGGTCAACCTCGGCCAGATCGCCCAGCACGGTGCGGGCGGCCGGGAAATCCTCGGCCGCGATGTTCAGCTCGGCCAGCAGCATCCGGGTTTCGGGATGATCGGGGGCCAGCGCGGTCAGGGTGCGAAAACGTTTCAAACGCTCGGCCGGGGTTTCATCCGGCTTGATCTCGGCAAAGGCGGTGGCAAGATCGGGGTGCGGCTGCACCTCCCACGCTTTTTTCAGCACGCGGGTGGCAAAGCGGGGCTTGTCCTGCTCGATATAGCTGCGCGCCGCCATCACCGCCGCCGGGATCAGATCGGGCGACAGGCGGTTGGCCTCGACCGCGGCTTCGCGCGCCTCGATCGATTTGCCCTCGTCCAGCACGTCGCGCGCTTCGGACAGGGCCAGAACCGCATCGCGGCGCTTGTGCACATCGCGCGGCAGGGCGCCGTGTTTCAGCTTGGCGTTCAGCGTCTTGCGCGCGCCCACCCAATCGGCCTGCTCGGCCTGAAGCTTCAGCAGAATGTCCTGAACTTCCTCATGGCCCGGTTTCAACGCGAACGCCTTTTCGGCCAGCTTCAGCGCGGTGCCGGTGTCGCCCGCGGCCAGCTTTTGCTTCATCAGGCCGCGAACCCCGACGAACCGCGTACGCTCGTCCTGTAGCAGCAGCTTGTAGGTCTCTTCCGCCTTCTTGCGGTCGCCGGCCAGTTCGGCCGCCTGCGCGGTCAACAGGTTGGTCAGTTCGGGCCGGTGCAGCAGCCGCTCGGCCTTTGCGGCCCTGGTGATCGCCTCGCGCCCATCGCCCGAAGCCAGCGCCATCATCCCGTCGGCCAGCGCCTTGAAGCCGCGCCGTTCGCGGTTGCGGCTGAAATAGCGCGAGATCGCGGTTTCATCGCCCAGCACGAATTTGATCACCGCCACCAGAAACCCGGCCAGCAGCAGCAGCAGCCAGACCAGCACCAGCAACAACAGCGCCACGATGATCGCCTGAAGCGGGCCGAGGGTGAATTCCCACCCGGCAAAGGCCACGCGCAAGCCGGCCTCGCTTTCCATCAGCAGCCCCGCCCCGATGGTCAGGGCGGCAACTATCACCACGAAAAGCAGGATCTTCAGCAGGGACCAGAGCATCACGCTCTCCTCAGTTCAGGGTCAGGCTTGCGGCAAGCGTATCGGCGGCGGCCAGGGCATCAAGACGGGTCCGGGCCTGCGCGACCCAATCCGCCATTTCCGCCTGCCCCGCATCGGGAAGCGCGGCAATCTCGGTCAGCGCGGCATCCAGATCGCCCGCCTGCACCGCCGCTTCGGCACGCGACAGGATGGCGTCGGGATCGTCGCCTTCGCGCGGGGTCAGCGAACGTGCGCCGATCTGCGTGCGCAGGAACGCGCTCATCCGGTCGCCCGCGTTATCGCCTGCCCTGGCCCGCAGCGATGCGGCCAGCGCGGCGCGGGCGGGGTCGGTGAATGCGGCCTGCAACATGGTCAGGGTCGGCACGCCGGTTTGCGCGTTCTCGACCAGCGCGGCGGGAACCTCGGCATCGCCAAGACTGTCGAGGGCCGAGGCAAACCCGCCTCCGGCCTCCAGCGCGGCCATGATGCGCATCATCGCGGCGCGGGCCTCCAGCTGTTTGGCGTGGGTGGCGGCGGCGGCGATCTCGGCCGTGGCGGCATCGGCGGCGGCGGCCACCTTTGCCCCAAGCTCGTCGTTATGCGCGCGTTGGGCGGCCAGTTCGTTGCGCATCGCGTCCAGCTCTTTTTCATAGGCGGCGACAGCGCCGGAAATATCGGCGCCCGCCGCGATCGGGCGCTTTTCGATCTCGGTCAGACGGGTATCCACCGCCTGCAAATCCGCAGCGACACTGTCGATTTGCCCCGACACAGCGCCGATTTCGGCGGTGACGCTGTCTTGCAGCGCGTTCAGCTGCGGGGTCACGTCAACCTCGGCCCGAGCCGCGACAATGCCCTTCAGTTCGGTCAGTTGCATGGTCAGCGTGTCGATCTGCTGATTTTGGGCCGCAATCAGCGCGGCGGTCTCTTCGCCCTTCGATTTGCCGAATGGCCAGGCATCGGGGCCCAGATACTGCGCCGCCGCGAAACCAAGGACCGCCGCAAGGATACCGCCGGTCAAGGTGCCCGCGAACATGCCCAGAAAGCCGCCGCGCCGTTTTGGCGCTGACGCGGGGATCGGTTCGGGTTCGGGGATTTCCTCGAAACTCGGCTCCGCGACCTGTGGCTCCTCCTCGGGCAGGTCTGCCGCGTCTTCGGCTTCGGATGTCTCGTCCGGGATTTCCGCGCCGAGCACCGCTTCGGGGGTCTGATCTTCCGCCTCCGGTGCTGTATCGCTTGTTTCGGTCTCGGTCGTTTTGCTGGAATTCGTCACGAAGCTCCACCCTGCTTTAATGCCAAAACAAACCGCAGCGCCCGGCCGCGTCGTGGGCAGCTTAGCTTGGCCGCCGCCCACCCTCAAGGCGCAGGACTGCGTCAATAAGACGGGACAGCGCATCCAGCATCGCGGGGGTATCGGGACGGGCGGCCAGCGCGTCGGCAATCGGGGTCGGGCCGGTCCAGGCCTCGCGCACCGCCGGGCTGAGGGCGGCAAGGGCCAGTGGCGCGGGGGCCCCCTGCGCCGCCTGGGCCATCAGCGTGGCACTTCGAGGCGAAAACAGCGGCAGCAGAACCGGCGCCGTTCCGGCCAGCGCCTGTCGCGCGGGCAGGCTCAATTTCTGCGAAATCTGGTCGTAAACCACCAGATCGTCGCACGGCTGGCCCGCTTTGGTCAGGGTTTCGGCCACCGCACCGCGCGCGTGGGCACCGCGCAGATGCAGCAACCGCCCGCCGGGATTTTGCGCGCTGAGGCTGACCACCAGTCCGGCCGCATCCGGCCCGCATTCGACCGCATCCAGCCCGATCTGCCGCGCCGCCTGCGCGGTACGCGCGCCGACACAATAGGCGGGGAATCGCCGGTCTGCGCAAAGATCGGCAAAACATGTCACCGCATTGGCCGAGGTGAAGATCAACCCGGTCACGCCCGCCAGATCCGGCACCACCGCACGGGGCGCGATCCGCTGAAGGGGCGACAGGATCACCCGGATGCCGCCGCCGAATCGCGCCGCGAAATCCCGCGCAAAGCGTTCGCCCTGGGCACCGGGCCGGGTCAGCAAAAGAGTCATCTGGTCCGTGCGCACGAAAACCTGCCGGGATTGTCTGGAACCTTCCCCGGTGTTACCTGCCCATGGAACCCCGCGCAACGACAGAGCCATGGCCGACACATTGATCATCCTTGGGCTGGAAAGCAGCTGCGACGACACCGCCGCCGCGGTGCTGCGTCACACGCCCGGCCAGGCGCCCGAAATTCTGGCCTCGGTCGTGGCCGGGCAGACCGCGCTGCATGCCGATTACGGCGGGGTCGTGCCGGAAATCGCCGCCCGCGCCCATACCGAAAAACTGGATATCTGCGTCGAGCAGGCGCTGGAGCAGGCCGGCATCGCGCTGTCGCAGCTCGACGCCGTGGCCGTGACCGCCGGGCCGGGGCTGATCGGCGGTGTTCTGTCGGGGGTGATGTGCGCCAAGGGGATCGCGGCGGGCGCCGGCCTGCCCCTGATCGGGGTGAACCATCTGGCCGGTCACGCGCTGACCCCGCGCCTGACCGATGAGCTGTCCTTTCCCTATCTGATGTTGCTGGTCTCGGGCGGGCATTGCCAGTTCCTGCAGGTCGCGGGCGCCGAGGATTTCACCCGCCTGGGTGGCACGATCGACGACGCCCCGGGCGAGGCATTCGACAAGACCGCGCGCCTGCTGGGCCTGGCGCAGCCCGGCGGCCCGTCGGTCGAGGTGGCGGCGAAACAGGGGGATGAAAGACGCTTTCGCTTTCCACGCCCGCTGTTGAACCGGCCCGGCTGTGACATGTCCTTTTCCGGCCTGAAGACCGCGCTTTTGCGGGCCCGCGATGCGCTGGTGGCGGAAAAAGGCGGGATCACGGTGCAGGACCGCGCCGATCTGTGCGCCGGGTTTCAGGCCGCCGTGCGCGATGTTCTGGCCGAAAAATCCCGCCGCGCGCTGGCGCTGTATCTGGAAAGCGGCCCGGCCTCGCCTGCCTTTGCCGTGGCGGGCGGGGTGGCGGCCAATCAGACGATTCGTAGTGGGTTAGAGACTGTGGCGGCGGAATTCGGCGCGCGGTTCGTCGCCCCGCCGCTGAAGCTGTGCACCGACAACGCGGCCATGATCGCCTGGGCGGGGGCCGAGCTGTACCGCGACGGGCGGCGCGACGGGATGGATCTGGCGGCCCGCCCGCGCTGGCCGCTGGACCGGATCAGTCCCGCGCTGCTGGGATCGGGCAAGAAAGGGGCCAAGGCATGAGCAAACTGGGCATCGCGGGCGCGGGGGCGTTCGGAACCGCGCTGGCCATCGCATTGGCACGCGCCGGCAATGACGTGACGCTTTGGGCGCGCGATCCGGCGCAGGCGGATGCGATGCAGGCCAGCCGCGAAAATCCGCACCGCCTGCCCGGTGTCACGCTGCCCCAAAACGTCACTGTTACCGCGGAAATCACAGATTTGACCGATTGCGCGGCGGTGCTGCTGTCGGTGCCGATGCAGGCACTGGCAGGCTTTCTGGCCGACAGCCATGACGCGCTGAACGGGGTGCCGCTGGTGGCCTGTTGCAAAGGCGTGTCGCTGGAAACCGGCACCGGACCGACCGCGATCATCGCCGGGGCCTGCCCCGCCTCAAGCGCCGCGATCCTGACCGGGCCCAGCTTTGCCGCCGATATCGCGCGCGGGTTGCCCACCGCGCTGACACTGGCCTGCCGCAATGCGCAGGTCGGGGCCGCGTTGCAACATATGCTGTCCACCCCGGTTCTGCGGCTTTATCGCAGCGGCGATACCACCGGCGCGGAACTGGGCGGCGCGCTGAAAAACGTCATCGCCATTGCCAGCGGCATCGTGATCGGCGCGGGCCTGGGCGACAGCGCGCGTGCCGCGCTGATGACCCGTGGCTTTGCCGAAATGCAGCGCTTGGCGCGGGCATTCGGGGCCGAGCCGGAAACCCTGTCGGGCCTGTCGGGCCTGGGCGATCTGGTGCTGACCTGCACCTCGGCCCAATCGCGAAACTTTCGCTTTGGCCGGGCGTTGGGGCAAGACGCGGAATTCGACCCGTCGATCACCGTCGAGGGCGCCGCCACCGCGCGCGCCGTGGCAAAACTGGCCCGTGCACAGGGTCTGGACATGCCGATCACCACAATGGTTGCCGCGGTGCTGGATGGCAAATACGATATACGCGACGCTTCTGACGCCCTGCTGACCCGCCCCCTGAAGGAGGAATGAATGCCCCTATTCGCCGTGATCTGCCGCGACAAGCCCGCGCATCTGGAAACCCGCAAAGCCACACGCGACGCGCATCTGGCCTATCTAAAGGACACCGGCGTGGTGCAACAGGCGGGCCCGTTTGTGGATGATGGCGGACAGATGTGCGGCTCTTTGCTGATTCTGGAGGTGGACACCATCGCCGCGGCAAAAGCCTGGGCCGCAAACGACCCCTATGCCGCTGCCGGCTTGTTCGAGGATGTCACCGTTCAGCACTGGAACCGGGTGATCGGCTGATGCGCTATTGGCTGTTCAAATCCGAACCCAACACCTGGAGCTGGGCGCAGCAGATGGCCAAAGGCGCCGAGGGCGAAGAATGGGACGGTGTGCGCAACTATCAGGCCCGTAACAACATGCGCGCGATGGAACTGGGCGACCGGGGCTTCTTTTACCACTCGCTCAAGGAAAAGGCGATCGTCGGCATTGTCGAGGTAATCGCCAAAGCCCATCCCGACAGCAAGGCCGACGATCCGCGCTGGGAATGCGTGGACATCAAGGCGGTGCAACCCCTGCCCCGGCCCGTAACGCTGGAGATGTGCAAGGCCGACGAACGGCTGAAGGATATGGTGCTGGTCAACAACTCGCGCCTGTCGGTTCAGCCGGTCACCGAACGCGAATGGACGCTCATCTGCGACCTGGGCGGGCTAAATTCCTAGCCCAAAACAGGCGATTCCGGCATAATCCATCTGGGGGCTCACGCGAAGGGGAGGTTGCATGGAGTATCTTTCAGTCATCGCGGCGGCGGCCGCGTCGTATTTCTTCGGCGCCGTCTGGTACATGGTTCTGGCCCGCCCCTGGATGGCGGCCGCCGGGATCGAAACCGACGAACGTGGGCGGCCAAAGGAACGGACCGGGGCCATGCCCTATGTCATCGCGGTTGTCGGTACGCTTTTTGTTGCCGGCATGATGCGGCACGTATTCGCACTGTCCGGGATCGACGCGCCCATGAACGGGGTGGTATCCGGTATGGGCCTGGGCCTTTTCATCGCAACCCCGTGGCTTGCAAGCAATGACGCCTTTGTCGGCCGGCCGTTTCGGCTGACCCTGATCGATGGCGGCTATACAACGATCGGCTGCGCGATCATCGGGCTGGTTCTGACGCTGTTTTGAAAAATGGGGGGTCCCGGTCAATCGGAACCCCCCATCCACCCCGCGTGCTCCCAATCGCACCACACGCGTCTTATGAGGGTCCGACCATCCTGGCCCGACACGATCAAAGCTATCCTGTTCGGCCCGCCCCGGCAAACAGGATATCCTAGCAAAACTCTTTAAATTCAGTTGGATATGTTAAGTTGCGGCTAACCAATGCAAAACGCCCGCCTGGGATCGACGGGCGTTGGAAAACCGGCTTGGCAGGCGATCAGCCGTAGATCGACTCTTTGCCGAAATGCTTGGTCAGCATGTAATAGAACACCGCGCGGTACTTGTTGCGCTCGGAACGGCCATAGGTTTCGATCACCGAGTTGATCGCCTCCATCAGTTCCGGCCCGTCGGACAGGCCCAACTTCTTGATCAGAAAGTTGTTCTTGACCGTTTCCAGTTCGCTTTCCTGAGACCCCGCAACGGTCGAGGCATCGGCGTTGTAGATCGCCGGGCCGCAGCCGATCGTCACCTTGGTCAGAAGGGCCATGTCAGGCTCCATCCCGCATTTGTTGCGCAGATCATCGGCATATTGTGCGATCAGCTCGTCTCTCTTACCCATTTTCTTTCCTCTCCCACCGTTTTCGGTTGGTTGCTGTTTTGGTGCCCGCCCCGTCGAAATCGGGCATGTGGCGGCTAGGGTACTGACGATTTGGGCGCAGACAAAGGGATTTTTCAGCGCGCTTTTCCCCGCAAGGGGACGGGGCAGCAAAACACCGCCGCAAACCCTGCGGCGGTGTTGCGGCGGGATCTATTCGTTTCAGTAGCGGTAATGCTCGGGCTTGAACGGGCCTTCGGGGGTCACGCCGATATAATCGGCCTGCTCGGGGCTGAGTTCGGTCAGCTTGACGCCGATCTTTTTCAGATGCAGCCGCGCGACCTTTTCATCCAGATGCTTGGGCAGGATATAGACCTGATTTTCATAGGCATCGCCGCGCGTCCACAGCTCGATCTGGGCCAGAACCTGATTGGTGAAGCTGGCCGACATCACGAAAGACGGATGGCCGGTGGCATTGCCAAGGTTCAGCAGTCGGCCTTCGGACAGCAGAATGATGCGCGCCCCCGAGGGCATCTCGATCATATCCACCTGATCCTTGATGTTGGTCCATTTGTGGTTCTTCAGCGCGGCGACCTGAATTTCATTGTCGAAATGGCCGATATTGCCAACGATCGCCATATCCTTCATCGCGCGCATATGCTCGATGCGGATCACGTCCTTGTTGCCGGTGGTGGTGACGAAGATGTCGGCGTCCGACACCACATCTTCCAGCACGACCACCTCGAACCCGTCCATAGCGGCCTGCAGAGCGCAGATCGGGTCGATCTCGGTCACTTTCACACGGGCACCGGCACCGCGCAGCGACGCGGCCGAGCCTTTGCCGACATCGCCATAGCCGCAGACCACGGCGACCTTGCCGGCCATCATCGTGTCGGTGGCGCGGCGAATGCCGTCCACCAGCGATTCCCTGCAGCCATATTTATTGTCGAATTTCGACTTGGTGACGCTGTCGTTCACATTGATCGCGGGAAACGGCAGGTGGCCCTTTTCCATCATCTTGTACAGGCGATGCACGCCGGTGGTGGTTTCCTCGGACACGCCCTGAATCATGTGGCGCTGTTTCACGAACCAGCCGGGGGTTTCCTTCATCCGTTTGCGGATCTGGGCAAAAAGCGCCTCTTCCTCTTCGCTGGTGGGCACGGCGATCAGGTCTTCCTCGCCCTCCTCGACCCGCGCGCCCATCAGGATATAGAGCGTGGCATCGCCGCCATCGTCCAGGATCATGTTGCAGCCGCCTTCGGTAAACTGGAAGATGCGGTCGGCATAGTCCCAGTATTCCGGCAGCGTTTCGCCCTTGATCGCGAAAACCGGGGTGCCCGTGGCGGCAATCGCGGCGGCGGCGTGATCCTGGGTCGAAAAGATATTGCACGACGCCCAGCGCACCTCGGCCCCCAGCGCGGTCAGCGTTTCGATCAGAACGGCGGTCTGGACCGTCATATGCAGGCTGCCGGCGATCCGGGCGCCCTTCAGCGGTTGCGCTGCGCCGTATTCCTCGCGCAGGGCCATCAGGCCGGGCATTTCGGTTTCGGCGATATCCAGTTCCTTGCGGCCGAATGCGGCCAGGGCGATGTCCTTGACGATATAATCCTGCGCCATGGCGCCATGCTCCTTCGGTAACCCTGAGTTGGGGCACGACATAGCACTGCGCGCATGGGTCGACAATGTGCCCGGCCCGTGGCACTTCAACCGGATCAAGACACGAGGCCCCGATGAAACAACCCCGCGCCTGGCAACGCATGCTTTCGGGCCGCAGACTGGACCTGCTGGACCCGACCCCGGTGGATATCGAGATCGAGGATATCGCCCACGGGCTGGCCTTTGTCGCCCGCTGGAACGGGCAGACGGCGGGCGATTATCCCTATTCGGTGGCCGAGCATTCGCTGCTGGTGGAACAGATTTTCGGCCGGATCGTGCCGGATGCGCCGGTGAAATGGCATCTGGCGACCCTGCTGCATGACGCGCCGGAATATGTGATCGGCGACATGATCTCGCCGGTGAAGGCGGCGGTGGGCCCGGAATACGGCAAGCTGGACGATCGGCTGGCGGCGGCGATCCATATCCGGTTCGGTCTGCCCGCGCAGGTGCCGGTAGCGGTGAAGAAGCAGATCAAGAAGGCCGACAAGGTGTCCGCCTGGCTGGAGGCAACCCAGATCGCCGGGTTCACGCGGGCCGAGGCCGACAGGTTCTTCGGCAAACAAAATCCCGACCTGATGGCCGGGCTCGATATTCAGCTGCGCCCCCCGGTTGCGGTGCGCGCGGATTTCACCGCGCGTCACCTGCATTTGATGGGGCTGATGTAGGGCATCGGCGATCTACCAGCGCCCACCCCGCTGATAGAACAGGTTGTTCATCAACTCCTTGTCGCGCTTCTGATTTTCCCAGTATTCGCGGTTGCGCGGCATGTCCTTGGGCGGTTCGGTAAAGGTGGCCCGGCGAAAGACGTCTGCAAATATTCCTAACATTTTGCTTCTCCTGTTTTGTCGTGATGAACCCAGATTACTCTTGTTGACGGGTTGCACCTACTTCCGATAATTTTCGGATTGTTAGCAAAACTTACAGGTCATCTGCCCATGGACTGGCGCGCCATTCCCTCTCTCTCTGCATTGCGGGCGTTCGAGGCCACGGCCCGGACCCGCAGCTTTTCCGCCGCCGCGCGCGAACTGAACGTGACCCACGCCGCCGTGGCACAGCATGTCCGCGCGCTGGAGGGCGACCTGGGCGTGACGCTGGTGTTCCGCGAGGGGCGCGGGCTGGCCCTGACCCCCGAAGGTGCGGTGCTGGCGCTGGGGCTGAATGACGGGTTCACCACGATTCAGGCCGCCGTCCGCGATGTGGCGGCGGCGCGCGCGTCAGAGCCGCTGAAGATCACGCTTACCGCCTCTTTCGCCACCTATTGGCTGACGCCGCGCATCGGCAGCTTTTGGCGCGAGCACCCGGATGTGGCGCTGTCGCTGCATCCCGATGACCGCGTGGTGGACATGCGGCGCGACGGGTTCGATCTGGCGATCCGCCACGGTAACGGAAACTGGCCGGGCCACGAGGTCGAATACCTGATCGGCGCGCAGCTCGTGGTCGTCGGCAGCCCCGCCCTGCTGAAGGGGCACAAGCACGAAACGCTGGCCGATCTGGCGAAACTGCCCTGGGTGATGGAGGCGGAATGGCGCGAACATTGGGGCTGGCTGCGCCGGATCGGGCTTAATCCCGAGGCGATGCAGGTTCACAAAATGCCGACGATGGAAATGGCATCCGGGGCCGCAGAAGAGGGGCATGGCCTGCATGTGCGCACATTGGCCACGGCAGAGCGTGCTATTCGCGACGGGCGGCTGCGCGTGGTCTATTCCCAGCCGGAGGAGGATATGGCCTATTACCTCGTCACCCGGCCCGGCCCGCAAAAACCCGCCTTGCGCACCTTCGTGCGCTGGCTTCGGTCCAGTATCTGATCAGCGCGGGCTGCGCTTGGCCAGGATGCGCTGCAGGGTGCGGCGGTGCATGTTCAGGCGGCGCGCGGTTTCGGAAACATTGCGGTCGCACATCTCATAGACGCGCTGGATATGCTCCCACCGGACGCGGTCGGCCGACATCGGGTTTTCGGGCGGCGGCGGCAGGGCGTCGCCCGTGGCCAGCAGCGCGGCGGTGATGTCATGCGCATCGGCGGGTTTCGACAGGTAATCGGTGGCCCCGATCTTCACGGCCGCCACGGCGGTGGCAATCGCGCCATAGCCGGTCAGCACCACGATCTTGGCGTCGGGCCGCTTTTCGCGCAGGGCCTCGACCACGTCCAGGCCATTGCCATCCTCAAGCCGCAGGTCGATCACCGCATAGGCCGGCGGGCGCGCCGTCACGATCGCCTTGCCGGCGGCGACGGATTCGGCCATTTCGGGCTCGAATCCGCGCTTTTCCATCGCGCGTGCCAGCCGGCGCAGAAACGGCTCGTCATCATCGACGAGAAGAAGCGATTTGTCCTCTCCGATGTCCTGCAACTCGCGCTCGGCCATTTCGCCTCCTTCGGCACACCCGTTGTTCATTAGAAATGTTCTAGGGGGTTCCGAAGATCGGGTCAAACAGCACGGGATTTATCAGTTTGCGGCATCGACGAAACAGGCCACCGCATCGGCCATGTCGTCGGGCGTCATATCGCGGCGAAAAAACTCTACGAAACCATGTTCGGGGAAGACCAGATAGGTGAAGGTGGAGTGATCGACCAGATAGTAATCCGGGTCGTCCGAGTCCTGCTTTTTGAAATAGGTCCGATAGGCGGTCGAGGCGGCCTTGACCTGTTCCGGCGTCCCGGTCAGGCCCAGCATCCTGGGGTGCATGTAATCGGTGAACTCCTTCATCAGCTCGGGCGTATCGCGTTCCGGGTCGATCGAGATGAACACCGGCTTCACGTCATAGCCGCGCGCGTCCAGCAGGTCGATCGCCTCGGCGTTGCGGGCATTGTCCAGCGGGCAGACATCGGGACAGAACGTATAGCCGAAATACAAAAGCGTCGGTCCGGTGATGACATCCGCATCGGTGACGGTATTGCCATCCTCGTCGATCAGCGTGAACGGCCCGCCGATCGACTGCGCCCCGCCGGCCACCTTGGCGGCGCGACATTCGGCGAACTGATCGTCCGTGCCAGACCGAAAGGCGAAATAACCGCCGACGCCCAGCAGGACCAAAACCGCGACGGCGGCTGCGATGGCATAAATGCGTGTCATCGTCTTTCTCTCCTCATCCTCGAAGTCGGGCGCATTGATCCACCGCTTTTGCAGGATATACAAGGGAACGTCTTGCCACAGGGAAATCAACGCATATGGCAGATCCAAACATGATCGGCATGGTCGGCACGCATCAGCGCAGCCAGTGGGTCCGGCTGCGCACGCTGATCTGGCTGCGCTGGGTCGCCATTGCCGGGCAGATCGTGGCGATCACCGTCGCGCAGATGTGGTTCGGGCTGCAAATGCCCCTGGGGCTTTGCTTTGTGGCGGTGGGTACGGCGATCATCGCCAACCTGATGGCGATCTTCATCTTCCCCGAAAACAAGCGCCTGTCAGAGGCCGAAGCGATGATGATGCTTCTGTTCGATCTGGTGCAGCTTGCATTTTTGCTGTTTCTGACCGGCGGGCTGAACAACCCGTTCGCGCTGCTGATACTGACCCCGGTCACGATCTCGGCCACCGCGCTGCGGCTTCGCTCGACCCTGGTTCTGGGGATCACGGCGCTGGGGCTGGCGACATTCCTGGCCTTTCTGTTCGTGCCGCTGCGCGATATGGCTGGCGGGGTTCTGCGCCTGCCTGACATCTTTTTGTTCGGCTTTTGGGTGGCGATCGTCATCGGCGTGGCCTTTCTGTCGGTCTATGCCGGGCGCGTGATGTCCGAGATCAACACCATGTCCGACGCGCTGCTGGCGACGCAGATGGCCCTGGCGCGCGAGCAGAAGCTGACCGATCTGGGCGGCGTGGTGGCCGCCGCCGCGCATGAGCTGGGCACACCGCTGGCGACGATCAAACTGGTCAGTTCCGAGCTGATGGAAGATCTGGAAGATCGCCCCGAACAGCAGGAGGACGCCGCGTTGATCCGGGCGCAGGCCGTTCGGTGCAGTGAAATTCTGCGCTCGATGGGGCGGGCGGGCAAGGACGACCTTCAGATGCGCGTGGCACCCCTGGCCACTGTCGTCAGCGAAGCGGCCGAGCCGCATCAGGACCGTGGCAAGACCCTGCATTTCGCGCTTTGCCCCGCCGAAGGCAGCGATCCGCGTGAACCCAGCATCCGGCGGCGCCCCGAAATCATTCACGGGCTGCGCAACCTGGTTCAGAACGCGGTGGATTTTGCCAAGGCGAACGTCTGGGTCGAAATACAGTGGTCCGACAGCCAGATCGCGGTGCGGATCATGGATGACGGCGAGGGGTTTCCGCCACAGATGCTGGGCCGGATCGGTGATCCGTTCGTGCGCCACCGCCGCAGCGACGCGGAACATATCGCGCGTCCCGGCTATGAAGGCATGGGCCTGGGCCTGTTCATCGCCAAGACGCTGCTGGAACGCTCGGGCGCCGAGCTGAGCTTTGCCAACGGGCGCGACCCGTTTCAGGCTGGCCGCACGCGGCCCGAACGCTGCGGCGCGGTGATCGAAGTGGTCTGGCCCCGCGATGCGATCACCGCCGATGTCAGCGGCGAAAGCGGCGCGCTGGGCGAAAACCAACGCTTCGAAGGCTGACCGCCCGCAGGCGCGGGCAAATACGGGCGAATAGGGGTCGGCCGGTTAACCACTGCTTAACCATTCTCACCAAAGACTTATCCACAGGGATAGGGACAATGATGGATTTCGGAATGGGCTTTGAGTGGAGCTTCGCGCTCGTCCTTGTGGCGACCTCGCTTCTGACGGCGCTGGCCGCGCTGCTGATTACCTCTTTCCTGCCGGTGTGGCCGCGCGGCCGGCAGACGGGCCGCCCCGGCCTTCAAGGCGAAGAAACCGTCTTTCTGTTCGACGACGAATATCTGGTCGATGCCACGCCCAAGGCGCGCAGGTTCCTGTCGCGGGGGCCGGACAATCTGAGCGACTGGAACCGGCTGACCGCCCTGCTGACGCCACGCTTTCCCGATTTCACCGCGGAAATGTCACGTCTGGCCGAAACCGGAATGACCGTGCTGGAAGAGACCGCCGGCACCGCCCTGATCCGCGCCCGCTGGGCCGGCGGGATCGCGCGCATCACCCTGCACGACCCCGAAACCGGGCCCGAGGATGCACCGATCGACCAGCAAAGCCTGGCCGCGCTGAATTCCGAACTGGAAATCCTGCGCCGGGTTGTCGCGCATATCCCGACCCTGACCTGGCAGCAGGACAGCACCGGAGAGGTGATCTGGGCCAACCGCGCCTATCTGAAACTGGTGGAAGAAACCCTTGATGACGGGGATGAACTGATCTGGCCCCTGCCCCGCCTGTTTACCGGCGTCCAGACCGGCGACGACCTGTCGCCGCGCCGCCTGTCCATCATTCTGCCGGGGGGCGATGTGCAATGGTTCGACTGCTCGGCCTTTGCGTATGGCGACACCCCGATGTATTTCGCCCTGCCCGCCGATGCGACGGTACATGCCGAGGCCTCGTTGCGAAATTTCGTGCAGACATTGACCAAAACCTTCGCCGGGCTGCCGATCGGGCTGGCGATCTTCAACCGGGCGCGCCAGCTGGTGATGTTCAACCCCGCGCTGGTCGATCTGTGTATGCTGGAGCCGCAATTCCTGGCTGCGCGCCCTTCGTTATTCGCGTTTCTGGATCAGTTGCGCGACAAGCACATGATCCCCGAACCGAAGGACTATAAATCCTGGCGCCAGAACATGACCGCGCTGGAGCAGGACGCCGCGAACGGAGTCTACGAAAAAACCTGGTCGCTGCCGTCGGGGCTGACCTATCGGGTATCCGGCCGGCCGCACCCCGACGGCGCCGTGGCCTTTTTGTTCGAAGATATCAGCGCCGAAGTCTCGCTGACCCGCCGTTTCCGCGCCGAGCTGGAGATGGGCCAGGCGGTGATCGACAGCCTGGACGAGGCGATCGCCATCTTCTCGCCCGCGGGCGTTCTGACCCTGTCGAATATCGCCTATGCCCGGCTCTGGGACAGCGACCCCGCCATGACGCTCAGCGAAATCGGCATCCATGACGCAACCCGGCACTGGCGCGAAAAATGCGGCGACGCGCCGCTGTGGGACGAAGCGCGCAAGTTCACCGCCCGGATCGGCCCGCGCGAAGAGCTGACCGAACAGGTGGCCCTGGCCGATGGCAGCCCGCTGATTTGCCGCCTGAAATCCATCGCGGGCGGCGCGACGCTGGTCGGGTTTTCCGTACCTTCGGACGTGCGGACACAGGCCAGATCGGCGGAACCGGCGGTTTCCGGCGCGGCGGTCTGATCTGCTCTTGCGGGCGGCCGGGGGCGCGCTAAAACTGGCGCCATGTCCGCACTGCCCCCGCTTTCGCTTTCTCTTTGCTCGGCCGAGGAAACCGCCGCCCTGGCGCGACGTATCGCCGGGCATCTGGGCGCGGGCGACGTGCTGTTGCTGGCCGGGCCGATCGGCGCCGGAAAGACCCATTTCGCGCGCAGCCTGATTCAGCATCTGCTGGCCCGGCACAACGCACTGGAAGATGTGCCCTCGCCCACCTTCACGCTGGTCCAGACCTACGAGGCCGGCCCGCTGGAAATCTGGCACGCCGATCTTTACCGTCTGCTGCATCCCGACGATGTGCTGGAACTGGGTCTGGCCGATGCGTTCGACACCGCGCTGTGCCTTGTCGAATGGCCCGACCGGCTGGGCGATCTGGTGCCGGCGGACGCGTTGACCCTGGCCTTCGCACAAGGCCGGGGCGACGACGAACGCACCGTTACCCTGACCGCGACCAGCCCACGCTGGGCCACCGTTCTGAAAGAGCTAGCCGATGACTGACCGCGCCACCCTTGCCGCCGCCTTTCTGGACCGCGCCGGATGGGGCGCGGCCCAGCGGCGGGTGCTGGCCGGGGATGCGTCAAACCGGCGCTATGACCGGCTGACCGATCCCGCCCGCGGCACAAGTGCCGTGCTGATGGACGCGCCCCCCGACAAGGGCGAGGATGTGCGCCCCTTCATCCGCATCGCGCGGCATCTGGGCGGGCTGGACCTGTCCGCGCCCGCAATTCTGGCCGAGGATACAGAGGCCGGTTTTCTGCTGCTCGAGGATCTGGGCGACGATCTGTTCGCCCGCGTCATCCCCCGGCACCCGGCGCTGGAGGACACGCTTTATGCCACGGCCACCGATCTTTTGGCCGCGCTGCACCGCCACCCCGCACCCGCCGGGCTGGCCGCCTATGATCCGCCCCTGATGGCCGATCTGGCGGCGCTGCCGTTCGACTGGTACCTGCCCGGCGCGGATCAACCCGCCAGCCCCGTCGCGCGCGCGGCGTTTCGGGCCGAAACAGAGACGCTTTTGCGCGCCTACGCCGCAGATGCGCCAGTGCTGATCCAGCGCGACTATCACGCCGAAAACCTGCTGTGGCTGCCCGACCGTGACGGGATCGCGCGGGTCGGGCTGCTGGATTTTCAGGACGCGCTGGCGGGCCATCCGGCCTATGATCTGGTCTCGCTGCTGGAAGATGCCCGCCGCGATGTGCCGCCCGCCCTGCAACAGGCAATGGTGGCGCGCTACCTTGCCGCCACCGGCCTGCCGGGCGATGCGTTCCGCGCCGCCTATGCCGTGCTGGGCGCCCAGCGCAACCTGCGCATTCTGGGCGTGTTCGCCCGGCTTTGCATTCGTGACGGCAAACCCCATTATGTAGATCTCATCCCACGGGTCTGGGCGCATTTGCAGCACGACCTCAGCCATCCGGCGCTTGCGCCGCTGAAAGCCCTGGTCGATACCTGCCTGCCCGCGCCCAGCCCCGACATCCGGCAAAGGATCAAGGACCGATGCAAAACCGCCCAACTGCTTTGATGCTGTTCGCCGCCGGTCTCGGCACCCGCATGGGAACGCTGACCGCCGCGCGCCCGAAACCGCTGATCACGGTCGCGGGAAAACCGCTGATCGATCACGCGCTGGATCAGGTCGCGGGCGCCGGGATCACGCGCACCGTGGTCAACACCCATTATCACGCCGATCAGATCGCAGCACATCTGACGGGCCGGCCCGGCATCACCCTGTCGCATGAAACCCCCGATCTGCTGGACACCGGCGGCGGGCTGCGTCAGGCGCTGCCGCATCTGGGCCAGGGGCCGGTATTCACGATGAACACCGATGCGGTCTGGACCGGCGCCAATCCGCTGTCGCAACTGGCCGCCGCCTGGGACGACGACCGGATGGACGCGCTGCTGCTGCTGGTGCCCAGGGACCGCGCCGTCGGCCATACCGGGCCGGGCGACTTTCTGATCGAGGATCGCAACCACCTGACGCGCGGGCCGGGCCATGTCTATACCGGGGCGCAGATCATCCGCACCGAAGGGCTGCGCACGATCCCGGACACGGTATTTTCCCTGAACCTGCTGTGGGACGCCATGCTGGTGGACGAACGCATCTTCGGCATCGTCCATCGCGGCGGCTGGTGCGATGTCGGCCGACCCGAGAGCATCAAACTGGCCGAGGACATGCTGCTTGGCACCGCGGATGTTTGATGGCGACGGCCCGCGCCTGTTCGGCCTGCCGCCGGGGGCGGATTTTGCCAAAGAGCTGCTGATCGGGCTGGAACAGAGACTATCAGGCCAGCCGCCCGAAGCCTGGGCGCGGGTCGAGATTTTCGTCAACACCCGCCGGATGCAGCGCCGTCTGGTGACGCTGTTCAATGACGGGCCCGCGCGGCTGTTGCCCCGGATCCGGCTGGTCGGCGATCTGGGTCAGCTTGCCGCCCTGCCCGCCGCCGTGCCGCCGCTGCGCCGGCGGCTGGAACTGACCCAGCTTGTGGCCGGGCTGCTGGATCGCCAGCCCGACCTTGCGCCCAGCGCCGCGCTGTATGATCTGGCCGACAGCCTGGCCGGGCTAATGGACGAGATGCAAAGCGAAGGCGTGGACCCGGGCATCCTGCACCGGCTGGATGTGTCGCATCTGTCGGCGCATTGGCAACGCACCCGCAGTTTTCTGACGATTGTCGAACGCTTCTTCGGCCCCGGCGCGCAGGACGGGCTGGATGCCGAGGCGCGCAACAGGCTGGCGGCCGAACGTCTGGCCGAACGCTGGGCGCTGGTGCCGCCCGATCATCCGGTGATCGTTGCCGGGTCGACCGGATCGCGCGGGGCAACCGCGCTGTTCATGGCTGCCGTCGCGCGGCTGCCGCAAGGCGCGGTGTTGCTGCCCGGCTTTGATTTCGACATGCCCGCCGCCACCTGGGCCTGCCTTGACGACGCGCTGACGGCCGAGGATCACCCGCAGTTCCGTTTTCGCCGCCTGGCCGACATGCTGGACGTGCCACCCAGTGCCATCCGGCCCTGGCGCGCGGCGGTGGACATGCCGAATGCGGCCCGAAACCGCCTGATTTCGCTTGCCCTGCGCCCTGCGCCGGTTACCGATCAATGGCTGGACGAAGGCCGCAACCTGACCGACATCGCCCCCGCGACCGCAGCCATGACCCTGATCGAGGCGCCGTCGCCGCGGGCCGAGGCATTGGCCATCGCCCTGCGTCTGCGCCAGGCCGCCGAAGAGGGCACCGCCGCTGCGCTGATCACCCCTGACCGGATGCTGACCCGGCAGGTCACGGCGGCGCTGGACCATTGGGGAATCGAGCCCGACGACAGCGCCGGCCTGCCGCTGCAACTGTCCGCGCCGGGGCGATTCCTGCGCCATGTTGCGGCCCTGTTCGGGCAAAAACTGACGGCCGAGGCGCTGTTGGCACTGCTCAAGCACCCGCTGGCGGCCTCTACGCCCGAGCGCGGCGCGCACCTGCTCTGGACCCGCGAGCTGGAACTGCATATCCGCCGCCACGGCCCACCCTTTCCGGTTGGGGCCGATCTGATCCGCTGGGCCGGGCTGCAAAAGGCAGATGACGGGCGGATGGCCTGGGCGAACTGGCTGGCCGGGCTGCTGGACGGGTTGGCCACGACCGGCCACCGCCCCCTGACGGACCATGTCGCCGCGCACCATGCGCTGGCCGAGGCGCTGGCCGGCGGGCCATTGGGCATCGGCAGCGGTGAGTTGTGGCTCAAACCCGCCGGAACCGAGGCGCGCAAGGCCATGGACGCCCTGATCGCCGAGGCCCCCCATGGCGGCACCCTGTCGCCGCGCGATTACGGTGATCTGTTCCGCGCCGTGCTGAACCGGCATGAGGTGCACGACCCCCTCAGCCCGCATCCCGGCATCATGATCTGGGGCACGCTGGAGGCACGCGTTCAGGGGGCCGATCTGGTGATCCTGGGCGGGCTGAACGAAGGCATCTGGCCCGAGCTGCCCGCCCCCGACCCCTGGCTGAACCGCGAGATGCGCAAGACTGCGGGCCTGTTGCTGCCCGAACGGCGGATCGGGCTGGCCGCGCACGACTTCCAACAGGCCATCGCCGCGCGCGAGGTGATCGTGTCGCGCGCCATCCGCGATGCCGAGGCCGAAACCGTGCCATCGCGCTGGCTGAACCGCCTGACGAACCTGCTGAACGGGCTGGAAGCACAGGGCGGCAAGGCGGCGTTGGACGCGATGCGCGCGCGCGGCGCGCACTGGCTGGCGCTTGGCGCCGCGCTGGAGCTGCCCACGCAACGCGATGATCCGGCCCCGCGCCCCGCGCCCTGCCCGCCGGTTGCCGCCCGGCCCGGCCGCCTGTCGGTCACCCGCATCCAGACCCTGATCCGCGATCCTTATGCGATCTATGCTGAATTCATCCTTGGCCTGCGCCGGCTGGATCCGCTACGACAGGAACCCGACGCCCCGCTGCGCGGCACGATCCTGCATCTGGTGATGGAACGGTTCGTCAGGGCCGGCGTCAGCCCCGACCCCGCACAGGCGAAATCCGATCTTCTGACCATCGCCGATCAGGTCTTTGCGGAACATGCCCCCTGGCCCGCCGCGCGCCGCATGTGGCGCGCCCGCCTGGCACGGGTGGCCGACAGCTTCTTGCAGGACGAGGCCGCGCGACACGCAGCCGGCCACTGGATTGCGCTGGAACGAAAAGGCTCTGTTACACTGCAAAACGGGTTTTTGCTGACCGGAGAGGCCGACCGGATCGATCGGCTGAACGTGGGCGGGCTCGTGATCTATGACTACAAGACCGGCACGCCGCCCACGCCCAAGCAGATGACGCAATACGACAAGCAGCTGTTGCTGGAGGCCGCCATGGCCGAGCGCGGCGGGTTCGACGGTCTGGATCCCGAACAGGTCGACCATGTCGCCTATATCGGCCTTGGCCCCAAGCCAAAGGCCGAGGCCCACGCGCTTGACGAAGACACGGCAGCCCAGACTCTGCTGGGGCTGGAGGAACTGATCGACAAATACCGCCAGCGTCCGCGCGGCTACATGGCCCGGCGGGCGATTTTCAGCCGCGACGTGGTGACCGATTACGACCACCTGTCGCGCTATGGCGAATGGGACGAAAGCCAACCCGCCCAACCGCAGGAGGTGGGCGGATGAGGCGCGACGCGGCGACAGAACGGCAGGTGAAGGCCGCCGATCCGGGGCGGTCCACCTGGCTGTCGGCCAATGCGGGGTCCGGCAAGACGCGGGTGTTGACCGACCGGGTGGCGCGGCTGCTGCTGGATGGCGTGCTGCCGCAGCATATCCTGTGCCTGACCTACACCAAGGCCGCCGCCAGCGAGATGCAGAACCGGCTGTTCCGCCGTCTGGGTGAATGGGCGATGCTGGATCAACGCGCACTGCATGACAAGCTGATGCAGCTTGGGCTGGAGCAGGGACCGGACGACGCGACCCTGCGCCGCGCGCGGCAGCTTTTCGCCCGCGCGATCGAAACCCCCGGCGGGCTGAAGATTCAGACGATCCACAGTTTCTGCGCCTCGCTGTTGCGCCGGTTTCCGCTGGAGGCGGGCGTTTCGCCGCAATTCGTCGAAATGGACGACCGCACCGCCAAGCGCCTGCGCGAAGAGATATTGGAAGAGCTGGCCGACGGCCCCGCGCCCGCGGCGTTCGACGGCATCGCGCGCTGGTTCACCGGCGACGATCTGGGCAAACTGACCGAAGAAATCGCCAAGCACCGCGCCGCCCTGCCGCAGCGGGCCGATCCGGCGGCAATTTGGGCCGCGTTCGACCTGCCCGACGGGTTCGAACAGGCCGATTTGCTGGGCACGGTGTTTCTGGGTGGCGAGGGTGATCTGCTGGCCCGGCTGCTGCCCGTCCTGCGCGCGGGCAAGGCCACCGATGCGAAAGCCGCCGACAGGCTTGCACCGCTTGATCTGACCGCGCCGGGGCTGGCGGACCTGGAGGTTCTGGAAGGTGTCTTTTTGACCGGCACCACCGCGAAAGAACCGTTTTCGGCCAAGATAGGCTCTTTCCCGACCAAGGACACGCGCGCCGCGCTGGCCGATACGCTGCCCGCGCTCGAGGATCTGATGGGCCGGGTGGAAACCGCGCGCAAAACCCGCACTGCCCTGACGGCCGCGCAGAAAACGCTGGCACTGCACCGCTTCGCCGTAGCCTTTTTGCCGAACTATGCC
Organism: Actibacterium sp. D185-2; assembly: GCF_054954595.1. NCBI lineage: Bacteria > Pseudomonadati > Pseudomonadota > Alphaproteobacteria > Rhodobacterales > Roseobacteraceae > Actibacterium > Actibacterium sp. D185-2. Next base: position 156,221 of record NZ_JBPWNX010000001.1, read on the forward strand.
GCACGCAAATTGCAGCACGGTTGGCTCGATTTCGACGATCTGATCCTCAAGGCGCGCGATCTGCTGACCGATCCGGGCGTGGCGGAATGGGTGCTTTACCGGCTTGATGGCGGGATCGACCATATTCTGGTGGACGAGGCACAGGATACCAGCCCGGTGCAATGGCAGGTGATCGACCTGCTCAGCCGGGAATTCACCGCAGGCCAGGGCGCACGCGCCGGGGTCGAGCGCACGATTTTCGTGGTGGGCGACAAGAAACAGTCGATCTATTCGTTTCAGGGCGCCGATCCCGACGGGTTCGACCGGATGCGCGCACATTTCGACGCGCGGCTGAAGGATGCGTCGAACGCGCTACAACAGCTATTGCTGGAATATTCCTTTCGCTCTTCGGATGCGATCCTGCGCACGGTCGACAACACCTTCCACGAAGAGGCCCGGCGCGGGCTGGGCGACGAGGTGCGGCACCACGCCTTTCGTCAGGACATGCCGGGGCGGGTCGATTTATGGCCCGTGGTCGAAAAATCCGACGATCCCGAAACCCCGGATTGGTCCGACCCGGTCGATATGCTGGCACCCGAGCATCACATGGTGCGGCTGGCCCACCGCATCGCGGGTGAAATCCGGCGCATGATCGACGCGGGCGAAACCCTGTGGGCCGGGCCGGGCAAACGCCGGGCGGTGCGGGCCGGGGATTTCCTGATTCTGGTCCAGCGCCGGTCGGCCCTGTTTCACGAAATCATCCGGGCCTGCAAAGCCGCCGGCCTGCCGATTGCCGGGGCCGACCGGCTGAAGGTCGGGGGCGAACTGGCGGTCAAGGATCTGACCGCGCTTCTGGCCTTTCTCGCCACACCCGAAGACAGCCTTTCGCTGGCTGCGGCGTTGCGGTCGCCGCTGTTTGGCTGGGACGAGGGCGCGCTTTACGATCTGGCCGCCGGGCGGGCGCAGAAATATCTGTGGGAAAGCCTGCGAAAGCGAAAAGAGGGTTATACAGAGACGTTTCTGACCCTTGACGCCCTGCGCAATGACGCCGATTTTCTGCGCCCCTATGACCTGATCGAACGTATCCTGACCCGCCATGACGGCCGCCGCCGCCTGATCGCGCGGCTGGGCGAAGAGGCCGAGGATGGCATCGACGCGCTGCTGTCGCAGGCGCTGGCCTATGAGCGGATGGAGGTGCCCAGCCTGACCGGTTTCCTGACCTGGCTGCAAAGCGACGAGGTGGAAATCAAACGCCAGATGGACAGTGCGGGCGACCGGATCCGGGTGATGACGGTGCATGGCGCCAAAGGGCTGGAGGCGCCGGTCGTGATCCTGCCCGATACTGGCAAGCGCGACATCCGCATCAATGACGAGCTGCTGATCGGCCCCGACGGGACACCGCTGTGGAAGACCGCGACCGGCGATAGCCCCGAGGTGCTGACCGCCGCCCGCGCCGGTCTGATCGCCCGGCAGGAGGAAGAGCGCCAGCGCCTGCTTTACGTCGCCATGACCCGGGCCGAGCAATGGCTGATCACCTGCGCGGCGGGCGATCTGGGCAAGGGCGACAGTTGGTATCAAAAGATCGAGCAGGGGCTTCAGCGCACAGAGGCTGTGCGCCACGATTTCGGCTTTGGCGGCGGGCTGCGCTGTGAAACCGGCGACTGGCAGGCCGGCGCGCTGATCGCCCCGCCCGAGACGGAGGTGCACAAACCCGATCTGCCCGCCTGGGCCAGGGTGCGTGCGCCCGCGCCGGTCAAGCCGCCCGCGCCGCTGTCGCCCTCGGATCTGGGCGGGGCAAAGGTGCTGGCGGGCGAGGCTGCGGGCCTGACCGAAGAGGCCGCCAAGCTGCGCGGCACGCGCCTGCATCTGCTGCTGGAACACCTGCCGGGGCTGGATCGCGCCGTCTGGCCCGCGCTGGCGCACGATCTGTTGGCCGGCGGCGACGCAGCACCGGATGGCACCGAAATCGCGGCGCTTTTGGCTGAAACAGAGACTGTTCTGACCGCACCGGCGCTGACCGATCTGTTCGGCCCCGACGCGTTGACCGAGGTGGATATCACCGCGCGCCTGCCGGTTTTGGGCGGGGCGCCGATGAACGGCGCAATCGACCGGCTGATCGTCACGCCCGACCGGGTGCTGGCCGTCGACTACAAATCCAACGCGCAGGTGCCCGCAGATGCCGCCGACGTGCCCGACGGGCTGTTGCGGCAGATGGGCGCCTATGCCGCGGCGCTGGCGGAAATCTATCCCGGCCGCGCCATCGAAACTGCGATCCTGTGGACACGCACCGCGCAGTTGATGCCGCTGCCATCACAACTCGTTGCACAGGCGCTGTCGCGGGCGACCACATCTTGACGCGGCGGGGCCCCCTCCATAGGTTTCCTGTCAACTCTCATGACATGCCAAGGAGACCCATCATGGCAACCGTCCCCGTTACCGACGCCACGTTCGACGAAGAAGTAAAGGCCGCCGATCTGCCGGTGGTCGTGGATTTCTGGGCCGAATGGTGCGGCCCGTGCAAACAGATCGGCCCCGCGCTGGAAGAGCTGTCCGAAGAGATGGACGGCAAGGTCAAGATCGTGAAGATCAACGTTGACGAAAATCCCAACAGCCCGGCCCAGATGGGCGTGCGCGGCATCCCCGCGCTGTTCCTGTTCAAGGGTGGCGAAGTGGTGTCCAACAAGATTGGCGCCGCACCCAAGGCCGCGCTGAAAGGCTGGATCGAAGAGTCGATCTGAGCAGGTGCAACACCGTGAATTCGGGGCGCTTCGGCGCCCCTTTTTCTTTTCTTGATATCACAGATCCCAGCCGCCCCGCCGCAAGGCGCGCAGAATCTTTTCCTCGGCATCCGGGCGGCCCGCGTTGATCGCCATCCGCTGCAGAAACCAGAACAGATAGCGCGCGTATTCCGGGCGCATCTGCCCGGCCATGTCAAACGCCTGATCCGCGCCAAGCTGCCCGACATTGGCCGCGATATGGTGAAAGTCGATCCGGCCGAACAGCACGGCGGGCTTTTCAAAGAAGTATCCCGAAAATGCCACGGCGGAATTCTGCGTGACCACCATGTGGCAACGGGGCAAAAGCGCCCGCATCCCGCCGGTACGAAGCTTCAGGTTTGGATGGGCGGTTTGAAGATCGGCCAACGCGGCGTGGTCCTGCGACGTATAGGTTTCACCGGGGTGCAGCGTGGCGATAACGGGGCGGTCGGGAAAGTACTGCGCGGTCTGCGCGATCATTTCCAGCGGGCTGCAGCTTTGGAAACTGCGTTGGCGGGTCAGGATCCCTTGCAGGGGCACATAAATGAACCCGTCATCGCCCGGCGCGGCCCCGGCGAACAGCCGGTCCCGGTGACGGCTGACAAAGCGGCGCGCCTGTTCCGGGTCGATGCGGTCGGGGTTGAACCGGGTTCGGGCACTGCGAAAGTCCCACCGGCGCGCGGTCGGCTCGATCGTCCAGAACGGATAGAAATAGGCCCGGCGAAAGCTGAGCGCGCGATCGTGAAACGGGTCCTTCATGTGAAACAGGGCGTGGCCGGGCTGATGTGCCGATGTCAGGCGCCCGGTCTCGGTGTTGGGGCGATAGTCCACCGCGACCCCGCATGATGCCAGCGCCGCACTGACCCGGTTCAGGAAATTGTGACGCCCGGCCACCGCATTGTCGCGCAGCCCGTCCTCCAGATAGATCCCGACCGTTTTCACCTTCGTCATCGGGGCAGGGTAGGGCCGCACCGACCGACCGGCAAGCGAAACGGGTTGTCTGCCCCGGCAGCCATGGCCATATAAGCCGAAGACAAAGGAGGCCCCCATGGCACAAAGCGATTTTCCCGGCTGGCACGGCACCACGATTCTGGGCGTCAGACGTGGCGGCGAGGTGGTGATCGCGGGCGACGGGCAGGTCAGCCTGGGCCAGACCGTGATCAAGGGCACCGCGCGCAAGGTGCGCCGCCTGTCGCCCGGCGGCTATGACGTGGTGGCGGGGTTTGCCGGATCGACTGCCGATGCCTTTACCCTGCTGGAACGGCTGGAGGCCAAGCTGGAGGCCACGCCGGGCCAGTTGCAACGCGCCGCGGTCGAGCTGGCCAAGGACTGGCGCACCGACAAGTATCTGCAAAAGCTGGAGGCGATGCTGATCGTCAGCGACGGGGCCGATATTTATGTGATCACCGGCGCGGGCGATGTGCTGGAACCCGAACATGACGTGGCCGCCATCGGCTCGGGCGGGAATTTCGCCCTGGCCGCCGCGCGCGGGCTGATGGAAACCGGTCTGAGCGGCGAGGAAATCGCGCGCAAGGCGATGGCGATCGCCGCCGATATCTGCGTCTATACCAACGGAAACCTGACGGTGGAGAAGATTTCCAAATGACCGACCTGACCCCCCGCGAAATCGTATCCGAACTTGACCGGTTCATCATCGGACAGGCCGACGCCAAGCGCGCCGTGGCCGTGGCCCTGCGCAATCGCTGGCGGCGCAAGCAGTTGGGCGAGGATCTGCGCGACGAGGTTTACCCCAAGAACATCCTGATGATCGGCCCCACCGGCGTCGGCAAGACCGAGATCAGCCGCCGCCTGGCGAAACTCGCCCGCGCGCCGTTCATCAAGGTCGAAGCGACGAAATTCACCGAGGTCGGCTATGTCGGCCGCGATGTGGAACAGATCATCCGCGATCTGGTGGACACCGCCATCGCCCAGACCCGCGAGCATATGCGCGAGGATGTAAAAGCCGCCGCACACAGCGCCGCCGAGGAACGCGTGATCGAGGCCATCGCCGGCAAGGACGCCCGCGAACAGACACGCGAAATGTTCCGCGGTAAGCTGAAACGCGGCGAGCTGGACGATACCATGATCGAGCTGGAGGTCGCCGATACCGCCAGCCCCATGCCGATGTTCGACATCCCCGGTCAGCCGGGTCAGAGCATGGGCATGATGAACTTGGGCGACATTTTCGGCAAAGCCTTCGGCGGGCGCACCGTGAAGCGGCGGATGAGCGTTTCCGACAGCTATGAGTTGCTGATCGGTGAAGAGGCCGACAAGATTCTGGACGACGAAACCGTGAACCGCGCGGCGCTGGAAGCGGTGCAGGAAAACGGCATCGTGTTTCTGGATGAAATCGACAAGGTCTGCGCCCGGTCGGATGCACGCGGCGCCGATGTCAGCCGCGAAGGGGTGCAGCGCGACCTGCTGCCGCTGATCGAGGGCACGACGGTGTCGACCAAATTCGGCCCGGTCAAGACCGACCATATCCTGTTCATCGCCAGCGGCGCGTTCCACATCGCCAAACCGTCCGATCTGTTGCCCGAGCTTCAGGGCCGACTGCCGATCCGGGTCGAGCTGCGGGCGCTGACCGAAGAAGACTTCGTGCGTATCCTGACCGAAACCGACAACGCTCTGACCTTGCAATATACCGCCCTGATGGCGACCGAGCAGGTCAGCGTCAGCTTTACCGATGATGGCATCGCCGCGCTGGCACGGATCGCGGCGCAGGTGAACCAGAGCGTGGAAAATATCGGCGCCCGGCGGCTTTATACAGTGATGGAGCGGGTGTTCGAAGAGCTCAGCTTTACCGCGCCCGACCGTTCCGGCGATGTTGTCACGGTCGATGCGGGTTTCGTGGATGCCAATCTGGGCGCGCTGATGAAATCGGCGGATATGAGCCGGTATGTGCTCTAACGGCACGCTGGCACCCGATCGCGGAAATGCGTATGGGTTGAGGGACCGAAATTAAGCGCGCACAGTCATGTATCAGGTCCGAGCCCTTCTTCTGGCGGTTTTCGCCCTTGCCGCCTGCACGCCGCGCCCCGGTGTCGTGCTGGAACCGCAGGCCGAAGAGATCGGGACAGTCCACCGCATCTTCTTTTCCACGACCCGCGACGCCGACCGCCCCGAAAAACTTGGCATAAGGCGGTCCTACGCCCCGCTCTTTGGCCGGATCGACATCTCGGTACCGCCCGAGCATGTCGTCGGCCGGATGGAGGTGGCCGCCACCACGCCCGACCCCGAGAAAAAATTCGTCACCACCGAAACCGCGCTTTACAGCAGTTCCGGCGAATTCCGGTCCCAGCTTTCCACTGTCTTGCGCGACAAGCCGCGCGGATCGCGCGAAGTGCTGATCTTTGTTCACGGGTTCAACACCAACTTTGCCGAAGGCGCGTTCCGCACCGCGCAACTGGCGCATGATTTCAACATCGACGGCGTGGTGGTGCACTATTCCTGGCCGTCCCGGGCCAATCCTGTCGCCTATGCCTATGATCGCGACAGTGCCCTGTTCGCGCGCGACGGGCTGGAACAACTAATCGCGGAAGTGAACGCCGCCGGGGCCGAATCCGTCATACTCATGGGTCATTCCATGGGCGCGTTGCTGAGCATGGAGGCCATGCGGCAAATGGCAATCCGGTCGCCCGCGCTGCTGCATCGTTCGGTGGATGCGGTGGTACTGCTGTCGCCCGATATTGATGTTCAGGTCTTCCGGTCGCAGGTCCGTCGCATCGGCAAGCTGCCTGAACCCTTTATCATCTTCATTTCCAACCGCGACGGGGCGCTGGCCCTGTCGGCACGTCTGACCGGCGAGCGAAACCGGCTTGGCAATGTCAGTTCGATCGAACAGGTCGCGGATCTGGACGTGACCATCTTCAACGTCACCGAATTTTCCAAGATTTCCGATCTGGGGCATTTCACCATCGGCACGTCGCCGGCACTGATCAACCTTCTGTCGGGATTGCCTGACATCAATGCGCTGATCAGCGGTGACACGTCGGGGCGGACCGGGCTTGTATCGGGCACGATCCTGACGCTGCAGGACGCGACCGAAATCATCCTGTCGCCAATCAGCCCCTATTGACCGGCGTTCACCCGCGCGGCCGGCGCAGATAGACGTAATAGGCGCCACCACCGCCGTGTTTTTGATGCGCGGGCGTGACCTGCAACACCAGTGCGCCCAGCGGCGGGCTGGCCAGCCATTGCGGTACCTGATGTTTCAGAATGCCCCGGCGGACCGGGATCGGCCCGTCCTGCTGACCGTCGCGCCCCTTACCGGTGATGACCAGAACCAGCCGCTTTTGCGCGGTATGGGCCTGAAGGATAAAGGCACTCAGCGCCGGATGGGCCTGCGCCAGCGTCATTCCGTGCAAATCGATCCGCGCCTCGGGCTTCAACTTGCCCCGCTTCATCCGGTCGAAATTCTTTCGGTCCATCCTGACCGGGGCATGGGCCAGCCGCTCTGCCGGGTCGGGGGCGAAATCATGCGGCGGGGCAGGCAGGGCGGATCGCTGCCCGACCTGGAACCGGGTCAGCGGCGGGCGCGCATGGGGCCTGGGCGCGGGGGCGTCGGGCAGATCGCAGGTCTTTCTGGGCTGCTCGGGGTGCAGTGGTACGACCGAATCCGTGACCTTTTGCCAAAGCGAGCGCTCTTCGGGGCTCAGACCCCTGGGCGGGCGGCGTGACATGGCTAGCCCCCCGGCACCAGGGACAGCGCCTGCTCGATCGGCAACAGCACGATAATCCGGCCCGGGTCACGCACATGGCCTGCGGCGCGCCCGGCCGCAGCGCCGGTGCCAAAGAAGATATCGGCACGTTGCGGCCCCTTGATGGCCGAGCCGGTATCCTGCGCCACCATCAGCCGGCGAAGCGGACCCTTGCCACCCTTTTCGATCCAGACCGGTGCGCCCAGCGGCGTGAATGCCGGGTCGACCGCAACGGTGCGCATCGTGGTGATCGAACGATTCATCGCGCCCAAGGGGCCCTGATGCGCCGGAACATTGCCGATTTTGCGGAAAAACACATAGGACGGGTTATGCTGCAACAGCGCGCGCCCCTCGGCCGGGTTGCGTTTGACCCAGTTGCCGATCACCTGTGCCGAAACCTGATGCGCCTGATAGATGCCGCGCCGGACCAGCTCTGTCCCGATCGAGCGGTATTCATGCCCGTTCGCGCCACCATAGCCGACCCGCAACGCGGTGCCATCCCGCAGCCGGACCCGGCCCGACCCCTGAATCTGTAAAAAGAAGACATCGACCGGATCATCGACCCAGGCAAGCTCCAACCCGCGGTCGCGCAGCAGGCCCAGATCCTCTATCTCTTGGCGACTATACCACTTTTCGCCCGGCGCCAGTTCGGGCGGCTTGCTGTATAGCGGATAGCGGAATCGCGCATCCGGGTTGCGCGCGCCGTTCAGCTCGGGTTCGAAATAGCCGGTGAACAGGGCAGGGGCCGCACCGCCGATCAGGACGGGGCGAAAGAACAGCTCGAAAAACATGCGGGCGTTGGGCCGGTCATGCGCCAGGGCGCACAGCGCGCGCCAGTCCGGCCCGTCCAGGTCGGGGCAGGTCTGCATGAAAACGGAAAGGGCCGCGTCGTGATCGTCCGCGGCCCAGCCTTCCAGATCGTCAAAGCGCAAAATCTCGGCGGTGGTCGCCATGCCGGGGGCCGCGCCGCTCACGGTCAGTACCGCCGCAGCGGCGACAGCCCGCAAGCCACGGATCATTCCCCCGTGGCCACCAGTTGCCAGTTGGGGTCATTCGACCCCATGATCCTGGCGAAGGTCCAGATATCGCGCTGGCGCTTGATTTCGTTCGGGCTACCCTCGACGATGGCGCCGGCCTGATCGCGCACGACCGAGGTCAGCTCGCCCACGAATTTGATGACCAGCTCGCCCTCGTTGCTATCGCGCGAAAAGCGTGCATCCTGCAGCACCAGTTCGCGCACGCCAATAAAGTTCGCGTCGATGGTCAGGCCTTGTTCTTCGCGCATCGCAATGCCCGAGGCGAAGCTTTGATAGACGTCATCCGACAGGAACGGGCGCACCTGCGCGATGTCGCCCTGCTCATAAGCCATCAGGATCATTTCATACGCACCGCGCGCGCCGGCCAGAAACTCGCCCACGTTGAACCCCGGCTCGGTCAGCTTCATCGACGCCAGCGCCTTGGCCGCATCCGAGCCGTCCGGCACATGATCGGTGATGTCGGCATCGACGCCGCCTTCGATCACCTCAAAGTCGCGGCGCACCGAACCGGTGCCTTCGGCCCCGACTTGGGTCGGGACGCGCGGTTTCTCAAAACCCTCGCGCGTACCCAGCACGGACCGCAGCCGCAGAATCAGAAAAACAGCGACGCCGGCCAGAACCAGAAGCTGAATAATGGCAGAGCTCATAAAAACCTCGTCTTGTGCCGGGGGTTGGTAACAGTGCTACATCGCACATATGTAAGGCACGGGGTCGATCAAGTCCACCAGCGACCCCAAGAGAGAGAGGCTTGTCATGTGGCTTTTTGCACTGTTCCTGGCGGTTCCGCTGATTGAGATTGCCCTGTTCGTTCAGGTTGGCGGTCTGATCGGGCTGTGGCCGACCCTGGCCATCGTCGTGATCACCGCAATTCTGGGCACATCTTTGATGCGGGCGCAGGGTGCCGTTGCCATGGGACAGATCCGCAATTCGTTCAATGAACTCAGCGATCCGACCGAACCGCTGGCCCATGGCGCGATGATCCTTCTGGCCGGTGCGCTGTTGCTGACACCGGGGTTTTTCACCGATGTCACCGGGTTTTTGCTGTTGTTTCCACCGTTTCGCGCCCTGGCCTATCGCTGGCTGCGGTCGCGCGTTCGGGTCCAAAGTTTCACCACCGCCGCGCCGCATCGCGGCCCGGCCCGGCCCGGCGGCGATGTGATCGAGGGCGAATTCGAAGAACTGAATGGCGAAAAGCCCGCCAATAGCGGGCCATCGGGTTGGACCCGGCATTGAGGCGCATCGGCGTTCCTGTTAAGCACGCTGCCAAATTCATACCCCGTTTCAGGAGCAAACGATGAGCGAAACTGCCGAAAACGGCGCCGCACCGGCGCAGCCCGCGCAGGTGAAGATGAATGTTCTGGGTCAGTATATCCGGGACATGTCGTTCGAGAATTACCTGATGCAAAAGGGCGTAACCGGCGAGGTTGCCCCCGAAATTCAGGTGCAGGTGGCGCTGGACGCCAAAAAACGCCAGGCCGATCACCAATACGAGGTGATCAGCAAATTCACCGTGCGCTCGACCAACAAGGGCGACAAAGCCCCGCTTTTCCTGATGGAGCTGGAATATGCCGGGATCTTCCATGTGGAAAACGTGCCCGAGGATCAGCTGCATCCGTTCCTTTTGATCGAATGCCCACGGATGCTGTTCCCCTTCGTGCGCCGCATCGTCAGCGACGTGACCCGCGACGGTGGCTTCCCGCCGCTGAACCTGGAAACCGTTGATTTCCTTGCGATCTATCGTAATGAGGCCCAGCGCCGGCTTGAGGCCCAGAAGGCATCGCAGCCCACCAACTGAGCCTTAGCCCAGCTTTTTCCAAACCGCGCCATCGCCCAGACTGTCGACAAAGGCGGCATGGGCGGCGGCCTCTTCCCCGGTCAGGCGCGCGGGCAGGGGGGTGCTGCGCGGTTTGGGGCGCCATTCACGTTGCGCATCGCCGGTACCTGACCGATCCGAATTTCGGGTGCTGAGGGCGAAATCGGGCTGACGGCCGCCCACCAGCTCCAGATACACCTCTGCCAGAATTTCGGAATCGAGCAGCGCGCCATGCAGCGTCCGCGATGAATTGTCGATGTTGAACCGGCGGCACAGCGCATCCAGCGACGCAGGCGAGCCGGGAAACCGCTGCCGCGCGATTGCCAGCGTGTCGATTGCCTGCTCCCAAGGCAGGCTCGGCAGCTTGATCCAGCCCAGTTCGGCATTCAGGAATTTCATATCGAAGGCGGCGTTGTGGATCACCAGCTTGGCGTCGCCGACGAAATCCAGAAATGCCTGACCGATCTGCCGAAAGACCGGCTTGTCGCGCAAAAACTCGTCGCCCAGCCCGTGCACCTCGAACGCCTCTTTCGGCATCATCCGTTCGGGGTTGATATATTGGTGATAGGTCTTGCCGGTGGGCAGGTGGTTCCACAGTTCGACCGCGCCGATTTCGACAATCCGGTCGCCGGTTTCAGGGTCAAAGCCGGTGGTTTCTGTATCCAGAACGATCTCACGCATCTGCCAGGACCTTTCTTATATCCTCGATCACAAACTGGACCGCAGCGCGCGCGCCTTCAAGGGTCAGCGTTTCGATCACGTAATCCGCGCGGGCGCGTTTTTCCGCATCCGGCACCTGTTTGGCAAGAATAGTCTCGAATTGCGCCTCGGTCATCGTGCCGCGCGCCAGCACGCGGGCGCGCTGAACCTCGGGCGGGGCGGTGACCACAAGGGTGGCGTCCATCTGATCCTGCGCGCCGGTTTCGAACAACAGCGGAATATCCAGAACCACAATGTCATCGCCCGCGTGATCCGCGATGAAATCGGCCCGGTCCTGCGCCACCAGCGGGTGGATCAACTGTTCGATCCGGCGCAGGGCGGTCGGATCCTGCGCGATCCAGCGCTTCAGCGCATCGCGGCTGACCGCGCCGCCAATCACCGCGGGCGGGTACAGCTTTGCCATCAGGGGCACCGCGGCACCGCCCTGGGCATACAGCCGGTGCACGGCGGCATCGGCATCCCACACCGGCAGGCCAGCCGTGGCAAACATGGCGGCGGTCGTGGATTTTCCCATCCCGATCGAGCCGGTAAGCCCCAGAAGAAACGGGCGCCCGGTCATGCGCCCAGAACGATGGCGCGGGTTTTTTCGTCCACCTCGGGGCGCAGGCCGAACCAGCGCTCGAACCCCGGCGCGGCCTGATGCAGCAACATGCCAAGGCCGTCGACAATCGTGCAGCCGGCCTCTTCGGCCTCGATCAGCAGGCGGGTGCGCAGGGGCGTATAAACCAGATCAGTCACCACGGCGCCCGGCGACAAGCCATCCAGTGGCACCCGGAATTCCGGCTTGCCGACCATCCCCAGCGACGTGGTGTTGACCACCGTTGCCGCACCTTCGACCATGTTTCCGGCCTGAACCCAATCATAGACGGTGATTTTCGGACCAAATTCGGCCCGCAACGCATCGGCCCGCGCCTTGGTGCGGTTCGACAGCCGGATTTCGGTCACGCCGACCTCGGCCAGCGACGCGATCACCGCCCGCGCGGCACCGCCGGCACCGAACACCGCGGCGGGGCCCGATGCTGGCGCCCAGTCCGGCGCACCCTGGCGAATGTTTTCGATGAAACCATAGCCGTCGGTATTGTCGGCGTGAATCTTGCCATCCTTGCGGAAGATCAACGTGTTGGCCGCCCCGATCAGCGCCGCGCGGTCGCTGACCAGATCGGCCAGGCCCAGCACGGTTTCCTTATGCGGGATCGTCACATTCACACCGACAAAGCCAAGCTTCGGCAGCATGTGCAGCGCGTCTTTCAGATCGTCGCGGGCGATATCCATCGGCACGTAGTGACCTGGTATGCCGTATTTCCGGAGCCAGTAATTATGCAGCCGCGGCGATTTGGAATGCGCGACGGGGGATCCGATGACACCGGCCAGGGGGATTCGATTGCTCATGCCTGCACTGTTCCGTTCGTGGTCAGGTAGGACAGCAGTTCCAAAAGGGGAAGGCCCAGCACGGTAAAGTAATCTCCTTCGACGCGGGAAAAGAGGCGCACCCCTTCTTCTTCCAATTTATAGCACCCGACGGAATGCTTCACACTGTCCCAATTGCGGGTCAGGTATTCTTCCATATAGGTGTCGGAAAAAGGCCGCATCGTCAGGCGAACCTGGCCCACATGCCGCCAGACCGGCTTGCCCGCCTCATAGATCACGACCGCCGACAGCAGCTTGTGATGCGTTGCCCGCAAGGCCCCAAGCTGGGCGCGGGCATCGGACATGTCGCGGGGCTTGGCCAGAACCGCGCCTTGCAGTTCCAGCACCTGATCGCAGCCGATCACCTGGGCCTCGGGACGCTTTTCGCTGATCTTGCGGGCTTTGAATTCGGCCAGCGCATCGGCCACGTCGCGCGGCGTTGCCCCGTCTGCCTCCAGCGCGGCGCGGATCATGTCTTCGTCAATTCTGGCTGGCAGCACCTCGAATGGCACACCCGCCTGACGCAGCAATTTCTGACGAATATCCGAGGACGACGCGAGGATAACGGGATCGGCCATGTTGATGAACCTGTGGATGAGCCTCAGAAGAACCCGTGCGGCGCCTCTGGGTAAAAGTGGCATTTGCGCTGGTTTCCATAATATCGGGCAATTTTGTCAAGCGATACACCCGGTTCGTCCCGTGGGGATATCGAAAAACGCAAAGCCGGGATAAGCGTCAACAGGCGGTATCGTTCAGCCATTTATCCACAAGCGAATTAACGCTTACATCAATTCAACCTATTGAAAATAAACAACTATTATTAATCTCCATAATGATTTTCCATTTTATCAACGATTTATGCACATACAGCATGTCCTGTGGGTTTTTCTGAGGACACTCAAATAATCCCCACTATCCCCACCCCCTACAAATACATCATCTTTTCTTTTCTTCTTATATTATTTTAAGAAGGCCGGGCCGAGAGAGTTAAACAAGGACGCAAAGCATGGCTGATTTTCTGGCAGGGTTTTATCCATGGACGAAAGCCCTGCATGTGATTGCCGTGCTGACCTGGATGGCGGGGTTGTTCTATCTGCCGCGTCTGTTCGTCTATCACGCAGAGCGGGTAGAAACCGGAACGGACACCGACGCGCTGTTCCAGACGATGGAGCTGAAGCTGTATCGCTACATCATGAACCCGTCGATGATCGCGGTCTGGCTGTTCGGGCTGATGCTGATCTTTACGCCGGGCATCGTTGACTGGTCGGCCGTCTGGCCCTACACCAAGGGGATTTCTGTTCTGGCAATGACGTGGTTTCACCACTGGCTCGGCCTCCGGCGCAAGGATTTTGTGACGGGCAAGAACAGTCTGGCCGGAAAAACCTATCGAATGATGAACGAGTTGCCGACGCTTCTGATGCTGGTCATCGTCATTTCGGTGATCGTGAAGTTCTGATTTTGTTGACTCGGCACGCGCCAGCCCTTATGTGAGCGGCCAAAGGGCAGTCCTGCCCGCGATTTCCCATTCCAAGTCCGACCCGATGACGCCTTTGCGCAGGGTCTCAGCATAGTTTGTTTTCCCATGACCCAAGACGAAATCCAAGAAACCCTGAACCTGTCCGACCTCAAGGCGAAAACGCCCAAGGATCTTCTGGATATGGCCGAAGAGCTGGAGATCGAGAACGCCTCGACCATGCGCAAGGGGGACATGATGTTCTCCATCCTCAAGGAGCGCGCGGAAGAGGGCTGGGAAATCTCGGGCGACGGCGTGTTGGAGGTGTTGCAGGACGGGTTCGGCTTTCTGCGTTCGCCCGAGGCGAACTACCTGCCCGGCCCGGATGATATTTATGTTTCGCCCGAAATGATCCGTCAGCACAGCCTGCGCACTGGTGACACGGTCGAAGGCGTGATGCAGGCCCCGCGTGAGAATGAGCGCTACTTTGCCATCACCAAGGTCACGCAGATCAATTTCGAGGATCCCGAAAAGGCCCGCCACAAGATCAACTTCGACAACCTGACGCCGCTCTATCCCGACGAGCGGCTGAAGATGGAAATCGAGGATCCGACGATCAGGGACCGCTCGGCCCGGATCATCGATCTGGTCGCGCCGATCGGCAAAGGCCAGCGTGGGTTGATCGTGGCGCCGCCGCGGACCGGTAAAACCGTTCTGTTGCAGAACATCGCCAATTCGATCGCGACCAACCACCCGGAATGTTATCTGATCGTGCTGCTGATCGACGAACGCCCCGAAGAGGTGACCGACATGCAGCGCAGCGTGAAGGGAGAGGTGATTTCCTCGACCTTTGACGAACCGGCAACCCGTCACGTCGCCGTGGCCGAGATGGTAATCGAAAAAGCCAAGCGCTTGGTCGAACATAAGCGAGATGTTGTTATTCTTCTTGATTCGATCACAAGACTTGGTCGCGCCTTCAACACCGTGGTGCCGTCCTCGGGTAAGGTGCTGACCGGTGGTGTGGATGCGAACGCGCTGCAACGGCCCAAGCGGTTCTTCGGTGCGGCACGGAATATCGAAGAGGGCGGCAGCCTGACCATCATCGCCACCGCGCTGATCGACACCGGCAGCCGGATGGACGAGGTGATCTTCGAAGAATTCAAAGGCACGGGTAACTCGGAAATCGTGCTGGACCGCAAAGTGGCCGACAAGCGCGTGTTCCCGGCGATGGACATCCTCAAATCCGGCACCCGGAAAGAGGAACTGTTGGTCGATAAGCTCGATCTGCAGAAGACTTTTGTGCTGCGCCGGATCCTGAACCCGATGGGCACCACCGATGCGATCGAGTTCCTGATCTCGAAACTCAAGCAGACCAAGTCCAATGCGGAATTCTTCGATTCCATGAATACCTGACGGACGACCCGTTAAGGGGGTTACGCGGTGGATACGATCTATGCTCTGGCAACGGCGCGCGGCAAGGCCGGCGTCGCCGTCATTCGGCTTTCCGGGCCCTGCGCGCGGCAGGCGGCGGTTGCGCTTGGCGTAACACTGCCCGCGCCACGCAAGGCCGGGCTGCGCAAGCTGTTTGACGCGGACGGCCTGTTGCTGGACGAGGCACTGGTGCTGTGGTTCGAGGTCGGCGCAAGCTTTACCGGCGAAGAGGTGATCGAGCTGCACACCCACGGCAGCCCGGCCACAGTTGCCGCCGTCCTGCGGGCCTTGTCGGAAATCGAGGGGGTGCGCCTGGCGGAACCCGGTGAATTCACCCGCCGCGCGCTGGAGAACGAGCAGCTTGACCTTGCCCAGGTCGAAGGTCTGTCCGATCTGATCGAGGCCGAGACCGAGGCGCAGCGCCGTCAGGCCCTGCGGGTCCTGTCCGGCGCCATCGGGCAGCGCGCCGAATCCTGGCGCAGCGATCTGATCCGGGCGGCGGCCCTGCTGGAGGCCACAATAGATTTCGCCGACGAAGATGTGCCGGTGGATGTCACGCCCGAGGTGCTGGCGTTGCTGGACCGGGTCGAGGTTGACCTGACGCGCGAGGCGGCGGGCGTGTCTGCCGCCGAACGTATTCGCGACGGGTTCGAGGTGGCCATCGTCGGCCCGCCGAATGCCGGGAAATCGACATTGCTGAATGCGCTGGCCGGGCGCGAGGCGGCGATTACCTCTGAATTTGCGGGGACGACGCGCGATGTGATCGAGGTGCGGATGGATTTGAACGGCCTGCCCGTGACCGTGCTGGATACCGCCGGTCTGCGCGAAACCGTAGATGTGGTCGAAGGGATCGGCATCGACCGCGCCAGGGAACGCGCCACCGCCGCCGACCTGCGGGTGTTTTTGCTGGACGATCAGGGGTCCACCCTGGGCCTGACGCCAAAGGCGGATGATATCGTTCTGCGTGGCAAGGCCGATCTGGGCGGCGGCGGCGTGTCCGGAAAAACCGGCGAAGGTGTTGCAGAGCTGATCGCGGATATTACATCGCGTCTGGAAACCCGGGCCGCGCGGGCGGTGACGGCGACGCGGGAACGCCACAGGGTGGCGATCCTGAATGCGCTGGCCTCTATTTCTTCGGCGCGGAATCAGGTATGCAGGGGGCCGGACAGCGCAGAGCTTGCGGCTGAAGAGCTTCGAACCGCCATTCGCGCCCTCGATTCGCTCGTGGGGCGGGTGGATGTCGAACATATTCTGGATGAAATCTTCGCCAGCTTCTGTCTGGGCAAGTAAGGAGTGTTTCACGTGAAACATCGGGATTTCGATGTTGTTGTGGTGGGCGGAGGCCACGCGGGGACGGATGCAGCGCATGCATCGGCGCGGCTTGGCGCGCGCACCGCACTTGTGACGCTTCGCCGCGATGGCATTGGCGTGATGTCCTGTAATCCGGCAATCGGCGGGCTGGGCAAAGGTCATCTTGTGCGCGAGGTCGATGCGATGGATGGGCTGATGGGGCAGGTCGCGGATCGCGCCGGCATTCAGTTCCGCCTGCTAAACCGGCGCAAAGGGCCCGCTGTCCAGGGCCCGCGCGCGCAGGCCGACCGCAAGATTTACCGCGAAACCATGCAGGCCTTCATTACCTCCACGCCCAATCTGGATGTGGTGGAAGGGGAGGTGACCGACCTTATTATGCAGGGTGAAACCGTGGCCGGTGTTGTTCTGGCCGACGGGTCCGCATTGCGCGCCGCTGCCGTGGTTCTGACCACGGGTACCTTCCTGCGCGGTGTGATCCATATTGGTGATGTCAGGCGCCCGGGCGGGCGGATGGGCGATAAGCCGTCGGTCAAACTGGCCGAGCGGATCGACGGGTTCGGCCTGCCGCTGGGTCGTCTGAAAACCGGCACGCCGCCGCGTCTGGATGGGCGGACGATTGATTGGGGTGGGCTGGAAAGCCAGCCGGGCGACGATGATCCGGTGTTGTTTTCCTTTCTGTCGAAAGCTCCGTTCGTGCGTCAGGTTGCCTGCGGAATCACCCACACAAACGAACAAACCCACGCGATTATCCGCGAGAACCTGGATCGTTCAGCGATGTATGGCGGGCATATCGAAGGCGTCGGCCCGCGCTATTGCCCCTCGATCGAGGATAAGATCGTACGGTTTGCCGATAAAACCGCGCACCAGATTTTTCTGGAACCCGAGGGGCTGGACGATCACACCGTCTATCCCAACGGGATTTCGACCTCTCTGCCCGAGGATGTGCAGGCGGATTACGTCCATTCGATCCGGGGGCTGGAACAGGTTGTTATTCTGCAGCCGGGCTATGCCATTGAATACGATTACGTTGATCCCCGCGCGCTGGACACAACGCTGCAGGTCAAGGATGTGCCGGGATTGTATCTGGCCGGGCAGATCAACGGAACCACGGGGTATGAAGAGGCCGCGGCCCAGGGCATGGTTGCGGGGCTGAATGCGGCGCGATCTGCCTTGGCTGCCGTGCCGGTGTTGTTCAGCCGGACCGACAGCTATATCGGCGTGATGATCGATGATCTGGTGACCCGCGGCGTGACCGAACCCTACCGTATGTTCACATCGCGGGCCGAATTTCGGCTGTCGCTGCGTGCGGATAACGCGGATCAGCGGTTGACCCCGATGGGACTCGAAATTGGCTGCGTGGGCGCGACGCGCCAGCGGATGTTCGAAAACAAGATGGAACAGCTTGGCCAGGCGCGGGCGCGGCTGGATGCAATGTCGTTGACGCCAAGGCAGATCGGCGAGGTCGGGATCAAGGTGAATGCCGATGGCCACCGCCGCTCGGGCTTTGATCTGCTGGCGTTCCCGGATGTGGGATTTGACGATGTGATCGCGCTGGATCCCTCGTTGGCTGACGTTGCGCCGGAAATTCGCGATCAGGTCGCACGCGATGCGCTTTACGCTAACTACATCCGGCGACAGCAACAGGATGTGGCGGCGATGAAGCGTGACGAGGCGCAGAGGATTCCCGGAGATTTCGATTACGGCGTGCTGCAAGGTTTGTCGAACGAGCTGAAAACCAAACTGTCGCATATCCGTCCGGCGACGCTGGGGCAGGCGGGGCGTGTGGATGGGATGACGCCAGCCGCGCTGACGCTGCTTTTGGCCAAGTTGCGGCAGCGGGAGCGGAAATCCGCATGAGCACCGATGCCATGCTGAATGTTTCACGTGAAACATTGGAGCGCCTGAAAACCTATGAGGCGCTTTTGAAAAAGTGGAATCCGGCGATCAACCTCGTCGCGAAATCCACTTTGGCAGAGGCCTGGACCCGCCATTTCATCGATTCCGCCCAGATTTTCGATTGCGCGCCGCAGGATGTGCGGCATTGGGCCGATCTGGGCAGCGGCGGCGGGTTTCCCGGCATGGTGATCGCCATCATGGCGGCCCAGCGTGCGCCGGACATGGCGGTGACGCTGGTCGAAAGCGATCAGCGTAAGGCCACCTTCCTGCGCACCGTCGCACGCGAGGTTGGCGTGGCCGTCAATGTGATCGCCGCCCGAATCGAAGAGGTGCCGCCACTGGGCGCCGATGTGGTGTCCGCCCGGGCGCTGGCGCCGCTGTCGGTGCTGCTTGGCTTTGCCGAACGGCATCTGACGCCCGATGGGCGGGCGATTTTCCTGAAAGGCGCCAATCACGCGCACGAGATCACCGAGGCGCTTGCATCCTGGCGGTTCGAGGTCCAGAAAATACCCAGCAGGACAGATCCACAGGCTGTCATTCTTTCCATCGGAGGACTTGCCCATGTCTGACCCGACGCGCCCGACCGCGCCGAAGATCATCGCTGTCGCCAATCAGAAGGGCGGCGTTGGAAAGACCACGACGACCATCAACCTGGCTGCCGCGCTGGTGGCCGAGGGGCTGACCGTTCTGATCGTCGATCTGGATCCGCAGGGGAATGCCTCGACCGGGCTGGGGGTCGAGGCGGGGCAACGGCTTCGCACGACCTATGATCTGCTGCTGGACGAGGCCCCGCTGAGTGAGGTGATCCGCGCGACAGAGATCGACGGGTTGCTGATCGCGCCGGCGACGACTGACCTTAGCTCGGCAGATATCGAAATGGTATCAAATGAAAAGCGCAGCTTTCTGCTGCATGACGCGCTGCGCCAACCCGCGATTGACGGGTATGGCTTTGATTACATCCTGATCGATTGTCCGCCGTCGCTCAGCCTGCTGACGGTCAACGCGATGGTTGCCGCGCATTCCATTCTGGTTCCGCTGCAAAGCGAGTTTTTCGCGCTAGAGGGTTTGTCGCAATTGATGCTGACCATTCGGGAGCTGCGCCAGACGGCAAATCCCGGCCTGCGGATCGAAGGTGTTGTGTTGACCATGTATGACAAACGCAACAACTTGTCCCAGCAGGTCGAAAATGACGCACGGGAATATCTGGGCGATCTTGTGTTCAAGACAGTGATTCCGCGCAATGTGCGGGTCAGCGAAGCGCCGTCTTTCGCGATGTCGGTGCTGGAATATGACCCGTCGTCACGCGGGGCGATGGCCTATCGCGCGCTGGCGCGGGAAATGCTGCAGCGCACATCGGTCGTGGCCGCATAATAAAAAGGGGGAGTCATGAGCAAGAAACCTGAAAGACGTGGCCTTGGGCGGGGCCTGTCGGCATTGATGGCCGATGTGAACCTGGTTGAAGACAGCGCCGAGGCCGTCGAAGACAGGCCGCGCCGATCGGACTTGACGGTGCCGGTTGAAAAGCTTTTCCCCAACCCCGATCAGCCGCGCCGCCGCTTTTCACAGGAGGCGCTGGAAGAACTGGCCGCCTCGATCCGCGAAAAAGGTGTGATTCAGCCGCTGATCGTGCGCGACAACAAACGCCAGGCCGGAACCTATGAGATTGTCGCGGGCGAACGCCGCTGGCGCGCCTCGCAATTGGCACAGTTGCACGAGGTGCCGGTGATCGTGCGCGATCTGGACGATACCGAGGTTCTGGAAGTCGCGATTATCGAAAACATCCAGCGCGCCGATCTGAACCCGGTCGAAGAGGCGCAGGGCTATCGCCAGTTGATGGATCGGTTTGGTCATACTCAGGAACGGCTGGCCGAAGCGCTGAGCAAAAGCCGCAGTCACATTGCCAACCTGATGCGTCTGCTGCAACTGCCCGACGAAGTGCAGGACTATGTACGCGAAGGGCAGCTTTCGGCGGGACATGCGCGCGCGCTGATCACCACCGACGATCCGGCCGCGTTGGCGCGTCAGGTGATTGCGGGCGGATTGTCGGTGCGCGAAACTGAAAAGCTGGCAAAAGGGCCGAAACCGGCCGCGAAATCCGCGCCAGCGCCCAGCGGTGAAAAAGATGCCGACACCCGCGCGCTGGAACAGGATCTGTCCGCCAATCTGGGGATGAAGGTCGTGATTGATCATCCGGCGGGGCAGGAGGCGGGCAAGCTGGTAATCAGCTACCGCACGCTGGACGAGTTGGACGAGCTGTGCCGGGTTCTGAGCATCACGCCTCTGGACGCGACCAGATAAACAGCGTAACCGCGGCCAGCGTCAGCGCCTGAATCACCAGAAGTGTCGGGCGCACATCCAGAATCAGTGACACGCCGAAACCGGCAAGGATCGACAGACTGGCCAGCCATTTGACGGGGCGGCGGATGGCGCCGCTTTCCTGCCAGTCGGTGATGGATGGGCCGAAAACCGGATGGGTCAGCAGCCAGTGGTGCAGCCGTTCGGAGGAGCGGGCGAAAAAGAAGGCAGCCAACAGCATGAACGGCACCGTCGGGATCAGCGGCAGCGCCGCCCCGACAAAACCGAGCCCGACAGAGACAAGCCCAAGAAACATCCAAATTGCGCGCATGATGGATCAGTCCGGCATAAGATCGCGCAGGACGGCGTTCAGCAGTGCGCGGCCCTTGGGCGTCGTGCGCAAGGCGTCGCCATCGCGTTCAACCAGCGAAAAATCTTTTAACTTATTGATTTCATTATGGTTCATCTGTTCCCCGGCAAGCGCTTCATAACGGGAGATGCTGATCCCGTCACGCAATCGCATCCCCATCATCAGATATTCCGCTGCCTGATCTTTCAAGGGCAGGGCGGTGCGACCCATTTCCCCGTTGCCGCGCGTCCGGACCGCATCCAGCCAGGCGCCCGGCTGTAACGCGGTCTCGGTCGCATAGCGCTGGCCGCCTAATGTGATCCGCCCATGTGCGCCGGGGCCGATCCCGGCATAGTCGCCGTAGCGCCAGTAAATCATGTTGTGCCGCGATTGTGCACCGGGCCGGGCGTGGTTCGAAACCTCATAGGCCGGCATCCCGGCCTGTTCGCACAGATCCTGGGTCAGGAAATACATGTCGCCGGCGCTGTCCTCGTCCGGCAGGCCGGCCAGCTTGCCGCGCGCATAACGGTCGCCAAAGGCGGTGCCATCCTCGATCGTCAGCTGATACAGCGACAGGTGATCCACCGCCATCGACAGCGCCTCGGTCAGTTCGGCTTTCCAGGCCTCGGGTGTCTGATCTTGCCGGGCATAGATCAGATCGAAACTGACGCGGTCAAACGTGTGGCGGGCGATATCAAATGCGGCGCGGGCCTCGGCCACGCTGTGCAGCCGCCCCAACCGCCGCAGATCATCGTCATTGAGCGCCTGAAGACCCATCGAGACCCGGTTCACCCCCGCATCGCGATAGCCGCGAAAGCGCCCGGCCTCGACCGAGGTGGGGTTTGCCTCCAGCGTTACTTCCATGTCGTTGACGGTGGGCCATGTGGCGCGAACCGCATCCAGAATGGCGGCGACAAGGTCGGGCTCCATCATGCTGGGGGTGCCGCCGCCGAAAAAAACGCTGTTCAGAACGCGGGGGCCGGTTTCAGCCCCGATGCGGGCGATTTCGGCGATATAGGCACGTTTCCAGACATTTTGATCTATGGACGCTGCGACATGGCTATTGAAATCGCAATAGGGGCATTTTGCCTGACAGAACGGCCAATGGAGATAAAGGCCAAAGCCGCCCTGTTGCCAGTCGTCAGTTGCCAAAGACGGTCACCAGCTTTTCGAACGCCTTGGCGCGATGGCTGATCTTGTTCTTTTCCCAGCGGTTCATTTCGC
Organism: Actibacterium sp. D185-2; assembly: GCF_054954595.1. NCBI lineage: Bacteria > Pseudomonadati > Pseudomonadota > Alphaproteobacteria > Rhodobacterales > Roseobacteraceae > Actibacterium > Actibacterium sp. D185-2. The sequence goes on from NZ_JBPWNX010000001.1 coordinate 178,592, forward strand.
CAAAGGTCTGATCATAGCCGTCGGGCTGAAAGATCGGGTCATATCCGTGACCCTGTGCACCGCGCATCGGCCAGACGATCTGACCGGGCATGTGGCCCTCGAACACTTCGTCATGACCGTCGGGCCAGGCCAGCACGAAGGTGCAGCAGAACCGCGCGGTGCGGGGGAAGGGGGCGTTGACCGCTTCCAGTTTTTCCCAGGTCTTGGTCATCGCCATGTTGAAATCGCGGCCCGTGGGGGTTTCGGCCCAATCGGCGGTATAGACACCGGGCGCGCCGTCCAGCGCGTCGATCTCGATTCCCGAATCGTCGGCCAGCGCGGGGATACCAGTGGCTTTGGCGGCGGCGTGGGCCTTGATCCGCGCGTTGCCGATGAATGTATCCTCGGTTTCCTCGGGCTCGGGCAGGCCCAGTTCACCGGCCGAGACGACCGCGACATTGTAAGGTTCAAGCAGGTGCTGAATTTCCTCCAGCTTGCCCTGGTTGTGCGTCGCGACCAAAAGTTTCTCTCCGGTGAACCGGCGCATCTTATCCCTCCACTGCGGCCTTTTGCGCCGCGACCAGTTGTTTCACGCCCCGCTCGGCCAGTTCCAGCAGTTCATCCATTTCGGGGCGGGTAAAGGTCGCGCCCTCGGCGGACATCTGCACCTCGATCAGGCGGCCGCCGCCGGTCATCACGAAATTGCCGTCGACACCGGCCTCGGAATCCTCGGGATAATCCAGATCCAGCACCGGCTGCGCGCCGTAAATTCCGCAGGACACGGCGGCCACATGGTCCATCAACGGGTCGGAAATGACATCGCCGGCCTTCATCAGCTTGTTCACCGCCAGCCGCAGCGCGACCCAGCCACCGGTGATCGCGGCGCAGCGAGTGCCGCCATCGGCCTGAATCACGTCGCAATCCACGGTGATCTGGCGTTCACCCAGCGCAACCCGATCAACGCCCGCGCGCAGGGCGCGGCCGATCAGGCGCTGGATTTCCACGGTGCGGCCGCCTTGTTTGCCGGCCGTCGCCTCGCGCCGCATCCGCGACCCGGTCGAGCGCGGCAGCATCCCGTATTCCGCAGTCACCCAGCCCAGGCCGGAATTCTTCAAAAACGGCGGCACCCGGGGCTCAAGCGATGCGGTGCACAGCACATGGGTATCGCCCATCCGGATCATGCACGACCCTTCCGCATGTTTCGTCACCCCGGTTTCGATTGAAATCGGGCGCATTTCGCTTACATCACGGCCTGACGGGCGCATTGGATTGTCCTTTCGATATGTTGCCGGTTAGGTCCCATGCCGCGCGGGTTGATGCAAGCCCGATTGACGCGGGGGACACATGCTCTTTAATGGCACAGCACCATGGGGATCGCTTGGGTGAATGACGGATCGGACATTCTGAACCAGATGAATGCGCGCAGCCGCGAGGTGTTTCGCCGCGTTGTCGAAGGTTATCTTGACAGTGGCGGGCCGGTCGGGTCGCGCACCCTGACGCGTGCGATGAACGAAAAGGTCAGCGCCGCGACGATCCGCAACGTGATGCAGGATCTGGAGTTTCTGGGCCTGCTGGACAGCCCGCATATTTCGGCCGGGCGGATCCCGACGCAGTTGGGCCTGCGGATGTTCGTCGACGGGCTGTTGGAAGTGCGCGATCTGGACAATACCGACCGCGAAAAGATCGATGCGACGCTGGGCAGCAATGAGCGGGACATGAGCAGCATGCTGGACCGGGTCGGATCCGCACTGTCGGGCGTTACCCAGGGCGCAAGTCTGGTTCTGGCGCCCAAGCACGAAGCGCCGATCCGGCATATCGAATTTGTCAGCCTTGGCCATGACCGTGCATTGGTGGTGCTGGTCTTTGCCGACGGGCATGTGGAAAACCGGGTGTTCGAGCCGCCGAAGGGGCAGACGCCGTCGTCGATGCGCGAGGCTGCGAATTTCCTGAATGCGCTGGCCGAGGGCCGCACCCTGAGCGAGCTGCGCAACGTCATGGAGCGAGAGATCCGCGCCCGGCGGCAGGAGCTGGACCAACTGGCGCGTGAAATGGTCGAAAGTGGCCTGGCGATCTGGGAAAATGAGGGGCAGCCCTATGAGCGGCTGATCGTGCGGGGCCGGGCGAATCTGCTGGAAGAGGCCGCCGAGGCCGAAGAGCTGGACCGCATCCGAACCCTGTTCGACGATCTGGAACGCAAGCGCGATATCGCCGAGTTTCTGGAACTGACCGAAGATGGCGAAGGTGTACGCATTTTTATCGGCTCCGAGAACAAGCTTTTTTCACTTTCGGGCTCCTCTTTGGTGGTGTCTCCCTATATGAACGCAGACCGAAAGATCATTGGTGCCGTTGGCGTGATCGGTCCGACGCGGTTGAATTATGGCCGTATCGTTCCGATCGTGGACTACACGGCACAACTGGTCGGAAAACTGATCTCTGACCGGGGTAAGGGGTAGAAGATGGCAGAAGCAGAAAAAAAAGAGAGCCTGGAGCCCGAGGAAGGCTTCGTGGAAGACAACGAAACGTTCGGGGGGCTCGATCTGGGCCAGCCGGACGAGGTCGAGTTGCTGCGCGCCGAGCGTGACGACATGCGCGACCGGTTCATGCGCGCGCTGGCCGATGCGGAAAACGCCCGCAAGCGCGGCGAACGCGACCGGCGCGAGGCCGAGCAATATGGCGGCTCGAAACTGGCCCGCGACATGCTGCCGGTGTTCGACAACCTCAAGCGCGCGCTGGAAGTGGTGAGCGACGAGCAGCGCGAGGCCAACAAGGCGCTGATCGAAGGGGTGGAACTGACGTTGCGCGAGCTGATCAACGTGTTCGGCAAACACGGGATTCAGCCCATCGCGCCCGAGATTGGGGATGTGTTCGACCCGCAACTGCACCAGGCAATGTTCGAGGCGCCGGTGCCGGGCACCAAGGCGGGCGAGATCATTCAGGTGATGACCGAAGGGTTCCTGCTGCACGAGCGTCTGCTGCGCCCGGCGCAGGTTGGGGTTTCCTCGACCCCCGCGGGCTGATCCGGGGCGGCGAGGATAGTTTCAAAAGAGGAAGGGGTGGTCAGGATTTGGCCGCCTCTTTCAATTCATAGAGGATTTGCAGCGCCTCGCGCGGGGTGAGTTCATCGGGCAGGACGGCCGCGAGCTTTTCTTCAAGCGCTGACGGCGCAGATGGTTTCGGCACGGGCACGGGTGCCGCGGCAAAGAGCGGCAGATCGTCGATCAGCGCCTTTTTCCCCGCGCCGCCCTCGCGTTCCCCCTTTTCCAGCGCATCCAGCACCACGCGGGCGCGATTGATCACAGCCGCAGGCAGGCCCGCCAGTTTCGCCACCTGTACGCCGTAGGATCGGTCGGCGGCGCCCTTGTGCACCTCGTGCAGGAAGATCACATCGCCCTGCCATTCCTTCACCGCCACGGTGGCGTTCTCGACCCCGGGCAGCTTGCCCGCCAGCGCGGTCATTTCGTGGTAATGGGTGGCGAACAGGGCGCGGGCGCGGTTCACGTCGTGCAGGTGTTCCAGCGTGGCCCAGGCGATCGACAACCCGTCATAGGTGGCGGTGCCACGCCCGATTTCATCCAGAATCACAAGCGCGCGGTCGTCGGCCTGATTGAGGATCGCGGCGGTTTCAACCATTTCCACCATGAAGGTCGAGCGCCCGCGCGCCAGATCGTCCGACGCGCCGACGCGGCTGAACAGTTGTGAAACAAGGCCAATATGGGCTTGCGTCGCGGGCACGAAACTGCCCGCCTGAGCCAGCAGCGCGATCAGCGCGTTTTGCCGCAGGAAGGTGGATTTACCCGCCATGTTCGGGCCGGTCAGCAGCCAGATCGCAGCACCGTCGCCCGCCGAAAGATCGCAGTCATTGGCAATGAACGGCGCACCGCCCTGTTTGCGCAGGGCGCGTTCCACGACCGGGTGGCGACCGCCGCGGATATCGAAGGCGCGGCTGTCATCGACCCGGGGTTCGCACCAATCCTCGCCCCGTGCCAGATCGGCGAAACCGGCGGCAAGGTCGATTTCGGCCAGTGCGGCAGCGGCCTGGGCGATGTCGGCGGCACGGTCCAGAATGGCGGCTTTCAGGATGTCATAGAGCCGCTTTTCAATCTCAAGCGCCCGGTTGCCGGCGTTCAGGATGCGGGTTTCCATCTCGGACAGATCGACGGTGGTGAAGCGCACCGCGTTGGCGGTGGTCTGGCGATGGATGAAGCTTTCCGACAGCGGGGCCGACAACATCTTTTCGGCATGGGTTGCGGTAGTTTCGATGAAATAGCCCAGCACGTTGTTGTGCTTGATCTTGAGCGACGGGATGCCGGTTTGCGCGGCATAGTCGGCCTGCATCCGGGCGATCACGCCACGGCCTTCGTCGCGCAACTGGCGGGCCTCGTCCAGCGCGGGGTCATAGCCGGGCGCGATAAAGCCGCCGTCGCGGGCCAGAAGCGGCGGATCGGCCACCAGCGCCTGATCCAACAGATCCAGCAGCGCATCGTGACCGATCAGTGCCCGCGCCGCATCGGCGATCAGGGCGGGGGCGTCATTGGGCAGATCTGTGGCAACAGCGCCAGCCTGGGCCAGACCGTTGCGGATCGCGGCCAGATCGCGTGGCCCACCCCGATCAAGACCCAGCCGCGACAAGGCGCGGTCCATGTCGGGCGCGCGGCGCAGATGGGCGCGCAATGTGTCGGATAAGCGGCTCTGTTCCAGCATGAATCGCACGGAGTCCAGTCGCGCGTGGATCAGCGTCAGATCGCGCGAAGGGCTGGAAATGCGCCGTTCAAGCAGCCGCGCACCGGGGGCGGTGACGGTGCGGTCGATCGCGGCCAGCAAGGATCCGTCGCGCCCGCCCGACAGACTGGCGGTCAGTTCCAGGTTGCGCCGGGTGGCGGCATCGATCTGGACGTTGCGCGATGCGGATTCGCGCACCGGCGGGCGCAGCAGGGGCAGGTTGCCCTTCTGGGTGATGTCCAGATAGTCGACGATGGCCCCCATCGCCGACAGCTCGGACCGGGTGAAGCTGCCGAAGGCGTCCAGCGTATCGACGCCGAACAGCGCGCCCAGCCGCTTTTCCGCCGATGCGCTGTCGAAGCTGGCCCGCGCCAGGGGTGTCAGCGCGGCCCCGGATTCAGTGACTATTTCGGCCAGTTCGGCCTCTTTTACCTCTGACACGATCACCTCGCGCGGGGCGAGGCGGGCCAGTTCGGGCGACAGGCGCACCGGGGCGCAGGGCATCACCCGGAACGCGCCGGTCGAAATATCGACCCAGGCAAGGGCCGCGTCATCGCGTACCTCGGCATAGGCGGCAAGGTAATTGTGGCGCCGCGCCTCCAGCAGGCTTTCCTCGGTCAAGGTGCCGGGTGTCACCAGCCGCACCACGCCGCGTTTCACGACGGATTTCGAGCCGCGCTTCTTGGCTTCTGCCGGGTCTTCCATCTGTTCGCAGACCGCCACGCGAAACCCCTTGCGGATCAGCGTCAGCAGATAGTTCTCGGCGGCATGGACCGGCACGCCGCACATCGGGATGTCATCGCCCAGATGCTTGCCGCGTTTGGTCAGGGCGATATCCAGCGCTTCGGACGCGGCGACGGCGTCGTCAAAGAACATCTCATAGAAATCGCCCATCCGATAGAACAGGAGGGCGTCCTGATACCCTTCTTTTATCTCCAGAAACTGCGCCATCATCGGCGTGACGGATGCGTTAGCGATGGTCACGACTTCCCCCGGTGTTTTGGTCAGCAGACCTTACAAACCGCGCAGAGGCGGCGAAAGCGGGAATTCCATCTTTTGTTGAGGCCCGGCACGCGGGGCGTTAAGACAGCCTGATCCGACTGGAGGAGGAGAAGAGGGCCGATGTCGAGCAAGAACAAGATCACCCGCGAAGAGGCGCTGGCCTATCACCTGGATCCGACGCCGGGCAAATACGAGATCCACGCCACCACCGCGATGACCACCCAGCGCGACCTGTCGCTGGCCTACAGCCCCGGTGTGGCCGTGCCGGTCGAGGCAATCGCCGAAAATCCCGAAACCGCCTATGACTATACGGTCAAGGGCAACATGGTGGCGGTGATTTCCAACGGCACCGCGATCCTGGGGCTGGGCAATCTGGGCGCGCTTGCCTCCAAGCCGGTGATGGAGGGCAAGGCGGTTCTGTTCAAGCGCTTTGCCGACGTCAACGCCATCGACATCGAGCTGGATACCGAAGATCCCGAAGAGATCATCAAGGCGGTGCGCCTGATGGGCCCCACCTTTGGCGGGATCAATCTGGAAGACATCAAGGCGCCCGAATGTTTCATCATCGAGCAGCGCCTGAAGGAAGAGATGGATATCCCGGTCTTCCATGATGACCAGCACGGCACCGCCGTGATCTGCGCCGCGGGTCTGATCAACGCGCTGCATCTGTCGGGCAAGAAGATCGAGGATTGCAAGATCGTTCTGAACGGTGCGGGGGCCGCCGGAATCGCCTGTCTGGAACTGATCAAGGTGATGGGCGCCCAGCACGACAATTGCATCATGTGCGACACCAAGGGCGTGATCTGGCAGGGCCGGACCGAGGGTATGAACCAGTGGAAATCGGCCCATGCCGCCGTGACCGATGCCCGCACGCTGGAAGAGGCGATGGTCGGCGCCGATGTGTTTCTGGGCGTGTCGGTCAAGGGTGCGGTGACCGCTGACATGGTGGCCAGCATGGCCGACAACCCGGTGATTTTCGCGATGGCCAACCCCGACCCGGAAATCACCCCGGAAGAGGCGCAGGCCGTGCGCGTCGATGCCATCGTGGCCACGGGCCGGTCGGATTATCCCAATCAGGTCAATAACGTGCTGGGTTTTCCCTATCTCTTTCGCGGTGCGCTGGATATCCACGCCCGCGCCATCAACGACGAGATGAAGATCGCCTGCGCCGAAGCACTTGCCGCGCTGGCCCGCGAAGACGTGCCCGACGAGGTGGCCATGGCATATGGGCGCAAGCTGACCTTCGGGCGCGATTACATCATCCCGACGCCGTTCGACCCGCGTCTGATCTATGTGATTCCGCCTGCCGTGGCGCGTGCGGGCATGGATACCGGTGCCGCGCGTCGGCCGATCGTCGATATGGATGGCTATGTGCAGTCGCTGAAGGCGCGGGTGGATCCCACGGCCTCGATCCTGCGGGGGATCGCGGCGCGGGCCAAGGCGGCGCAGGCGCGAATGATCTTTGCCGAGGGTGACGATATCCGGGTGCTGCGCGCCGCCGTGCAGTATCAGCGCAACGGCTATGGCAAGGCGCTGATCGTGGGGCGCGAACCCGACGTGAAACAGCGGCTGGAAGCCGCCGGTCTGGGCGATGCGGTGCGCGAGCTGGAGGTGGTGAACGCCGCCAACACGCGGCATTTGGCGGCCTATATCGATTTCCTGTATGCCCGATTGCAGCGCGAAGGCTTTGACCGCAACGATATCCGCAAGCTGGCGACGCGCGACCGGCATGTGTTTTCGGCACTGATGCTGGCGCATGGTCATGGCGATGGAATGATCACCGGGGCCACTCGAAAATCGGCCCATGTGATGGAGCTGATCAACCATGTGTTCGACGCCCGCGCACAGGATGGCGCGGTGGGTGTGACGGCTTTGCTGCACAAGGGGCGGATCGTGCTGATCGCCGATACGCTGGTGCATGAATGGCCGGACGAAGAGGATCTGGCCAATATCGCCGAGCGCAGCGCCGATGTGGCGCGCAGCCTGGGGTTGGAGCCGCGCGTGGCCTTTGTCAGCTTTTCGACCTTCGGCTATCCGGTCAGCGAACGCGCGACCAAGATGCACCTTGCGCCCAAGGTGCTGAACCGGCGCGGTGTCGATTTCGAATACGAGGGCGAGATGACCGTGGACGTGGCGCTGAACAAGGTCGCGATGGAGGCTTACCCCTTCTCGCGGCTCAGCGGACCCGCGAATGTTCTGGTGGTGCCGGCGCGGCATTCGGCCTCGATTTCGGTCAAGCTGATGCAGGAAATGGCCGGGGCGACGGTGATCGGGCCGATCCTGACCGGGGTGGATAAGCCGATCCAGATCTGCTCGACCGTATCGACGGTGAACGACATCATGAACATGGCGCTTCTGGCGGCCAGCAAGGTGGGCTAGGCGATGGCGATCTTCAACCTTGGCTCGATCAATGTGGATTATTTCTATGAGGTGCCGCATCTGCCTGCCAGGGGCGAAACCATCGCCGCGCCGGTGCATCGGGTCGGGTTGGGCGGCAAGGGCGCCAATCAGTCCGTCGCGGCAGCAAAGGCCGGGGCGCAGGTGTTTCACATCGGGGCTATCGGTGCGGGCGGCGGCTGGGTTCTGGACCGGATGCGTGGCCACGGCGTCGATGTCACCCATGTGGCCGAGGTGGACGGCGCGACCGCCCATGCGGTGATCACCGTGGATCCGGACGGGGAAAACACCATCGTGCTGTTCGCCGGGGCCAATGCCGCGCAGTCAGAGGCCCGGATCGGCGCGGCCCTTGCCGGTGCGGGGCCGAATGACACGCTGATGTTGCAGAATGAAACCTCGCATCAACGGATCGCCGCGCGGATGGCGTGGGATCGGGGGATGCGGGTGATCTATTCCGCCGCGCCGTTTTCGCTGTCGGCGGTGCAGGCGGTTCTGCCGCATGTATCGATTCTGGTGCTGAACGAGGTCGAGGCCGAACAGTTGATCGCAGCCGCAGGTCTGCCCGATGTGCCCGAAATGATCGTGACCAAGGGGGCAAAAGGGGCAGGCTGGACCATGAAAGACGGTGAAACAGTGACTGTTCCAGCCTTTCGGGTGCAGCCGGTCGATACGACCGGGGCGGGTGATTGTTTCATCGGGTCGGTCGCCGCCGGGCTGGATCAGGGGATGGGCCGGGCCGATGCGTTGCGCTATGCCGCTGCCGCATCCGCGCTTCAGGTCACCCGCCCCGGCACGTCGGACGCCATGCCGACCCGTGCCGAGGTTCTGGGGTTTCTGGCCGATGCCTGAGGGTCAGTGGGCAAACGCCGCCTGATCGCCCCAAAGCTGTTTCACCCGCTGATCGCGGCCACAGGCGGTGCGGTATTTTTTATAGGCCTCGGCCTTGGATTTCGGCCCGAAGCGGGTAATCACCAACTCGTCCTTCTTGTAGTAATCCTGGTGATAGCTTTCGGCCTTGTAGAACGGTCCGGCCTGCACGATGGGCGTCACGATTTTGCGGCCAAGCGCGGCCTGCGCGTCGGCCTTGGCTTGTTCGGCGTCGGCCTTTTGCGCAGGATCAGTCACGAAAATTGCCGTGCGATAGCTGTCCCCGCGATCGCAGAACTGCCCGCCCGCATCGGTCGGATCGACGCTGCGGAAAAACAGCGCGATCAACTGGCCATAGCTGACCTGATCGGGGTCATAGGTGATTTCCACCGCCTCGTAATGCCCGGTGCCGCCGCGCACCACCTGTTTGTAGCTGGGCTTGGCGACCGTGCCGCCGGTGAAGCCCGACACCACGCTTTTCACGCCCTTGACCTGTTCGAAATCGGATTCGACACACCAGAAACAACCCCCGGCCACGATGGCGGTTTCCGGCGGCGCCGCGTGGACGCTGGTGCATTGCAGGGCAAAGCCGAAGACGATGGCGATCGCCAGGGCAAAGGTTTTGACGTTCTGAACTGCGCTGGGCATGGTGCCCTCCTGTATTAAGCGCCCCAAGCCTAGGCCGCCGCACAGTCCGGGCGGAACTGACATAAGCGTGAGATCACGAAGCTTCGATCTGTTGCAACATTTGCCGGGCGGGCCTAGCGTGGCCCGAAAAGGAGCCCCCATGACAGATCAGGTGACCACCCATCAGGCCGAGGAAGATGCGCGCAACGCGGATATTCGGATCTATGTCGATGGCCGGATCGTGCCCCGCGCCGAGGCCACGGTCAGTGTCTATGACAGCGGGTTCATGCTGGGCGACGGCGTGTGGGAAGGGCTGCGGCTGTATGATGGCACCTGGGCGTTTCTGGGTGACCATATGGGCCGACTGTTCGAAGCGGCCAAGGCGATTGATCTGGATATCGGGCTGGACCGCGCCGGTGTGATCAAGGCGCTGGAAGACACGCGCGCCGCCAACGGGATGCAGACCGACGCCCATGCCCGGCTGATGGTGACGCGCGGGGTGAAGACGCACCCGTTTCAGCATCCGGGGCTGTCGCGGTCCGGGCCGACCGTGGTGATCATCATGGAGCATTCCAAACCCTCGATTCCGCGTCCGATCCGGCTGGCCACGGTGCCGCATATCCGGGGCCTGCCGATGACGCAGGATCCGAAGCTGAATTCGCATTCCAAGCTGAACTGCATCCTGGCCTGTATCGCCGCCGAAAAGGCCGACGCGGACGAGGCGCTGATGCTGGACGTGCACGGGTTCGTGAACACCACCAACGCCTGCAATTTCTTCATCGTGCGCAAGGGCGCGGTCTGGACCAGTACCGGGGACTATTGCATGAATGGGATCACCCGCCAAAAGGTGATCGATCTGTGCCGCGCCAACGGCATTCCGGTCTTTGAGCGGAATTATTCGCTGGTCGATACCTACGGCGCGGACGAGGCGTTTCTGACCGGCACCTTTGGGGCGCAAACCCCGGTGGGCGAGGTCGACGGGCGACAGATCGGCAGCGGCGAAATGGGGCCGGTGACCGAACGTATCCGGGGGCTTTACACGGCTCTGATCCGGCAGGAATGCGCCTGATGCGGATTGCGATGTGGTCGGGCCCGCGCAACCTGTCGACGGCGATGATGTATGCCTTTGCCGCGCGCGGCGATTGCGCGGTCTGGGATGAACCCTTTTACGCCGCCTATCTGAACCTGACCGGGCTGAATCACCCGATGCGCGACGACGTGATCGCGGGCGGAGAGGGTGACCCCGCCAGGGTGGCCGCCCGCTGCGCCGGGCCGGTGCCGGGGGGCAAGGCAGTGTTTTATCAAAAACACATGTGCCAGCACATGATCGACGGCGTGCCGCGCGACTGGATGAACGCCTGCACCAATGTGTTCCTGATCCGCCATCCGGCCCGCGTGGTGGCCAGTTTTGCCGCGAAATACGAAGATCCCACGCTGGCCGATATTGGGTTCGCCCAGCAGGCGGAGCTGTTCGACACGGTGGCGCAGAAAACCGGCAAGGCCCCGATTGTGGTGGATTCGGCAGATATTCGGAACGATCCCGGAAAAGCCCTGGCCGGGCTATGCGATGCCATCGGCCTGACCTTCACGCCGAAGATGCTGACCTGGCCTGCGGGGGGTCATGCCGATGACGGGGTCTGGGCCCCGGTCTGGTACGGGGCGGTGCACCGCAGCACCGGCTTTGCCGGGCCAGAGGGGCCGTTGCCCGAACTGGGTGGCGGCTATGCCCGACTGGCCGAGGCGGCGCTGCCGTTTTACGAAAAGCTGGCGGTCTTCAAACTATAGGCGAAAGTTGGGCCGGGCATTGATTCCCGGCCCAATTGGTCACTTCAGCCGGCGGTTGCGCATCGCGATCAGCCGCAGGCGCAGCGCGTTCAGCTTGATAAAGCCTGCCGCGTCTTTTTGGTCATAGGCGCCGGCGTCATCCTCGAAGGTCACATGCTCTTCGGAATACAGCGAATACTCGGACCAGCGGCCGACGGTGCGGGCCAAACCCTTGTACAGCTTCAGCCGGACGGTGCCGATGACGTGTTCCTGGCTTTTGTCGATCAGCGCTTGCAGCATTTCGCGCTCGGGGCTGAACCAGAAGCCGTTATAGATCATCTCGGCATATTGCGGCATGATCTGATCTTTCAGATGCATCGCGCCGCGGTCCATGGTGATGGATTCGATGCCGCGGTGGGCCTCCAGCAAAATGGTGCCGCCGGGGGTTTCATAGATGCCGCGCGATTTCATGCCGACGAACCGGCCTTCGACCAGGTCCAGCCGGCCGATGCCGTGCTTGCCGCCCAGCTCGTTCAGTTTGGTCAGGATGGTGGCAGGGCTCATCGCGGTGCCGTCGATGCTGACGGCGTCGCCCTTTTCGAACCCGATTTCCACATATTCGGGTGTGTTCGGCGCATCTTCGGGGTGGACGGTGCGCTGATAGACGTAATCGGGCGCTTCTTGTGCGGGGTCTTCCAGCACCTTGCCCTCGGACGAGGTGTGCAGCAGGTTCGCATCCACCGAAAACGGCGCTTCGCCGCGCTTGTCCTTGGCGATCGGGATCTGGTTTTGCTCGGCGAAATCCAGCAGCTTGGTGCGGCTGGTCAGCGACCATTCGCGCCACGGCGCGATCACCTTGATATCCGGGTTCAACGCATAGGCGGCCAGTTCGAACCGCACCTGATCGTTGCCCTTGCCGGTGGCGCCATGGGCCACGGCATCGGCGCCGGTCGCGGCGGCGATTTCGATCAGGCGCTTGGAAATCAGCGGCCGCGCGATCGAGGTGCCCAGCAGGTACAACCCTTCATACAGCGCATTGGCGCGGAACATCGGGAAGACGAAATCGCGCACGAATTCTTCGCGCAGGTCTTCGATATAGATGTTTTCCGGCTTGATCCCCAGCAGCTCGGCTTTTTTGCGGGCCGGGTCCAGTTCTTCCCCCTGACCCAGATCGGCGGTGAAGGTCACCACCTCGCAACCGTATTCGGTTTGCAGCCATTTCAGGATGATCGAGGTGTCGAGGCCGCCGGAATAGGCCAGCACGACTTTCTTGGGGGCGGACATGCGTCTCTCCACTCTGTCGGATATCGGGCGGCGGATAGCGGTTTTTGCCAGCAAGGGCAAGGGAGTGCGCCCACAGGTACGCTTGCGCAAGGGCCGGATTCGCGCCATTGCTGCGGTCATGACCGATTTTGCCACCAAAGCCCGCGCCGCCGAACAGGCCATGCGCCCCGTTTTCCCGCCCACGCCGCTGCAGCGCAACGACTATCTGTCGGCCCGGTTTGGCGCGGATATATGGCTTAAGCGCGAAGACCTGTCGCCGGTGCGGTCCTACAAGATCCGCGGCGCGTTCAACGCGATGCGCAAGGTGCTGGCCGAAAAGCCCGATCAGGGCGTGTTCGTCTGTGCCAGTGCGGGCAACCACGCACAGGGCGTGGCCTGGGTGTGCCGTCATTTCGGGGTGAAGGGCGTGATCTTCATGCCGGTCACCACGCCGCAGCAGAAGATCGACAAGACCCGCGCCTTTGGCGGCGATGCGGTCGAAATCAAACTGACCGGCGATTATTTCGACGACACGCTGGCCTCGGCCCAGGACTACTGCGCGCAGGTTCAGGCGTATTTTCTGGCGCCGTTTGACGATGCGGATGTGATCGAGGGGCAGGCCTCTGTCGCGGTCGAAATCATGGATGAAATGCCCAATACCCCCGATCTGGTGATCCTGCCGGTCGGTGGCGGCGGCCTGTCGGCGGGTGTGCTGCGCTATATGTCTGCGGTCGCGCCCGGCACCCGTTTCAAGTTTGTCGAGCCCAAGGGCGGCGCATCGCTGACGGCGGCGGTGCGGGCCGGGGCGCCGGTGACCGTACCGAACATCGATACATTCGTGGATGGCGCGGCGGTGGCGCGGATCGGGGCACGCACCTTTGCAGCGCTGAAGGATGTCGCGCCAGAGGACATCCTGCTGGCCCCCGAAGACCGCATTTGCGTGACAATGCTGGACATGCTGAATGTCGAAGGCATCGTGCTGGAACCCGCCGGCGCGCTGTCGGTCGATGTGCTGCCGGAACTGGCCGCAGAGATTGCCGGCAAGACCGTGGTGTGCGTCACCTCGGGCGGGAATTTCGATTTCGAGCGTCTGCCCGAGGTCAAGGAACGTGCGCAGCGCTATTCTGGGGTGAAGAAATACTTTATCCTGCGTCTGCCGCAGCGCCCCGGCGCACTGCGCGAGTTTCTGGAGCTATTGGGGCCCGACGATGACATCGCGCGGTTCGAATACCTGAAGAAATCGGCGCGCAACTTCGGTTCTGTCCTGATCGGGATCGAAACCCGGGATGCGGCGAATTTCACGCAGCTTTTCGGGCGGCTTGATGATGCCGGGTTCGTCTATCACGACATCACCGAAGACGAACTGCTGGCCCAGTTCGTGATTTAGGCCACCGCCAGCACCGCATCGAGCCCGGCCAGGAATTTTTCCCGCGATCGCATGTAGCAATCGACCAGCGCCACCAGATCGACGCTGTCGACCCCCTGACGCGCGGCGCGCTTTTCATCCGCGCCGCATTGTGTGGCGAAGGCCTCGAATCCCAGATTCAGGGCCGATCCTTTCAGAAAATGCAGATCGTCGGTCAAATTTGTGCGATCGGTCGTGCCGCGCAGGCGCGCGATTACCTCTTCGACCTCTTCCAGGAACAGGTCCACCACTTCATCGAACGCATCGGCGCCGACCTCTTTTTTCAGTTCCGCAACGCGGTTCCATTCGATCATCACACCCCTCCAGTGCCTGGACAGGCCCCCACTCGCCGACAAGACTAGGGCGGGGTTGTTTAACAAGCGGTAAGCTTTGCCGGTGAAGTCGCTAAAAGCTTAAGCTTCACCTCTCCTTAAAATCCGGCCTCTAGGACCGACGCATCACTGTTTTGTTCGGGGTTGCCGTGACGCTGCGTACCAAATCCAAATTGCCCCCCGCGGCCCCTGTGGCCCCGCCGTCCGAGCGTCTGGTGCTGCTGGTCGACGACAGCAGGCTGCAACGGCGCATCTTGCGGGTTCTGCTGGCCAAATGGGGCTACCGCGTGATCGAGGCGGGGTCGGGCGCCGAAGCGTTGGAGATTTGCCAGCACCAGAACGTGGATTTCATCATCAGCGACTGGATGATGCCGGGTATGACCGGGCTGGAATTTTGCACCCGCTTCCGGGCCCTGGCGCGGGAAAGCTATGGTTATTTCATCCTGCTGACCTCGAAATCCGAAACCGGCGAGGTCGTGCATGGGCTGGAGGTCGGCGCCGACGATTTCCTGACCAAGCCGGTCAATGCCAGCGAGCTGCGCGCGCGCCTGTCCGCGGGCGAGCGGATTTTGGGGATGGAACAGGCGCTGAACACCACGAATCAGCTGATCGGCGCCGCGCTGGAAGAGCTTCAAGGCCTTTATGACACGATCGACCGCGACCTGATTCAGGCCCGGAAAATCCAGGAATCGCTGGTGCCCGAGCAGTATTGCAGATTTGGCGGCTCTCAGGTGTCGCTGCTGTTGAAGCCTTGCGGCCATGTCGGCGGCGATCTGGTGGGGTTGTTTTCGCCCGGGCCCAACCGGCTGGGGTTCTACAATATCGACGTGTCGGGCCACGGCGTAACCTCGGCGCTGATGACGGCCCGCCTGGCGGGCTATCTGAGCGGCCGGTTTCTGGAACAGAACATTGCGCTGGAACGGCGGTTCGACCGATTCTTTGCCTTGCGTCCGCCCGACGAGGTTGCCCGCATCCTGAACGACCGGCTGCTGTCCGACAGCGGGGTCGAGGAATATTTTACCATGGTTTACGGCACCATCGATCTGGCCAGCGGGCTGGTCCGGCTGGTGCAGGCCGGGCATCCGCATCCGGCGCTGCAACGCGCCGACGGGCGCGTGGAATTCGTCGGCAAGGGCGGGGTGCCGGTCGGGCTGGTCCCCGGCGCGCAGTATGAAACGTTCGAGATTCGATTGTCGAAAGGGGATCGGTTACTGCTTTATTCCGACGGTTTCACCGAAGCGGTGTGCAAAAACGGCCAGATGCTGGAGGAAGAGGGCCTGGCCGAGATGCTGACCCGAAGCGCGGGATCACGGGGCCCGGACGTGCTGGACGATCTGTTCTGGCAACTGACCACGCGCCGCGAAGACGCGCCATTGAACGACGATGTGTCTGCCGTGCTTTTGGAATATGGCGGGCCCTAAAGCAGCAGCCCGGCAAAATGCCGGTCGCCCGCGTTGCCCAGCCGGGTTACCGCCTCGTCCAGCGGCAGCCATAGCGCGGTATGGCCCGGCTCGGTGGGTGGGCCATGCGGGCGAATCGGGCGGGCCAGATAGATATGGCACAGCTTTTCGGCCCAGATGTCGTAGTCTGGCATGAAGGTGAAGCGGCGGAACGCCCCCAGCCGCCGCACCGGCGCGATGTGCCAGCCGGTTTCCTCGAACACCTCGCGGTGCAGGGCCGCCAAGGGTGATTCGCCCGGATCGATGCCGCCGCCGGGCAGTTGAAATTCCGGCACCGGCGCGGCCTGATGGGTCAGCAACAGTGACCCGCCCCGCGGCAACACGGCATAGGCCCCGTGCCTTATCCGGTAGCGTTGCGCGCGGTCGACCGCATCGCCGAATCGTCTGATCATGCCCGCCCCCTTGGTGTGCCGGTTGTGCCGCCTATATAGTCGCGGTATGCCAACCCCAGGCGCACAAGGAAACCCCATGTCACTCGGATCTAAAATCGCCTGGGACGATACCGTCCTGCCCTTTCAGCTTGACCGGTGCGATATTCGCGGCCGGGTGGCCCGTCTTGACGGGGTCCTGGATCAGGTTCTGGCCCAGCACGATTACCCCCCGGCGATCGAGGCGCTGGTGGCCGAGGCCGCATTGCTGACCGCGATGATCGGCCAGATGATCAAGCTGCGCTGGAAGCTGTCGCTGCAAATTCGTGGTGACGGGCCGGCCCGGCTGATCGCGACCGACTATTACGGCCCGACCGACGATGGCACCCCCGCCCGTATCCGCGCCTATGCCAGCTATGACAAGGAGCGGGTGCAGGAAACGGATCGCCCGTTCACACAGATCGGCAAGGGCTATCTGGCGATCATCATAGATCAGGGCGAAGATATGTCGCCCTATCAGGGCATCACGCCGATCGCGGGCGGGTCCCTCGCCGCCTGTGCAGAGACGTATTTTGCCCAGTCCGAACAGCTTCCGACCCGGTTCGCGCTAAGCTTTGGCCGGTCGCGCATGCCCGGACAGGCCGAGCATTGGCGCGCTGGCGGCGTGATGTTGCAGCACATGCCCGAAGCATCGCCGCTGATCGCCAAGGATGGCGGAAGCGGTCTGGACGGGCTGCTGAATGCCGGTGACGTTCTTTATGGCGATGACGAGGAAAACTGGATCCGCGCCAATACCCTGCTCGACACCGTCGAGGAGATGGAGCTGATCGGTCCCAAGGTGCATCCGACCGACCTGCTGGTCCGGCTGTTTCACGAAGAGCAGCCGCGCGTGTTCGACGCGCAGCCGATCGCCTTTGGCTGCACCTGTTCCGAAGAGCGGGTGCGCGAAAGCCTGTCGATCTATTCGGCCAAGGATATCGGTCATATGACCACGGATGATGGCATCGTAACTGCCGATTGCCAGTTCTGCGGCGCGCATTACGAGCTTGATCCGAAAACGCTTGGTTTCGAGGCCAGGGAGGCGCCGGGTGACGACGGATGACACCCTCGCCCGTTTGCGCGCAGCATTGGACGGCCCCGTCGCCGGGTCGTCGGATTTCGACCTGAACCCTGACCAAGCCCCACCCGGGGGTCGCGTGCTGCGCCCTGCCTCGGTGCTGGTCGGCGTGTCGGTTCTGCGCGGGCAGCCAGAGGTTCTGTTGACCAAGCGCGCCTCGCATCTGAAACACCATCCCGGCCAGATCGCCTTTCCGGGCGGCAAGCAGGAAGACGGCGACGCGGGCCCGGTCGGTGCCGCATTGCGCGAAACCCATGAAGAGGTCGGTCTTGCACCCGGTCTGGTCCGCGTCCTTGGGACGTTGCCGATGCATGAAACCGTCACCGGCTTTTGCGTGACCCCGGTCGTGGCCCTGATCCGTGACGATTTCACCCCGATTCCAGAGGCGGGCGAGGTGGACGAGGTGTTTTACGTGCCGCTGGATCATGTCGCCGACCCGGCCCGCTATGCGATCCAGTCGCGGTTGTGGCGCGGCGAGCGGCGGCACTATTTCACCGTACCTTACGGGCCATACTATATCTGGGGCGCGACCGCACGGATCCTGCGCGGTCTGGCCGACAGGCTGACGCCGTGATGCGGATCGAGGCCGACTGGATCGCCGCGCCGGAAACCCAGGCGGTTTGTGCCGCGCTGACCGGGGCCGGGTTTCAGGCGTTGTTCGTGGGGGGCTGTGTGCGCAACGTGCTGTTGGGCGCGCCGGTCAGCGATATAGACATCGCCACCGACGCCACGCCCGAACAGGTGATCGATCTGGCCCGCGCGGCGGGACTGCATCCGGTGCCGACCGGGGTCGATCACGGCACGGTCACGGTGGTGTCGGCCCATGTGCCGCATGAGGTCACCACCTTCCGCCGCGACGTGGAAACCGATGGTCGCCGGGCCGTGGTGGCCTATGCCAGGGACGCGTCCGAAGATGCGCACCGGCGCGATTTCACCATGAACGCGCTTTATGCCACGCCCGACGGCCAGATCATCGATCCGCTGGGCGGGCTGGCCGATCTGCGGGCGCGGCGGGTGCGGTTCATCGACGATGCCGATGCGCGTATCCGCGAGGATTACCTGCGCATTCTGCGCTTCTTTCGGTTTCATGCCTGGTATGGCGATCCGGCCGAGGGGTTGGAGCCAGAAGGGCTGGCCGCCTGTGCCGCGCATTCCGCCGGAATAGAGACACTTTCGAAAGAACGGATCGGGGCCGAGATCCGGAAATTGCTGGCCGCGCCCGACCCGGGGCCAAGCGTGGCGGCAATGGCACGGTCGGGTATTCTGGCGCGGGCGGTGCCGGGCGCCGATGCAAAGCCCCTGCCGGTGCTTGTTCATCTGGAGGCCGAAACCGGCACTTTGCCCGATGCGATCCGGCGTCTGGCGGCGCTGGGCGGGCAGGATCTGACCGACAATCTGCGCCTCAGCCGGGACGACACCCGCCGCCTGCAACATCTGCGCGACGGGGTCGGCATGGCGGATGGGCCGGCGGCGCTAGGCTACCGGCTTGGCGCGGGGATGGCGCGCGACATTTTGCTGTTGCGCGGTGCGCTGCTGGAAACGCCTGTGCCGGACGGGTGGCAAAAGGCCGTGGAAATTGGCGTGGCGGCAGTTTTTCCTGTTCAGGCGGCGGATTTGATTCCTGCCTATCGCGGCGCCGCGCTGGGCGCGCGTCTGAAAGAGCTTGAATCGCGCTGGATCGCATCCGGGTTTACCCTGACCAAGGATGCGCTTCTGGCTTGACGGGCCCGGCAATCGCCGCCCATATCGGTCGGCACTCTGGACCTGATCGCCATGCCCCTTGATACATTTCTTGCTCTTGTCACCCTGGCGGTGACGGCCGCCTGGACGCCCGGCCCGAACAACGCGCTGGTGGCCAATTCCGCCGTGCATTTCGGGTTTCGCCGGACCGTTCCGCATATTCTGGGCATCGCGCTGGGCTTTGCGTTGATGATGTTTCTGGTGGGGTATTTCCTGGGCCAGGTCTTTGCCAGCAGCCCGCTTTTGCGCGAAACCCTGCGCTGGGGCGGCGCGGCGCTGTTGCTGTGGATCGCATGGAAAGTGGCGAATTCGGGTGGAATAGGCACTGTTTCCGGTGAAGTACGGCCCTTTACCTTTGTCGAGGCGGCCGGGTTTCAATGGATCAACCCCAAGGGCTGGTCGATGGCCATCGCCGTGACCTCGCAATTCATCAGTGGCGACGCGCCCCTGGTTTCGGCGCTGATCGTGGCGGGGGTGTTCGTTCTGGTCGGGCTGGGGTCGGCGTCCAGCTGGGCGATTGCGGGCCAGGCCATCACCCGCTGGATCAATACCGAAGGACGGATGCGGTGGTTCAACTATGCCATGGGCGCGCTGATCGCCGCCTGTGTCATATTGCTGTTTCTCGACTGACCGGCCCTGCGCCGCTATATGCACCGGGTAACATCTGAAAGCTGTTCCCGTGTTCCGTTTCTTTGAACGCCTTGTCGACCCGTATACACCCTATACGGAAAACGATCAGCCGCCCCGGCGGCTGTGGCCGTTCCTGTGGATCTATGCGCAGCCGTTCAAGCGGGTCTTTGCGCTGACCGCGCTGATGTCGGTGGTTGTCGCGGGGATGGAGATTTGGCTGATCGCCTATATGGGGCGACTGGTGAATCTGATGTCGTCGGACACGCCGGAACAGGTCTGGGCCGCGCATGGGGTTGAACTGATCGCGGTGGCCCTGTTCCTGCTGCTGGTGCGTCCGTTGCTTCAGGGGTTGGATGTGGCGCTGCTGAACAACACCATCCTGCCGAATTTCGGCACGTTGATCCGCTGGCGGTCGCATCGTCATGTGCTGCGCCAGTCGGTCGGCTGGTTCGAGAATGATTTTGCCGGGCGCATCGCCAACCGCATCATGCAGACGCCGCCGGCGGCGGGTGAGGCTATCTTTCAGATCTTCGATGCGATCACCTTTGCGCTGGCCTATATGCTGGGCGCGCTGGTGCTGCTGGCCGATGCCGATGCGCGGCTGGCGGTGCCGCTGCTGATCTGGCTGGCGCTGTATGGCGCGCTGGTGCGCTGGACGATGAAACGGGTCGGCCCGGCGTCCAAGGCCGCGTCGGATGCGCGCAGCGAGGTCACGGGGCGCGTGGTCGACAGCTATACCAATATCCATTCGGTCAAGATGTTCGCCCATCACGACCGCGAACTGAACTATGCCCGCGAAGCGATCGAGAACACGCGCCAGACCTTTTTTGCCGAGATGCGGATTTTCACCCGGATGGATGTGGCGTTGACCGCGATCAACGGGATGCTGATCGTCGGCGTGGTGGGTTGGGCGGTGGCGCTGTGGATGCAGGGCGCGGCCAGCGTGGGCGTGGTGGCCGCCGCGACCGCGCTAAGCCTGCGGCTGAACGCGATGACCGGCTGGATCATGTGGGCGCTGACCTCGTTTTTCCGCAACCTCGGCGTGGTGGCCGAAGGGATGGAAACCATTGCCCAACCGGTGACGCTGATCGACCGGCCGGACGCCCGGGCGCTGGATTTGCACGCGGGCGAGGTGCGGTTTCAGTCACTATCGCACCATTACGGGCGCGGCAGCGGCGGGTTGCAGGATCTGACGCTGATGCTGAAGCCTGGCGAAAAAGTCGGGCTTGTGGGCCGTTCGGGCGCCGGGAAATCGACGCTGGTGAAACTGCTGCTGCGGTTTTACGACGCCGAGCAGGGGCAGGTCCTGATCGACGGGCAGGATATTGCCGGGGTCACGCAGGAAAGCCTGCGCTGCCAGATCGGCATGGTCAGTCAGGACAGCTCGCTTCTGCACCGTTCGGTGCGGGATAATATCCTTTATGGTCGCCCCGGGGCGAGTGAAGCGCAGATGATCGCCGCCGCCAAGCGGGCCGAGGCGCACGAGTTCATTCTGGGGCTGAAGGATCCGCAGGGCCGGTGCGGCTATGACGCGCAGGTCGGCGAGCGGGGCGTGAAACTGTCGGGCGGACAGCGGCAGCGGGTAGCGCTGGCGCGGGTGATCCTGAAGGATGCGCCGATTCTGGTGCTGGACGAGGCGACAAGTGCGCTGGACAGTGAAGTGGAGGCCGCGATCCAGAGAACGCTTTACGGTGTGATGGAGGGCAAGACCGTGATCGCCATCGCGCACCGGCTGTCCACCATCGCCCATATGGACCGGATCGTGGTTCTGGACGGTGGCCGGATCGTCGAGGACGGGCCGCATGACGCGCTTTTGGCGCAGGGCGGGCTTTACGCGCGGTTCTGGGCGCGGCAGTCTGGCGGCTTCATCGGAACCGAAGAGGCGGCGCAATGAGGCTGGCCAATCTGATAGATGCGTTCCGCCCGGCCGACGGGCCGCCGCCGTGCACGTTGCTGGCCTTCTTTCGCTGGGCACTGTCGGGGGCCTGGCCGGTTTTGCTGGGTGCCGCCGTGCTGTCGGCGCTGGCCGGGGTGATGGAGGTGGTGACCGCCTTTTTGCTGGGCACGATCATCGACACCGCGCTGGCGGCGGGGCCCGCGGCGTTTTTCAGCGATCATTGGGCGCTGATCCTGGGTGCCGTCGCGTTTTTCGTGGGGGTGCGGCCCATCGTCTTTGGCCTGAATTCGGGCGCGAACGCGATCGTGGTGGCGCCCAATGTCAACATGCTGGTGCTGACCCGGCTGCATCGCTGGACGATGGGGCAGGCGGTGACGTTCTTTGACGACGATTTTGCCGGTCGCATCGCGCAAAAGCAGATGCAGACATCGCGCGCGATGACCGATGTGGTGGTCGAGGTGATCAACGTGGTGACCTTCGCGCTGGCCTCGTTCCTGGGGTCGGCGGCCCTGTTGCTGGCGATCGACTGGCGCGTGGCGCTGGCGCTGGCGCTGTGGCTGCTGGGGTATCTGGCGCTGATCAGCTGGTTCTTGCCGCGCATCCGGGTGCGGGCCGCGGCGCGGGCGGGCGCGCGATCCACGGTGTCGGGACAGGTGGTGGACACGATCACCAATATCAAGACGGTCAAGCTGTTCGCCCATGCGGCGCATGAAGACCGCGCCGCATTGAACGCGATGGCGCGGTTCCGCGAGAAGGCGCTTTCGTTCGGCTATATTTCGACCTCGTTCCGCTTTGCGCTGATGACGGTCGCGGGGGTGTTGCCGGTGCTGCTGATCGGCGGTGCGTTGTTGCTGTGGTCGCGGGGCGCGGCGACGGCGGGCGACATCGCGGCGGCCGGGTCGGTGGCGATCCGCATTGCGCAGATGACCGGCTGGGTCAGTTTCACGCTGATGGGGGTCTATTCCAATATCGGCGAGGTCGAGAACGGGATGGAAACCCTGACCCCGCCGCACGGGCTGACCGATGCGCCGGATGCCACGGATCTGCCCAAGGTGCAGGGCGAGATCGTGTTCGACGGTGTGAGCTTTGCTTATGGTCGGCAAAGCGGCGGGATTTCCGATATCGACCTGACCGTGAAGCCGGGCGAAAAGCTGGGCATCGTCGGGGCCTCGGGCGCGGGAAAATCGACGCTGGTTGCGCTTCTGTTGCGGCTCTATGACACCGAAACCGGGCGCATTCTGATCGACGGTTTCGATATTTCCAAGGTCACGCAGGAAAGCCTGCGCCGCCAGATCGGTATGGTCACGCAGGAAACCGCGATGTTCAACCGCTCGGCCCGCGACAACATCCTGTACGGCAACCCCGAAGCGGGCGAAGAGGCGATGATTGCCGCCGCCAAACGGGCCGAGGCACATGAGTTCATTCTGGGGCTTGAGGATCACAAGGGCCGCAAAGGCTATGACGCGCATCTGGGCGAACGGGGCGTGAAACTGTCGGGCGGGCAGCGGCAGCGGATCGCGCTGGCCCGCGCCTTTCTGAAGGATGCGCCGATTCTGGTGCTGGACGAGGCGACAAGCGCACTGGACAGCGAAGTGGAGGCCTCGATCCAGGAGGCGCTGACCCGGGTGATGGAGGGCAAGACCGTGCTGGCCATCGCGCATCGGCTGTCCACCATCGTGCAGATGGACCGGATCGTGGTGCTGGATGCGGGCCGGATTGTGGAATCCGGCACCCATGACGTGCTGCGCAAGCAGGGCGGGCTTTACGCGCGTTACTGGGACCGGCAATCTGGCGGCTTTATCGGCGCAGAGGAAGCAGCGGAATGAATGTGACAATCCGGCGGTTGGGTCACCTTGGCGACGGGGTGGCGGACGGCCCTGTTTTTGTGCCGCTGACCCTGCCCGGCGAAGAGGTGGAAGGCGACCTGACCGGCGATCGGATTGCGCAGCCGCGAATCGTCACCCCCTCGCCCGACCGGGTGCGCCCGCCTTGTTCGCATTACAAAAGCTGCGGGGGCTGCGCGCTGCAGCACGCCTCTGATTCGTTCGTGGCGGGGTGGAAGGTGGATGTGGTGCGGCAGGCGCTTGCGGCGCAGGGGCTGTCGGCGCCGATGCGCCCGATCCTGACCTCGCCGCCACAATCGCGCCGACGGGCGGTTCTGGCGGGGCGGCGCACCAAGAAGGGCGTGATCGTCGGCTTTCACGCGCGCGCGTCCGACACGCTGGTGCAGATCCCCGATTGCACGTTGTTGCATCCCGACCTGATGGCCTGTCTTCCGGCGCTGGAGGCATTGGTGCCGCTGGCGGCCTCGCGCAAGGGCGAGGTCAGCTTTACCCTGACCCGGTCCGGCGCCGGGCCCGATCTGGCGGTGGGCAACGCGAAACCGCTGGATGCGCCGCTTTGGGCCACGTTAGGCACCGTTGCGCAGCAGTTCGATCTGGCCCGGCTGTCCTGGAACGGCGAACTGATCGTCGAGCGTAACGCGCCGGTGCAGCGGTTCGGCAAGGCCGCCGTGGTGCCGCCGCCCGGCGCGTTTCTGCAGGCCACGGCAGAGGGGCAGGCGGCCCTGACCCAGGCGGTGCAGGCTGCCATGGGTGGCGCCAGACAGGTGGCCGATCTGTTCGCCGGCTGCGGCACCTTTGCCCTGCCGCTGGCCGAACGGGCCGGGGTGCATGCGGTCGAGGGCGAGGCCGACATGCTGGCCGCGCTGGATCAGGGTTGGCGCCGCGCGCCCGGGTTGCACCGGGTGACGACAGAGGTGCGCGATCTGTTCCGCCGCCCGCTGATGCCCGATGAGCTGAAGCGCTTTGATGCGGTGGTGATCGACCCGCCCCGCGCCGGGGCCGAGGCGCAGGTGGCGCAGATCGCCGTCTCGGGCGTGCCGGTCGTCGCGGCGGTGTCGTGCAACCCGGTGACCTTCGCGCGTGATGCCGCCGTGCTGGTCGGGGGCGGGTTCACGCTTGACTGGGTGCAGGTGGTCGATCAGTTCCGCTGGTCCCCGCATGTTGAACTGGCCGCACGATTCAGTCGCGGCAGCGCTGTTTGAGGGTGAAATCCCGATGCGAATGCGGTATTTTGCGGCAAAGAATAACAAACACGCACGGGCAAGGCAGTTACACATGATCGGACGGCGGGAATTCATCCTTTCTGGCGCGGCGCTGGCGCTTTCGGGTTGCGCATCCGGGCCGCAGATCAAGCCCTATTACGGCCCCGAGGTCACCCGCGTCGTGGTGATGAAAAATGCGCGGCGTATGTATCTGCTGCATCAGGACGAGGTGCTGCGCGATTACAATGTCGCGCTGGGCTTTTCGCCCGAAGGCGACAAGCAGATCGAGGGCGATGGCCGGACCCCCGAAGGCCGCTATGTCATCGACCGGCGCAACCCGCGCAGCGATTTCCACCTGTCGCTGGGCATCTCGTACCCCAACGAGACCGACATCGCAGAGGCGCAGGCGCTGGGCCAAGAACCGGGCGGCGACATCTTCATCCACGGCCGGGCGCGCAAACATCGCGGCAAGGGTCCTGACTGGACCGCCGGGTGCATTTCCATCAGCGACAAGCAGATCGAACAGGTCTATTCGATGGTGCGCGACGGCACCGTGATCGACATTTTTCCTTAAAACCCCAGGGTCGGCGCATCGGCCGGCGCGCCAGTGATCAGCGTCCACCAGATCTTGCCGTTGGGTTCCTGGAAATAGGCAAAGCCCATGTCGCGGGCCTTGGCGTCCAGAATCACGTTGGCCGTGTCGGGCTGTTCCATCCAGGCGGCCAGGGTTTCCAGTTCGGTCTCGTAGGTTTCAGAGATGTTTTCGCCCATAAGCGTGCCGGTATAGCCCACGCGCTGTACCCGGTCGATCGGCGACGATCCGTCGGATCCGAAATGCCAGGGCCGGTTCTGCACCGACATATCGCGCGAATGGGTGGCGGCGGCGGCGTTCAACTGGGCATTCAGTGTCAGCGGGGTCGCCCCGCGCGCCTGACGCAGGGCATTGACCGAATCAAGCATCCGGTACTGGATTTTCGCGGTGTCGGCGGCAGAGATGCGATAGACGCGCGGCAGCGGCCTGCCATCCGCCCCCAATTGCGGCGCGGGCGTATCGCAGCCTGCCAGGGCGAAAGCCGCAACAATAACAATCGCAAAGAGACGTATCATACCCGGCAATCCCTCGTTTCCACACTTTTCTGTATCCCGAAGCGTTGCGTGGTTCAAACGCTTCGCAGGCAAATTGCCGCTGACGCGCGTTTGATTTGCGACTGCGGCTTTCCGGCCATATCATGGGACATAGCAATTTGCCGATGATGGAGTTCATGATGAGTCACCGTTCGTCCGACACCGCAAATCGCCGCGCCTTTCTTGCCGGGGGGGCCGCGCTGCTGACCGGCCTTGCCGCGCCAGCGTTGGCCCAGGAAACCAATTCGGTTGAAATCGAGAGCGAGCCCGAGCGCGGACCCGGCAGTGTGCGGCACAATATTTCCAGCTTTCGCACGCTTCGGTGGGAGCCCTATTTCGCCAATCTGGATCAGGGCGCGGTGTTGGTGGATACCACGTCGCGGGCGCTGCATTACTGGTCGCCGGACGGGCAGACCTACAAGCTCTATCCGACCAGCGTCCCGATTTCCGAAGAGCTGACGCGCCGCGGGCGTACCTCGGTTGTGCAAAAGGTCGAAGGCCCCGAATGGCGCCCGACGCCGTCGATGAAAAAGCGCAACCCGGAATGGCCCGATTATGTCGGCCCCGGCCCCGATAATCCGCTGGGCACCCACGCGCTGTATCTGGGCTGGACCTATTACCGCATTCACGGCACCCACGATACGCGCAAGATCGGCCGCCGGTCGTCGAACGGGTGCATCGGGCTGTATAATGAAGATATCGCAGAACTGTTCGGATACGCCAAAGTGGGTACACAAGTGTTGCTGATTTGACGACAAGTCCCTGACTTTGCTGGCGTGGAAAAAACGCCAGTTGCAATATTCTTATCTTACTGCTTAGTGGAAACTACAAAAACACAGTCTTGAGTTCGTATCAGTGCGACAACCATGCTGATACGACGATTCTGGAGGGAAACATGAAGAAACTTGCTCTTGCTGCTGCACTGTCCGTTGCTGCGTCCACCGCCTTCGCTGGCAACATGGTCGAGCCCGTGATGGAACCGGAAATCATCGTGGAAGACACCTCTTCCTCGAACGGTGGTATCCTTGTGCCGCTGCTGTTCCTGGTTCTGGTTGCTGCTGCTGCTTCTTCCTAAGCTCAGCGCCAAATCAAACGAAAAAGGCGGTGGTTTCGACCACCGCCTTTTTTGTTGCGCGGATGAAACGGGGCGGGCCTAGTCCAGCCAGCCTTTCAGATTGTCGCGGATCACCTCCGACAGCACCGCAACATGCGCGGCATCGTCGTTGAGGCACGGGATATAGGTGAACCCCTTGCCGCCCGCGTGTTCAAAGCTTTCCCTGATCTCTTCGTTGATCTCTTCCAGCGTCTCAATACAGTCGGCCGAAAAGGCGGGCGCGATGACGGCGATGTTCTTGCGGCCTTCGTCGCGGGCCAGGCGCGCGACCTCCTGAACGGTATAGGGGCGCAGCCATTCTTCGGGCCCGAACACAGACTGGAACGTGGTGGTGATCTGGTCGTCGCCCCAGCCCAGCCGCTCTTTCAGCAGGCGCGTGGTTTTCTGGCACTGACAATGATAGGGGTCGCCGTTCATCAGATAGCGCCGCGGCATCCCGTGATAGGACACGACCAGGGTTTCCGGTTTTACCGCGGCGGCGGCATAGGCACGTTCGACCGACTGGGCCAGCGCCTCGATATATTTCGGATGCTCGAAATAGGCGGGCACGGTGCGCGCGGCGGGCTGCCATTTTTCATCCATCAGCGCGCGAAAGAACTGGTCATTGGCGGTGGCCGTGGTGGCGCCGGCATATTGCGGGTAAAGCGGGAAGAACAGGATGTTGCGGCAGCCCTTCGCGATCAGCGCCTGCACCTTCGATTTGGTCGACGGGTTGCCGTAACGCATGCAGAACTCCACCTCGACCCGGTCGCCGTAGGTTTCGTGCAGCGCGGTGGCGATGGCGTCGGTCTGATCCCGCGTGATCGTCATCAGCGGGCTTTCGTCCTTGTCCGCGTTCCAGATCGATTTATAGGCCTTGCCGGATGAAAATGGCCGCTTGGTCAGGATGATCAGTTGCAGCAGCGGCTGCCATTTCCACGCCGGATAGTCGATCACCCGCTTGTCGGACAGAAACTCGTTCAGATAGTGGCGCATCGACCAATAATCGTAATTGTCGGGTGTGCCCAGATTGGCCAGCAGCACGCCGGTCTTGGCGGGCGTGATCGCGGGATGGTCCGCCGGGGCATGGGCGGGGCGTATGGCGTCGGGCTGCGGTTTATCCAGCATCATCTCTCCGGCGGTTGGTTGAGGTCCAGCAGGGTCCAGCCGGACATAGCTGCTTTTGCCCGGGGGTCAATCGCGGCGTGGCTGCACAGGGTCGGTCAGCGGCGTTTCATCGGTGCCCAGTGCATCGGCCAGCCGCGCGGCGGCGCTGCCGGGGCGCAGCGGCTTTTGCTGGCTGTCATGCGGGGCCCAGCCGGTCAGGAAGATCGTCTCGAACGTGGCGGGAATGCGCCCGTCGGGGCGGCTGTGCGCCTCGGCGTAACGGCGGGCGGCCTCGGCGAACAGGGCGCGGGGTGGCGGGGCGCGGTGGCGTTGGGCCAGGGCGTTGACCTCGCCCATGGCGCGCAGATCGGCCATCAGGTGAAACGGCGAGCGATAGGTGACGGTGCGTGCCGCACTGTCGGCCACGGGCAGGGCAAAGCCCGCCCGTTGCAGCAGCGCACCCAGATCGCGGATTTCGGCCATCGGGGCGACGCGGGGCGACAGGCCGCCGGTTACCTGTACCTCGGCCCCGGCCAGGGCGGTGCGCAACTCGTGCAGGGTCTGGCCGCCGAACAACACGCCGATGAACAGCCCGTCGGGTTTCAGCGCGTGGCGGCATTGCACCAGCTGGCCCACCGGATCGTTCGCCCAGTGCAGCGCCATGGCATGGACCACCAGATCATGCGCACCGGCGTCCAGCGCCAGAACCTCGTCATCCGGCACATGCACCGCGCCGGGCAACGCCCCATGCCACACCTGCGGAAAAGGAGAGATCACCGCGGGGGCCGTAAAGGTTCTGTTAACCTCTGTGAGTCTTTCCTGAACCTCGGCGGCGGCCTCTTCGTGCAGAAACAGCGCCGGATCGGCCAGCCGCAGGGCGCGGTCGCGGAACCGCTCCAATGCAGCGCGGTCGGTCAGGGTCGGGGCGTTCTGGGGTGTCATCGGCTCTCCTTGGGTTTGGGCGATATGTAGAAGGCATGGGATGGGATTGCAAAGCGCGCTTCGGCTGATCTATCCGCCGCAATGCATTTCCTGCGGCGCGCTGGTGGACAGCGATTTCGGCCTGTGCGGCCCCTGTTGGCGGGACACGCATTTCATTTCCGGGCTGGTCTGCGACACCTGCGGCACACCGCTGCCGGGTGACGATCCGGGCGGGGTGGTGCATTGCGACGATTGCCTGACGCGCGCCCGGCCCTGGGCGCGGGGGCGGGCGGCGGTGATTTACCGTGACAATGCGCGGCGGCTGGTGCTGGCGCTGAAACATGGCGACCGGGCCGAACTGGCCCGCCCCGCGGCCGTCTGGCTGGCCCGTGCGGCGGCGCCGATCCTGACCCCCGACATGCTGGTGGCGCCGATCCCGCTGCACCGGTTGCGGCTTTTGCGCCGGCGCTATAATCAGGCGGCGCTGCTGGCACAGGGGGTGGCGCGGCTTGCCGGGCTGGAACAGTGCCCCGATCTGCTGATCCGCGCCCGGCGCACCGCGTTTCAGGACGGCATGGGCGTGGAGGCCCGGTTTGCCAATGTCAGCGGCGCGATCCGCGCCCATCCCAAGCGCCGGGCGCGGATCGCGGGGCGGCATGTGCTGTTGGTCGATGACGTGATGACCTCGGGCGCGACGCTGACCGCAGCGGCCGAGGCATGCCGGGCCGCGGGGGCAAGCGATGTCTCGGCCCTGGTGCTGGCGCGCGTTGCGAAGGACGCGTGATCCCCTATAGTTGCCGCAACACGGGGATATGAACATGCAACCAGTCGAAATCTACACCACACCCACCTGCGGCTATTGCCAGATGGCCAAGCGGCTTTTGGCCCAGAAGGGCGTGACCTTTACCGAGATTGACGTCGCCGCCCAGCCCGACAAGCGGCAGGAGATGATGACCCGCGCCAATGGCGGCTATACCGTGCCGCAAATTTTCATCGGCGCGACCCATGTCGGCGGCTGCGACGAGCTTTATGCGCTGGACCGGGCAGGCAAGCTCGACCCGATGCTGGCGGGCTGAGTGATGCGCGCGGCCCTGTTGCAGATCTGTTCCAGTGACGATCCGGCCGAAAACCTGGTCACCGTGCGCGACATGATGCGCGTGGCGGCGGCGGGTGGCGCGGGGTTCGTGCTGACGCCCGAGGTGACCAATTGCGTGTCGTCCAGCCGATTGATGCAGCAGCGTGTGCTGCGCGTCGAGGAGGAGGACCAGACCCTTGCCGGATTGCGCGATGAGGCCGCCGCGCTGGGCGTGTGGCTGCTGATCGGCTCGCTCGGGATCAAGACGCATGACCCGGACGGACGTTTTGCCAACCGGTCGTTCCTGATCGGCCCCGATGGCGGGATCGTGGCGCGCTATGACAAGATCCACATGTTCGATGTGGATATCGGTGCGGGCGACAGTTTTCGCGAATCCGATGGCTATCGCCCCGGCGGGGCCGCCACGCTGGCGCAGGTGCCCTTTGGCGCGATCGGCATGACGGTCTGTTACGATCTGCGCTTTCCGCATCTTTATCGCGCGCTGGCCCAGGCGGGCGCCACCATCCTGATGGTGCCGGCGGCGTTCCATCCGGTGACAGGGGCCGCCCATTGGGAGGTTTTGCTGCGCGCCCGCGCGATTGAAACCGGCTGTTACGTGCTGGCCCCGGCGCAGACCGGCCACCACAAGACGCACGAGGGAAAGCCGCGCCAAAGCCATGGCCACAGCCTGGCAATCGCCCCCTGGGGCGAGGTTCTGGCCGATGCTGGCACAGAGCCCGGTGTGGTTTACGTTGATCTTGACTCGTCCGAGGTGGCAAAAGCCCGCAAACGTGTTCCATCCCTGACCCATGACCGGACATTCAAGGCCCCTGCGTGAGCAACACATCCGAAACCCTTGCCGTCTCGCTGTTCAGCGAATTGTTCATGGCCGATCAGCTGGCCCGCATCCGCCTGTCAAAGGCGCTGCCCAAGGGGATGGAACTGAGCCATTTTTCGGTGCTGAACCATCTGGCCCGGCTGGGCGAGGAACGTTCGCCCGCGCAACTGGCGCAAAGCTTTCACGTCACCCGTGGCGCCATGACCAACACGCTGAGCAAGCTGGAATGGGCCGGTCACGTCCATATCCGCCCCGATTGGGACGATGCCCGGCGCAAGATGGTATCGGTCAGCCCGTCGGGGCTGCGCGCGCGCGATGCGGCGATCGAGGCGATCTCGCCGCTGATCGCCGAGGTGGTTGATGACATCGGCGCCGACAAGGTGCGCGCCGCGCTGCCGGTGCTGCGCGCGTTGCGCCAGAAGCTGGGCGAAGGCGTCTAGGCCGGTTTCAGGCTGGCGGTGACGTAGTTCACGCTCAGATCGCGGTCGGATATGGACCAGCGCCAGGAAATCGGGCTGAAGACGAACCCCTTGCGGTCCACCGGATCGAACCCGGCCTTGGCCAGCAGGGCGAACAGTTCGTCCGGGGTGATGAACCTGTGCCATTCATGGGTGCCCTTGGGCAGCCAGCGCATCACCCATTCGGCCCCCAGAATCGCCACCGCAAAGCTTTTGGGATTGCGGTTGATGGTCGAACACAGCATCAGCCCGCCGGGTTTCAGCAGGGTCTGACAGGCGGTCAGATAGGCCAGCGGGTCGGCCACATGCTCGACCACTTCCATGTTCAGCACCACGTCGAACTGCTCGCCCGCTTCGGCCAGCGCTTCGGCGGTGGTATGGCGATAGTCGATCTGAAGCCCCGATTGCGCCGCATGGACCTGTGCCACGGGGATGTTGCCGGCGGCGGCGTCGGCACCCACCACGGTGGCGCCCAGCCGCGCCATCGGTTCCGACAAAAGCCCGCCGCCACAGCCGATATCCAGCAGGCGCAGCCCGCTGAACGGCACAGGTGCGGTCAGGTCGCGGTCGAATTCGGCGGCGATCTGCGCGGTGATATAGTCCAGACGGCAGGGATTCATCAGATGCAGCGGCTTGAACTTGCCTGCGGGATCCCACCATTCGGCGGCCATTGCCTCGAATTTGGCCACTTCGGCGGCATCAATCGTTGTTTCGGCGGCTTGCATAGGGCTCTCCGATCCGGTCTTCTTTGTTTCACCCCTGTCGGGGGTCGTTTCAGGGTTATATAGATCGGTAATGGACAAATCCGCAGGCCAAAAGCGCGCAGCGCATTTTCTTTTTCCCCCGCTCGTTCCGTTTGACCAGCGGATGCTGGATGTCGGTGACGGTCACACCTTGTATGTCGAGCAATGCGGCAACCCCGACGGAATCCCGGTCGTGGTGCTGCATGGCGGTCCCGGCGGCGGGTGCAGCCCGGCGATGCGGCGCTATTTCGACCCGGCGGAGTATCGCATCATCCTGTTCGATCAGCGCGGCTGCGGCCGCTCGCGCCCCCATGCCTGTGTGGACGATAACACGACCTGGCATCTGGTCGCGGATATCGAACGGATCCGCAGGGTGCTGGGCATTGATCGCTGGGTGGTGTTCGGCGGAAGCTGGGGCGCCACGCTGTCGCTGCTTTATGCCCAGACCCATCCCGACCGCGCGGCCTATCTGATCCTGCGCGGCGTGTTCCTGATGACGCAGGCCGAACTGGACTGGTTCTATGGCGGCGGGGCGGGGCAGTTCTGGCCCGATCTGTGGGCGCGCTTCGCCGCGCTGATCCCCGAAGATGAGCGCGGCAATATGATCGCCGCCTATCACAAGCGGCTGTTTTCCGGCGATCTGATGCTGGAGACCCGCTATGCCCGCGCCTGGGCGGCGTGGGAAAACGCCCTCGCCTCGATCGAGCATGACGGGCCGGTGGGCGATGCCCCGGCCGATTATGCCCGTGCCTTTGCCCGGCTGGAAAATCATTATTTCCAGAACGCCGGCTGGCTGGAGCGCGACGGGCAGATATTGCAGAACGTTTCGCTGATCTCGCATATTCCGGCGACGATCGTGCAGGGGCGTTACGATATGGTCTGTCCGCCATCCTCGGCCTGGGCGCTGGCCGAACGCTGGCGCCGCGCCGAGATGCGCATGGTGCCGCTGGCAGGCCACGCGCTGAGCGAGCCGGGGATCACCGCGGAACTGGTACGCACAACGAAAGCGGTGGCGCGGCAGGCGGGGCTGTTTGGGGTTTAAGGGTATCGCGGGCCTTGCAGACTCGTCCCCCATCCCGTATATGCCCCTCAACAGCGGCGCGCTGGCCTCCACCCCCGGCGCTCCACCGGACAGTAATGCACGGGCCGCGCGCCCGTTTTTTTGTTTTTGGACCACCCATGAACGATCTTATCGCAAAAGCCGCCATCGACCGGCGCCTGGCCGAAATCCTCCAGCCCGTGATCGAGGGACTGGGATTCGAACTGGTGCGCATCCGGCTGATGGGTGGCAAGACGGTAACGTTGCAGATCATGGCCGAACGTCCCGAGGGCGGGATCGAGGTGGATGACTGCGCGGCAATTTCGACCGCCGTATCCGCCACCATGGATGTCGAAGACCCGATCGACGACAATTATACGCTGGAAGTGTCCAGCCCCGGCATCGACCGGCCGCTGACCCGGCTCAAGGATTTCGATACCTGGGCAGGTTATGAGGCCAAACTTGAGACCGACGAGCTGATCGACGGGCGCCGCCGTTTCAAGGGCGAGCTGCGCGGGACCGAAGGCGACGAGGTTCTGATCGAGATCGAGGAAGGCGTGATCGGCCTGAAATTCGACTGGCTGACCGATGCCAAGCTGGTGCTGACCGACGATCTGATCCGCGAGATGCTGCGCCAGCGCAAGGCCGCCGGCATCGTGGACGAAGACCAATTCGACGAGATAGAAACAGACGCTTCCGAGGAGGAGTGAGGAATGGCGATTACCTCTGCAAACCAGCTGGAGCTGTTGCAAACCGCCGAGGCCGTGGCCCGCGAAAAGATGATCGACCCCGAACTGGTCGTTCAGGCGATGGAAGAAAGCCTCGCCCGGGCCGCCAAGTCGCGCTACGGGTCCGAGATGGACATCCGCGTTGCGATCGACCGCAAGACCGGCAAGGCCACCTTCACCCGGGTGCGCACCGTGGTCGAGGATGACGCGCTGGAGAATTACCAGGCCGAGCTGACCGTCGCACAGGCCAAGGGCTATCTTGACGATCCCAAGGTCGGCGACGAGATTCGCGATGAGGTGCCGCCGGTCGAAATGGGCCGGATCGCCGCCCAATCGGCCAAGCAGGTGATCTTGCAAAAGGTTCGCGAAGCCGAGCGTGACCGCCAGTACGAAGAGTTCAAGGACCGCGCCGGCACGATCATCAATGGTCTGGTCAAGCGCGAGGAGTACGGCAACGTCATCGTCGATATCGGCCGGGGCGAAGCCATTCTGCGCCGGAACGAAAAGATCGGCCGCGAAAGCTATCGCCCGAACGACCGGGTGCGCTGTTATATCAAGGACGTGCGCCGCGAGGCCCGCGGCCCGCAGGTTTTCCTGAGCCGCACCGACCCGCAGTTCATGGCCGAGCTGTTCAAGATGGAAGTGCCCGAGATTTACGATGGCATCATCGAGATTAAGGCCGTGGCCCGCGACCCCGGTTCGCGTGCGAAGATCGCCGTGATTTCCTATGACAACTCGATCGACCCCGTCGGTGCCTGCGTCGGTATGCGCGGCAGCCGGGTGCAGGCGGTGGTGAACGAGCTTCAGGGCGAAAAGATCGACATCATTCCGTGGAACGAGGATCAGCCGACCTTCCTGGTGAACGCGCTGCAACCGGCCGAGGTCACCAAGGTGGTTCTGGACGAAGAGGCCGAGCGGATCGAGGTTGTCGTGCCCGACGATCAGCTGTCGCTGGCCATCGGCCGGCGCGGTCAGAACGTGCGGCTTGCGTCGCAGCTGACCGGGCTTGATATCGACATCATGACCGAATCCGAGGAATCGGCGCGCCGTCAGGCCGAATTCGCCGAGCGCACCAACCTGTTCATGGAAGCGCTGGATCTGGACGAATTCTTTGCCCAGCTTCTGGTGTCCGAGGGGTTCACCTCGCTGGAAGAGGTGGCTTATGTGGATCAGGACGAGCTGTTGGTGATCGACGGGGTCGATGCGAGCACCGCCGAAGAGCTGCAGGCCCGGGCCCGCGACTATCTGGAAGCGGCCAACAAGAAGGCGCTGGAACATGCCCGCGAGTTGGGCGTCGAGGACAGCCTGGTTGAATTCGAGGGTCTGACACCCCAAATGATCGAGGCGCTGGCCGAGGACGATGTGAAGTCGCTCGAAGATTTCGCCACCTGCGCCGACTGGGAACTGGCCGGTGGCTGGACCACGGTTGACGGCCAGCGCGTGAAGGACGAAGGCGTGCTCGAGAAATTTGACGTCTCTCTGGAAGAGGCGCAGAATATGGTCATGACCGCGCGGATTCAGCTTGGCTGGGTTGATCCGGCCGAGCTGGCGGCGGGCGAAGACGACGCCCTTGAAGACGCAGAGGAGACCGAGGCCTGATCTCAGGTCTCGGGTGCGCTTTGGGCCGTGGCGGTCAACATAACACGCGGGAAGATCCCGAGCGGCGTTGCATCGTCACGGGCGAGGTTCAGCCCAAGGCGGGGCTGATCCGTTTCGTGGTCGGGCCGGGCGACGTGATCGTGCCCGATATCCTGGGCAAGCTGCCGGGCCGCGGCATCTGGGTGTCGGCAGACCGCGGCGCGCTGGAAACCGCGATCCGCAAGCGTCTGTTCGCCCGCGGGGCCAAACAGGCGGTTCAGTTGCCCGACGATCTGTATGCGCAGGTCGAGGCCGGGTTGGCGCGCCGGGTGATCGAAGGGATCTCGCTGGCGCGCAAGGCCGGGTTGGCGGTCGCTGGGTATGAAAAGGTGAAAGGCTGGCTGGGTAGTGGTGAGGCGACAGTGCTGATCCAGGCCAGCGACGGGTCTGAACGGGGGAAGACGAAACTGCGTCTGCCCTCGGAAACAAAGGCTTTTATAGGCTGTCTGACGGCTGCGGAATTGGGTTTGGCTTTCGGACGGGAACATGTGATACATGGCGCGCTTGCGGCTGGCGGACTCACTAAACGTGTAGTAGAGGATGCAGCCAAGCTTTCAGGCGTGCGCAAAGCGGACGGGGGCAATGCCCCTGCGAAAGGTACGAAGACCACATGAACGATAGTGACGGCAAGAAAACTCTCGGTGTGCGCGGCGGTCCGCGTTCCGGACAGGTGAAGCAAAGCTTCAGCCACGGGCGGACCAAGAGTGTCGTGGTCGAGACGAAGCGCAAGCGCGTGGTCGTTCCGAAACCCGGTGCCGGAAAAGGCGCCGGGGGCGCAACGCATCTGGGGGATCCGTCGAAACGGCCGGCTGGTATTTCCGACGCCGAGATGGAGCGCCGGCTGAAGGCGTTGCAGGCCGCAAAGGCCAACGAGGCCGAAGAGGCCAAGCAACGCGCCGCAGAAGAAAAGCGCCGCGAGGAAGATCGCCAGCGCCGCCGCGAAGATCTTGAAACCAAAGAGCGTGAAGAGCGCGAGCGCGAAGAAGCTGCCCGGCTGAAGGCCGAGGAAGAAGAGCGCAAGAAACGCGAAGCCGAGGAAGCCAAGAAGCGCGCGACCGAAGCTCCGGCAAAAGCTGCGGCCGCTGCGGCGGCGGCCCCTGCTGCTGCTGCACCTGGGGCCGAGGCCGAGGCCCAGCGTGGCGGCGGCAAGCCGACCCCGCGCAAGACCGAGCGCGAGCGCGACACCCGCGACGATCGCCCCACCCGTGCGAAGGCGCGCGATGACAGCCGCCGTTCCGGCAAGCTGACCGTCAACCAGGCGCTGACCGGCGGCGAAGGCGGGCGGCAACGCTCGATGGCCGCGATGAAGCGCAAGCAGGAACGGATGCGCCAAAAGGCCATGGGCGGCGCCGAGAGCCGCGAAAAGGTCGTGCGCGACGTTCAGGTGCCCGAAACCATCGTGGTGCAGGAGCTTGCCAACCGTATGGCCGAGCGTGTGGCCGATGTGGTCAAATCGCTGATGAACATGGGCATGATGGTCACGCAGAACCAGCCGATCGACGCCGACACAGCGGAACTGATCGTCGAAGAGTTCGGCCACAAGGTGGTGCGCGTGTCGGATGCCGACGTGGAACAGGTGATCGACAAGGTCGAGGACAAGGAAGAGAACCTCAAGCCGCGTCCGCCGGTCATCACCATCATGGGCCATGTCGACCACGGCAAGACCTCGCTGCTGGATGCGATCCGGCACGCCAAGGTTGTCTCGGGCGAGGCCGGCGGCATCACGCAGCATATCGGCGCCTATCAGGTGAAGACCGATAGCGGCGCGCTGCTGACCTTCCTCGATACCCCGGGCCACGCCGCGTTTACCTCGATGCGGGCACGCGGTGCCCAGGTGACGGATATCGTCGTTCTGGTCGTTGCCGCGGATGATGCGGTGATGCCGCAGACCATCGAGGCGATCAACCACGCCAAGGCGGCCGGCGTACCGATGATCGTGGCGATCAACAAATGCGACAAACCGTCCGCGAACCCCGACAAGGTGCGCACCGATCTGCTTCAGCATGAGGTCGTGGTCGAAAAGATGTCCGGCGACGTGCAGGATGTAGAGGTTTCGGCCGTTACCGGCCAGGGGCTGGATTCGCTGCTGGAAGCAATCGCGCTGCAGTCCGAAATTCTGGAACTGAAAGCCAACCCCGAGCGTGCCGCCTCTGGCGCCGTGATCGAGGCGCAGCTTGATGTGGGCCGCGGCCCCGTCGCCACGGTTCTGGTGCAGAACGGTACGCTGCGGCAGGGCGACATCTTTGTCGTGGGCGAGCAGTGGGGCAAGGTTCGCGCGCTGATCAACGACAAGGGCGAGCGCGTCGAAGAGGCCGGGCCGTCGGTTCCGGTCGAGGTTCTGGGCCTGAACGGCACACCCGAGGCCGGCGACGTTCTGAACGTGGTCGATACCGAAGCCCAGGCGCGCGAGATTGCCGAATACCGCCATCAGGCGGCCAAGGACAAACGCGCCGCTGCCGGGGCGGCCACGACGCTGGATCAGCTTCTGGCCAAGGCCAAGGAAGACAAAAATGTGCAGGAGCTGCCGATTCTGGTGAAGGCCGATGTGCAGGGTTCTGCCGAGGCGATCGTTCAGGCGATGGAAAAGATCGGCAACGAAGAGGTCCGCGTGCGGGTGCTGCATGTCGGGGTCGGTGCCATCACCGAAACCGATGTGGGTCTGGCCGAAGCGTCGGGCGCGCCGGTCATTGGCTTTAACGTGCGGGCCAACGCGCCGGCCCGGAGTGCGGCCAACCAGAAGGGTGTCGAGATTCGCTATTACTCGGTGATCTACGATCTGGTGGATGACGTGAAGGCGGCAGCCTCGGGCCTGCTGTCGGCAGAAATTCGCGAGACCTTCATCGGCTATGCCGAGATCAAGGAGGTCTTCAAAGTGTCCAACGTTGGCAAGGTTGCCGGCTGTCTGGTCACCGAAGGCGTGGCGCGCCGCTCTGCCGGTGTGCGCCTGCTGCGCGACAACGTGGTGATCCACGAGGGTACGCTGAAGACGCTCAAGCGTTTCAAGGACGAGGTGAAAGAGGTCACTTCGGGTCAGGAATGCGGTATGGCGTTTGAAAACTACGATGATATCCGCCCCGGCGACGTCATCGAGATTTTTGAGCGCGAAGAGATCGAACGGTCGCTGACGTAATCCGGCCCACCCGCCGAAAACAAACAAAAAGGACGGCTTGATCGGGCCGTCCTTTTTCATTTCATTCGCAGAATATGGTTGGTCAGGCTGCGGTTTTCTCGGACACCGGGCGGCCTTCGAAGACGCGCTCTCCGACGCGGACCTGAATGTTGCCGTTGCCCAGTTTGCGCACAAAAGCGCCCTGAACCGAAACGCAGCTTCCCATGGTAATTGTCTTGATCACGGTCATCCCCCCAACAGTGCTGTGACATTTCAAAGACAATACCGATTTTTTGTTAAAAATCACCTGAAAAAAGCGTCACGCACCTCGAATGCCCGCCTGAATATAAGGCAAAATTATGACATCCCTGTGCAGATGCGCGCAAAGTGATCGGAAAATCCCCGCCGATTTACAGCCAATCCCGCAAAATCGGGATCAGCGGGATATCGGCGGGCGGCATCGGGTAATCCTTCAGCGAATCACCGCGCACCCATTTCAGGGTCTGCCCTTCGCGCGGCTGCGGGATGCCTTTCCATTTGCGGCAGGCGAAAAGCGGCATAAGCAGGTGGAAATCATCATAGCCGTGGCTGGCGAAGGTCAGCGGCGCAAGGCAGCTTTCCCAGGTGTCGATGCCCAGCTCTTCGGCCAACTCGCGGATCAGCGCGGCCTCGGGGGTTTCGCCCGTCTCGACCTTGCCGCCGGGGAATTCCCACAGCCCGGCCATGGATTTTCCCGGCGGCCGCTGGGCCAGCAACACGCGACCCTCGACGTCGATCAGCGCGACGGCCGAGACCAGCAAGGTCTTCATGACCGATAATCGGCGTTGATGTCGATATAGCGATGCGTCAGATCGCAGGTCCAGACCGTGGCCGCGCCGGTGCCCAGCCCCAGATCGACACCGATCACCAGTTCGGGCTGCTTCATATAGGTGGCCCCGGCCTCTTCGGTATAGCTGGGCGCCACCCAGCCTTTTTCGGCCACCGCGATGTCGCCGAAACGGATCGACAGCAGGTCGCGATCGGCTTTGGCGCCGGATTTGCCCACCGCCATCACCACGCGGCCCCAGTTGGGATCCTCGCCCGCGACGGCGGTTTTCACCAGCGGCGAATTGGCGATCGACAGTGCGACCTTGCGCGCGTCGGCGGCACTGTCGGCACCGGTCACGGCGACCTCGACGAATTTGGTGGCGCCTTCGCCGTCCTTGACCACCTGATGCGCTAGATCGAGCATCACGGTTTTCAGCCCGACGGCGAAATCGCGGGCGGCTTTTGAGCGCAGATCGGTGATCTCAGGTGCCGCGCTTTGCCCCGTCGCCGCCAAAAGCAGCGTGTCCGAGGTCGA
The DNA here is from genome assembly GCF_054954595.1 of Actibacterium sp. D185-2. Taxonomy (NCBI): domain Bacteria; kingdom Pseudomonadati; phylum Pseudomonadota; class Alphaproteobacteria; order Rhodobacterales; family Roseobacteraceae; genus Actibacterium; species Actibacterium sp. D185-2. The sequence goes on from NZ_JBPWNX010000001.1 coordinate 218,421, forward strand.
GGTATCCCCATCCACGGTGATGTTGTTGAATGTCTCATCCGTCAGGCGTGACAGGAAGCGTTGCAGGGGCGCCCGCGCGATTTTGGCATCGGTGAAGATATAGACCAGCATCGTCGCCATATCCGGCGCGATCATGCCGGACCCCTTGGCGATGCCCGCGATGGTGACGATTTCGCCGCCGATCTCGACCGTGGTTGTGGCCCCCTTGGGGAAGGTATCGGTGGTCATGATGGCGCGGGCGGCGTCGCCCATGGAACCTGCGTCAAGCGCTGCGGTCAGATCGCCCAGAACGGCGGTGATGCGGTCATGCGGCAGCGGTTCGCCGATCACCCCGGTGGACGAGGAAAAGACCCGCATCTGCGGCACGTTTGCGGCTTGGGCCACGGCGGCGGTGATCGCCTCGACCGACTGGCGGCCATTGTCGCCGGTAAAGGCATTGGCGTTGCCCGCGTTCACGATGATCGCCGCGCCCGCGTCGTCTGCGGGCAGGCCGATTTTGGCCTCGCAATCCAGAACCGGCGCGGCGCGGGTGGCCGAACGGGTAAAGACCCCGGCCATCTGCGTGCCGGGGGCCAGCCGGGCCAGCATCACGTCGATCCGGCCCTTGTAGCGCACACCGGCCGCGATGCTGGCAAATTCAACCCCGGCAATCGCCGGCAGCGCGGGCATCCCGCCCGCAGGCGCCAGCGGCGAGATGATCGGCGCAGCCTTCGCAACCGGGGCCGGGGTGGCCGGCGTCGGCTTGGCCTTTTTCTGGACCTTCAGTTTCTTGCGGAGCTTGGCGACCTCACGCTTGAAGACCTTTACCTCGTCTCCCTTGGGCGATTTGGCTTTTGCCTTGGTTTTGTCGGTGCCCTTCTTGGCCATCATCTGTCTCCGCAGTTGCGATCAGTCGTTCAGCAATTCCATATTACGCAACAGCGCGGGGTCAATCTCTGTTTCGCTGCGCTGAACGTCGGTCTGTGCGGTGATTTCGTCGATCGCCTTGGCAATGGCGGCCTGTTGCAGCTCGCCCGCAAGTTCCGGCGCGACCTCTTCCAGCGCGGGCGCGGCCATGTCGCGGGTTTCGTTCAGCTTGACGATATGCCAGCCGAATTGGGTCTGGATCGGGCCTGACACGTCGCCCGGCTGCATCGTCAGCACCGCGTCCTCGAACGGCTTGACCATCATGCCCTTGGAAAACCAGCCCAGTGCGCCGCCTGACGGACCCGACGGGCCGGTGGATTTCTCGCGCGCCAATTCCGCGAAATCGGCGCCGGCGTCCAACTCGGCCTTCAGTGCCTTGGCTTCTTCCTCGGTCTCGACCAGGATATGGGCAGCGTTGAATTCGGTTTCCGACGCGGCATCGGCATATTTCGCGTCATAGGCCTGCTGAATCGCTTCGTCGCTGACGGCATCGGCGGCAACGCGGTTCAGCGCCTCGCTGGCCAGAAAGGAGATACGCTCGTTCGCCAGCGCCAGTTGCGCCTCTTTGCTCAGGTCGTTCTCGATGGTCTGGCCGACGGCGATCTGGCGGATCAGCTGATCCAGCACAGCCTGATACAGAATCTCGTCGGGCAGCGTCTGATAATCCTGCGGCAGTTGCGCGGTCATCACGATCATCTGGCCCAGCGTGATGTCGCTGCCGCCCACGGTGGCAACCACGGTTTCGGCGGTCGGCTCTGCGGCCCAGACCGGGACGGACAGGCCGATGGCCAGCGTGGCGGCCAGCAGCGGTTTCATGAGGTTCGGCATCTGGGCAACTCCTTTGCGGCCGCACGGTCGGGCGACGTTGACACTGTTGGGGCAGGCGCTTACATCGCACCAAGGTCCGAAAGTGCCGGACCGCCCTTTTTTCATTGCCCTACCTATGCGGGGCAGCCGGGGTGGGCAAGGCATCCTCTTTCACGATCCCGATAAAGAGCCACCACGCGGAGAAAACATGCTGGGCATCGGAACACTCGCCAAAAAGGTTTTTGGCACGCCGAACGACCGCAAGATCAAAGCCACCCGTCCGATCGTGGAGAAGATCAACGCGCTGGAGCCTGATTTCGAGGTGCTGAGCGACGAGGGGATCAAGGAAAAGACCGCCGAGCTGGCCAAGCGCGCGGCCGATGGCGAAAGCCTGGATGCGCTGTTGCCAGAGGCATTCGCCAACTGCCGCGAGGCCGCGAAACGGGCGCTGGGCCTGCGCGCCTTTGACACACAGTTGATGGGTGGGATTTTCCTGCATCAGGGCAATATCGCCGAGATGAAGACCGGCGAGGGCAAGACCCTTGTCGCCACCTTTCCGGCCTATCTGAATGCGCTGACGGGCAAGGGTGTGCATATCGTTACGGTCAACGATTACCTGGCCAAGCGTGACGCCGAATGGATGAGCAAGGTCTACGGCGCGCTGGGGCTGAGCACCGGCGTGATCTATCCGCAGCAGCCCGAGGACGAAAAGAAAGCGGCCTATGCCGCCGACGTCACCTATGCGACCAATAACGAGCTGGGCTTCGACTATCTGCGCGACAACATGCGGTCCGACCTCAAGGACATGTCGCAGCGCGCGCATAACTTCGCCATCGTGGACGAGGTCGACAGCATCCTGATCGACGAGGCCCGTACGCCGCTGATCATCTCGGGCCCCAGTCAGGACCGGTCAGAGCTGTACGTGACCCTGAACGCGGTCATCCCCGGCATCATCCCGGACTATTACACGCTGGATGAAAAGCAGCGCAACGTGACCTTCACCGAAGAGGGTAACGAGTTCATGGAGCAGGAACTGACCCGGCTGGGCATCCTGCCCGAGGACCAGTCGCTGTATGACCCCGAAAGCACGACCATCGTGCACCACGCCACCCAGGCGCTGAAGGCGCACAAGCTGTTCCAGCGCGACAAGGATTACATCGTCCGCAACGGTGAGGTGATGCTGATCGACGAATTCACCGGCCGGATGATGGCCGGGCGGCGGTTGTCGGACGGGCTTCATCAGGCGATCGAGGCGAAAGAGGGGGTGACCATCCACCCCGAAAACGTCACGCTGGCCTCGGTCACGTTCCAGAATTATTTCCGCCTGTACGACAAGCTGGCCGGCATGACCGGCACCGCCCTGACCGAAGCCGAGGAATTCGACGAGATTTACGGCCTGGGCGTGGTCGAGGTGCCGACCAACCGGCCAATCGCGCGGGTGGACGAGCATGACGCGGTGTACCGCTCGGCCAAGGAAAAGTTCGAGGCGGTCGTCGACTCTATCAAAGAGGCCCACGCCAAGGGCCAGCCGATTCTTGTCGGCACCACCTCGATCGAAAAGTCCGAAATGCTGTCGGAGTTGCTGACCAAGGCCGGGATTCCGCATAGCGTGCTGAACGCCCGCCACCATGAACAAGAGGCCAAGATCGTGGCCGATGCCGGCCGTCTGGGCGCGGTGACCATCGCCACCAACATGGCCGGCCGCGGCACCGACATTCAGCTTGGCGGCAATGTCGAGATGAAGGTGATGGAGGCGCTGGACGCCGACCCCGACGCCGACCCCGAGGAAATTCGCGCCCGGATCGCCGCCGAACACGCGGATGAAAAGGAAAAGGTGCTGGCCGCTGGCGGTCTGTACGTTCTGGCGACCGAACGGCATGAAAGCCGCCGGATCGACAACCAGTTGCGCGGCCGGTCGGGTCGTCAGGGCGATCCGGGGCGGTCGTCCTTCTTTCTGTCGCTCGAAGATGACCTGATGCGCATCTTCGGGTCGGAACGGCTGGACAAGGTATTGTCGAGTCTGGGGATGAAAGAGGGCGAGGCGATCGTCCACCCCTGGGTCAACAAATCGCTGGAAAAGGCGCAGGCAAAGGTCGAGGGCCGCAATTTCGACATCCGCAAGCAATTGCTGAAATTCGACAATGTGATGAACGACCAGCGCAAGGTGATCTTCAGCCAGCGGCGCGAAATCATGGAGGCGCAGGATCTGTCCGAGATCGTGCAGGACATGCGCCATCAGGTGATCGACGATCTGGTCGGCGCCCATATCCCGGAACGCGCCTATCACGACCAGTGGGATGTTGAGGGGCTGTATGCCGCGCTGATCGAAAAGCTGAACCTGAATGTGCCAGTGATCGACTGGGCCGCCGAGGAAGGCGTCGATAGCACCGTGATCCGCGAACGGCTGGAAAAAGCCTCGGACGAGGCGATGGCCACCAAGGCGGTGCAGTTCGGCCCCGAAAACATGCGCAACATCGAAAAGCAGCTTTTGCTGCAGACCATCGACGCGAAATGGCGCGACCATCTGCTGACGCTGGATCACCTGCGCTCGGTCGTCGGGTTCCGGGGCTATGCACAGCGCGACCCGTTGAACGAATACAAGACCGAGGCGTTCGCGCTGTTCGAATCGCTGCTGGATGCGCTGCGCGAGGATGTCTCGCAGAAGCTGGGCCAGATCCGTCCGCTGACCGAAGAGGAACAGGCGGCGATGATGCAGCAGATGGTCGACCAGCAAAAGGCGATGCAGCCGCCGGCCCCTGCGCCCGATTCTGTTGCTGCGCCAGAGGCCCAGGTGGCCGGGTTCGATGAAAACGATCCCACGACCTGGGGTAATCCGGGTCGCAACGATCTGTGCCCCTGTGGTTCGGGCAAGAAATTCAAGCATTGTCACGGTCGGCTGACCTGATCCTTGTGCCCCTTTGTGGACATTGTTTGTTAAAATCAGTGTTCACCAGGCCGCAACAATCCTTTATATCGCCACGTAATCGCCCATTTCCGTGCGTAGTCACACCTTGACCGCTGAAGGAAAGGGTGCGTTGTGCAGTTCGATCGGAGGATACTCGCCACGGGTGCGATCTTGTTTGTAGCCTTTCTGGCCGGGCATTTCGTCCAGAACAGCGATCAGTTTCTCGGGGTAAAGAATACCAGGGTTCTGACGACTGCTGTCGATGCCGACACCGTTGTCGCGCCCCGGTCGGATCCGTCGTCGGCGATCAGCTTCGACGTGCAGGATATTCGACAGCTTTCCGCCCCCACCACCCAGGGTGCCGGTCGGCAGTCGGGCACCGTTGCTTTGCCCGCCGCCCCCGAGGTAACGCTGCATATGCCGGGCATCGGCACCGAAATCCCTGCGCTTGCCACACGCCTTTCCCGCCTGGATCAAGGCCGTTCCCGCCCCGAACCCGCACGGCAGAGGCTGAACCAATACGGCCTGCCCTGCGACACCGAACTGACCGCCACGCCGGCCGCCGGGGCCATGGTACACCTGTCGCTGAGCGCCAGTTGCCAACCCAATACGCGGGTCGACATCGTGCAGGACAGGCTGCGTTTCGCGGTCAGAACATCGCATACCGGCACCCTGACGCTTGACGTGCCCGCGCTGAGTGTGGCGCCGGTCTTCATGTTCGAATTTGCCGATGGCACGGTTCTGACGACTGCCGCCAGTGTGCCCGACGCCCGCGGTTATGCGCGTATGGCGCTGCAGTGGCAGGGTGACAACGCGATGCAGCTTCACGCGCTGGAATTCGGCGCGGATTACGACGACAAGGGTCATGTCTGGAACGGCAACCCGCGCGACCCGGCCTATGGCGACACCGCGCGGGGCGGGTTCCTGACCCGTCTGGGCGACCCGGCCCTGCCCGGCGCGCGCCTGGCCGAGATCTATAGCTACCCTTCGGCCGAAAGCCGGGAAGAAGGCGTGGTGCGCATCAGCGTCGAAGCCGAGGTGACACAGGCCAATTGCGAGCGTGAAATCATCGCCGAGGTTCTGCAACCGGGCGCCGACGGAAAGATGCAAAGCGCCGAGGTCAGCATGGCCGTACCTGATTGCGACGCCTTGGGTGAATTTCTGGTGTTGAAAAACATCCTGCAAGACCTGAAGATCGCGCATAACTGACGCGATGTAGTCTGACACATGAACCGGCCCCTTGTCAGCGTGGCGATTTTCGCCGCGCTTCTTTTCTTTGGCCTGACCGTCCCGGTCCACGCGCAGGATGTCACCCTGACCTCGCGCGATGGCACGATCACGGTCAACGGCACGCTGTTGTCTTTTGACGGGGAATTCTATCGCGTCGATACCGCCTATGGCGCGCTGACGCTTGACGGGCAGGGTGTGCTGTGCGCCGGCACGGGCTGTCCCGACCTGGCGGCCTATGTGGCCACGTTCAGCTTTTCCGGCGCGCCGGCGATGGGCGAGGTTCTGATGCCCGCCCTGATCGAGGCCTATGCCGCCCGGCGCGGTCTGCGCGTGCGGCGGGTGGTGCAAAGCGATACCAGTTTTCAGTTCGAACTGACCGATGCCGCCACCGCCCGCCTGGTGGCGCGGATCGGGTTTCGGCTGAACTCCACCGCCGAGGGTTTTGCCGATCTGGTGGCCGAAGAGGCCGATATCGTGATGGCGATGCGCGAAATACGGCCCGCAGAACTGGCGCTGGTGCAGGAGGCCGGGCTGGGCGATCTGTCCGCCCCCGACCGCAGCCGGATCGTGGCGCTGGATGCGCTGGTGCCGGTGGTGGCGCGGGGCAATCCGGTGGACCGGATGGCGGTTGCCGATTTGGCGGCGATCCTGGCCGGGCAGATCACGGACTGGCCGGGGCAGCCGGGCGCGCAGGTCGCGCTGCATATGCGCGAAATCGGGTCAGGGCCGCAGCAGGCGGTCGAGGACCGGCTGCTGACGCCGCTGGGTCTGACGCCCGGCAGGGCCCTGCGGTATCACGCCCGCGACGCCGATCTGGCCGATGCGGTGGCCGCCGATCCGCTGGCGCTGGGCGTGGCGCGGTTTTCCGAACTTGGCAATGCGGTGCCGCTGCGGTTGCAGGGCCGCTGCGGGATGCCGCTGCCGCTGAACCGCCAAAGCCTGAAAACCGAGGATTACCCCTTTAGCGCGCCGCTGTTGCTGTACACGCCTGCGCGGCGGTTGCCGTTGTTCGCGCGGGAATTTCTGGCCTATCTGTCCACCCCGCCGGCGCAACGGGTGGTCCGGCGCGCCGGGTTCGTCGATCAGACCCGCGAAGAGATCGCGCTGGGCGCGCAGGGCACCCGGCTGGCCAATGCCATCGCCAATGCGGGCGCCGAGGTGCCGCTGGACGAGTTGCAGCGCATGGTGGCGGGGCTGCGCGGGGCGGTGCGCCTGACGCCGACATTCCGGTTTCGCGGCGGCTCGACCGAACTGGACGTGCAGTCGGCGGGCAACGTGACCGATCTGGCCCAGGCGCTGGAGGCCGGCCTGTTCGACGACCGGCAGATGCTGTTCGTCGGGTTCAGCGATGGCGAGGGCGGGTGGGAGGCCAACCGCCGCATCGCCCGGCAGCGCGCCGAGGCGGTCCGCAATGCGGTGCGCGACGCGGCGATTGCCGCCGATCCGGGGCGGATCCGGCTGACGGTGGCCGCGTTTGGCGAGGCGTTGCCGATGGCCTGCGACGATACCGACTGGGGCCGGGGTATGAACCGGCGGGTTGAGGTCTGGCTGCGCTGACCGCTGGCCGGGCTACAGATACCCGGCCGAGCGAAAGCTCAACTCGCGCGATTTTCCGACGATGATATGATCGTGCAGCGCAAGGCCCAGAACCTCTGCCGCGTCGGCGATCTGGGCGGTTACGGTGATATCGGCCTCTGACGGGGTCGGGTCGCCCGACGGGTGGTTGTGCACCAGAATCAGGGCCGAGGCGTTCAGTTCCAGCGCGCGCTTGACCACCTCGCGCGGATAGACCGGCACATGATCGACCGTGCCCTGCGCCTGCGCCTCATCCGCGACCAGAACGTTCTTTCGGTCAAGGTACAGCACGCGGAACTGCTCCGTCTCGCGGTGGGCCATGGCGGTGTGGCAATAATCCAGCAGCGCGTCCCAGCCGGAAATCACCGGCCGTTGCATCACGCGGGCGCGGGCCAGCCGGTGCGCCGCGGCCTCGACGATCTTCAGTTCCTGCACCACTGCATCGCCGACGCCGTCCACCTCTTTCAGGCGGGCGATGGGGGCCGATAGGATGCGGTTGAAATCGCCGAACCGGTCCAGCAGGCGGCGGGCCAGCGGTTTGACATCCTGGCGCGGAATCGCGCGGAACAGGACCAGTTCCAGCAATTCGTAATCCGGCATCGCCGCTGCCCCACCTTCGATGAAGCGGGCGCGCAGCCGTTTGCGGTGATCGCGGATGTACGAGGGCAGCCGGTCCCCGGCCCGCAGCACGGGCGCCGCAGGGACCGCATCGAACAGCGGCAGGGGGGAGTCGGAAAAGGCATCGGGCCGGGTCATGGCCCGATGCTTGCAGAACTTGCTGAATGAAAGGTTAACCGCGCCGGGCGCGTCAGCTTTTCATCTGGTCCCAGAAGCTTTTGACCTTGGTGAAAAAGGTGCTGCTTTCGGGGTTGTTGTCTTCGCTCATCTTTTCGAATTCGCGCAGCAACTCTTTTTGACGCCCGGTCAGGTTGACCGGGGTTTCCACCGCCAGTTCGATGAACATGTCGCCGTAGCCGCCGCCGCGCAGCGCGGGCATCCCCTTGCCGCGCAGGCGCATCTGCTTGCCGGTCTGGCTGCCTGCGGGGATCTTCACGCGCGACCGGCCGCCGTCGATCGTCGGCACCTCGATGTCGCCGCCCAAGGCGGCCGATGTCATCGACACCGGCACAAGGCACGACAGGTTCACGCCCTCGCGGTCGAAGATCGGGTGCTCGGCCACCTCGATGAAGATATAAAGATCGCCGGTCGGCCCGGCGCGCAGCCCGGCCTCGCCCTCGCCGGCCAGACGGATCCGCGTGCCGGTTTCGACCCCGGCGGGGATGTTGACGTTCAGCGAGCGCTCTTTTTCGACGCGGCCCGCGCCGCCGCAGGCCTCGCAGGGGTTCTTGATGATCTGGCCAAGACCGCCGCAGGTCGGGCAGGTGCGTTCAACGGTGAAAAAGCCCTGCTGCGCGCGCACCTTGCCCATGCCCGAACAGGTGGGGCAGGTGCTGGGCTCGGCCCCGCTTTCGGCGCCGGTGCCGTGGCACAGCGCACAGGAAACCGAGGTCGGCACGTTGATGGTTTTCTGAAGCCCGGCGAAGGCCTCTTCCAGCGTGATCCGCAGGTTATAGCGCAGATCCGAGCCGCGCGCGGCCCGTTGCCGCCCGGCCCCGCCACCGCCGCGCCCGCCCATGAAATCGCCGAACAGATCGTCGAACACATCCGAAAAGGCCGAGGCGAAATCGCCATGGCCACCGGGATGCCCGCCGCGCGGGCCGCCCATCCCGCCTTCGAAAGCGGCATGGCCGAACCGGTCATAGGCGGCTTTCTTGTCGGGATCCTTCAGCGTCTCATAGGCTTCGTTCACTTCCTTGAACTGGGCCTCGGCGTTGGGATTGTCCGAATTTCGATCCGGGTGCAATTCCTTGGCCTTGGTGCGATAGGCTTTCTTCAGCTCATCGGCAGAGGCCTCTTTTCCGACGCCCAGAACCTCGTAAAAGTCGCGTTTTGCCATCAGCTGTTATCCTCTTGGTGAACACGCAAGGGCCGGCCCGGTTCATTCGCCCGGACCGGCCGCAAGGGTTCTGACGCTCTTAGGAGCGTTTGTCGTCGTCCAGGTCTTCGAAATCGGCATCGACGATATCGTCGTCAACGCCACGCGGCTCATCCGCCCCATCGGCCGCGGACTCGCCCGCGCCTTCCTGTTGGGACTTGTAGATTGCCTCGCCAAGTTTCATCGCGGCTTCGGTGACGTTCTGGATGCCGGACTTGATCTTGCCCGCGTCATTGCCTTCCAGCTGATCCTGCAGTGCGCTGATCGCCAACTCGATCGCCTCGATCGTGGTCGGATCGACCTTGTCGGCGTGCTCCTGCATCGACTTTTCGGTCGAATGGATCAGACTTTCGGCCTGGTTCTTGGCTTCGACCAGTTCGCGACGATCCTTGTCGGCCTCGGCATTCGCCTCGGCGTCCTTGACCATCTGATCGATGTCTTCGTCGGACAGACCGCCAGAGGCCTGGATCGTGATCTTCTGTTCCTTGCCGGTGCCCTTGTCCTTGGCGCCCACTTCAACGATGCCGTTGGCGTCGATATCGAAGGTCACCTCAATCTGCGGCAGGCCGCGCGGTGCCGGCGGGATGTCTTCCAGATTGAACTGGCCCAGCAGCTTGTTGTCGGCGGCCATTTCACGTTCGCCCTGGAACACGCGCAGGGTCACGGCGTTCTGGTTGTCTTCGGCGGTCGAGAAGATCTGCGACTTCTTGGTCGGGATCGTGGTGTTGCGGTCGATCAGGCGGGTGAAGACACCGCCCAGCGTTTCGATCCCCAGCGACAGCGGGGTCACGTCGAGCAGGACCACATCCTTGACGTCGCCTTGCAGAACGCCGGCCTGAATGGCGGCACCCATGGCCACCACTTCGTCCGGGTTCACGCCCTTGTGCGGCTCCTTGCCGAAGAATTTGGTTACTTCTTCCACGACTTTCGGCATCCGGGTCATACCGCCGACCAGAACCACCTCGTCGATGTCAGAGGTCGACAGACCGGCGTCTTTCAGCGCGGCGGCGCAGGGTTTCATCGAGCCCTTGATCAGGTCGCCCACCAGGCTTTCCAGCTTGGCGCGGGTCAGCTTCATCACCAGGTGCAGCGGCTGGCCGCCCTTGGGATCCATGCTGATGAAGGGCTGGTTGATTTCGGTCTGCTGCGAAGAGGACAGTTCGATCTTGGCCTTTTCAGCGGCCTCTTTCAGGCGCTGCAGGGCCATCTTGTCTTTCGTCAGATCGACGCCGTTTTCCTTTTTGAACTCGTCGGCCAGATACCGGACGATCCGCATGTCGAAATCTTCGCCGCCCAGGAAAGTGTCGCCATTGGTGGATTTCACCTCGAACAGACCGTCGTCGATTTCCAGGATGGTGATGTCGAACGTGCCGCCGCCAAGGTCATAGACGGCGATGGTCTTGGTCTCTTTCTTGTCGAGGCCATAGGCCAGCGCGGCCGCGGTGGGTTCGTTGATGATGCGCAGCACTTCCAGACCGGCGATCCGGCCTGCGTCCTTGGTGGCCTGGCGCTGGGCGTCGTTGAAATAGGCGGGTACGGTGATGACGGCCTGCGTCACTTCCTCGCCCAGGTAGGATTCGGCGGTCTCTTTCATCTTTTGCAGGATGAAGGCCGAAATCTGGCTGGGGCTGTACTTCTCGCCGTTGGCTTCGACCCAGGCGTCGCCATTGCCGCCATCGACAATGCTGTACGAGACGTGTTCCTTGTCTTTCGCGACTTCGGGGTCGTCGGCGCGGCGGCCGATCAGGCGCTTCACCGCGAAAATGGTGTTGGTGGGGTTGGTGACGGCCTGGCGCTTGGCCGGCTGGCCCACAAGGCGTTCATTGTCGGTGAAACCGACGATCGAGGGCGTCGTGCGCGCCCCTTCGGCATTTTCGATCACACGGGGTTGCGAACCATCCATGATGGCAACGCAGGAGTTGGTCGTCCCGAGGTCGATCCCGATGACTTTGGCCATAATACTCTACCTCTTCTTTAGGCGATGTTATGGAGATCGGACCCTGAAAAGGCTTCCGCTCTCCGATCCCAAATTTGACCGGGGCTCGCCCCCGATCGTGCTTCCCGGCGTATATAAGGAGGGGGGCAGGGGGCTGCAAGCGCCGGGCATGACGGAAATGTGAGGCTGTGACATGAAAAACCGGGCCAATTCCGATGTTTCCGGGGGAACGGTGCGACCGACCGCAACCATTCGGGGATTCGCGTTGTACAAGGGGCTGCTCGATCCGGGCGGGCAGCATGACATGGTGGCCGCGCTGCGCGAGGTGATTCAGGCCGCCCCGCTGTTTTCCCCGATGACACCTTATGGTCACCCGATGCGGGTGCGCATGACCTCGGCCGGGCGCTTTGGCTGGTATTCGGCCCGGGCCGGCTATCGCTATGTGCCGCGCCATCCGTCGGGGGCGGCCTGGCCGCCGGTCCCGCCACAGGTGCTGACCGTCTGGCAGGCGGTGACCGGGCTGGCGCGGCAGCCCGATTGCTGTTTGATCAACTTTTACGGCGCCGAGGCGCGGATGGGGATGCATCAGGACCGGGACGAGGCGGATTTCACCTGGCCGGTTGTGTCGATTTCGTTGGGGGACGAGGGGCTGTTTCGCATCGGCAACACCACACGCGGCGGCAAGACCGAAAGCCTGTGGCTGCAATCGGGCGATGTGATGGTGATGGGGGGCGCGGCGCGGTTGACCTATCACGGGATCGACCGGATCAGGCCGGGCTCGTCCACGCTGCTGCCCGCGGGCGGTCGGATCAACCTGACGCTGCGGGTGGTGGATTAGCGACTGACAAACGCCCCGGCGCAGGTTGGCGCGCCGGGGCGAAAGGCCATCAGGTCACGCGGGGACCGATGCGGTGGGGACCGATGCGGTCAGGACGGGCACTCGGCCGTGTACTGGGTGCCGTCCGGATAGCGATAGATGCACATGCCGGGCTGGGTCGCATTGCCGATCAGCGCACCTGCGGTGGCGCCGACGACGGCACCCAGAATGGCACCCCCGGTTTCATCCTCGCCGGCGGTTGCGGCGCCGATCGCAGCCCCGGTCAGGCCGCCAAGGGCCGCGCTTTGTTCGGTGGTTTCACAGGCGGCAACGGCCGCGACCATGCTCAGGGCAATCAGAATTCTATTCATGACAGTCTCCGTCTTTTTTGATGTGGCCGCCCTGCGCATTACGATATTTCGCAACTTTGACAGCCGGCTCCCGGAAAGTAACGCCGCAGCGAACGGATTGTTCCATGACTTACGTCAAGCGGGGCCCCGTTGGGCGGATGTATGCCGATCCGGCACAATCGGCGTCAGCGCCGGGCGTTCCAGCTAAGCGAGGCCTGTTTGCGGGTATAGAACTCGCCCATCAGGCCGAGCATCATCAGCGCGAGCGACAGGAAGAACGGATAGCCGGTCGACGAGAAATGCGGATTGTAGTTGATGAACACAAAGCCGCGGGCCTGATCGATGGTGTGAAACAGCGGGTTCCAGTCGAACCATGCCAGCATATAGCCCGGCAGGCTGTTGGCCACGAACATCTTGCCCGACGCGACCATGTTGGCACGCTGATAGACTGAAGACACGATGCTGACGAAACCCGGCGCCCAGGGTTTGATCGCCAGCAGCAGCATGCCGATCGCCGCGCCCGAGAACCACGCCAGCAGGACCATGCCCATTGCGGCGGCGGGCTGATCGATGGTGATCGGGACGAAGGCCACATGATAGATGAAAAGCACAACGGCCATCGACAGGACCTGGATATACAGCGACGCCAGCGCGGCCGAACTGATCGCGACAACCGTGTTCATCGGCGCGTGTTTCATCATCGCCGAGGCGGGCCCTTCGGAACTGACGACCGAACCAAGTGCCTTGTTGTGGGTCATGAACAGGAAAATGCCCGACATGATATACAGCAGGAAATCGCCGCGTATGGCATTGCCGCGCAGGCCCAGAACCGCGAACATGAAATAGAACGCCGCGACGAAGAACACCGTCTGAAGGATGTTCATCATCAACCCCATCAGCGCATTGCCATGGCTCCGGCGGACGTCCCGCACGGTGGCATGGTAGATCAGGCTCAGCAGGTGAAACCCGCTGTGAAGGTTGTTTTTGGGTCTGCTCGACGAAAACATTATCTGACCGTCGGTTGAAAATTCTGGCAGCCGTTCCTGCCCGTCTTGCCGTTCGTGTTGCACATGATCATAAGGGAATTGCGGAATTCTTACAACGTCCGGGCAAATAATGCCCTTGGGCGAAACGGAGACAGGATATTGGATTTTCAGAAGCTGGAACTGATTTCACGGCGCGCGGCCCTCGAAGCAGGCGCGAAGATCATGGAAATTTACAACGCTGACGATTTCGAAGTGAAGACCAAGGCGGATGAAAGCCCGGTGACCGAGGCAGACGAAGCCGCCGACGCGCTGATTTCGGGCGCGCTGAAGACAGCCTTCCCCGATGTGCTGATCGTGACCGAAGAGCAGGCCGACAGCCATGCGCAAAGCGCCGACAGTTTCCTGATTGTCGATCCGCTGGACGGCACCAAGGAATTCGTCAAGCGCCGGGGCGAGTTCACCGTGAACATCGCCTATGTCGAAAACGGCGTGCCGGTGCGCGGCGTGGTCTATGCGCCAGCCAAGGGGCGGCTGTTCTATACCCGCGCCGATGGCGTGTCGGTCGAGGAGCTGGGCGATCTGGCGCTTGATCAGGTGGGCGCGGTCGCACCGATCAGCGTGTCCGCCCCCGACAATGACGCGCTGATCGTCGTGGCGTCGAAATCGCACCGCGATCAGGCCACCGACGATTACATTGCCAAATACGGCGTAAAGGACATGACCAGCGCGGGGTCGTCGCTGAAATTCTGTCTGGTCGCCACCGGCGAGGCCGATATCTATCCCCGGCTTGGCCGCACGATGGAATGGGACACCGCCGCCGGTCATGCGGTCGTGCTGGGCGCGGGCGGCAAGGTGGTGCGGTTCGACGATCACCAGCCGCTGACCTATGGCAAGCCGATCTATGAAAACCCGTTCTTCATCGTGCTGTCCCCCGGCGTCGAACTGAAGGACGCCTGATGCCGGTTCTGATCGTCATTCCCGCGCGCTTTGCCTCGACCCGCTATCCGGGCAAGCCGCTTGTCGGGCTCAAGGGCGCAAGCGGGCAGGAAAAAAGCCTTATTCAACGCTCGTGGGAGGCCGCGATGACGGTCTCCGGCGATCCGCGCGTGGTGGTCGCCACCGATGACGAACGGATCGAGGCGGCGGCACATCGCTTCGGCGCCGAGGTGGTGATGACCTCGGAACGTTGCGCCAACGGCACCGAGCGTTGCGCCGAGGCATATGACGCGCTGGGCGGCGGCTTCGACATTGTGGTGAATCTGCAGGGCGACGCGCCGCTGACGCCCGCGTGGTTCGTCGAGGAACTGGTCGCAGGGCTGCGCGCCGATCCGGTGGCCGAGGTCGCAACCCCGGTGCTGCGCTGCGACGGTCTGGCGCTGAACGCGCTTCTGGCCGATCGCCGGGCGGGTCGCGTGGGCGGCACCACGGCGGTCTTCGGGCAGAACCGCAAGGCGCTCTATTTCTCGAAAGAGGTCATCCCCTATACCGGCAAGACCTATGCCGACGCGGATGAAACCCCGGTATTTCACCATGTCGGCGTCTATGCCTATCGCCCCTCGGCGCTGGCGGCCTATCCGCGCTGGAAGGCCGGGCCGCTGGAACAGCTCGAAGGGCTGGAGCAGCTTCGGTTTCTGGAGCGCGAGCGCCCGGTGCTGTGCGTCGAGGTCGCGGCGCGCGGCCGCCAGTTCTGGGAACTGAACAACCCCGAAGACGTGCCCCGGATCGAGGCGATGCTGGTGCAGATGGGGGTGGAATGACCCTCGCGCCACGGGTCAGTGTGGTGGTTGTCAGCCATCAGCGGCCCGCGGCGCTTGCCCTGTGTCTGACCGCGCTGACTCAGCTCGACTATCCCGATTATGAAATCGTCGTGGCCGCCGACGGGCCCGGCCTTGGCGCGGTGGATGCGTTGGGCCTGACTGGTCGGGTGAAAACCGTGCCGGTGGGGCAACCCGGCATTTCGGCGGCGCGCAACGCCGGTCTGGCACAGGCGGCAGGGGCGGTGGTGGCCTTCATCGACGATGACGCGGTGGCCGAACCGACATGGCTGACCCATCTGGCCGCGCCGTTTGCCGATTCGGCTGTGGCGGCGGCGGGCGGGTTCGTGCGCGGGCGCAACGGCATTTCGTTTCAGTGGCGCGCCCGGCAGGTGGATCCAACCGGTGCGCACAGCCCGTTGCCGGTCGACGAAACTGTGACAAGTCTGCATTCCGGCAACCCTGATCGCGCGATCAAGACCGAAGGCACCAACATGGCCTTTCGCCGGTCGGTGCTGGCGGATCTGGGCGGGTTCGACCCGGCCTATCGCTTCTTTCTGGATGAAACCGATCTGAACATGCGGCTGGCGCGGTGTGGCGCGGTGACTGCGATCGTGCCGCTGGCGCAGGTGCATCACGGCTATGCGGCCAGTTCGCGCCGCACAGCCCGGCGGGTGCCGCGCACGCTGTTTGAAATTGGTGCCAGCACGGCGGTGTTCTTGCGCAAACATGCACCGGAAAACAGCCATGCGGCGGCGCTGGCGGTGTTGTGGGCGGATCAGCGCAAGCGGCTGCTGCGCCACATGGTGGAGGGCGGGCTGGAGCCGCGCGACGTCGCCCGCCTGATGCGGGGGCTGGAGGTCGGGATCGCCGAGGGGCTGGCGCGCCCGATCACGCCTTTGGCGCCGCTGCCGCCGCCATTGACGGGTTTCCTGCCGTTTGCGGGGCGGCCGGGGGCGCGGCATCAGATGTTGGCCGGGCGGGTGTGGCAGGCGCGGCGTTTACGCGCGCAGGCCCGGGCCATGGCCACCCGCGCCGCGCCGGTTACCCTGTTTCTGTTCAGCCCCACCGCGCTGTTTCACCGGATGCGGTTCGATCCGGGCGGGTATTGGGAGCAACGGGGCGGGCTATTCGGCCGATCCGACCGGAAGGCGCCCCTGTTTCGGTACATGCGTTTTGCGGCGCGCGTCTGCCTTGAAATTGAGCGTCTGTCCACTGTTCGCCCGATTTATGCTGCGACGCGGCAGGACGCCCCGGCAAACATCCGCACACCTGGGAAAAGCTGAAAGAACCCGGTTATTTTTTCCGTTTTTGGGGGCTAAGCTGTGCAACGGGTGCAGAGTGAGATACAAAACCATTATATGCTGCAACGTAGCATCCGACTGAACTGACATTGTGTGAGATTGGGCTGACATCATGAAGCGTAAGGTTACCAAAGCAATTTTTCCCGTTGCCGGTATGGGGACTCGGTTCTTGCCAGCAACCAAATCCGTTCCGAAGGAAATCATGACTCTGGTGGACCGCCCGCTGATCCAATACGCGATCGACGAGGCCCGGGCCGCTGGCATCAAGGAATTCATTTTCGTCACCTCGCGCGGCAAAAGCGCGCTGGAGGATTATTTCGATCACGCGCCGCATCTGGAATCCGAGCTGCGCAAGAAGGGCAAGACCGACCTGCTGGAGGTTCTCAAGGCCACCAACATGGAAAGCGGGGCAATCGCCTATATCCGGCAGCAAAAGGCGTTGGGGCTGGGTCACGCGGTCTGGTGCGCCCGGCGCCTGATCGGGAACGAGCCCTTTGCCGTGATCCTGCCCGATGACGTGATCGCCGCGGAAACGCCCTGTCTTCAGCAGATGGTCGAGGCATATGCCGAAACCGGCGGCAACATGGTCGCCGCGATGGAAGTGCCGCACGAAAAGACCAAGGCCTACGGTGTTCTCGACATCAAAGAGGACATGGGCAATATGGTCTCGGTTGCCGGTATGGTCGAAAAACCCGCCCCCGAGGATGCGCCGTCGAATCTGGCGGTGATCGGGCGCTATATCCTGACCCCGAAAGTGATGAACAACATCAACAAGATGAAGCAGGGCGCTGGCGGCGAAATCCAGTTGACCGATGCCATTGCCGAACAGATCGGCAAGGGTGAAGACGGCGTTTACGGTTTCCGTTTCCGCGGTCAGCGGTTCGACTGCGGTTCCAAGGCCGGGTTCCTTCAGGCGACGGTGGCCTTTGGTCTGGCGCGCGACGATCTGCGCGATGAGTTCGGCCAGTACCTGCAGGAACTGGTGGCGCTTCGGAACGCAGCCCAGTAGGAAAAGAGAGAGATCCGGTGACGACTGTTCTGGTCACAGGTGGCGCGGGCTATATCGGTTCGCACGCCTGCAAGGTTCTACGCGAGTCCGGCTATGTGCCTGTCACCTATGACAACCTGTCCACTGGCTGGGCGGATGCGGTCAAGTTCGGCCCGTTCGAGCAGGGCGATCTGCTGAACCGCGCCCGCCTGGACGAGGTGTTCGCCAAGCACCGGCCGGCTGCGGTCATGCATTTTGCCGCTTTCAGCCAGGTGGGCGAGGCGATGCGGATGCCGGGCAAATACTGGCGCAACAATGTCTGCGGCTCGCTGACACTGATCGAGGCCGCCGTCGCCGCGGGCTGTCTGAATTTCGTGTTCTCGTCGACCTGTGCCACCTACGGCGATCAGGATGGCGTGGTTCTGGACGAGGACAGCGCGCAGATGCCGCTGAACGCCTATGGCGCCTCGAAACGCGCGATCGAGGATATCCTGACCGATTTCGGCGCCAGCGACGGGCTGAATTCGGTGATTTTCCGCTATTTCAACGTGGCCGGCGCCGATCCTGCGGGCGAAGTGGGCGAGTTCCATCAGCCCGAAACCCATCTGATTCCGCTGATGCTGGATGCGATCGATGGCAAGCGCCCGGCGCTGACGGTGTTCGGCACCGATTACCCCACGCCCGATGGCACCTGCATCCGTGACTATGTGCATGTGATGGATCTGGTTCAGGCGCATGTTCTGGGGGTGAAGTGGCTGCTGGACGGCAAAGGCAGCCGCGTTTTCAATCTGGGCACCGGCACCGGGTTTTCGGTGCGTCAGGTGATCGACCATTCGCGCAGCGTCACCAACCGGACCGTGCCGTTCGAGGAAGGCCCGCGCCGGGCCGGCGACGCGGTTTGCTTGGTCTCGGGGTCCGACCGGGCTATGACGGAACTGGGCTGGAGCCCGACCCGTTCAACCCTGGAAGTGATGATCGCCGATGCCTGGCGCTGGCACCAAACCGGACATTACGACAAATAGGCCGCCAGCGGCGCGGCTGCTGGATGTCTCGCGGCTGGTGTCGCGGGCCGGGCGGGGGCCGCTGACCGGGGTGGACCGGGTCGAAATGGCCTATCTGACCCGGCTTTTGGCCGAATCGGTGCCGCTTTTTGCATTGGCCCGCACCGCGCTGGGTTTTGTCCTGCTGGATCGGGCCGGGGCGGCGGCGCTGGCGGCGCGGCTGTCGGGTCGGGCGGCCTGGGGCCGTGCCGATCTGCTGGCGCGGCTGAGCTATCGCCGGGGGCCGATGCGGGGCCGGGCCGAGGCCGATCTGCGGCGGCTGGCGCTGGCACGCTGCCGCCGGGCGGGACTGGCCCGGATGCTGGCGCGCCATCTGCCGCCCGATACGGCCTGTCTGAATGTGGGTCACAGCAACCTGAGCATGGCGACCCTGACGGCCATGCGCGCGCTGCCCGATGCCCGGATCGCGGTTCTGATCCATGATACGATCCCGCTGGATTTTCCGCAGTATTCCGGCGCGGGCATTCCCGATGCCTTTGCCGCAAGGCTGCGCGCGGTCAGCGCCCATGCCGATCTGGTGATCTGCAATTCGCAGGCCACGCGCGCGGATGTCGCGCGGCACATGGCGGGCTATGGCCGGGTGCCCGATCTGGTGGTGGCCCATCTGGGCGTCGATCGGCCCGTACCCGATCCTGCCGCCCTGCCGCCGGGTCTGGATCTGTCGGGGCCTTATTTCGTGACCGTCGGCACGATCGAGCCGCGCAAGAACCACGCGCTGCTGCTGGATGTCTGGCAGGCGATGCTGGCCGACCGTCCCGAAGCCGAGGTTCCGCGCCTGTTCATCGCCGGTACCCGTGGCTGGCGCAACGCGGCGTTGTTTCATCGGCTGGACACCGCCCCCTTTATGAATCGCACCGTGTTCGAGCTGCCGGGCCTGGACGACGACGCGCTGGCCGCGCTGATGCAGGGGGCCTGCGCCCTTCTGTTCCCCAGTCATGCCGAAGGCTACGGCCTGCCCCCGCTGGAGGCGGCCGCCCTGGGGGTGCCGGTCCTTGCCAATGATCTGCCGGTGTATCATGAGGTTCTGGGCGAATTGGCCGTTTACGCGCGCGGGCCTGATGCGTATTCTTGGAAAAAAAATATCGAAGGGTTGATGCGGGACGCAGGGATAACAGGCAAAGATGGCAGAACGGCCGCGCGATCGGCGGCAGTTCCGGCGTGGACAGACCATTTCAACACCGTCTTAAGTCTGACTTAAACCGGGCGTGCTAGCCGCATCCATGTCGGACCGATCAGGCCCGATGTGCAGGAGGTGGATTGGGCGCGATTTCTTCATATCGCCTGCGATTACAACGCAAGCGGTGGCGTATTCGGGCCTTTCGTAAAAGGCGCGAGCTGAAAACTGTTGCCAATCACACCTCTGCCATCCGCAAGGATGATGTTCTGGCCTTCTCGACGCTGCGCAACGAACGGGCGCGGTTGCCGTATTTCTTCAAATATTACCGGGCGCTGGGCGTCGATCACTTTCTGATGGTCGATAACGGGTCGGATGACGGCACCCGCGAATACCTGGAGGCGCAGCCGGACGTGTCGCTGTGGACCACGGGCCACAGCTATAAACGGTCCCGGTTCGGGGTGGACTGGCTGAACTGGCTGCAACGCAAATACGCGCATGGCCATTGGGCGCTGGTTGTCGATGTTGATGAATTCTTTGTCTATCCGTTCTGCGACACCCGGCCGATCCGCGCATTGACCGACTGGCTGGATGCGTCATCAATCAAATCTTTCGGGGCGATGCTGGTCGATATGTACCCGCGCGGCCCGATCGATGCGGTGCCTTACCGCGAAGGTCAGGATCCGTTCGAGATTGCCGCGTGGTTCGACAGCGGCAATTACACCATCTGGAAGAACAAGCGCTTCGGCAATCTGTGGATCCAAGGCGGGCCGCGCGCGCGCGCGTTTTTCAGCGACAGGCCGGAACGGGCGCCGGCGCTGAACAAGATCCCGCTGGTGAAATGGGACCGTGCCTATACCTATGTCAGCTCGACTCATATGCTGCTGCCGCGCGGACTGAACCTGGTCTATGACGAATGGGGCGGCGAAAAGGCATCCGGCTGCCTGTTGCACGCCAAATTCCTCGACACCTTCACCCACAAGGCCGAGGAAGAGCTGGAGCGCCGCCAGCACTATGCCAACAGCCACGAATACCGCGCCTATAACGCGGCGCTGAAGGATCGGCCCGATCTGTGGTGTAAATGGTCCGAGAAATACATCAACTGGCGGCAGCTGGAAATTCTGGGCCTCATGTCCAAGGGGAACTGGGCATGACTGTGGGCTTCATCATGATGGTGCACACCGCGCTGGACCGGGCCGCCGCCGTGGCGCGGCACTGGGCGACCAGCGGCTGTCCGGTGGTCATCCATGTCGACAAGGCGGTGCGCCGCAAGGACTATACCACCTTTGTTGAGGGTCTGGCCGATCTTGAAAATATCCGGTTCAGCCCGCGCCACCGGGTCGAATGGGGGACATGGTCGCTGGTGGCGGCGACGCAATCGGCGGCCGAACTGGCGCTGGCCGAATTTCCCGGCATCCGGCATGTCTATCTTGCGTCGGGATCGTGCCTGCCGCTGCGCCCGGTGCAGGAGTTGCGCGATTATCTGGAAAGCCGCCCGCGCACTGATTTCATCGAATCCGTCACCACCGAAGACGTGCCCTGGACCGTCGGCGGGCTGGACCGCGAAAGGTTCACCCTGCGCTTTCCGTTCTCGTGGAAGCGGCACCGCTTTCTCTTCGACCGTTATGTGCGGTTGCAGCGCAAACTTGGCTATAAACGCCGCCTGCCGCCCGGCATCGTGCCGCATCTGGGATCGCAGTGGTGGTGCCTGACCCGGCAGACGCTGTCGGCGATTCTGGAAGACCCGGACCGCGACATCCATGATCGTTATTTCAAGCGGGTCTGGATCCCGGATGAAAGCTATTTCCAGACGCTGGTGCGGCAATACGGCCAGAATATCGAAAGCCGGTCACTGACCCTGTCGAAGTTCGATTTTCAGGGCAAGCCGCATATCTTCTATGACGATCACCTGCAGCTTCTGCGCCGGTCGGATTGCTTTGTTGCGCGCAAGATCTGGCCCCATGCGGATCGGCTCTATTCCTCGTTCCTGTCGAACGACCCGGCGGTGACCAAGAATGCCGAACCCAACCCCGGCAAGATCGACCGGCTGTTCGCCAAGGCGGTGGAACGGCGGACGCGCGGCCGGCCGGGGCTGTATATGCAAAGCCGCTATCCCAACGCAGGTTGGGAAAACGGCCGCACCTGCGCGCGCTATTCGGTGTTCGAAGGGTTCAGCGACCTGTTCGAGAATTTCGAGACCTGGCTGCTGAAGGCTGCGGGCGGGCGGGTGCATGGCCATCTTTACCACCCCAAGCGGGTGCAGTTCGCCGGGGGCGAGACAGTCTATAACGGCGGGCTGTCGGACAGCGCCGCGCTGCGCGATTACGACCCGCAGGCGTTTCTGAGCAACCTGATCTGGAACACCCGCGGCGAACGGCAATGCTTTCAGTTCGGGCCGGGCGATCAGCAGGATATCAACTGGTTCCTTGCCGGCGATCCGAATGCGCAGATTTCGGTCATCAGCGGGGCCTGGGCGGTGCGGCTGTTTCATTCCAACCGTAACTTCTCGACCATCCGGCGCGAGGCGGCGGCGCTGCAAAAGATTGAATCGCGGCATCTGGATGTGCTGCGTTCGCCCCATACCAAGGCGCGTGTGCGGATCTGGACAATGGCGGAGTTCGTGCAAAACCCGATGGAGCCGTTGCAGATCATCAACGATGAAATCGCCCCGCGCGGCCGTCGCCGCCTGACCGAAGCGCCGAAGATGGCCGATCTCAAGGGGTTCGGCCAGTTCTTGCAAAACCTCAAGAATCAGGGAATGCACCCGTATCTGATGGGGGATTTCCCGGTTGGGGACGATCCGCAAACGCCGTCGCGCGAACGGCGCCGGCCTTATCTGGTGAAGTGACGGCATGGCCAAGCCTTTCGACTATTTCGTTCTGTTTGCCGAAATGCGCACCGGCTCCAATTTTCTGGAGGCGAACCTGAACGAATTCGACGCCATCACCTGTCATGGCGAGGCGTTCAACCCGCATTTCATCGGCCACAAGGACAAGACGCAGATGCTGGGCGTCACCATGGCCGAACGGGTGCGCGACCCGTTGCGCCTGATCTCGGCGATGAAGGGGCAGGGCGGGGCACTGCCGGGGTTCCGCTTCTTTCACGATCACGATGCGCGGGTGCTGGCGCATGTGCTGGCCGATCCGCGCTGCGCCAAGATCGTGCTGACCCGAAACCCGGTGGAAAGCTATGTCTCGCTGAAGATCGCGACCCGGACCGGGCAGTGGAAGCTGACCGATATGAAGGATCAGCGCACTGCGACGATCCGTTTCGACGGGCCCGAGTTTTCGGCGTTTCTGGATCAGGTGCAGGGGTTTCAGCGCACATTGCTGCACAGCCTGCAGGCCTCGGGCCAGACCGCGTTCTATCTGGCGTATGAGGATATTCAGGATCTGGATGTCCTGAACGGGCTGGCCCGGTATTTGGGGGTGGAGCAGCAGCTTGCGGCGCTGTCGGGCACGCTGAAAAAGCAAAACCCGGCGCCGCTGTCGGAAAAGGTGTCCAACTACGACCAGATGCACGAGGCGCTGGCCCGGCTGGATCGGTTCGACCTGACCCGGACCCCGAATTTCGAACCGCGCCGGGGGCCGGCGGTGCCGGGCTATGTCGCGGCCGCCAAGGCGCCGCTGTTGTTCATGCCGGTCAAGGCCGGGCCGGTGGCGCAGGTCGAGGCCTGGCTGGGCGCGCTGGATGGCGGCACGGCGGACGGGTTGCGGCGCGACTTTACCCAAAAAACCCTGCGTCAGTGGAAGCGCCAGCATCCCGGCCACCGCAGCTTTACCGTGGTGACCCATCCCGTGGCGCGCGCCTATCGCAGTTTTTGCGACCATATTCTGACCACCGGGCCGGGCAGTTTCGGCATGATCCGCGACACCCTGATCAAGACCTACAAACTGCCGCTGCCAAGGGACGAACCCGGCCCCGATTTCGGGCCCGCGCCGACGCGCGCGGCGTTTCTGGCGTTCCTGAAATTCCTGAAGGGTCACCTGGGCGGCCAGACCAGCCTGCGGGTCGATCCCGCCTGGACATCGCAGGATGCGGTGATTCAGGGGATGACGCAGTTCGCCCTGCCCGACATGGTGATGCGGGCCGAGCGGCTGGGGCAAGATCTGGCGCAGGTTGCAGGGCAGGTGGGGCTGACGTCGCCCGCCCCGCTGCCGGATGAGGCGAAACCGCCGCGCGTGCCCTTGTCGGCGATCTATGACGCCGAGATAGAGAGCGCCGCCCGCGATGCCTATCAGCGCGATTACATGGTGTTCGGCTACCGCGCCTGGGGCTGACGGCTCAGGCGGCCTGGGACGAGGGGATTTCGGTCAGCACCGCGTGCAGCGCCGCCGGATCGGCATTGGCGCGCAGCTTGGCGCAGATCGTGGCGTCGCGCAGGGTGCGGGACACCAGCGCCAACGCCTTCAGGTGATCGACGCCCGAATCCTTGGGCGCGAACAGGGCAAAGACCAGATCGACCGGCTGACGATCGACCGCGTCGAAATCGAGCGGTTTTTCAAGGCGCAGAAACGCCCCCACGACCTTGTCCAGCCCCGCGAGCCGCGCATGCGGCAGCGCGACGCCATGGCCGACGCCGGTCGGGCCAAGGCTCTCGCGTTCCTGCAAGGCATCGACCACGTCAGAGGCGTTGAGCCCATAGCTGGCGGCGGCGATCTCTCCCAGATCCTGGAAGAGACGCTTTTTGCTGGAAAGCGTGCCAAATACCTTAACCGCTTCGGGCTTCAGAATGCGCGAAAGTTCCATGTATCCAGTGCTGTCCGTCTTGCACGCCTCGGGGCGCGCGGGTGATGTTCAGTCCGTCAGGTGTCGATCCAGCCCACATTGCCGTCTTCGCGGCGGTGGACAACGTTGACGCCTCCGGTTTTCTCGTTGCGGAACACCAAAAGAGGGGCTCCTGCCAATTCCATTTGCATGACTGCCTCCCCAACCGACAAAGATGGTATCTTCGTCTCCATCTCGGCGATGATAATTGGCTGAAGGCTGTCGGGTTCCGATTCATCGGGGGTTTCGCTTCCGGCGAGGATATACGAGGAAGCGCCGGTCAGTTCAACCGGCTGCGAACGTTCCTGATGATGGTCCTTCAGACGGCGCTTATAGCGGCGCAGCTGTTTTTCCATCTTGTCGCTGCACGCGTCGAATGCGGCGTAAATCTCGGTCGCGTGGGCCTTGGCCTGTGCCGTCAGCCCGGTGGACAGATGCACCGTTGCTTCGCACACATATTCATAGGCGCTGCGGGAAAAGACGACCGTCGCGTCGGTCGGGCGTTCGGCATATTTTGCGACCGCCTCGCCGAGGGCCTGTTTGACGTGGGTTTGCAAGGCATCGCCGATGTCGATCTGTTTGCCACTGATTTGATAGCGCATCACGCCTCCTCCTTATGTTTTATTTCGACAGGGACCGCCGGCACAAAGGGTGCAGGAAAACGGCCATGTCACGGTTGATCGGGGGGACCGCTGCCCGGTGTCACCGGGCGAGTTCGCTGCGCAGCCCTGCGACGGCTGCGTTCGAATGATGATGGAATCTTCATGCATCCCCTGTATTTGGCGACAGTTCTGCGGGCAATGTCAACGCCCTCGCGTTGCAGCAGCGCGGCAATTTTGTCATCCGACAGGCTGGCCTCGGCGGCTTCGTGCTCGATAATCCGGCGGATGCTGCGTTGCACGGCGAAGGCGGAAATCCGCCCGCCATCCGCAGTCGTGAGTCCCGACGACAGGAAGTGATCCAGCGGATAGACCATGCCGCCGAACGACAGCGCCTTGCCAGCCATCGCGCGCCCCACGGTCGAGGGGTGAAGCCCCAGCGTATCGGCAAGTTCGGCGCGGGTAAGCGGCGCCATGTGGTCGGGCCCCTGGGTAAAAAACCGGTGTTGGCGCGCGGTCAGGGCGATTGCGACCTGGCGCAGGGTGCGGCCGCGATAGGCCAGCGCGGTGATCAGCGCCTCGGCCGGGCCGCGATAGCTGCGCGCCAAGGGGTCGCCCACGTCGAGTTGTTCCAGCAGCGCCGCGTCCAGCCGCACCTCGGGCAGAAGGCTGCGGTTCAGGGTGACGGTGAAGCCCCCGCCGCCGTCGCGTTCGACCACCAGTTCGGGGATCAGCGGGCGCGCGGTTTCGGCAAAGCCGCTGGCCGGGCGGGGCGACAGGATGCGAAGCGTTGCCGCGATCTGTTCCAGCGTGGCACGGGGCAGGCCGGTCTGGCGCTCGGCCTGTTTCCAGCGCGCTTCGGCCAGCAGGTCCAGATGGGCGCAGGCCGCCAATGCGGTGTCGCGGGGCACGCCCCGGTCGATCAGTTGCAGGGCCAGGCATTCGGCCAGATCGCGGGCGGCCACGCCGGCCGGTTCGCAGGCCTGAAGCGCGGCAATGGCCGCCTCGACCAGATCCAGGGGCACGCCCAGACAGTCGGACAGGTCCGCAGGCGT
Source organism: Actibacterium sp. D185-2 (assembly GCF_054954595.1). Lineage (NCBI taxonomy): Bacteria > Pseudomonadati > Pseudomonadota > Alphaproteobacteria > Rhodobacterales > Roseobacteraceae > Actibacterium > Actibacterium sp. D185-2. Next base: position 244,571 of record NZ_JBPWNX010000001.1, read on the forward strand.
ACTGTCAAGATAGCCGTCTTCGGTCAGGTCGCCGGTCAGGAACTGCGCCAGCGCGGCCACCGGCCGGTCCAGCGGCATCAGCGAAATCTGCTGTTGCAGGCTGTGCGCCAGGGTGCCCGCCTGGGCCAGGTCGCGGGTTGCGGCGGTGATGTCCGGCGCGCGGCTGCCGCCCTCGGCGTCGTGCACCAGCAGCAGCGGGTTTTCCTGCGCCTGGCGGGCGATCTCGGTCAGCAGATCGGCGGTGGGCAGATGCAGCAGCATCAGGCTTTGACGCAGCGCGGGGGTCAGGGACAGCCGTTGCGTCTGACGCGCTGAAAGGCCGGGTTTCACCGCCATCCGCGCCACCCGTCAGGAGATGCGGAAGCTTTGGCCCAGATAGACGCGGCGCACATTTTCATCCTGCACGACCTCGTTGCTGGTGCCGCTCATCAGAACGGCCCCGTCATGCAGGATATAGGCGCGGTCCACGATGCCCAGCGTTTCGCGTACATTATGGTCGGTGATCAGAACGCCGATGCCGCGGGTCTTCAGATCGGCGACCAAGGCGCGGATGTCGGACACGGCGATCGGATCGACCCCGGCAAAGGGTTCGTCCAGCAGCAGGTATTTCGGATTCGCGGCCAGACAGCGGGCGATTTCCACCCGGCGCCGTTCACCGCCCGACAGCGACAGCGCGGGCGCGCGGCGCAGATGGCTGATCGAGAATTCCGAAAGCAGCTCTTCCAGCCGTTCGCGGCGCTTGTGGCCGTCGGGTTCGGAAATCTCCAGAATCGCCAGAATGTTGTTTTCCACGTTGAGGCCGCGGAAAATGCTGACCTCCTGCGGCAGATAGCCGATGCCCAGCTTGGCGCGGCGATACATCGGCAGGTTGGTCACGTCGCGCCCGTCGATGGTGACCGATCCGCCCTCGGGCCGGATCAGCCCGGCGATGTTGTAAAAGCAGGTCGTCTTGCCCGAGCCGTTGGGCCCCAGCAGGGCCACGACCTCGCCCCGGCCCAGTTCGAGGCTGACATCGCGGATCACCGGGCGACGGCGATAGCTTTTGCGCAGATGGGCCACCTTCAGGCCGGCATCGCCATCGGCGACGGTCAGGGTGGGTGCGTTGCTCATTCGTCCGCGCCGGACTGGAAGATCGTCTTCACCCGGCCTTCCATGCGTCCGATGCCGGTGTTCAGATCGACCACAAGACGCTGACCCGACAGGGCGTTCTGGCCCTGGGTCATTAGTACGTCGCCGGTCATCACGATGTTGGACTGGTCGATGGAATAGAGCGCCTCGCGCGCTTCGGCGGCTTCGGCCCCGTTGACTAGAACGACGTTCCCGGTGGCATGCAGACGCGAGATGCGGCCGGTCGGTTCGCCGCCTTTTGTGGCGTATTCCACATCGACCTTGTCGGCGGACAGGCGCATTTCGCCCTGGCCGACCACCACATGGCCGGTGAATACGGCGGTGCCATCGGCCTGACTGACCTGAAGCTGATCGGCGGTGACTTCGACCGGCAACGAGCTGTCCTGACGCAAGCCGCCAAAGGCGACCTCGGTGCCCTGTGCGGCCGCGATAAGGGGGAATATTGCAATCAACAGGGCCAACAGGCCGGTCGGCACTCTCATCACATCCATTCCCCTATTTTCCGGGTTCATATATCAGCTTCACACCCTGCTTGAAAACCAGAACATGGCCGCCTTTGGCGTTGTCCGTGCCACTGGCGGGCTGTTCGATCTGCATCTGGCCGGCGGTCACGTCGCCCATCGGGCTTGTGGCGGTCACCCCGCCTTCGGCCAGAATGTCGGTGCGGTCCAGCGCGGTGGTCAGGCGCTCGGCGGTGATGACATAGCCGCCCGAGGTCGTGATCTCGACCGCGCCTTCCAGCACTGCCTGCGCGGCGCCGGTGTCGATCATGCCGGTGGCCGAGACGATATCGGTATGGGTGCCGTCGGCGAAATCGAGCTTGGCGTTCAGCGTGGTGGCGTCGGCGCGGTCGGGATTGGCCGGGTCGGGCCGCGCGCTTTCGGCGGCGATCAGGATCGCGGTGCCGTCATCGGTGACGCTGGCATAGTTGGGCGCGTTGATCCGCTGCTCGCGCGCCAGTTGTTCGACAGCGACCCGCGAATAGGGAAGCGATCTGTTCGGATCGCTCTGGCGTGAAAACATGAACAGCGTCGACAGTAATACCAGCGCGGCCAGCGGCAGAATGATCTTTGCCAGCGCGATGAAGCGGGAATAGGCGTTGTCATGGGCGGCCATCGCCTCAGGCCACCCCGGCACGCAGGCAGTCGTGAATATGCAGGATGCCCTGCGCCTTGCCGCCATTGGCGGGATCGACCACGAACAGGCAGGTGATCTTGCGCTCGTTCATCACCGCCAGCGCGGTTTCGGCCAGCGCGCCGGGTTCGATAGTTCGCGGATTCGCCGTCATCACCTGATCGGCGGTCAGATCCAGCAGCCCCTGCATGTGGCGGCGCAGGTCGCCGTCGGTAACGATGCCCAGCAACCGGCCATCGTCGCCGGTAACGCCGACCACGCCAAAGCCCTTTTGGCTGATCGTCAGCAGGGCGTCGCTCATCGGGGTGCCGGTGGCCACCACCGGCAACTCGTCCACCCCGTGCATCAGGTCGCGCACCTTCGACAGTTGCGCGCCCAGCTTGCCGCCAGGGTGGAATTCGCGGAAATGCTCGGGGGTGAAGCGGCGATGCTCCATCAGGGCGATGGCCAGCGCATCGCCCAGCGCCAGCGTCATGGTGGTCGATGTCGTGGGCACGATGCCCTTGTCGCAGGCCTCTTCTGCGGGGGGCAGCAGGATCGCCACATCGGCCTCGCGCAGCAGGGTGGATCCCGCGCGCCCGGCGACCCCGATCAGCGGGATCGAAAAACGGCGGGTATAGGCGACGATATCGGCCAGTTCGGGCGTTTCGCCGGAATTGGACAGGACCAAGGCCACGTCGCCACGCGCCACCATGCCCAGATCGCCATGGCTGGCCTCGGCGGGATGGACGAAATGCGCCGGCGTGCCGGTCGAGGCGAAGGTGGCCGCGATCTTGCGCGCGATATGGCCCGATTTGCCCATGCCCGAGATGATGACCCGCCCCGGCGCATCCAGGATCAGTTGCACGGCATTGGCAAAGCTGTCGTTCAGCGCGCCCGCCAGCAGGGTCAGCGCATCTGCCTCACGGGTGACGACGCGGCGGCCGGTCTGAATGAAGGTGCTGTTGTCCATGCGATCAGTGTTCGAAAATGTCGATTTCGGGCCAGCCGGCCAGATCCAGCCGGGCGCGGGTCGGCAGGAACTCGAAGCACGATTGCGCCAGATCGGTCCGGCCCTCGCGCGCCAGCCGTTTGTCCAGCGCGGCCTTCAGGCGGTGCAGGTACAAGACATCCGAGGCGGCGTATTCCAACTGCGCCTCGGTCAGCTCCGCCGCGCCCCAGTCGCTCATTTGCTGGTGTTTCGAAATATCCACGCCCAGCAGTTCCTGCAGCAGGAATTTCAGCCCGTGCCGGTCGGTATAGGTGCGGATCAGTTTCGACGCGATCTTGGTGCAATAGACCGGCGCGGTCACAGTGCCGAAGGCCTGGTACAGCGCGGCAATGTCGAACCGGCCGAAATGAAACAGCTTCAGCAGCTTCGGATCGGCCAGCATCCGGCACAGGTTGGGCGCGCTGGTCTGGCCCTTTTCGATCTGCACCAGATGCGCGTTTCCGTCGCCGCCGGACATCTGGATCAGGCAAAGCCGGTCACGATGCGGGTTCAGCCCCATGGTTTCGCAATCGATCGCGACAACCGGGCCAAGGTCCAGATCGTCGGGAAGGTCGGTCTTGTAAAGGATGTTCGCCACATCGTCCCCTAAGGTTATGAGGGGGTGGTGCCCAGGAGAGGACTCGAACCTCCACATCGTTGCCAATACTAGCACCTGAAGCTAGCGCGTCTACCATTCCGCCACCTGGGCAGGTGTCGTGGAGCGGGGATTTATAACCGGGTGCGGGCGGTGTCAACGGGTCATTGCAGAAGAATGTGAACTTATCGGATATCCGCTTGTTTGGCCGGGACCGGAAAGCTATCAGAGAAGGAACCGAGGCATGGAGGCGTTAAGATGTCCAAGCTTGTGACCATTTACGGCGGATCCGGGTTTGTCGGGCGCTATATCGCGCGGCGCCTGGCGCTGCAGGGCTGGCGCGTGCGGGTGGCCGTGCGCCGCCCGAACGAGGCGCTTCATGTCAAACCATACGGCGTTGTCGGCCAGGTCGAGCCGGTTTTCTGCAACATCCGCGACGACGATTCGGTACGCGCGGTTATGCAGGGCGCCGATGCGGTGGTGAACTGCGTCGGTATCCTGAACGAGATCGGCAAAAACAAGTTCGACGCGGTGCAGAACGAAGGCGCCGAACGGATCGCCCGGATCGCCGCTGACGAAGGTGTGGCGCACTTGGTGCATCTGTCGGCAATCGGCGCCGATGCCGAATCGGACAGCGCCTATGCCCGGACCAAAGGATTGGGCGAGGCGGGCGTTCTGGCCCATTTCCCGGCGGCGGTGATTTTGCGCCCGTCGGTGATCTTCGGCACCGAGGATCAGTTCTTCAACCGGTTCGCCGGCATGACGCGCTGGGGCCCGATCCTGTGGATCGTGGGCGGCGCGACCCGGTTTCAGCCGGTCTATGTGGATGACGTGGCCCGCGCAGCCGTGGCCGCCGTGCAGGGGCAGGCCACGCCGGGGGTGTATGAACTTGGCGGCCCCGAGGTCAAAACCCTGCGCGAACTGATGCAGGACATGCTGAAGGTGGTGCATCGCCGCCGCCTGATTGTGAACCTGTCGTTCTTTGGCGGGCGGATCGTGGCCGGGCTGTGCGATACGGTCCAGTTTCTGACCGCGGGTCTGATGACCAACACGGTGCTGACCGGCGATCAGGTCAAGAACCTGCGCCGGGACAATGTGGTGGCCGAGGATGCGCAGGGCTTTGCCGCGCTGGGCATCGTGCCCACGCCCTATCAGGCGATCGTGCCGGAATACCTGTATCGCTTCCGCCCGTCGGGCCAGTATGACGCGATCACGGATTCGGCGAAGAACCTTAAGGCGTGATTGCCTAGCGGTAGGCGATGACCAGCAGGACCACGCCCAGGACCACCCGGTAGATCACATAGGGCGTGAAACTGACCGAACGCAGCAGCCGCATCATCAGCGTCAGCGCCAGCAGCGCCGAGACAAAGGCGAAAAAGGCAGCAATTGCCCCGTCGCGCGCGGCGGCGGCATCGGCCTGCATCGCGACTTCGGCCCCCAGCAGCACGCCCGAGGCGATGATTGTCGGGATCGACATCAGCATCGACAGCCGCGCCGCATCCGCCCGCTTGTAGCCCAGCATCCGCGCACCCGAAATGGTGATGCCGGACCGTGACGTTCCGGGGATCAGCGCCACCGCCTGCCACAGCCCCATGGTGATGGCATGGCGCAGGGTCCAGTCCTCGGCGACATGCTCGGCGGGGCCTTTCTGATCGGTCCAGTACAGGAAGATACCGAACAGCAGCATGGTCCAGCCGATCACCGCGACAGAGCGCATCGCCTCGTCCAGCCCGGTCAGTTTCAGCGCCAGCCCGGCCAGGATCACCGGGATCGTCGCGACGATCAGCAGAAAGGCCAGTTTCGCGCCCGGCGTATCCATCTTGCCGCGCATCAGCCGGCCAAGTCCGACAAAGGCGCTGGCCACGTCATGACGGAAATACAGGATCACCGCGAACAGCGTGCCCACATGCACCGCCACGTCGATCACCTGGCCCTGATCCGCATGGCCGCTGAGCGACGGAAGCAGAATCAGATGCCCCGAAGAGGAGATTGGCAGGAATTCGGTCACCCCCTGGATGACCGCGACGATCAGAAGATAATACAATGACATATGCGCCCCGCCATCCAAGTTTAGTGGCATCCTAGTGGTGTGATTCGAAAAGGAAAGAAGCTTAATATGGAAGCAATGCTTACCTAAAATATGTGCCTGTGACGGCAAAAGTATGCCTGAGGATGAAAATATATCGCTTTTAGGTAAGTGTGTCTGACTTTTATTTTTCTGACAAGCGCCGTAAGAGGGGCGCGCTGATAGTTCCGAGGGGTTGGCAATGGCGAAGCAACAGATGCTCCAGTTCGTGGATGTGCAAAAGGAAATGCCGGAAAAGCGGCCTCCGAATCTGCGCAGCAAGGATTTTCACGAAATTTATGCCGAATATGCCGATGAAAAGGCAAGGGTACAGGCCAGCCGGTGCAGCCAGTGCGGTGTGCCCTATTGCCAGTCGCATTGCCCGTTGCACAACAATATCCCCGATTGGCTGCGCCTGACCGCCGAAGGGCGGTTGCAGGAAGCCTATGAGCTTAGCCAGGCCACCAATACCTTTCCGGAGATCTGCGGCCGCATCTGCCCGCAGGACCGCCTGTGCGAAGGCAATTGCGTGATCGAGCAATCCAGCCACGGCACCGTGACCATCGGTTCGGTCGAAAAATACATCACCGATACCGCCTGGGAAAAGGGCTGGGTCCTGCCCGTCGCCCCGGTGAAGGAACGGACCGAAAGCGTGGCGATCATCGGTGCGGGTCCCGGCGGGTTGGCGGCGGCCGACGCGCTGCGCCGCAAGGGGATTCAGGTCACGGTCTATGACCGGTATGACCGCGCCGGCGGGCTGCTGACCTATGGCATCCCCGGCTTCAAGCTGGAAAAAGACGTGGTCATGCGCCGGGTCGAGTTGCTGGAGCAATCCGGCGTCGAATTTGTGCTGAACTGCACTGTCGGTCAGGATATCAGCTTTGACGCGATCCGCGGCAAGTTCGACGCGGTGCTGATCGGCACCGGCGTTTACAAGACCCGCGATCTGCAGGGGCCGGGCTCGGGTGCCGAAGGGATCGTGCGCGCGATCGACTATCTGACCGCCAGCAACCGCAAAAGCTTTGGCGACGAGGTGCCGGAATATGACAGCGGCGAGTTGAACGCCGAGGGCAAGCGCGTCGTGGTGATCGGCGGCGGCGATACCGCGATGGACTGTGTGCGCACGGCGATCCGGCAGGGCGCGGTCAGCGTGAAATGTCTTTATCGTCGCGACAGGGCGAACATGCCGGGCAGCCAGCGCGAAGTGCAGAATGCCGAGGAAGAGGGCGTCGAATTCGTCTGGCTGTCTGCCCCCCAGGGCTTTGCCGGCGACCATGTCGAAAGCGTGATGGTGCAGAAGATGCGCCTGGGCCTGCCCGATGCGTCGGGCCGTCAGTCGCCCGAGGTGATCGAAGGCGCCGATTATGTCGAGCCCGCCGATCTGGTGATCAAGGCGCTGGGGTTCGAGCCCGAGGATCTGCCGACGCTTTGGGGCGAGCCGGCGCTGGAGGTCACCCGCTGGGGCACGATCAAGGCCGATTTCCGCAGCCACGAGACCAGCCTGCCGGGCGTGTTTGCCGTGGGCGATATCGTGCGCGGCGCGTCGCTGGTGGTCTGGGCGATCCGTGACGGGCGCGAAGCCGCCGACAGCATCCTGACCTATCTGGCGCAGCCCGCGCAGGTCGCGGCGGAATAAGCCTTTAGCCGGGCCGGAATTCACCCATCGCCGACAGCGCCGATTTGCGGATCTGGCCGGCGACAAACAGAGGACACTCACGATGCGTGACAAGATCGGCCAATGCCTGTGCGGCGCTGTTTCCTTTACCGCGCGGGATGTGCCTTTGGATTTCGGGGCCTGCTATTGCGACATGTGCAAGCGCTGGGCCGGGTTCGCGCTGTTCAGCGTCTCGGTCAAGCTGGACAAGATCGCATGGACCGGCGCGGAAAATATCGCGCGGGTTCAGACCTCGGACTGGGCCGAACGCGCCCATTGCGCCAAATGCGGCAGCGGGCTGTGGTACAAGGTGACCACCGAGGGTTATCCCGGCAATGATCTGAGTGTGCCCATCGGCCTGTTGAACGACACCAGTGGCATGACGCTGGCGCGCGAATTCTATGTGGACCGGAAGACGGACGCCTATGACTTCCCCGCAGATACCATCAAAATGACCGAAGCCGAGGTGATTGCCATGTTCGCACCGACGGGCGAGGAGAGCTGAAAATGACCAAATACGATGAAAACTGGGTGGCCGCCGAAGAGGCCAAGCGCAAATTCATGGCCGAGAACGGTCTGTACCGCGAAGAGGACGAGCATTCGTCCTGCGGCGTCGGGCTTGTGGTGTCGATTAATGGCAAGCCCAGCCGCAAGGTCGTGGAAAACGGGATCAACGCGCTGAAGGCGATCTGGCATCGCGGCGCGGTGGATGCGGATGGCAAGACCGGCGACGGCGCGGGCATTCATGTGCAGATTCCGGTGCCCTTCTTCTATGATCAGATCCGTCGCACCGGGCACGAACCGCATCTGGACCGGCTGATCGCCGTGGGTCAGGTCTTTCTGCCGCGCACCGATTTCGGGGCGCAGGAAACCTGCCGGACCATCGTCGAGGCCGAAGTGCTGCGGATGGGCTATTACATTTATGGCTGGCGCCATGTGCCGGTGAATATCGAGGTTCTGGGCGAAAAGGCCAACGCCACCCGCCCCGAGATCGAGCAGATCATCATTTCCAACGTCAAGGGCGTGGACGAAGAGACCTTCGAGCGCGAGCTTTACGTGATCCGCCGCCGGATCGAAAAAGCCGCCGCCGCCGCCGGTGTGCAGTCGCTTTATATCTGTTCGCTGTCGTGCCGCTCGGTCATCTACAAGGGCATGATGCTGGCCGAGGACGTGGCCGAATTCTATCCCGACCTCAAGGACGCCCGGTTCGAAAGCGCCTTTGCGATCTATCATCAGCGCTATTCGACCAACACCTTCCCGCAGTGGTGGCTGGCACAGCCGTTCCGGATGCTGGCCCATAACGGCGAGATCAACACGCTGAAGGGCAACCTGAACTGGATGAAAAGCCACGAGATCCGCATGGCCTCGGGCGCATTCGGCGAGTTGGCCGATGACATCAAGCCGATCGTGCCGCAGGGCAGTTCGGATTCGGCGGCGCTGGACGCGGTGTTCGAGGTTCTGGTCCGGGCCGGGCGCAACGCGCCGATGGCCAAGACCATGCTGATCCCCGAAAGCTGGTCCAAGCAGGCGATCGAGCTGCCCGAGTCGTGGCGCGACATGTATTCTTATTGCAACTCTGTGATGGAACCCTGGGACGGCCCCGCCGCCCTGGCGATGACCGATGGCCGCTGGGTCTGTGCCGGGCTGGACCGCAACGGTTTGCGCCCGATGCGCTATGTCGTGACTGGCGACGGGATGCTGATTGCCGGGTCCGAGGCGGGCATGGTGCCGACCAACGAAGCCACCGTGCGTGAAAAAGGCGCGCTTGGGCCGGGTCAGCTGATCGCGGTGGACACCCGCGAGGGCGTGCTGTTCCACGACACGGAAATCAAGGACAAGCTGGCCAACTCGCGCCCCTTCGGCGACTGGGTCGGCAAGATCAACGAGCTGGACCAAGCGCTGGGCGACATCGTCGAAAAGCCGCTGTTCGAGGGTGCCGAGCTGCGCAAGCGGCAGATCGCGGCGGGCTACAGCATCGAAGAGCTGGAACAGATCCTGACGCCGATGGCCGAGGACGCCAAAGAGGCGATCGCCTCGATGGGCGATGACACGCCGTCGGCGGTATTGTCGGAGAAATACCGCCCGCTGAGCCACTTCTTCCGCCAGAATTTCAGCCAGGTGACCAACCCGCCGATCGATTCCTTGCGCGAATACCGGGTGATGAGCCTGAAGACACGGTTCGGCAACCTCAAGAACGTTCTGGACGAGGACAGCAGCCAGACCGAGATTCTGGTGCTGGAAAGCCCCTTTGTGGGCAATGCCCAGTTCGCCGAGATGATCGAGCATTTCAACGCGCCGATGGTCGAGATCGACTGTACCTTCGCCGCCGATGGCGGGCACGAGGCGCTGCATGATGCGCTGACGCGGATCCGGGCCGAGGCCGAGGATGCGGTGCGCTCGGGCGGCGGGCATCTGGTGCTGACCGATCAGCATCAGGGGCCGGGCAAGGTGGCGATGCCGATGATCCTGGCCACCAGCGCGGTGCATTCCTGGCTGACGCGCAAGGGGCTGCGGACCTTCTGTTCGGTTGGTGTGCGGTCTGCCGAATGTGTGGATCCGCATTACTTTGCGGTGCTGATCGGCTGCGGCGCGACCATCGTCAACGCCTATCTGGCCGAGGACAGCCTGGCCGACCGCATCAAGCGCGGGCTGCTGGACATGACCCTGACCGAGGCGGTGGCGAATTACCGCAACGCGGTGGATTACGGGTTGCTGAAGATCATGTCGAAGATGGGGATTTCGGTGATTTCCTCGTATCGCGGCGGTCTGAATTTCGAGGCCGTCGGCCTGAGCCGCGCCATGTGCGCCGAATATTTCCCGGGAATGCACAGCCGCATTTCGGGGATCGGGGTCAGCGGCATCCAGCGCAAGCTGGAAGAGGTCCACGCCCGTGGTTGGAAAGGCGGCGCCGACGTCCTGCCGATCGGTGGTTTCTACAAGGCGCGGCGCACCGGCGAGAAACACGCCTGGGAAGCGCAGACCATGCACATGCTGCAATCGGCCTGCGACAGTGCCTCGTATGAAATGTGGAAGAAATACTCGGCCGCGATGCGGGCGAACCCGCCGATCCATCTGCGCGATCTGCTGGATATCAAGGCCATCGGCAAGCCGGTCCCGATCGAAGAGGTGGAAAGCATCACCTCGATCCGCAAGCGGTTCGTGACGCCGGGCATGTCCTTGGGCGCGCTGTCGCCCGAGGCACATAAAACGCTGAATGTGGCGATGAACCGGATCGGGGCCAAGTCCGACAGCGGCGAGGGCGGCGAAGATCCGGCGCATTTCGTGCCTGAACCCAATGGCGACAACCCCTCGGCCAAGATCAAGCAGGTGGCGTCGGGCCGGTTCGGTGTGACCGCCGAATATCTGAACCACTGCGAAGAGCTGGAAATCAAGGTGGCCCAGGGCGCCAAGCCCGGCGAGGGTGGCCAGCTTCCGGGCATGAAGGTCACCGACCTGATCGCCCGCCTGCGCCATTCGACCAAGGGCGTCACGCTGATTTCGCCGCCGCCGCACCACGATATCTATTCGATCGAGGATCTGGCGCAGCTGATCTATGACCTCAAGCAGATCAACCCGCGCTGCAAGGTGACGGTCAAGCTGGTAGCGTCCAGCGGCGTCGGCACGATTGCCGCCGGCGTGGCCAAGGCCAAGGCCGATACGATCCTGATTTCGGGCCATAACGGCGGCACCGGCGCGTCGCCCGCGACGTCGATCAAATACGCCGGTCTGCCCTGGGAAATGGGTCTGACCGAGGCGCACCAGGTTCTGGCGATGAACAAGCTGCGCGACCGGGTGACGCTGCGCACCGATGGCGGCCTGCGCACCGGGCGCGACATCGTCATGGCCGCAATGATGGGGGCCGAGGAATACGGCATCGGCACCGCTGCGCTGATCGCGATGGGCTGTATCATGGTGCGCCAGTGCCAGTCGAACACCTGCCCGGTGGGCGTCTGTACCCAGGATCCGCGTCTGCGCGCGAAATTCACCGGCAATGCCGACAAGGTGGTGAACCTGATCACCTTCTACGCCCAGGAAGTGCGCGAAATTCTTGCCGGCATCGGTGCGCGGTCGCTGGACGATGTGATCGGCCGGGCCGATCTGCTGACCCAGGTCAGCCGCGGTTCGGCGCATTTGGACGATCTGGATCTGAACCCGCTGCTGATCACCGTCGATGGCGCGGCCAAGATCGTCTATGACCGCTACAAGCCGCGCAATGCGGTGCCCGATACGCTGGACGCGCAGATCGTGGCCGATGGCCACCGCTTCTTCGAGGATGGCGAGAAGATGCAGCTGTCCTATGCGGTGCGCAACACGCTGCGCACCATCGGCACGCGGGCGTCCAGCCATATCGTGCAGCGTTTCGGGATGCGCAACAGCCTGCAACCCGACCACCTGACGGTCAAGCTGACCGGCAGCGCGGGCCAAAGCCTGGGCGCCTTCGCGGCACCGGGGCTGAAGCTGGAAGTGTCGGGCGACGCGAACGACTATGTCGGCAAGGGCCTGTCGGGCGGCACCATCGTGGTGCGCCCGCCGATGGCCAGCCCGCTGATCGCGAGCGAGAATACGATCATCGGCAATACCGTGCTGTATGGCGCAACCGACGGCTATCTGTTTGCCGCCGGCCGCGCGGGCGAACGGTTCGCGGTGCGCAACTCGGGCGCCAGGGTGGTGATCGAGGGCTGCGGCAGCAACGGTTGTGAATACATGACCGGCGGCGTTGCGGTGATCCTGGGCACCATCGGGGCCAATTTCGGGGCCGGCATGACCGGCGGCATGGCCTATCTTCATGACCCGGATGGCAAGGTGGCGGACATGATGAACATGGAAACCGTGGTCACCTGCCCGGTTGGCACCGCCCATTGGGAGGCCCAGCTGAAGGATCTGATCGAGCGTCACGTGGCCGAAACCAGCAGCCGCAAAGCAGCCGACATCCTGCAGCACTGGGATCTGGAGCGTGGCAATTTCGTGCAGGTCTGCCCGAAAGAGATGCTCGACAAGCTGGCCCATCCGCTGACCGAGGATCTGCAGGCAGTTCCGGCCGAATAACGGCAGGGGCCTGCGCGGGATTTAAGGCGCCGCTCTTTGCGGCGCCTTTTTTCGTTTTTTGTATGGCCCGGACCTGCACGAAGCAGACACATCTGGTCTTGTCCGTTCAGGGGGTTCTGATTTTCAGGGAAAAGCTGTATTCGTGCCGTTCCCGGTTCTGAGAAAGCCTATGTTCAAGCGCTTGAAAACGAAATCGCGCACGCCGCTTCGTCCCGCTGCTGTTCCTGACGGCCCGCTGATCCGCGCGGCGGCGCAGCCGCGCGAATTTGACCAGTATCTGTTTATCTGCGGTCTGCACCGCAGCGGGACCACCCTTTTGGAACAGATGCTGTCGGCGCTTTATGACGTTGCCGTGCTGCGCGCCGATGCGGTGCCCGAAAACGAGGGCCAGTTCCTGCAGGATGTTTACCCCCGGGCGGGTCTGCATGGCGGGCCGGGCCGGTTTGCGTTCGATCGCGCGATGTATCCCGCGCCCCCGCCGCCGGATAAGGCCGCCGCGCTGAAACAGCGCCTGATGTGTTGCTGGACCCCCTGGATTGACGGCGAAGGCCGCAGCTTTGTGGAAAAAAGCCCGCCCAACATCACCAAGATCGGCTGGCTTCGGGCGGTGTTTCCGGGCGCGCGTTTCATCATCATTTCGCGCGATCCGCGTGCGGTGGCCGCCGCCACGCAAAAATGGTCGGGGCTGTCGATTTCCGAGATGGTCCTGCACTGGAACGCGGCCTATACGGCGGCGCTGGATGCGGCGGGCGACGATTGTCTGTTTGTAACCTATGAGTCGCTTTGCGACGATCCGATGCGCGTGCTGAACCGGCTGGGCGCCGCCCTGTCGCTACCGCAGCGGGAAAAGGCACTGGTCCTGCCCGGACGGTTCGCCGATATCCGCAACAGCAACGCGGATTATATCGCGGGCATGGAAAACAACCGCTATGGGCGCGGGGTGTGGGATGAACTGGGCTATGTTCTGGATTGAGCGCTGAGTTTTGGCGAAAACAACGAAAACCAAGAAGCGGCCGGCAAAGGCCAAACCGGCCACGCGTTTGTCGCGCGGCGCGCGCTGGTTGCTGCGGCGTGTGCTGCGGGGCGCGGTGGTGGTGTTTCTGGCGGTTGTGGCGCTGCTGCTGCTGTTTCGGTTCGTGAACCCGCCCCTGACCCATACGATCTGGTCCGAATCCCGCCGCCTGGACGGGGTGACGCGCCAATGGGTTCCGATTAACGAGGTCGCGCCCGCCGCCGTGCGGGCCGTGGTCGCAGCCGAGGATGCCAATTTCTGCCGTCACTGGGGGTTTGACGTGGCCGCGATTCGCGCGGCGCTGGACGAAGGCGCGGTGCGCGGGGGGTCGTCCATCAGCCAGCAGACGGCGAAGAACGTGTTCCTGTGGCAGGGCCGCAGCTGGATCCGCAAGGCGCTGGAGGCCGTGCTGACCCCGATGATCGAGGCCGCCTGGCCCAAGCGGCGGATCCTGGAGGTGTATCTGAACGTGGCGGAATTCGGCGAGGGTGTGTTTGGCATCAATGCGGCCGCCCATCACTATTTCCGGGTGGCGCCGGCCGATCTGACCCCGGAACAGGGCGCACGCCTTGCGGTTGTGCTGCCCGATCCGAAAGGGCGCGATGCGGCGCGGCTGTCGCCCGCGCTGCGCCGGCATGCGGCACGGGTTCAGGACGGGGCGGCGACTATTCTGGCGGATGGCCGCGCATCCTGTTTCGGCGGTTGAAAATCCCGGCCCGGCGCGGCAAGAGAGTGGGAATTACAGCAAGATCAGGCCCTATCATGAACCGCATGTTCCATGTTCCCTTGTCCCCTTTCTGCCGCAAGGTGCGCCTTGTGCTGGCCGAAAAGAAGATCGAGGTGGAACTGATCGAAGAGCGGTATTGGGAACAGAGCCCCGATTTCATGCGCCGCAATCCGGCAGGCAAGGTGCCCGTGCTGCGGATGGACGGGCGCACCATGTCCGAAAGTCAGGCGATCTGCGAATATATCGAAGAGACCAACCCCACGCCCATGCTGATCCCGTCCAGCCCCGCCGACCGCTATGAGGTGCGGCGGCTGATCTTCTGGTTCGATGACAAGTTCCATGCCGAGGTGACCTCGAAGCTGTTGTACGAGCGGGTCAACAAGAAGGTGATGGGACAGGGCTATCCCGACAGCAAGAACGTGAAATCCGGCGCGCAGAAGATCAAATATCACCTCGATTATCTGGGCTGGTTGCTGGATCAGCGGCGCTGGCTGGCCGGTGATGTGATGACGCTGGCTGATTTTACCGCTGCGGCGCATCTGTCATGCCTCGATTACATCAGCGATGTGGACTGGAACCGGAACGCCAACGTGAAAGACTGGTACGCCAAGATCAAGTCGCGCCCGGCGTTTCGCGGGCTGCTGGCCGACCAGGTGCCGGGATTCCCGCCGCCGCAGCATTATGCCGATCTGGATTTCTGATCCCCGTACCGGGCAGGGGGGCTGTCTGCCCCCCCGCGCCTGCGGCGCGTCCCCCCGAGGATATTTTCACGAAAAAGAAGGTATGGTCCGGTGCAGGGATTGAAGGCGCGGCTGGTGGCGCAGGCGCGCGCCGAGGGGTTTGCCGCCTGCGGCATCTGCGCACCCGGTGCGATTCCGCAGGCCGCCGCGCGGCTGGAGGCGTTCGTGGCGGGCGGGCGGCACGGGCAGATGGGCTGGATGGAAGAGCGGATGGGCTGGCGCGGCGATCCGGAGGCGCTGTGGCCCGCGGCGCGCAGCGTGATCATGCTGGCCGAGCCCTATACGCCTGATCACGATCCGATGGCGGTGCTGGAGCAGCCCGACCGGGCGGCGATTTCGGTCTATGCGCAGAACCGTGATTATCACGATGTGGTCAAGAAGCGGCTGAAGCGGCTGGGCCGCTGGCTGCTGGAGCAGGAACCGGGCGCGCAGATCAAGGTTTTTGTCGATACCGCGCCGGTGATGGAAAAGCCGCTGGCGCAGGCCGCCGGGCTGGGCTGGCAGGGCAAGCATACCAACCTGCTGGGCCGCGATCTGGGCAGTTGGTTCTTTCTGGGTGCGATCTTTACCACGGTGGAATTCGAGCCTGATCCACCTGAAACCGAGCATTGCGGCACCTGCACCGCCTGTCTGGACATCTGCCCGACGCGGGCGTTTCCGGCGCCGTTTCAGCTCGATGCACGGCGGTGTATTTCTTATCTGACGATCGAGCATCACGGCCCGGTGGACGAAGAGCTGCGCCCGCTGATGGGCAACCGCATTTACGGCTGCGACGATTGTCTGGCGGTTTGTCCCTGGAACAAGTTCGCCGCCGAGGCGCGCGAGGTGAAGTACCAAGCGCGCGACGATCTGCGCGCGCCAAAGCTGGCCGATCTGGCGGGGCTGGACGATGCGGCGTTTCGGGCGCTGTTTTCCGGCTCGCCGATCAAGCGGATCGGCCGCAATCGTTTCGTGCGCAACGTGCTTTATGCGATTGGGAATTCGGGGGACCCGGCGTTGCGCGGCGTGGCGGCGGGATTGGTGGCGGATGCGGATCCGGCGGTGGCCGATGCGGCGCGCTGGGCGGTCGGGCGGCTGGCCTAGCCGGGTATGGCGAAGGTCAGCGCCGCCCAAAGGGACCGCCAGACCGGCCCGGCGGCAGGGTCGTCATTGCCCGTGTCGCGCAGCACGACGGCGTCCAGCAGGTATTCGTGGCCGGGCTGCACCGGGACCGTCACCTGACCCTGATCGTCGGTGGTCAGGCGGGCCGTGGTCACCGTGCCGTCGGGTGCGCGTGCGAACACTTCAAGCTGCGCACCCACGCGCGGCGCCCTCTGATACAGAACCCGCACCGGAAGCCCACCCGCCAGCGCATCGGTGTAGGGATTGGCCAGCGCGATGATTTCTGTCTCCAGCCCCATATTGCGATCCTGACCGGCGCCATCGCCCACGGCGACCAGCGCCTTGGCATAGCGGCGATAGCTTTCGCTGAATCCGGTCTGCGGCAGGTGGCGGTCCATATGTGCCGCTGGCAGGCCGGGAAAGGCCTTGTGCGCGACGAAGGAGGCGAATTTATCCCATTCGGTATAGGTCAGGCTGGTGTCGGTGGTTTCGTGCACCAGAATGGCCAGCCCGCTTTGCGGGGCGGCCATGGCCAGCGCCGGGCGGTCGCCCATGCGGCCCGGCACCTGCATCACTGTGTCGCCCATCACAAGCTCGAACCGGGCGGTGCGATCGGGGATATAGGCATAGGCGGCGCCGGCGAAATTCTGCCCGACCCGGATGTCGGCGCGGATGGGCTGATCCGGCGCCACCTGATACTGTTCGGGTGACAGCCAGAATTCATGGGCGGTGGCGGAGACCGCGAAAAGCATTGTGGCAAGGGTGGACAGAAGGACCGGAAGGCGCATGGCGAGACTGACCTTTTCTTTGCGGGCAAACCTGACACGCGCGGGGGGCAAGTCAAGCCTCGCCGCGCTGATTGCGGCGCTGGCGCTGTGGCTGGCGGTGCCGCCTGTCGCCGCGCATGAGGTGCGTCCGGCGGTGGGGGACGTGACGGTGGGGGCCGACACGGTGCGCCTTGATCTGCGCCTGACGCTGGAGGCGATGGTGTCGGGGATCGACCTGAACGGGCTGGACGATACCAACGAGTCCCCGCTGTCGGGCTATTACGATCAACTGCGTGCGACCCCGCCCGAGGCGTTGGAGGCCGCGTTCCGCAAGGCCTGGCCGCGCATCCGTGACGGGTTGTTCATCGAGGCGGAGGGCCAGCGCCTGACGCCCGAGATTTCGGATATCCACATCCCGCCGGTGGGCGATGTGGCCTTGCCGCGCGATTCGACCGTGGTGGTGACAGCGACACTGCCGCCCGGCGACGGGCCGGTGACGGCGGGGTGGAATGCGGCGTTCGGCCCGCTGGTGCTGCGCCAGATGGGGGAGGGTGACGCGCTTTATACCGGCTATCTGCAGGGCGGGCAGAAAAGCGACCCGTTGCCGCGTCAGGGGGTGGCGCGGCTGGGCGCGCTGACCGAATTCGGCCGCTATGTCGTACTGGGGTTCGAGCATATCGTGCCCAAGGGGCTGGATCATATTCTGTTCGTGTTGGGGCTGTTCTTCTTTTCGCTGCACCTGCGGCCGCTGTTGTTGCAGGTTACGGCCTTTACGCTGGCGCATACGGTCACGCTGGCGCTGGCAACGCTGAAAATCGTCTCTGTTCCCGCGCAAATCGTCGAGCCGCTGATCGCGGCGTCGATCGTCTATGTGGCGGTGGAAAATGTGCTTGGCGTGCAGATGAGCCTGCGCCGGATCGCGGTGGTGTTCGGGTTCGGGCTGTTGCACGGGCTGGGTTTTGCCAGTGTTCTGGGCGAGATCGGGCTGAACCCGGCGCGGCTGATCGCCGATCTGATCGGGTTCAATATCGGGGTTGAATTCGGTCAGCTTGCGGTAATCGCGGTGGCGTTCCTGCTGGTGGGGGCCTGGTTCGGGCACAAGCCGTGGTACCGGGCGCGGGTCGCGGTGCCGGCCTCGGTCGTGATTGCGCTGGTGGGGGCGTGGTGGTTCGTGCAGCGGACGATTTTGTGAACATGGGTCGCATGTCATGGGCACGGTTTTATGGTATAATGCGCTTGTAATCAGGAAGGAGTGAGTCTGATGACACGCAAGGTTCTTGACCACGACCGGCACCATGACGACGCATCGCGCAAGGTTCAGTATGCGCGGATCGAGCATGAAGCTGTGCCGGATAAATCCACAGTGGCCCTGCAGCGTCGGGCGGTGGAAACCGAAGGCAAGTCGCAGCGGGTGAAGCAGTTCATGCGGATCGAGAAGGGCCATAAAGCCTGACGCATATTCGGCTTTTCATTCTGGCCTGAAGGCGTAGAGAGGTGGTGGCCCGATGTGGGCCACCTGTCTGGATCTTCGTCTCATGCAGCCTGCCCGCGCTATTGGTTTCAAGCTTGCCTCCGTCGCGCTGTTTGTTGCGATGTCGTCGCTGATCAAGGCGGCCTCGCCGCATGTGCCGCCGGGCGAGGCGGTGTTTTTCCGCTCGTTTTTTGCGTTGCCGGTGATCGTCGGGTGGCTGATCGCGCGGCGCGAGTTGTCGGTGGATCTGCGCACGGCCAATCCGATGGGACATTTCTGGCGCGGGCTGGTCGGCAGCACCGCGATGGGGCTGAGCTTTGCCGCGCTTGGCCTGTTGCCGCTGCCCGAGGTGACGGCGATCAGCTATGCCGCGCCGCTGTTGGTGGTCATTTTCGCCGCGATGTTCCTGGGCGAAGAGGTGCGCATGTTCCGGCTGGCGGCGGTTGCGATCGGGCTGGTGGGGGTGCTGATCGTGCTGTCGCCACGGCTGACGGCCTTTACCAATCACGAGATGGACGCGCGCGAAACGCTGGGCGCCATGGTGGCCCTGGGCGGGGCCACCTGTGCGGCGCTGGCGCAGGTCTTTGTGCGCAGGCTGGTCCAGACAGAACGCACGGCGACCATCGTCTTCTGGTTCTCGGTCACGGCGTCGGTTCTGTCCTTGGCGACGATTCCCTTTGGCTGGGTCATGCCGACCGGGCGCGAGGCGGTGTTCCTGATTCTGGCAGGGATTTTGGGCGGGGTCGCGCAAATTTTTCTGACATCAAGCTATCGGCTGGCCAATGCCTCGACCGTGGCGCCGTTCGACTATGCCTCGATGCTGCTGGCGCTGGGGGTCGGGTATTTCGTGTTCAACGAGGTGCCGACCCCGGTGATGCTGACCGGCGCCGGGCTGGTCATCGCGGCGGGGGTTCTGATCATCTGGCGCGAGCGGCAGCTGGGCCTGCGGCGCGAAAAGCAGCGCAAGGCGATGACGCCGCAGGGCTGACTATTGCCCGCGGGTCTGGGCGGCGGCGCGGGTCTGTCGTTCCTTTTCGCGATACATGTCGAACACATTGATTGCGGGGTGGATGCCAAGGCTGGCCTCGGCGGCGGGATAGGGGCCCAGAAAGCTGGCGCCGATCCGGAAGCTGACCGTGGTGTCGGGGCGGTCGTCGTTTCGATCGTGGCGGATGCGGGTTTCGGCCCCGAAGGCCGCGAACGTGTTCGTGATCGCCTGCGCCAGGGCCTGCCGCGCGGGCGGGCTGCCCTGCCCATCGCCCCAACGGATTTCGGTCAGAATTTCCACCCCGTCCGCGTCGCCGCCATATTGGGACAGCCGCTCCTTGGTGATACCAAGGGGCTGAAAGATCGGGTTCTTGGTCAGGTGATAGAAATAGGCGGAAATCGCCGCTGGGGCCGCGAACAGAACGGTGATTACCAGAATCAGGGGCCCGTTTTGCAGTTTCATTCAAGCTCTCCGGCATGGCCACACGGGGGCAACATGCCGGAGAGAGGTTTACCGCAGGCTAACCGGGGCGGATTATTCCCGCACCAGCTTTTCATATGCGCTGGCGATGTCGCGGGTCAGGGACCCGACCTCGAAATTATAGTCGCCGATCTGGCCCACCGGGGTGACCTCGGCGGCTGTGCCGGTTAGCCAGCACTGCTCGAACCCTTCCAGCTCTTCGGGCATGATGTGGCGTTCATGCACCTTGATCTGGCGGTCCTTCAGCATCCCGATCACGGTCTGCCGGGTGATCCCGTTCAGAAAGCAATCGGGGTCGGGTGTGTGCACCTCGCCATCCTTAACGAAGAAGATGTTGGCGCCGGTCGCTTCGGCCACATAGCCGCGATAATCGAACATCATAGCGTCAGAGCAGCCCTTTGCCTCTGCCGCGTGCTTGGACATGGTGCAGATCATGTAAAGGCCGGCGGCCTTGGCCTGGCTGGGCGCGGTTTCGGGGCTGGGGCGTTTCCATTTGGAAATGTCCAGCTTGGCGCCCTTCATCTTGGCGTCGCCGTAATAGGCGCCCCATTCCCAGGCAGCGACCGCCATGCGCACCGGATTGTGCGAGGATGCGACCCCCATATCCGGGCCCGCACCGCGCCAGGCGACCGCGCGCACATAGGCGTCGGTCCAGCCATTGGCTTTCAGGACATCGTATTTCGCCTTTTCGATGTCCTCGACCGAATAGGGGATCTCGAAGTCGATCATGTTGGCTGATTTCCTCAGCCGTTCGGAATGCTGGCGGCTTTTGAAGATCGTGCCGTTATAGGCGCGCTCGCCTTCGAATACCGACGAGGCATAATGAAGCGCATGGGTCAGGATATGTACATTGGCATCCCGCCAGGGAACCAGTGCGCCATCCATCCAAATCATACCGTCGCGGTCATCGTAGCCAGCCATCGGCTTGTCCTTTCTGATTACATCGGGCTAACAGTGCTCGAATTTTCGAATATTGCGCGATCCCTGTCTGGATTGGACAGAAAATTGCGTGAAATCGACGGATCGCTAACAATTGATTCTTGGAAAGTCAATAACGCTGACATAAAATCATCATAAGAGGCAAAAAAAGTGATCGGGAGGAAGTTCCATGGCCGAAGGCTCTGCCGGACCGTCGCCAAGCGGCGAGAGCCTGCTGTTTCTGACAGATGAACAGTTGCGCAAGGGAATCGAGGCGATGTACTTCGCCCACCGCAGCTTTACCGCCGAGCCGGACGTTATCCTGGACCAGCACGGCTATGGCCGTGCGCATCACCGCGCGATGCATTTCATTCACCGCACACAAGGGACGACGGTCAATAACCTGTTGAACATTCTGGGGGTCACGAAGCAGTCGCTGAACCGCGTTCTGCGTGCGCTGATCGAGGATGGGCTGGTCGAAAGCCGGGTCGGCAAGCGTGACAAGCGCGAGCGGCATCTGTATCTGACCGAGGCGGGGGCGGCGCTGGAACGGGAGCTGTCGGATGCGCAGCGGGGGCGGATGCGGGCGGCGTATCGTTCCGCCGGGCCCGATGCGGTGGCCGGATTCCGCCAAGTGCTGGAGGCGATGATGGATCCAGAGGTCCGAAGCCATTTCAATGTGATGAAGGATGGCGGGATATGAACGCGGCGCATGAGGCCCATCTGCTGATCGTCGATGATGATGAGCGCATTCGCGGACTGTTGCAGAAATTTCTGATCCGCAACGGGTTTCTGGTCAGCGCGGCGCGCGATGCCACCCATGCGCGGCGGCTGCTGGGCGGGCTGGAATTCGACCTGATCGTGCTGGACGTGATGATGCCGGGCGAGGACGGGATCAGCCTGACGCGGGAATTGCGCCAGATTCTGGCCACGCCGATCCTGCTGCTGACCGCGCGGGGCGAGACCAGCGACCGGATCGAGGGGCTGGAGGCCGGCGCCGACGACTATCTGGCCAAGCCGTTCGAGCCCAAGGAGCTGTTGCTGCGGATCAACGCGATCCTGCGCCGTGTACCCCAGGTGCGCGAACAGGTGGCCGGGCCGAAGGTGCTGCATCTGGGGTCGGTGCGTTATGACATCGACCGGGGCGAGTTGTGGCGCGGCACCGATCTGATCCGCCTGACCGCGACCGAAAGTCAGCTGATGCGCATCTTTTCCGCCTGTCCCGGCGCGCCGGTGACGCGGGTCAAGCTGGTCGAGGATCTAGGCCGTGACAATGGTCAGGCGCAGGAACGCGCGGTGGATGTGCAGATAACGCGGCTGCGCCGCAAGATCGAGGCGGATCCGAAACAGCCGCGTTATCTGCAAACCGTGCGCGGCGCCGGCTATATGCTGGCGCCGGACTGAAGGCTTAGTACCGCCGCAGCGGAATCCGCAGGCTCAGGCTGATGACGTGATCGCGGTTTTCGAAGCGCAACGGCGTGACCGGCTCGGAAGAACCATTGCCCGGCAGCGGGGTCGAGCCGCCCTTGGCTGTGCCCAGGTCGAAATAGCGATAGCTGGCTTCAAGCAGGAAGGGGCGATTGCCGGGACCCTTGAGTTCTGCCGCGACACCCGCGCCGAGAGACCAGGCAATATGGGTGGAATAGTCACCATTGAACGTCCGCTCTACCGAAGTAGAGGTGGCATTGATGCGGGTCCAGTCGCCCATCTTGTTGCGGGCGACGCCCAAGCCCGCGCTCAGGAAGGGTTGCACCTTGCTGTTCCGGCCCGCGTATTCCAGCGGCGAATAATACCCGGTGGCCATCACCGCGGTGCTGCTGATGGAGCCGCGCACGTCAGCATGGGGCCCGGGCGTGGCGGGCTGGGTCGAGCTCCACGAACCATCGAAATCGGACTCGCCGAAAATGAGAAGGGAGACATCGCCGCGAAACCCGTTCATCCAGTCGAAACCCGCGCCAATGCCGCCAAAGGCGACATTGTCCGCGTCAATATCGAAGAACACGCGCGGGTCGCTCGGGTACCCCGGCGACTCCCAATAGGCGTCGTCTGTGTCCAGGGAGGCGCCCCCCAGATCGACCCTTGCATACAGGCCGTAGGTAACGCTGGCCGATGTGACGCCGAAAAGGCTTTTGCCGTCCTGGGCCTGCGCTTGTTGGGTGAAAGACAGGCTGAATACGGCCGCAGCGGCCATGGCATATACGCGTGATTTCATCCGCAAATCCTCGGATTATTTTTCTTGCCGGGGCAACTCGTTGTTCGGGCCCCGAATTCCGGAGCCCGAATTCTTACGAAGCTATGTTATCCATGACCGGCCAGCACAGCAATACGGACCGCTTCCGCATCCTGCGCAATGTTGGCCGCCTGTGACTCGGTTACCTCAGTGCCAAGGATCGTCGTCACGGCGATGACAGTGTCGGTGGTGACCGGAATGGTCTTGTCGGACGCGGTTCCCAGGAACATCGCCAGAAGCGTGTCGTTGGAGTTCGTGACCGACGGCAGGGTGTTCAGCACCGACTGGCCATCAAGCGCCTCTTCGAACAGCGCGAGATTCTGAAGCGGCGAGTCGATGAATTCCTGATTGTCATAGTCCAGCGACAATGCGGCGATCGCCTCGTCCAGGCTCATGCTGTAGAATTCGGCCATTTCGGCGGTGAAGCCGGCCAGCGCCTCGTCATATGCCCGGTCAAGGACATGATCGGGGGACCGGGCGACGTTCAGCCGGCCCAGTTCGACCTCGGGGATGCCTTCCTCTGCCCATGCGGGTTTGCCGCCCTGACTGCCGGTCGGCTTGCCGGCTTTCGGTCCCTGGCCTTCGGATCCGCCGGAACCGCCGTCCCCACCCTGACCGCCTTGTGTGCCACCGGCGTTGGAGCCCTGTTTGCCCTTGCCGCCTTCGTGGTCGTCGCCGTCATCGTGGGTATGGTCGTCACCATCATCATGGGTGTGGTCGGTTCCGTCGTCAGCATGATCACCGCCGCCCTGCCCCTGCCCGCCGCCGGAATGCGATTCGGCAAATGCGGGCCCGACAAGTGTCAGGTGGCTTTCGAAATCGGGAACGGACGTGGTCAAAGCTGCAAGTGCGATTGCTGATACACCCGTCAGGATGACCAACCTGCTACGCGTCTTTTTTCCGTTTTCCATTTCACACCTCCTTTGAAAATGGCTGCATGCATACTTTGCAAGCTTTGGAAGTGCGCGCATTGATGCTTATCAAGTCAGGATGGATTTTGTTTGTTTCACCAAGCGGGTAAGGTCATCTCATGACAACCGCCTTTCTGACCCATGCCGATTGCCGGACCCACATCACCCCGCCGGGCCATCCTGAACAGGTGGCGCGGCTGGACGCGATCCTGGCCCGGCTGGACGCGCCGGATTTTGCCGGGTTGCTGCGCGTCGCGGCACCGTTGGCCGAGGCGGACGCGGTCACGCGCTGCCATCCGGCCGCGTATCTGGCCCGGATCCAGGCGGCCTTGCCGGACGAAGGATCGGCTGCGCTGGACGCCGATACCTATCTGTCGCCCGGATCGCTGGCCGCCGCGCTGCGCGGGGTCGGTGCCAATCTGAAGGCCGTGGACATGGTGCTGGCGGGCGAGGTCGCCAATGCCTTCGTCGGCGTACGCCCGCCCGGCCATCACGCCGAAACCGCCACCGCGATGGGGTTCTGCCTGTTCGGAAACGTGTCTATCGCGGCGAAATATGCGCTTGATCACCACGGGCTGTCGCGGGTGGCGATCATGGATTTCGACGTGCACCACGGCAATGGCACCCAGGATCTGTTGTGGGATGAAGGGCGGGTTCTGTTCGCCTCGACCCATCAGATGCCGCTTTATCCCGGCACCGGCGCACCCGAGGAACGCGGCGCATATGGCAACATCCTGAACGTGCCGCTGGCGCCGATGTCGGACGGGGCCGCATTTCGCGCCGCGATGGAGCGGCAGGTGCTGCCCGCGTTGGACGCATTCGCGCCGCAACTGGTGTTGATTTCCGCCGGGTTCGATGCGCACCGGGCCGATCCGCTGGCGCAACTGAACTGGGAGGTCGGGGATTTCATCTGGGTGACGGAGCGGCTGTGCGACATCGCCGATGCCCATGAGGGGGGCAAGGTGGTCTCGACACTTGAGGGTGGATATGATCTGGATGCGCTGGCCGCGAGCGTGGCGGCACATATACGGGTTCTGATGGAGCGGGGAACGTGAGCGATAAACCAGTGGCCGAGATGAGCTTTGAAGACGCGATGCGCGAGCTGGAGCAGGTCGTGAACCAGCTGGAGCGCGGCGACGTGCCGCTGGAGGATTCGATCCGGCTTTATGAACGCGGGGCGGCGCTGAAGAAGCGCTGCGAGGCCAAGCTGAAAGAGGCCGAGGAAAAGGTCGCGGCGATCACGCTGGACGCCGATGGCAACCCCACCGGCACGACGCCTGTCGAAGGGCTTTGATGTTTAGCGAAAAGCTGTGTCGGGCCGGCGCACAGGTTGCGGCGCATCTGAAGGCCGTGCTGGCCGCCTATCCCGATCAGAAGGTTGTCGAGGCGATGCGCTATGCCACGGCGGGCGGCAAGCGGCTGCGCGCCTTTCTGGCGATGGAAGGTGCTGCGCTGTACGGGGTGCCTGTGGCGCGCGCGGTTCAGGCGGCGGCGGCGGTCGAGGCGATGCATGCCTATTCACTGGTGCATGATGATCTGCCCTGTATGGATGACGACGATCTGCGCCGGGGCCTGCCCACGGTGCATGTGAAATGGGATCAGGCCACCGCGGTGCTGGCCGGGGACGCGCTGCAGACGCTGGCGTTCGACCTGCTGGCCGATCCGGTCACCCACCCGGATGCGGCCGTGCGCGTGACGCTGATCGCGGCACTGGCGCAGGCGGCGGGCGCGCGTGGCATGGTTCTGGGCCAAGCGCTGGACGTTGCGGCCGAAACCGCCGACACGCCGCTGACGCTGGATCAGATCACCGCGTTGCAGGCGGGCAAGACCGGCGCGCTGATCCGCTGGTCGGCCGAGGCGGGCGCGCATCTGGCCGGGGCCGATCCGGCGCCGCTGGGGGCCTATGCCACAGCACTTGGGCTGGCGTTTCAGATCGCCGATGACATTCTGGATGTCGCGGGCGATGCCGAAAAGGCCGGCAAGCGGTTGCAGAAGGATGCCGAGGCGGGCAAGGCCACCTTCGTGTCGCTGCTGGGGCTGGACGGTGCGCGGGCGCGGGCCAGATCGCTGGTGGATGAGGCCGAGTCGGCGCTGGCGCCTTACGGTGCGGCGGCGGAAAACTTGCGGGCGGCGGCACGTTTCGCTATCTCGCGCGAGATGTAGATCGCCCTGAGGAGGGCAAGCGATGACCGCGACACCCCAAACACCCCTGCTGGACCGTGTGCATGTGCCGGCCGATCTGAAACAGTTCAGCGACCGCGAACTGGTGCAGATCGCCGACGAACTGCGGGCCGAAACGATTGCCGCCGTGTCGCAGACCGGCGGGCATCTGGGCGCGGGTCTGGGTGTGGTCGAGCTGACCGTGGCGATCCATACGGTGTTCGACACGCCGCGCGACCGGCTGATCTGGGACGTGTCGCATCAATGCTATCCGCACAAGATCCTGACCGGGCGGCGCGACCGTATTCGCACCCTGCGCCAGAAAGACGGGCTGAGCGGATTCACCAAACGCTCCGAATCGCCCTATGACCCGTTCGGCGCGGCGCATAGTTCCACCTCGATCTCCGCAGCGCTGGGTTTTGCCGTGGCGCGCGATCTGGGCGGCGCGCCAGAGCCTGCGCTTGGCGACGCGATTGCGGTGATCGGCGATGGCGCGATGAGCGCGGGCATGGCCTATGAGGCGCTGAACAACGCGGGACATCTGAACAAGCGGCTGATCGTCATTCTGAACGATAACGAGATGTCGATTGCCCCGCCGGTGGGTGCGATGTCGTCCTACCTGTCGCGGCTTTACGCCGGTGCCC
Source organism: Actibacterium sp. D185-2 (assembly GCF_054954595.1). Lineage (NCBI taxonomy): Bacteria > Pseudomonadati > Pseudomonadota > Alphaproteobacteria > Rhodobacterales > Roseobacteraceae > Actibacterium > Actibacterium sp. D185-2. The sequence goes on from NZ_JBPWNX010000001.1 coordinate 271,312, forward strand.
CGTTTCAGGAGCTCAAGGCGGCGGCCAAGGGTGCGGTCAGCCTGCTGCCGCAACCGTTTCAGGACGGGGCGCGGCGCGCCAAGGATATTCTGAAACACATGACCGTGGGCGGAACCTTGTTCGAAGAGCTGGGCTTTTCCTATCTCGGGCCAATCGACGGGCACGATATGGAACAGCTTCTGGCGGTGTTGCGCACCGTGAAGGCGCGCGCCGACGGGCCGATCCTGATCCATGCGATCACCAAGAAGGGCAAGGGCTATCGCCCGGCCGAGCTGGCCGATGACAAGGGCCATGCCACCGCCAAGTTCGATGTGGTGACGGGCGAGCAGAAAAAGGCGCCCTCGAACGCGCCGTCCTATACCAAGGTCTTCGCCCAGGCGCTGATTGACGAGGCCGCGCGGGATGACAAGATCGTGGCGGTCACCGCGGCGATGCCCGACGGTACCGGGCTGAACCTGTTCGCCGAACGCTTTCCCACCCGCTGTTTCGACGTGGGCATCGCGGAACAGCATGGGGTGACCTTCTGTGCCGGGATGGCCGCGGGCGGGATGAAACCGTTCTGCGCCATGTATTCCACGTTCCTGCAGCGCGGCTATGATCAGGTGGTGCATGACGTGGCGATCCAGCGCCTGCCGGTGCGGTTTGCCATTGACCGGGCCGGGCTGGTGGGCGCCGATGGCGCGACCCATGCGGGCAGTTTCGATGTGGCCTTTCTGGCCAATCTGCCGGGGTTCGTGGTGATGGCGGCGGCGGATGAGGCCGAGCTGAAACATATGGTCGCCACCGCCGTGGCGCATGACGAAGGCCCGATCGCGTTCCGTTTTCCGCGCGGCGAAGGTGTGGGTGTCGACATGCCAGAACGCGGCCAGGTGCTGGAGATCGGCATGGGCCGGATCGTCGCCGAAGGGTCGCGCGTGGCGCTGCTGTCCTTCGGCACGCGGCTGGCCGAGGTGCAGCAGGCCGCCGAACGGCTGGGCGCGCGCGGCATCACGCCCACGGTGGCCGACGCCCGTTTCGCCAAGCCGCTGGACCGCGCCATGATCCTGCGGTTGGCGGCGGAGCATGAGACGCTGATCACCATCGAGGAAGGCGCGATTGGCGGGTTCGGGTCACATGTCGCGCAGTTGCTGGCCGAGGAAGGCGTGTTCGACACCGGGCTGAAGTTCCGCTCCATGGTGCTGCCCGATACGTTCATCGATCAGGCCAGCCCCGAAGACATGTATGCCGTGGCGGGGCTGAACGCGGCGGATATCGAGGCCAAGGTGCTGGCGGTTCTGGATGTCGCGCAACTGGCCGGGCGCCAGGTCAGATGATCACCGTCGCCAGCAGCCCGCCCAGGCCCACGAAACTGTAACCGCCGATCACGAACAGCCCGTCACGGGTCAGCATCCCGACGGCGAACAGGGTGATGGCAAAGGCCGCGACGGTGGCCAGCGCCGGCACGAATTCCATCAGCGGCATCACCAGCGTCACCGCCAGGCAGGTCAGCAGCGCGATATAGCTGAGCGGGCGAATTGTCAGATAGGGCAGCCGCTGATGCGCATGCCGGTCGATCCAGGCGGCGGGTTTGCGCAGCCAGTTCACCGCACGCTCCATCCGGTCAGAGGGCAGGGAGCGACGCGCCAGAACCTCTGGCAGCCAAAGATAGTCGCGCCCCAGCAGGATCTGAACGACGATCAGGCTCATGACCAGCGCGCCAAGGGTCGGCATTCCGGGGATCGACGAGATCGGCGAAACCAGAACCATCGCGGGAACAAGCAGCAGCGGGGCGAACGAGCGCTCGCCCATCGATTCGACGATTTCGCGGACCGAGACACGCTCGCCCGTGCTGACGTCGGCCAGGGTATCGAGCACGTCTGAAATCGTTTCGGGCGCTGCCTGGTCGGTCATGTCTGCTCCTGTCGATTCTGCCATATCCATAGGTGGGGGCGGATCAGCCCCTGTCCAGCCCTTCGGCAGACAGAAGTGCGGCCAGACCTTCGCGATAGGTCGGATAGAGCAGACGCACGCGCAGGTCCGTTTTTATCCGATCGTTGTGAACCTTTTTCGACTCGGCATAGAAACTGCGCGCCATGGGGCTCAGACCGGCCTGATCGAACGGAATCGCCGGGGGCACCGGCAGGCCCAGCAGTTCGGCGGCATGGGCGATGACGTCCTGCGGCGGGGCCGGGTCGTCGTCACAGACATTGTAGATCGCGCCGGGATCGGGCCGCGCGATCGAGGCGGCCAGCACCTGCGCGATATCGTCCACATGGGTGCGCGAAAACACCTGGCCGGGCTTGATGATGCGCCGGGCGGTGCCGGCGCGCACCTTGGCAAAGGGTCCGCGGCCGGGGCCATAGATGCCGGCCAGCCGGAAGATATGCAGCGGCAGGCCCAACGCCTGCCACTCGGCCTCGGCCAAAGCACGGGCGCGTCCGCGTTCGGTGGCGGGGGTCAGGGGCGTGGCCTCGTCGACCCAGCCGCCGCCGTGGTCGCCATATACCCCGGTGGTGGACAGATAGCCGACCCAGTCCAGATGATCGGCCCCGGCCAGTGCGGGGCCATATTCGGCCACGATGGGGTCGCGCCCGTCCACCGGCGCGATCGAGCACAGCACATGGCTGGCCCGCGCCAGCGCGCCGGTCAGATCGGTGCCGGGCCAGATCAGCGGCTCGATGCCGTCCGCGGCCAGCCGCGCGGCCTTGTCGGCACTGCGGGTGGTGGCGATGATGTGCCAGCCGTCGGTCAGAAGGCGGGCAAGGGCGCGGGCACTGTATCCGTGGCCGAGCGAAAGCAGGGTCTTTGTCATGGCCGGATCATCCGGCCTTCTGCGCGGCGGCGCAAGGGCGGGACTTGAACCCCGGTGCGAAGTCATGACATTTGCGACATGACATATGTGCTATCCTCCTGCCCATCAGGCACTTTTCCATCAGGATATTCCCCGCATGACCGCCGTTGACCACAACCTGCCGCTCGACACCCCGCCCCACCGCGCGCCCGAAAGCTTTACCGACGCCGCCGCCGCCGTGGCCCGGCTGTGCGAGTTGTATGACGAGGCGACCGGCTTTCTGATCGACAGGTTTCAAAAGACGCTGGCGGGCAAGCCGCGCACCGCGCGCTATCGGGCCTATTACCCCGAGATACGGCTGGTGACGACAAGCTTTGCCCAGGTCGACAGCCGGCTCAGCTTTGGCCATGTGCCCGATCCCGGCATCTATGCGGCCACGATCACCCGGCCGGATCTGTTCGGCAACTACCTGTGTCAGCAGATCGGGCTGCTGCTGGCGAACCATGACGTGCCGGTCACGGTGGGGCCGTCGATGACGCCGATCCCGGTGCATTTTGCGGTGGCGGGCGATGCGTCGATCACCGTGCCACAGGATGGGGTTCTGTCCTTTCCGCTGCGCGATGCGTTCGACGTGCCGGACCTGTCGACGATGAACGACGACATCGTCAACGGCTACGGGTTCAAATACGAGGACGGCGCCGGGCCGTTGGCGCCGTTCACCGCGCAGCGGGTCGATTATTCGCTGGCGCGGCTGTCGCATTACACCGCAACCGGGGCCGAGCATTTCCAGAACCACGTTCTGTTCACCAACTACCAGTTCTATGTCGAAGAGTTCGAGCTGTTCGCCCGCAACGCGCTGGCCGATCCCGACAGCGGGTATGACAGCCTTGTCGGCCCCGGCAATATCGAGATCACCGAACCCGACGCGCCGCTGCCGGTTCCGGCGAAACTGCCGCAGATGCCCAGCTATCACCTGAAGCGGCGCGGCGGCGGCGGGATCACGCTGGTCAATATCGGCGTCGGTCCCTCGAACGCGAAGACGGCGACCGACCATATCGCGGTGCTGCGTCCCCATGCCTGGATGATGGTCGGCCATTGCGCGGGGCTGCGCAATTCGCAGTCGCTGGGCGATTTCGTGCTGGCCCATGCCTATCTGCGCGAAGATCATGTGCTGGATGACGATCTGCCGGTCTGGGTGCCGATCCCCGCGCTGGCCGAGATCCAGATCGCGCTGGAAGACGCGGTCGAGGAAGTGACCCAGCTGGAAGGTTATGAACTGAAGCGGATCATGCGCACCGGCACCGTGGCGACCATCGACAACCGCAACTGGGAGTTGCGCGACCAAAGCGGCCCGGTTCAGCGCCTGTCGCAGTCCCGCGCCATCGCGCTGGATATGGAAAGCGCGACAATCGCCGCCAACGGTTATCGGTTTCGGGTACCGTACGGCACGCTTCTGTGCGTGTCCGACAAGCCGCTGCATGGCGAGCTGAAGCTGCCCGGCATGGCGTCGGATTTCTATAAGACCCAGGTGTCGCGGCATTTGCTGATCGGGATCCGGGCGATGGAACGGCTGCGCGAGATGCCGTTGGAACGCATCCATTCGCGGAAATTGCGCAGTTTCGAGGAGACGGCCTTCCTTTGACGCTGCGAAAACCGCCCAAAATGCGGGAAATTCCGCCGGTTTCATCCACTAATCGTTGTGCCGCCCCCCCATATGCCGTTAAATTGCCCGGATCAGCCCCCAAAGAAAGGGGGTAGGAACGAGGAGACCATACATGGCAAAACCGATGACGAAGACGCAGTTGGTTGCCGCTCTGGCAGAGGAAATGGGCGCGGACAAGAAAACCGCCTCGACCGCGCTGGACGCAGTGATCGGCGTGATCACCAAAGAAGTGTCCGGCGGCGGTGCCGTGACCCTGCCCGGCGTGGGCAAGATCTATTGCCGCGAGCGCCCCGAGCGCATGGTGCGCAACCCTGCCACCGGCGAGCAGATCAAGAAAGAGGCCGACAAGGTGGTGAAGATGACCATCGCCAAGGCGCTGAAGGACAGCGTGAACGGCTGAACAGCCGGGCTTGTCCCGCTGATCGAATGCTTTAGGGTCGCCTTTCGGCGGCCCTAATCGTTTTTGCGAGGTGTGATGGATTTTCGTGCGCTTGGCATGGGGCTGGCCTTTGCCTTCATGTGGTCCTCGGCCTTTACGTCGGCGCGGATGATCGTGGCCGATGCGCCGCCGCTGACCGCGCTGGCGCTGCGGTTTCTGATCTCTGGTTTGCTGGGCGTGGCGATCGCCCGCGCCATGGGGCAAAGCTGGCGGCTGACCCGACCGCAGATCCGGGCGACGGTGATTTTCGGGGTGTGCCAGAACGCGCTGTATCTGGGGCTGAACTTCGTTGCCATGCAGACGGTCGAGGCGTCATTGGCGGCGGTCATCGCCTCGATCATGCCGCTGCTGGTGGCCGCGCTGGGCTGGATCATCTTCGGCGACAGGATGCGCCCGCTGGGTGTGGCGGGGCTGGTCACCGGGTTCGTGGGCGTGGCGATCATCATGGCCAGCCGGATCGGTGGCGGGGTCGATATGTACGGCCTGACGCTATGCCTGTTGGGGATGCTGGCGCTGACGCTGGCGACGTTGTCGGTGCGCGGCGCGTCCTCGGGCGGGAATGTTCTGATGATCGTCGGCTTGCAGATGCTGGTGGGCAGCGCCGTGCTGGCCGCGCCGGCGGTCGTGCTGGAAAGCTGGCAGGTGAGTTGGAGCTGGCGGCTGATCGGCGCCTTTGCCTATACCACGCTGGTGCCGGGGCTGGCCGCGACCTTTACCTGGTTCCTGCTGGTGCGGCGGATCGGCGCGGCGCGCGCGGCGACTTTTCATTTCCTCAACCCGTTTCTGGGCGTGGCGACCGCCGCCGTGCTGTTGGGCGAACGCATGGGCCCGATGGATATCGTCGGGGTGGTCGTCATCATGACCGGTATCCTGGCGGTGCAGCTGTCGAAACAGGCGCGCTAGGTTTTCGCGCGGCCAGCCTTGCCCGACCGCCCGCCGCGCGCTACGCCAAGGGCAGCAACACGAAAGGGGCTGACCATGGAACCACTTTCCGAGAATCGCTGTTTTGGCGGGGTGCAGGGGGTCTATCGCCACGGCTCTGACGCCTGTGGCTGCGACATGACCTTCGGCCTGTTCCTGCCCGAAGAGGCCGAACAGGGCGCGGTGCCGGTGCTGTGGTATCTGTCGGGCCTGACCTGTACCCACGAAAATGCGATGGCCAAGGCCGGGGCGCAGGGCTGGGCGGCGGAACACGGCATCGCGCTGGTGTTTCCCGACACTTCGCCGCGCGGCGTCGGTGTGGCCGATGACGACGCTTATGATCTGGGGCAGGGCGCGGGGTTCTATGTGAACGCGACTGAAACGCCCTGGGCGCCGCATTTCCGGATGTGGGATTACATCGCCGAAGAGCTGCCGCGCGTCTTGTTCAACACTTTCGCGCTGGATGAAGAGCGTCAGGCGATCACCGGCCATTCCATGGGCGGGCACGGCGCGCTGACCCTGGCGATGACCTATCCGGGGCGGTTCGCCAGCGTGTCGGCCTTTGCGCCCATCGCCAACCCCACCCAATCGGACTGGGGCCGCAAACAGTTTTCGGCCTATCTGGGCGCGGATCAGGCTGTCTGGGCCCGCCATGACGCCACGCTGCTGATGCGCGCGGACGGGTTCGGCGGGCCGATGCTGATCGACCAGGGCGGCAGCGACCAGTTTCTGGATCTGCTGAAGCCCGAAGCGCTGGCCGCCGCCATCGCCGAGACACGTCAGCCGGCCACGTTCCGGATGCACAAAGGCTATGACCACAGCTATTTCTTCGTGTCTTCGTTCATGGAGGATCACGTGGCCTTCCACGCCGAGGCGCTGTACGCGTGACCCGGGTGTTCGTGGATGCCGATGCCTGCCCCGTCAAGGCCGAGGTCGAGCGCGTCGCCGACCGCCACAAGGTGCCGGTGTTCATGGTCGCCAACGGGGGGCTGCGCCCGTCGGCCCATCCGCTGGTTGAAATGGTCTATGTCCCCGAAGGCCCCGATGTGGCCGATATGTGGATCGCCGACCGGGCCGGGCCGGGCGATGTGGTCATCACCGGCGACATCCCGCTGGCCGCCAAATGCGTCGCGGCCGGCGCGCAGGTGCTGCGCCACAACGGCGAGGGTTTCACCCCCGCCAATATCGGCAATCTGCTGGCCACCCGCGATCTGATGGCCGATCTGCGCGCCGCCGATCCGTTTCGCCAAGGCAGCGGGCGGGCCTTTTCCAGGGCCGACCGCTCTCGTTTTCTGGACGCGCTGGAACGCGCGCTGGCCGCCGCCCGAAAGGAAAGCCGCACATGACCCCAGAGGCCGTGATCTTCGACATCGGCAACGTGCTGATCGAATGGCAGCCGGAACGCTATTACGACCGCGTCGTGGGCGAAGTCCGCCGCCGCGCCATGTTCGCCGCCGTCGATCTGCACGGCATGAACGACCGGGTCGACCGGGGCGAGGATTTCACCGATGTGATCTATGAAACCGCCGAGGCATACCCCGAATTCCGCACCGAGATTCGCATGTGGCGCGACGACTGGATTGAACTGGCGCAGCCGGTGATCCCGCATTCGGTGCATCTGATGCGGACGCTTCAGGCCAAGGGCGTGCCGGTGTTCGCGCTGACCAATTTCGGGATCGCCAGTTTCGAATATGCGGTACCGTTCTATCCGTTCCTGCGCGATTTCGATCGGCACTACATCTCGGGCCACATGGGCGTGATCAAGCCCGACCCGGTGATTTATGAAATGGTCGAGGCCGATTGCGGCGTCGCGCCTGACCGGCTGATCTTTACCGATGATCGGGCCGATAATATCGCCGCCGCCGACGCGCGCGGCTGGCGGACGCATCTGTTCACCGGGCCGCAAGGCTGGGCCGACCGTCTGGTGGCCGAAGGATTGCTGAGCACCGAAGAGGCCGCCCATGGGGTTTGAAATCATCCCCTTCGCGGCGTGCGAGCCACTGCTGGACTGGGCCGCGCTGACCGATGCGCTGGCGGCGGGTCATTCCCTGCCCCAGGCGAAGGTCGATGATACCTTTCTTTACCGCGGCCCAGATACGCTGCTGTCGCGGTCGGCCTGGATCGACGGGATGGGGCTGGCGGTCAAAAGCGCCACGGTGTTTCCCGGCAATCCCACCCATGACAAGCCGATGGTCAATGGCGCGGTCAGCCTGTTTTCCGACACGGACGGGATGCTGGAGGCGATCGTCGATTTCCATCTGGTGACCAAGTGGAAAACTGCGGGCGACAGCCTGCTGGCGGCGAAACGGCTGGCCCGGCCCGACAGTGGCGTGATCCTGATCGTCGGCGCGGGCACGGTGGGTCATTCGCTGTATCAGGCCTATTCCAGCGCCTTTCCGGACGCGCGGTTCCTGATCTGGAACCGCAGCGCGGCGGGGGCCGCACGGATGGCGGCGGCCTTTCCGAATGTCACTGTGGCCCCCGATCTGGAAGCTGCCGTGCGGCAGGCCGATATCGTGACCTCGGCCACCATGTCGTCGGCGCCGCTGATCAGGGGCGACTGGCTGCGCCCCGGTCAGCATATCGACCTGATCGGCGCCTATCGCCCCGACATGCGCGAGGCCGACGATACCGCCCTGACCCGTGCGCGGATATTCGTCGACAGCCGCGCCACCACCCTGGACCATATCGGCGAGCTGAAGATCCCGCTGGCCGACGGGGTGATCGGGCGCGAGGCCATCGTGGCCGATTACTATGATCTGCCCTCGGGGACCTTTGCCCGCCAAAGCGAGGACGAGATCACGCTGTTCAAGAACGGCGGCGGGGCGCATCTGGATTTGATGACCAGCCGGTATATTCTGGCGGCATGGCAGGCGCGATGATCTGGCTGGCGGCGCTTCTTTTGCTGTTCGCGCTGGGCTGGGTTCTGCCCGAGCGCTGGCGCTGGCCGATGAATCGCGCCGCGCGGGCGGACGCGCCGGGCCGCTTTGCCGATCTGACCGACGGGCAGACCCATTACCGCTGGGACGGGCCGGTGAACGGGCGGGTCGCGGTTTGCGTGCACGGGCTGACCTCTGGGTCTTATGTCTGGGACGGCGTCGTGAAGATTCTGACGCTGATGGGGTTCCGGGTGCTGCGCTATGATCTTTATGGCCGGGGCTATTCCGACCGGCCCGGCGGTGCGCAGAACCGGGCGTTCTTTTTGCGTCAACTGGATGATCTGCTGGCGCATCAGAACCTGGCGGGGGTCGAGATGATGCTGGGCTATTCCATGGGCGCCAGTATCGCCGTGGCCTGGGCCGCCGCCGCGCCAGAGCGGGTGCAGCGGCTGGTGCTGCTGGCCCCGGCCGGGCTGGGCCAGATGCAGGGCCGCTTGATGCGGTTCATGACGCGGGTGCCGGTATTGGGCGACTGGGTGATGCGCGTGTTCGGCGGTGTGATCCTGCGGCGCGGGATCCGCCGGGCGCAGGCCCCGTCGGCGGTGGAAGGGATCGCGCAGATGCAGGCGGAGGAAACATATCACCGAGGCTATCTTGCGGCCGTTCTGTCCAGCCAGCGCCATATGCTGGCCGAGGATCTGGAACCCGAGCATCGCCGGATCGCCCGGTCAGGCCAGCCGCTGCTGGCGATCTGGGGCGATGCCGATGCGGTTATCCCGCTGTCGGCGCTGGGCCGGCTGTCACAGATCAACCGGCAGGCGCGGCAGGTGACGGTTGCCGGCGCGGGCCATGGGCTGCCCTATACCCACGTCAGGGAAATTCATGCTGCGCTGCAGGGCTTTTTGCGCGAGATGTGAGTGTCAGGCCGGTGCGACCGCCAGCCGCCGTTCCTTTACCGGCAGATGCACGATGGCCGAAAACGCCCCCACGCCGACGCCGATCCACCACACCAGCGTGTAATTGCCGTAAAGGTCATACAGCCGCCCGCCCAGCCACACGCCCATGAAGCTGCCGATCTGATGGCTCAGGAACACGATGCCGTACAGCGTGCCCATATAGCGCAGCCCATAGATATGCGCGACCAGCCCCGAGGTCAGCGGCACCGTGGCCAGCCACAAGGACCCCATCGCGGCGGAAAAGATCAGCACCGACGCGGGCGTGATCGGCAACAGAATGAAGGCGCCCGCCACCACCGTCCGGGCCAGATAGATTCCCGCCAGCAGGTATTTCTTGGAATGCCGCTTGCCCAGCCAGCCTGCGGTGACCGTGCCGACGATATTGGCCAGCCCGATCAGCGAGATCGAGACCGCCCCCAGCGCCGAGGTGGAGGAGACCCCGATCGCGGCCAGCGTGCCCGACGGATCGATCGCGCCGCACATTTCGGTGACAAAAGCGGGGAAATGCGCGGTGATGAAGCCAAGCTGATAGCCGCACGAAAAGAACCCCAGAAAGATCAGGGTAAAGGACGGGTCGCGAAACGCGCGCATCAGGATGTCACCCATGCTTTCTTGCAGCTCGACCCGGCTGACGGGCTGGGGCGAACGCATCATCGGCAGCACCAGCAGCACCGACAGGATTGCGGCGGCGAAAATCCCGAACACCTGCTGCCAGCCCATCATGCCCAGCAACCATTCGGCCGTGGGCGCGCCGAACACCTGGCCCGCCGATCCGGCGGCAGTGGCGATGCCCAGCGAGAGGGAGCGGTTCTCGTCGCTCGACGCGCGCCCGACCACCGCCAGAATTACGCCAAATCCGGTGCCCGCGATGCCGAACCCCACCAGAATTTCCAGTAGCTGATGCTGGCCCGGCGTGATCGCATAGGACGACAGGACCAGCCCGGCGGCATAGGTCAGCGCGCCCAGTATGATCGCCCTGCGGTCGCCGAACTTTTCGGCCAGCGCGCCGAAGATCGGCTGGCCGATGCCCCAGGCCAGGTTCTGGATGGCGATGGCAAAGGAAAACTCGGCCCGCAGCCAGCCGAATTCCTGTGCGATCGGGATCTGGAACACGCCAAAGCTGGCCCGGATCGCGAAGCTGACCATGATGACAAGGCAGCCGGCGATCAGAACGGGGGTGAAAAGCGGTGCGCGCGTCGTTTCCATTGGGGCCTCCCTGAGCTGCGCCAGCCTGTGTCAGCGTGCCGCACCCGTCAATCGAAATTCCGGCATGGCATGCATCATCTTTTCTTATGCGTCGCGGCGCTTTATGGGGGACGCCATGTACGAGACGCTGCGCGAAAAATACGACCGGCTGGTAAGCGCGGGAACGCTGCATGGCGATCCCGGCCAGATTGCGGTGCTGGACCCGCTGGAACAGATCCGCCGCGCGCTGGAAGCGGCCGCGCCGGAAAAGCGCGGCTTCCTGCTGCGCCGCAAAAAGCCCGTGCCGGTGCGCGGCCTCTATGTCTGGGGCGGGGTCGGGCGCGGCAAGTCGATGCTGATGGATCTGTTCTATGCCAGTGTGGCCATCCCCGAAAAACGCCGGGTGCATTTCCACGCCTTCCTGCAGGAGGTGCACGCCGATCTGTACAAGGTGCGTCAGACCGGGGCGCAGGACCCGTTGAAACATGTGGCCGAGGAGATCGCGACCGATCTGAAGCTGCTGTGTTTTGATGAGATGCAGATCAACGACATCACCGATGCGATGATCGTGGGGCGGCTGTTCGATCTGCTGTTCGCGCAGGGGGTGACGGTTGTGACCACCTCGAACCGGGTGCCGGATGATCTGTACAAGGACGGGTTGCAGCGCGAGTTGTTCGTGCCCTTCATTGTACTGATCAAGGAACGGCTGGGGGTGCATCATCTGGCGTCGCCCAACGATTATCGGCAGAATCGGCTGTCGGGGGCCGAGGTCTATTTCACCCCCGCCGATGCCGCCGCGCGCGAAGCGATGGAAGAGATCTGGCGCGATTTCACCGGCGGACCGGGGGCGGCGCTGGTGCTGACGGTGCAGGGCCGCCCGGTCGATCTGCCCCGGTTTCACAACGGGGTCGGTCGGGCCACGTTCTGGGATTTGTGCGCCAAGCCGCTGGGCCCCGCCGATTATCTGGCGATCGCGGATGCGGTGCGGGTACTGATCCTGGAGGATATCCCCTGCCTGGGTCGGTCGAATTTCAATGAGGCCAAGCGCTTCGTGACGCTGATCGACGCGCTGTACGAGGCGAAGGTGCGGCTGATCTGTTCGGCCGCGGCAGAGCCCGAATACCTGTATGTCGAAGGCAGCGGCGCGTTCGAGTTCGAGCGCACCGCCAGCCGGTTGCGCGAAATGCAGGATGTGGACTGGGGACAGGAGTAGGAAGAATTTTCACGAAAATTCTTCGGTCTGAAAAATCTTCGTGAAGATTTTTCTTATTCCTCAGCCGTTTTCGCGCAGCACGTCACCGGCCAGATACAGCGACCCGCAGATCAGGATCCGCACGGTCGGGTCTTGCGCGGTGATGTCCGCAACCGCATCGTGAACGGTGTTCGCCACCTGCGCTGGCAGGTTCACCGACAGCGCCGCGCGCATCGTGTCTTCGGCGGGCAGGGTTGCCTGTGCACCGGGAATCGACACCGCATGCAGGCTTTGGGCAACATCCGCCAGCGGGCGCAGATAGCCGGTCACATCCTTGGTGTTCAGCATTCCACAGATCAGATGCAGGGGGCGCACGGGCAGGCGCGACAGCGCCTCGACCAGTGCTTCGCCCGCCGCCGGGTTATGGCCACCGTCCAGCCACAGTTCGGCCCCGCCCGCGGCCTGCGCCAGCGGACCCTTGCGCAGCCGTTGCAGGCGGGCGGGCCAGTTGGCCTGGGTGACGGCCGCCTCGCAGGCCGGTTCGCCATATCCCAGCGCGCGCAGGGCGGTCAGCGCGGCGCCGGCATTTGTCACCTGATGCGCGCCGATCAGCCGGGGCAGGGGCAAATCCAGAAGCCCGGATTCGTCTTGATAGACCAGCCGGCCATGCTCTTCCCACACATGCCAGTGCTGACCATGCGCCAGAAGCGGCGCACCGATGCGGGCGGCGCGATCTTCGATCACCTCCATCGCGGCGTCCTGTTGCGGGCCGATGATGCAGGGCACGCCGCGTTTCAGGATCCCGGCCTTTTCGCCGGCGATCTCTTTCAGCGTTTCGCCCAGATATTGCTGATGGTCGATCGACACCGGCGTGATGATCGTCAGCGCCGGTTTGTCGACCACATTGGTGGCGTCCAGCCGCCCGCCAAGGCCGACCTCAAGCAGGGTGTAATCTGCGGGGGTGCGGGCGAAGGCCAACAGGGCGGCGACGGTGGTGATCTCGAAATAGGTGATACCCGCGCCGCCATTGGCGCGTTCGCAGTCGTCCAGATACGCGGCCAGTGCGTCCTCGGAAATCAGATCGCCGGCCAGGCGGATGCGTTCGTGAAACCGCACCAGATGCGGCGAGGTATAGGCATGCACGCGCTTGCCTGCGGCCTCTAGCCCGGCGCGGATCATCGCCTGGGTCGAGCCCTTGCCATTGGTCCCGGCGATATGGATCACCGGCGGCAGGGCGCGTTCGGGCTGGTCCAGCGCGGCCAGAAGCCGCCAGACCCGATCCAGCGTCAGGTCGATGATTTTCGGGTGAAGGGACATCATCCGTTCAAGGATGACATCGCTGGCAGGCTGACTCACGCCTTGGTCTCTCCCTCGGGCGTGGCGGGTTCTGCGGCGGGGGCCGTCAGCGCCGGGGCGGACGCGGGCGGGGGCAGGGTGCCGCGCACGGCGGGCGGCTGGCGCAGCAACATCCGCAGCAGAGTGATCAGCTCTTCGCGCAGCTCGGTGCGTTTGGTCACCCGGTCCAGCATCCCGTGATCCAGCAGATATTCGGCACGCTGAAACCCTTCGGGCAGCTTTTCGCGGATCGTCTGTTCGATCACGCGGGGGCCTGCAAAACAGATCAGGGCGGCCGGTTCGGCGATCTGCACATCGCCCAGCATCGCATAAGAGGCCGTGACCCCGCCGGTGGTCGGGTGGGTCAGCACGACGATATAGGGCAGGCCCGCCTCTTTCAGCATCTCGACCGCGACGGTGGTGCGCGGCATCTGCATCAGCGACAGGATTCCTTCCTGCATCCGGGCGCCCCCGGCGGCGGAAAACAGCACCAGCGGCCGACCCAGCGCCACGGCGCGTTCGGCGGCGGCGATGATGGCGTTCCCAACATACATGCCCATCGACCCGCCCATGAAGCGAAAATCCTGCGCGGCGGCCACGATCGGGGTCAGGCCGATCTCGCCCTCGGCAACCAGCATCGCCTCGGCCTCGCCGGTGCCTTTCTGGGCCGCCTTCATGCGGTCGGGGTATTTCTTCTGATCGCGGAAATGCAGCGGATCGGTGATCGGCGCCGGCACCTCGACCTCGGTATAGATACCGCCGTCGAACAGCGCGTCGAACCGCGCGCGGGGTGCGATCGGCATGTGATGGCCGCAATTGGTACAGACGTTCTGATTATCGCTCAGTTCGCGGTGGAACAGCATGGTTCCGCACTCGTCGCATTTCGTCCACAGATTTTCCGGCACTTCGCGACGCGAGAAGAGCGAGTTGATCTTGGGGCGGACGTAGTTCGAAATCCAGTTCATATGGCCGGGCCTATCGCTGCGATGTTGTGCCCGAAATAAGCCGGGGCGCTTTGAATTGCAATCTGACTATCGGCAAATGACGACGCGCAGAAGGCGCCAGACAACAAAAAGAAGGATCATGTCCAGCCCCAGCCCAAGCGGCACCGAGGTGGCATCCGCCACGCCGTAGGGGGTGATGAACAGCGACAGGCCGGTGATCGTGCCCTTGACCGAGACCACCAGCATCGCAAAGACGTTGTTCATGAAATGCAGCCCGATGGCCGCGCCCAGGCTGCCGGTCTGTTCGGTCAGATCGGCGGCGATCAGCGCGAAACCCAGCGTGACGGACAGAATCAGCCAGATATTGGCCCCGGCCTCGGGGTTCCAGTGCAGCGCGGTGAAGATCAGGGCGGGCAGCCCCATCCAGATCCAGCGGGCGGCGAACCGCGCGGCAAGCTGCTGTTGCAGATAGCCGCGAAACAGCAGTTCCTCGGCGCTGGTCTGCAGCAGGATCAGTGGCAGCGCCAGCGGCAGAAACCGCAGCCAGCGATCCAGTGCCAGATTGGGCAGGTTCGGGGACAACCACCAGCCAAGGGCCAGCGACAGCGCATAGATCGGCACCAGAACCGCCACGGTCAGGCCAAAACCGCGCAGGGTTTCGCCCGCCGGGCCGAACAGGCTGCCCGGTCCGCGCCCGTGGCAGGCGGCCGCGGCGACGACCGGGCCCAGAAACATCCCGGCAAAGCTGAACAGCACGAACAGCACCGGCCACGGCTCGGCCGGTTGGCGCAGTTTCGTCAGGAAACCGAAATACTCCAGCGGCCCGGTGATCGGATACAGCGCCACCAGCATGATGGCGAAGAACCCGGTATAGCAAAACACGATCAGCAACAGGCCCAGCCCCAGCCGCCACAGGTCGGGATACAGGCGGGCGGGGTGGATATAGGCCGCGAATTCAGGCGCGCGCATGGGGGATCCTTCTGCCGGTCGGCGGGGTTGCGGGCAGGCTAGCGCGGTGCGACACCGCCTGCAATCTCAGACCCGAAGGGCCACCCGCGCGGTCAGCCAACTGACGAAAAGCATCGCCAGATCGATTGCGAAATAGGGCTGAATCTGCGGCGAATCCATCCCGAACGGATAGGTGTAAAGCGACAGGCCCGACACCGGCCCCGGCAGGGAAACGAACAGAATCGCCCCGACATTGTTGATGAAGTGCAGCGCGACAGCCGCGCCCAGCGTGCCGGTGCGTGCGGTCAGATCGGACGCGGCCAGCGCGAACAGCCCGGCCCAGATCGCGGTATAGGCGGCATTCTGTCCGGCCTGATCGATGCTGTAATGACCCCAGGCAAAGATCAGCGCTGGCACCCCCATCCAGATCACGGGCGAGGCAAAGCGCGCGGCGAACTGTTGTTGCAGATAGCCGCGAAACAGCACTTCTTCGGCCCCGGTCTGGACCAGCAGCACGCTCAGCGACAGCGGCAAAACCAGCAGCCACTGGTTGAAGGCCAGGTTGCGGTGCAAATCGGCGTTGCCGCCGGGCAGCAACAGCCACATCGCGACATAAAGCACCGCCAGCGCCCGCGCGCAGCGCAGAAAATGGTGCAGCGCCAGGTGCGGCGGGCCGATCAGGGTCACCACGGGCCGCTTGTGAAGCTGGGTTACGACCAGAACCACCCCCACCAGAAGAAACCCGTAAGACCCCAGCATCAGCAGCGTGTCGGTGGTGGTCAGGGTGCTGAAAAAGATGCCGGTATAGGCGGATTCGGCCCGATCCTCGCCCACCAGAAGCACCGCCAGCGCGTATAGCGCGAAGATCAGACCGGTCTGTGCGGAACTGGCCAGCAGATATCCTGCGACGGTGCGCCAAATCTCGCACCGGGCGCGGGCGGGGGCGACAAGACGTTCGTAAGGGGCATAGCGCATCGGGGTCCGTCCTTCGGCCCGGAGCCTAGACCGGCCCAGGCGCGGCATCAATGAAGCTTGTGAAAGCCGGGCGTGGGGGATATTCCCCTTGGCCAAGCCAGACCCGAGGAGGACCTCATGCGCAATAGCCGTTTCGACAAATCCACCCTGCCCAGCCGCCATGTGACCGAAGGCCCGGAGCGCGCGCCGCACCGATCGTACCTTTATGCGATGGGGATCAGTGAACAGGAAATTCACCAGCCACTGGTCGGCGTCGCCACCTGCTGGAACGAGGCGGCCCCCTGCAATATTGCACTGAACCGACAGGCCCAGTCCGTGAAACAGGGCGTCAAGGTTGGCGGCGGCACCCCGCGCGAATTTACCACCATCACCGTGACCGACGGCATCGCGATGGGGCACGAAGGCATGCGCAGTTCGCTTGCGTCGCGCGAAGCCATTGCCGACACGGTCGAACTGACCATGCGCGGCCATTGCTATGACGCGATCGTGGGCCTTGCCGGCTGCGACAAGTCGCTGCCGGGGATGATGATGGCGATGATCCGCCTGAATGTGCCGTCGGTGTTCATCTATGGCGGGTCGATCCTGCCGGGCCGTCTGAATGGCCGCGATCTGACCGTGCAGGACGTGTTCGAGGCCGTGGGCCAGCATCAGGCCGGCAACATGTCCGACGCCGAGCTGGAAATCCTCGAACGTGCCGCCTGCCCTAGCGCGGGCGCCTGCGGCGGTCAGTTCACCGCCAACACCATGGCCTGCGTGTCCGAGGCCGTGGGCCTTGCGCTTATGAACTCCTCTGGCGCGCCCGCCCCTTATGAGAGCCGCGACCAGTATGGCGAGGCTTCCGGCCAGGCGGTGATGAATCTGGTGGAAAAGAACATCCGCGCCCGCGACATCGTCACCCGAAAATCGCTGGAAAACGCCGCGCGCGTGGTGGCCTGTACCGGCGGGTCGACAAATGCCGGGCTGCACCTGCCCGCGATGGCGCATGAGGCCGGGATCGATTTCGACCTGTTCGACGTGACCGACATCTTCCGCGACACGCCCTATTTCGTCGATCTGAAACCGGGCGGTCAGTATGTGGCCAAGGATCTCTACGAGGCCGGGGGCGTGCCGGTGGTGATGAAAGAACTGCGCAAGGCCGGGCTGATGCACGAGGATTGCATGACGGCCAGCGGCCGGACCATGGGCGAAGAGCTGGACCTGATCACGCATGAGGCCGATGGCCGCGTGATCTATCCGGTCGAAACCCCGATCAGCGCCACCGGCGGCGTTGTCGGCCTGAAGGGCAACCTTGCCCCCGAAGGCGCGATCGTGAAGGTCGCGGGCATGAGCGAGGAGCAGCAGGTGTTCACCGGCCCGGCCCGCGTGTTCGAATGTGAGGAAGAAGCCTTCGCCGCCGTGCAGGCGCGCAGCTACAAGGAAGGCGAGGTTATGGTGATCCGCAACGAAGGCCCCGCAGGCGGGCCGGGAATGCGCGAGATGCTGGCGACCACCGCCGCCCTTTCGGGCCAGGGCATGGGCAAGAAGGTGGCGCTGATCACCGATGGCCGGTTTTCGGGTGCGACGCGCGGCTTTTGCGTGGGCCATGTCGGCCCCGAGGCCGCGCATGGCGGCCCCATTGCGCTGCTCAAGGATGGCGACATGATTACCATCGACGCAATCCGCGGCGAGATTTCGGTCGCGGTCAGCGATGCGGATCTGGCCGCGCGCAAGGCCGATTGGAAAGGCCCGCGCAAGACCAACTATGCCTCGGGTGCGCTGTGGAAATATGCACAGCTTGTGGGTGATACCCGCCGTGGGGCGGTGACCCATCCGGGCGCGATTGCAGAGACGCATGTCTATATGGATCTCTAGGGCTTGTCCCGCACCGGCGGCGTTGCTGTCGCTGGTGCTGATCCTGTCGGGCTGCATGCAGGTGCCGGGCGGTACCGCACCGGAAAAGATTGCCGTGGCCCAAGGGGACGTGGTGGTGGCGGGCCCGCGCGGCTATTGTGTGGATACGCGCGCCACCGGCGGCGATTTCGTTCTGCTGGCAAGCTGTGCCTCGGTCACGGGCGATGCCGATGCGCCGCGCCCGCGGGTCCCGGCGCTGCTGACCGCGACCGTGACGCAGCAAACCACCGGCGAGGCCCCGATCAGCGCGCAGACCGGGCAGTTGAAGGCGTTCTTCGCCTCGCCCGCGGGGCGCGCGGCGCTGGCGCGGGATGGCCGGGCCGAAAGTGTCCGGGTGATCCGGACCTCGACCCGCGACGGTGTGTTCATCATCCACGCCCGCGACAGCAGCCCCGACAGCACGCCGGGCCTGAGCGAGGACGTGTGGCGCGCCATCTTCGACGTCAACGGCCAGATCGTGTCGGCCTCGGTTTCCGCGCTGGAGGGACACCCGATTTCGGACGACGCGGGGCTGGCCACGCTGTCCGGGTTCGCCGCGCGGATCCTGAGCGAAAGCCGGGGCCCGACACCGGAGAGTTGACCCGGATTGCGATATTTTGCATCAGGCAGCAACAATCCTTTTTCTACGGATGAAACGTTCACGACCTTCGCCTAGTATCGCCGGCGATGGTTCGAAGATATGGAAGTGAGGCACAATGGCGAAGCGGCTTGAGGCGCTGATGGATCGGGTGGTGCAGGCGCGGGCGCTGCGGCGCTGGTCGCGTGCGGCCGACCGCGCCGGTGCCCAGGATTTGCCGGGGCTCAAGTTGCAGCGCAGCCGTGCCCGGCTGCTGCGCCGCCAGATCGACCGGCTGATCCATGTGGCCGACAGCCGGCTCAGCCTGCCGCTGATCGGCTCCAACGCGATCCGCAAGCCGATGGGATCGGATTGGGCCTATCGCCCGCAGTTGTGGCGCGGGCCGCTGGACCGGCCGGGCGCCGCGGCGGTCGAGTCGAAGGCCGCGATCGGCGACGAGGTGACGGTGTTTCACGATTGCCGCGTCAGCGAACTGACGGTGCGCCAGGTGCGCAACACACGGGAAACCGATCTGGCGCCGTTCGGGCTGCGGATGGATGTGTTCCGGTTCGACGGCTCTTTTCTGTCGCTGGTGGTCGAGCTTCCGAGCGAGGCGGTGCAGGGGCTGACACGTCGCCATCTGGTGCGGCTGGATGTCATCGTCGAGGCTGAAAAACCGTTAGAGATTTTCGCGCGTCTGAACATCCGCCACGGGCCCAACACCGAACAGATCGTGCGCGAACTGCCGCTGAGCGAAGAGGATGTGTTCGTCGAATTCGATCTGGCCTACACCAAGCTCAATGAAAAGCGGATCGAACGGATGTGGCTGGATCTGATCTTCGAAGGCCCGGAAATGAACGAGATCATCCTGCGCGACGTCACGCTGAGCCGCCGCGCGCGGGCAGAGCTGTAACGGAGGATCCGATGACGCAAATGGTGCTGACAAAGACGCGCATCCGGGCAGGGGTCTGGGAGGGTGTGCTGGAACTGCAGCCGGCAGACATGCCCGCGCCCCGGCTGGAGGTGCGGCATCTGGAGCAACCGGTCGAGGGCATCGCGGTGGCCGCTGACGCGGCGGTGCCGGGGCGGTATCTGGTCACGGTCCCGATTCCGGCGCAGATGCTGGGCGACGGGGTTCAGACCTTTCTGATCCGCGATGCGGACAGCGGTATCACGCTGGACAGTTTCACCATCGTCACCGGCGAGCCGCTGGAGGACGACATTCGTGCCGAGGTGGATTTGCTGCGCGCCGAGTTGGACATGCTGAAAAAGGCGTTCCGCCGCCATTGTCTGGAAACGATGTAGCCCGCCCAGCACCCGCGCGCGGGTGGCGGCGGCGGAGTTCGAGTATTTTTGCCGAGAAGAAGCGCACATGGCAGGGGCGATGACGCCGCGTTGCGCGTGACAAGCGGCGCGGCAGTTTCCATCCTTTGGTGTCAAGGGAGGACGACATGACCGAATATCCGCATTTTCTGGCCCCGCTCGATCTGGGTTTCACCACGCTGAAGAACCGCGTTCTGATGGGGTCCATGCATACCGGGCTGGAAGAGCGCGGCGACTGGAACCGGGTCGCCGAATTTTATGCCACACGGGCGCGGGGCGGTGTCGGGCTGATGGTGACCGGCGGCATGGCGCCCAATCCCGAGGGTGGCGTTTTTCCCGGCGCGGCCGGGCTTTATACGGCGCAGGACATCGCCAACCACCGGATCGTGACCGACCGGGTACATGCGGCGGGCGGCAAGATCGCGATGCAGATCCTGCATGCGGGCCGGTATGCGTATGGGCCCGATTGCGTGGCGCCCAGCCCGGTGAAATCGCCGATCTCGCCATTCCCGCCCAGGGAACTGGATGAGGAGGGGATCGAAAAGCAGATCGCGGATATGGTCACCGCCGCCGCCCGCGCCCGCGAGGCAGGCTATGACGGGGTCGAGGTGATGGGATCCGAGGGCTATTTCCTGAACCAGTTTCTGGTGGCCCATACCAACAAGCGCACGGATCGCTGGGGCGGATCCTATGAAAACCGGATGCGTCTGCCGTTGACGGTGCTGCGCCGGGTGCGCGCCGCCGTGGGGGATGATTTCATTGTGATCTACCGGCTGTCGATGATCGATCTGGTGCCCGAGGGGTCGACGTTTGACGAGGTGGTGCAACTGGCGCAGGCGGTCGAGGCGGCGGGCGCCACGATCATCAACACCGGCATCGGCTGGCACGAGGCCCGGGTGCCCACCATCGCCACATCGGTGCCGCGCCGGGCCTTTGCCTGGGTGACGAAAAAGCTGATGGGGCAGGTGGGGATCCCGGTGATCGCCTCGAACCGGATCAACACGCCGGGCGTGGCGGAAAGCGTGCTGGCCGAGGGGTGCGCCGATATGGTGTCGATGGCGCGGCCGTTTCTGGCGGATCCGGATTTCGTGGCCAAGGCGGCAACCGGCCGCACGGCACAGATCGCGCCCTGCATCGCCTGCAATCAGGCCTGTCTGGATCACACCTTCGGCGGCAAGATCAGCACCTGTCTGGTCAATCCACGTGCCTGCTACGAGACAGAGTTGACGCTGGATCCGGTCGTGGCATCCAAGCGGATCGCGGTGGTGGGCGCGGGGCCTGCGGGCCTGTCGGCGGCGCTGACGGCGGCGGGGCGGGGCCACCGCGTGACGCTGTTCGATAAGGCCGGTACGCTGGGCGGGCAGTTGAACATGGCCAAGCAGGTGCCGGGCAAGGAGGAATTCCACGGCTTGGTGGATTGGTTCACGACGATGGTGGCGCAAAGCGGGATCGAGACGCGGCTGGGCCACGAGGCCGGCGTTGAAGACCTGAAAGGGTTTGACGAGGTGGTCATTGCCACCGGGGTGGCGCCGCGCGATCCGGGGATCGAGGGGCAGGATCTGCCGCATGTGCTGAGCTATATCGACGTGCTGCGCGACAAGGCGGCGGTCGGTGTGCGCGTGGCGGTTGTCGGGGCCGGCGGAATCGGGTTCGACGTGGCCGAATATCTGGTCGAGGACGGCACCAGCCCGACCGCCGATTTGCCACAGTGGATGGCGGAGTGGGGCGTGGCCGATCCGGCGGCGCATCGCGGCGGGCTGGCGCCACAGGGGCCGCAACCCGAGGTATCCGCGCGGCAGGTCACGCTGTTGCAGCGCAAGCCGGAAAAGCCCGGCAAGCGGCTGGGCAAGACCACCGGCTGGATTCACCGCGCCACATTGCACGCCAAGGGTGTGAAGATGTTGTCGGGGGTGAATTATGAGCGGATCACGCCCGAGGGGTTGCATGTCTCTTTTGGCGCGGCGCGCGAGAATCCGACCCTGATCGGGGCCGATACGATCGTGCTGTGCGCGGGGCAATTGCCCGAGCGCGGGCTGGCCGACGCGCTGGCCGCCGAAGGGATTGCCGCGCATGTGATCGGCGGTGCCGATGTGGCGGCCGAACTGGACGCCAAACGCGCGATCGATCAGGGCACACGGCTGGCCGCGGTGCTGTGACGGCGTGGAAACGGGCCGGCGGCCCGTTTCCCATTGCTCTACGATCCAAGGGAATACCGCAGTATTGTCGGCCCGTTTCCCCATTCTTGCCTGAATTCGCCCCGATAAGGGGGAAGCAAATTGAATGCTTGAAGGGTTCGAGATGGATCGATTGACCGAGATGGAAGCATTTGCCACGGTTGTGGACCAGGGCGGCTTTACCGATGCCGCCAAGAAGATGGGGATTTCCAAATCCGCCGTGTCCAAGCATGTGTCATCGCTTGAGGCCCGTCTTGGCGCGCGGCTTCTGAACCGGACCACCCGCCGGGTCAGCCCCACCGAAATCGGTCTGGCCTATTACGATCGGGCCCGCCGGGTGCTGAATGACGCGGGCGAGGCGGATGCGCTGGTTACCTCGATGCAATCGGCGCCCTCGGGGTTGCTGCGCATTTCGGTCGCCACGGATTTCGGCGTCAATCACCTGTCGCCGGTGCTGGGAACCTTCTTGCAGGAATATCCCGACATCACCGTGAACATGGTTCTGAATAACCGTTATGTGGAGCTGATCTCGGAAGGGTTCGACATGGCGATCCGGGTGGGCGAGTTGGAGGACAGCACCCTGCGCGCGCGCAAGCTGACCGATACCACCAAGCGGATGATCGGATCGCCGGACTATTTCCGAAAATACGGCCGCCCGCAAAAGATCGACGATCTGAACGAGCACAAGCTGCTGCATTATTCCAATCAGGCCAGCGGCAATGTCTGGAAGATCACCGCGCCGTCGGGCGAAAAGCGGCAGGTGCGCACGGCGGGCTGGCTGACGGTGAACGATGGTCAGTCGCTGTTGAACGCGGCGATTTCGGGGCTTGGCATTGCCTATCTGCCCAGCTTTCTGTTCCGCGACGCAATGAAGGCCGGGCTGGTCGAAGAGGCGATTCCCGATCTGCCCGCGGAAACCCTGGGCATCTACGCGGTCTATCCGCCGGGCCGGTTCACCCAGCCCAAAGTGCGCGCTTTCATCGATTTTCTGGTGGACAGCTTTGCGAACAAGAACCCCGACACCTGGTAGCGCCGATGGGCAAGGTTACAAGGCGATGCTAGCGGGTCGAGGTGAGGATCACCTCGACCCGTCTGTTTTGGATGCGGCCGTCATCGGTCAGGTTGCTGGCCATTGGCGACAGATAGCCGACGCCTTGGGCGTTGATCTGGCGCGCGGGCACATTCAGCGCCTTGATCAGATAGGTCATGACCGACTGTGCCCGCTGGCGTGACAGGGCGATATTGCCGTCCAGCCCGCCTTCGGCATCGGTATGGCCGACCAGAACGACCGAGCGGTCAGGATGGGCCAGCAAATAATCGGCCAGCGCGGTCAGCGAGGCGAAGCTGCCCGCGCCCAGACGCGCGGACCCGGTTTCAAATGTCAGATCGGCCAGCACCGCGTGGCCCGCATGTTCCAGCGTATCGCCCAGCGGTGTGGCCAGCGCCGCAGGCACGCCCATTTCAGGTTCGGGGGTCTTGGTCGAGGCCGAAAACAGCGCGGTATCCAGCCCCAGCGACGGGCCCACGCGGATCACCTGCACGAAACCGCGCAGCGACGAGCGGCTGACCATCAGGCTGATATATTCGGGCTGCTCGGGGCCCATCCGCTGGGCTGCGATAAAGCGGTAATCGCCCAGATCCACATGCATTTCGGGTTCGGGCAGAATGTCGATCGCATAGCGGAAATCGAATCCGCCGCAGGTTTGGGCTTCGCATTCATACAGGATGTCAAAGTCTTCGGCGTCCAGTTGCTGACGCAACGGGGCAAGCAATTGTAACGTGGTCAGGCCCTCGGCCGGAAGCTGCCAGGCCTGGCGTGTGATCTCTCCCTCGGCCCAGATGGTCTGAACCCGGTCGCCGTCCCACGGACCGATGGGCAGGCGATAGCTGGCCAGGGTTTCGACCTGCTCGGCGGTGCGATTGGCCTGGGCGGGAAATTCAAGCACCTGGGCGCCCGCACCCATCGAGGCGAGCGTGATACAGGCAACACCTATGATCCCACGCATTTTCATCTGCACACGCAACTATACGGCATCTGCCGGGTCCTGCTTCCCATCATAGCACCGGAGTTCGTTAATATTGCGGCAATTTTCACCGCGGTGTCTTGGGCTGTTCCAGGGGGGATGGGGCGCAGCCCGAAAAACCGGGTGCCGGTCGGTACCCGATTGGCAAGGCGGCGCGGCTGACCCAAGACCGGGTTCAGCGCACGGAGTGCGAGTCTGGCGTTGTTCACCTGCTCAGGCCTCTTTGGGCGCTTTTATTCTGTAATGATAGTATCCCACATCCTGCATCCCCAAGGAAGCATAGAGAGCACGGGCCGGGGCGTTGGCCTTGGTAACCAGCACGGCAAGCGTTTCAGCCCCATGGGATTGTGCCCAAAAGGCGGCCTCACGCATCATGTTGACGGCGGTTCCTTGCCGACGCTGGGTCTGTGTCACCTCCAGTGCGTGCAGCATGGCGGTTTTTTCGTGAATCGCCAGAAACGCCGTGCCGGCCACGCGGTCGTTGACGCGGCCCAGAACGGCGGTTTTCGGTCCTTGCACCCGGCCCATCACAGCCAGCCGGGCGGGGCCGATGCCGCCTTCGGCCCACAGCTCCTCCATGATCCGCAGGGGTTTCCAGATGGTGAAGGCGGTTACCGGCGGCGGGCGCGGGGTGGCAAGATCGGCCACCGGCGCGGCATAAATCACGACCGGATCCACGATGACGTACCCGGCGGCGTCCAGCAGGGCGTCCAGCGCCGCGTCGCCCGCGCGGATCATGAACAGCGGCACCTGACCCAGCGCGTCCATCGCGGCCTCGGCCTGGGGCAGATCGGCGGCGGTAACCGGGGCCTCGGCGGTGGCGGCAGAGACACGCTTGCCGCCGCCCTGGCCGTCGCGGATCATCCACGGGCCGGTGCGGGTGGCGCTTGCGGCGGGCCAGGTGGCCTCGGCCACGTCGTAAAGGGTTGCGCTCACGCCGAAACCTCGGGGAACAGCGATGCCAGCCGGGTCATGGCGGCGTCGACCCGGGCCGCGTCGGTGCCGCGGATCACGATGTTGGCGCCATAGCTGCCATTGCGCACGAACGGGTAGGAGCCGACCGAAAGATCGGGAAAATCCCCGGCGAGCGCGGCCAGCGGTCCGGCGATTTCGCCCTCGCCGCGATTGATACGCAAAGTCTGACTGAGCAGCGGATCGCCGCCGGTCAGCGTCGGCAGCACAGAGGCCACCATCGCCTGAAAGATATTCGGCACGCCCGCCATCACATGCACATTGTCCAGGGTAAAGCCCGGCGCGATGGAAATCGGGTTGTCGATCAGCGTGGCCCCGTCGGGGATGCGGGCCATGCGCAGGCGCGCGTCGTTGAATTCGGCCCCGGTGCGCGCGTAATGGGCCTCCAGCAGGGCGCGCGCGTCGTCGCGCACTGAAATGCCCACGCCGAAGGCGGCGGCGATGTTGTCGGCGGTGATGTCGTCATGGGTGGGGCCGATCCCGCCCGAGGTGAACACCGTGTCATAGGCCGCGCGCAGATCATTGACCGCATCCCTGATCGCCTGCGGTTCGTCCGAAACGATACGGACCTCTTTCAGCGCGATGCCGTGTTTGGTCAGCTCGCCCGCCAGGTAGTGCATGTTCGCATCGCGTGTGCGTCCGGTCAGGATCTCGTCGCCGATCACGAGCATGGCTGCGGTTGGGTTGGTCATGGTCCCCTCCTTGTCGTGGCTTATCTGCCGGTATAGGTCCGCCACATGCGCTTTCAAACCCCTCTTGTACCCGGTCGGCTGATCCGCCGCTATAAACGCTTTCTGGCCGATGTGACCCTGGCCGACGGGGCCGAGGTGACGGCCCATTGCGCCAATCCCGGTTCGATGCTGGGGCTGGCCGAGCCGGGGATGCGGGTGTGGCTGGAACCCAACGACGATCCGAAGAAAAAGCTGAAATACGGCTGGCGGCTGGTGGATCATGAAAACGGCCATTTCACGGGGGTCGATACATCGGTGCCCAACCGCGCGTTGCGTGCGGCGCTGACGGCGGGCGGCGTGGCCGAACTGGCCGCGTACGGCACGGTGCGGGCCGAGGTGAAATACGGGAAAAACAGCCGGATCGACTTTTTGCTACAGGGGGCGGACCTGCCCGATACCTATGTCGAGGTCAAAAGCGTGACCTTGCGGCGCGATGGCGACTGGGCCGAGTTTCCCGACAGCGTCACGGCGCGCGGGGCCAAGCATCTGGCCGAGTTGACATCGATGCGGGCGGCGGGGCACCGGGCGGTGATGCTGTATCTGGTGCAGCGCACCGATTGCGCGCGATTCCGTCTGGCGGGGGATATCGACCCGGCCTATGCGCGTGCCTTCGATACGGCCCGCGCCGCCGGGGTCGAGATGCTGTGCTATGGCACGGCGATCAGCCCCGAGGGCGTGGAAATCGGCCTGCCCCTGCCGGTCGATCCCGGTCGGCAGGGCTAGATTTCCCCGCTGCTCTGGCGTTTCGCGCCATTGGGCACTATCTAACAATCAAACAAGATGGAGAGCGCATTGGACGATGGCACGCGCGGCCGCCTGACCAAGGACGGCATCAGAATTTACGAAGCTTCGGATTTTGCCGGGATGCGTAAAGCCGGCGAAGTGGCCGCACGCATTCTGGACGAGATCGCCGAGCATATCGCCCCCGGCCAGACCACGGGCGCGTTGGACCGGATCATCACCGAACGGGTCGATGCGGCGGGGGCCACCTCGGCCACGATCGGCTACAAGGGCTATCAGCATGCATCGTGCATTTCGGTCAATCATGTCGTGTGCCACGGCATCCCCGGCGATAAAAAACTGAATGATGGCGATATCCTGAATATCGACGTCACCGTGATCGTCGATGGCTGGTACGGCGACACGTCGCGGATGTATGTGGCGGGGAAACTCAGCCGCAAGGCCGAGCGGCTGATTCAGGTGACCCACGACTCGCTGTTCAAGGGCATCGAGATGGTGAAGCCCGGCAACACCTTCGGCGATATCGGCCACGCAATTCAGGCCTATGTCGAAGCGCAGCGCATGAGCGTTGTGCGCGATTTCTGTGGCCACGGGCTGGGCCGGGTGTTTCATGCACCGCCCAACGTGCTGCATTACGGTCGCCCCGGCACCGGCGCGGTGTTGGAGGAAGGGATGTTCTTTACCATCGAACCGATGGTGAACCTGGGCCGGCCGGAAACCAAGGTTCTGGCCGATGACTGGACCGCCGTGACCCGCGACAAATCGCTGTCGGCACAGTTCGAGCATTCGGTCGGCGTGACCGCGGACGGGTGCGAGATTTTTACCCTATCGCCCGCCGACAGGTTCCACCCGACCTGGGCTTAAATCCCGGTCAGCTTTGCCGGGCCAGATCCAGCGCCGCGCTCAGCACCGCGCGATCGCCGATATGATTGGCCAAAATCAGGATCAGCCGGGCGTTCAACGCCTGGCTTTCGGCCTCGGTCAAACCGCGATGATTGGCCAGCAGCTCGGCATAGAATCCGTCGTGATCCGCCAGATGCGGCGTGTCGATCAGGTTCATTCCTGTCCCTCCCACAGCGCATCAAGCGCTGTTTTCACAGCTACCCCGTCCGGTTTGACCCAACGCGCGGCGATGACCTGATCGGGGCGGATCAGGTACAGCGCCTGTGCGGCGTCCCCCAGGTAGCGCGCGCTGAGGATCGGGTTTGCCTCGCCCGTGATCACGGGCAGGCCCAGATCGGGGGCGGCGCAATTGATCGCCAGCAGTTTTGCCGCGCCCCCCAGCGTATCCAACAGCCAGTCGTCGCCCTGCGGCGCGTCCTGCGCCACGGCGCCGGGGCGGGTTGCGGCAGGCAGCGTTGGGTCGTCCGGTGCAGTGCTGGGATAGGCGCCGGCACCTGCGATCCGGCCGGAATTCACCCACGAATGGGCAAAGTCGGTCTTGTGGGCCAGCGCCAAGACCTGATCGCGAAACAGCCGCTCGGCCCCGTCCGCCGGGGTCATGAAGCGTGTGGTGCGGGTGGAATCAAGGATGTTTGCGTCGGCGGCAAAGATCCGTTCGCGATTGTAGCTGTCCAGCAGGCTGACAGGGGCGTGCCGGTTCAGCACCCCCGCCAGTTTCCAGGCCAGATTGTCGGCATCCTGAACCCCGGAATTGCCACCCAGCGCGCCGAACGGGGAAAAGACATGCGCGCTGTCACCGGCAAAGATCACCCGCCCATGCACGAAGCTGCGCAGCCGGCGGCACTGGAAACTGTAAATGCTGACCCATTCCAGCCGGAAATCGGAATGGCCCAGCATGGCCTCGATCCGGGGGATGACGTTTTCCGGCTTTTTCTCTTCCACCGGGTCGGCATCCCAGCCCAGTTGCAGGTCGATGCGGTACATGTTGTCGGGCTGTTTGTGCAGCAACGCCGACTGACCGGGATGGAAGGGGGGCTCGAACCAGAACCGGCGCTCGGCGGGCAGGTCGGCCTCCATCTCGATATCGGCGATCAGGAAGTTTTCCTCGAACAGCTCGCCCTCGAAATCCAGGCGCATCATCGCGCGTACCGGTGATTTCGCCCCGTCGCAGGCGATGATGTAATCGGCGCTCAGGCCATATTCACCGTCCGGGGTTTCGACGGTGACGAAGCCGGCCTCGGCGGATTGCTCCAGTGCGGTGACGGTGTTGAGAAAACGCAGGTCGATCAGTTCGCTCTCCAGCGCGCGCTGGGCCAGGTATTGCTCGATGTAATATTGCTGCAGGTTCACGAAAGCGGGCCGTTTATGCCCGGCTTCGGGCAACAGATCGGTGCTGAATACCTCTGCATCGTGGTGATAGGTGCGCGCGATCTTCCACGCCACGCCCTTGTCCACGACCGTGTCGCCGATGCAAAGCCGGTCGAAAACCTCCAGGCTGCGCTTGGACCAGCTGATCGCGCGTGAGCCAACGGCCGCGACATTGTTGTTGTCCAGCACCACGCAGGGCACGCCCTGTTCGGCCAGCCCGATCGCCAGGGCCAGGCCGGTCGGTCCGGCACCGACGATGATCACCTTGTGCGGGGGTTCCTTCGCCGTCAGCCCCGGCGGGGGGGCATAGGGGAATGGTCTGTATTCGAATGGCATTGCGCCTCCTCCCCCCGGTCGTGATTCAGCATGGGCTTACCGTTCCAGATCGGGCGCCACAGGGCAAGCGCGATCAGCGCAGCCGCACCTGTGCCCGCACCGCCCGGCCGCGTGCGTCGATCACCGACAGGGTCACGAAACCGGGGCCGGGCGCGGGCAGCACCGCCTCGCGCGTGCGCAGGCCGGTGATCAGCGGCGCGCCATCGGCCAGCACGGTAAAGGGCGGGGTGCCGTCGCGCAGTTTGACGATCAGGCCCAGCCCGCCCAGCTCCAGCTCTGCCCCGTCGGGCGGGAAGGCCAGGTGCGGGCCGTCATCCGTGGCCCTGAACACCGCGCCACGCGGGCGGAACCGGCGTAAGGGCACAGGCAGTTCGGCGTTGGAGACGGTCAGCGTGGCGGGCGGGGCGGGGCGCAACGGCTCGGGCATGGGTTTAAGCCGGGCAAAGGCGGTGAACAGCACCGGCGCGGCCAGATCGCCGCCAAAGGCGCCGGGCACCGATGTGCCATCGGGCCGCCCCATCCACACCGCCACCACATGGCGCCCGTCGAACCCCACCGCCCAGGCATCCCGGTGCCCGTAAGAGGTGCCGGTCTTGAACGCGATCTTGTGTGCCGGCGCGGTGGCGGGGGGCGGCGTTCCCATCAGGATGTCGGCGACCTGCCACGCGGCCATGTCGGACAAAACGCGCGGCCCCGGCGCCGGCAGATCGGCGCCCGCGCGCCAGTGCAGCGGCACCGGACGGCCGCCATTGGCAATGGCGGCGTACAGGCGGGTCAGATCCTCCAATGTCACACCCAAGCCCCCCAGCGCGATCGCCAGCCCCGGCGCGCCTGTGGGCAGGGCGGGTTGCATCCCGGCGCGGCGCATATGTTCCATCAGCCGGGCAGGGCCAAGTGCCTGGGTCAGTGTGACGACCGGGATGTTCAGCGACAGGTGCAGCGCCGCGCGCACGGTGATCTCGCCCCGATACTGACCGTCGAAATTGCCGGGGGTATAGGTGCCAAAGGCGGTCGGGCGATCGTCGATCAGGGTTTCGGGATGGGCCAGCCCATCGTCGAAGGCCAGCCCGTAGACCAGCGGTTTCAGCGTCGATCCGGGCGAGCGCAGGGCGCGTGTCATATCGACATAGCCCTGCCGCGCCGCATCGGTGAAATCGGGCGAGCCGACCGAGGCCAGGATTTCGCCGCTTTGATGATCCGCGACCAGGATCGCGACGGACAGGGCATCGCCCTGACCTTGCACGGCCTCGGCGGCAAGGTTTTCCAGCCGGGCCTGAAGGGCCGCATCCAGCGTCAGGCGGTGGGTTGCGGCAAACGGTGCCTCGGCCAATGCCCGGTCGGCCATATGCGGGGCCAGCGCGGGAAAGGGGCGGCGCGCGGTCGGTACGGGTTCGCGCCGCGCGGCGGCGGCGCGGTCGGCATCAAGCGTGCCATTTTCGGCCAGCCGGGTCAGGACGCGGGCGCGCGCCTGTTGTGCCGCATCGGGAAACCGGTCCGGGCGGCGCGATTCCGGGGATTGCGGCAGCGCCACCAGCAGTGCCGCCTGCGCCGGGGTCAGGCGGCGCGGCGGTTTGCCGAACCAGGCCAGCGACGCCGCGCGCAGCCCCTCGATATTGCCGCCGAACGGCGCCCGGTTCAGATAGAGCGTCAGGATCTGAACCTTGTTCATGCTGCGCTCCAGCGCCAGTGCCACCCGCGCCTGCCGCAGCTTTCCGGTCCAGCGCCCGGTGCTGCCATCCTCCAGCAGCCGGGCAACCTGCATCGTCAGGGTGGACCCGCCCGAGATGATCCTGCCATGGCGCAGGGCCTGGCCTGCGGCGCGCAGCAGCGCCAGCGGGTCGATCCCGGCATGGCGGTAAAAGCGCTTGTCCTCGTAGGCGATCAGCATCGTCAGGTAATCGGGGTCGACGGCGTCGATGCTGGTGCCCAACCGCCAGCGCCCGTCGGCGACGGTATAGGCGCGCAGCAATGTGCCGTCGCGGGCCAACACCTCGGTCGAGGTGCTGGCCACCAGCGGCGGCAGCGCGGTTGCGTCTATCCAGCGGTCGAACGCATCGCGCGCCGCCCCCCCGGCCAGCAGAAGGGCCACCAGCGCGAAAAGCGCATAGCGCCTCATTCGGTGACCGTCACGCGGCCCGCATCCGTCCAGGCGCGGTAATCGGGGCGGTACATATCCTCGACGCTGGCGGCGGGATGGCGATAGGCGCCGGGCGCGGTGGCCCGCACGATATAGGCCAGTCGGAAGGGCTGATCCGAGCGCCAGTCGACCGCCGCCAGAAAGCGGTCCTGCCGGAACTCGGTGCTGCGCGTGTCGGTCGTCACCTTCAGCCAGTCCAGCGCGCGAATGTCGCCGCCGCGCAGCAGGGCAGGATTGTCGATCTCGAACCCGGCGGGCAGGGGGTCGCTGATCATCAGCCGCGCTTCTGACCGTTCAAACGGTGTGACCTCGATCACCGTTACCAGGCGGCCACCCGACTGAACGGCGTTCACGTCAACTGCATCGCCCTCTAGCGTGAAATAGTCGCGCCGGATGGCATAGCCGTTACCGCCATGCGGCACGGGATCGGACGGGATGCCGAAGGTGGTCAGGGTCAGCGTGGTCTCGGCCCCCGATCCGTTGTGAATGTCCAGCGGCGCGGCATTGGCCTGATCTTCCAGCACCCGAACCAGCGGGCCGGTGGCGGGGGCGCCGTTGATGGTGAAACCGGCCTCGCCCGCGCGGTCGATCAGCGCATTGGCGGCCAGCAGGGTCCACACGGCCTCTTGCGTCGAGGGGGGCCGGTTGCCCTGCGCGACGAAGGACGAGAGCGTGGCGCGGTCGACCACATCGCTGCCCGCCTCGGCCGCCAGGGTCAGCACGGCGGCGGCATCGCGGCGGTGGGTGCCGTAATCGGTGCGCCAAAGGGGCTCTTCGGGCCGGGCCATGGCCGTGTCCATCAGGCGGCTGGCGCGCAGGAACATCGCATCCGCCCGCGCCTGATCGCCGTAGGACGCCAGCGCCGCGCCCAACTGTGCCGCAGCCAGCGGGGTGTCGAAGGCGTCACCCTTTACATCGGCATAATAGCGCAGATCGCCGATCGCCGCCCCCCCTTCGCGTGCCAGCACCATCAGGGCATAGGCGATCGCCCCGCCGCCCCGGTCGAAATCGGGGGCGTAGTTCACCTGATTGCGCAGATTGTCCATCGCCGCGCGGAACGCCGGTTGTGGTACGTCAAAGCCCTGTGTGCGGGCGCGCGACAGGAAATCGCTGACATAGGCGTCAAGCCACAGATCGCCGCTGTCGGCACGCCAAAGCCCGAACGCCCCGTTCGCGGACTGATTGGTCAGCACCGCGGCAATCGCCTGCTCAATACGCAGCGCGGTGGTTTCGCGGCTGCCCAACCCCATCGCCTGTGCCACCTGATCGAGATAGAGCAGCGGCAGCGCCTTCGACGTGATCTGTTCGGTGCAGCCATAGGGGTAGCGATCCAGCGCCTGCAACAGCCCGCCGGTATCGAAGCGGGCAATCGGGCCGATGGCCAGCGTTGCGGTTCCGGTGCCCGGCAGCAACCCGGCAAAGACATTGTCGTCCAGCGTGAAACTGTCGCCCGCCGCTAGGGTAAAGCGGCTGGTGCGGGTCGTTTCGGGGTCGTTCACCTGTACCGGCAGGCTCAGGTCCTTGATCAGTTGTTTGCCGTCGGGGGTAATGAGTGCCACGCGCAGGCCGTGGATACCGGGATCGCCCGCCGTGACCGGAATGGACAGGGTCGCTTTGCCCTTTTCGGTCAGGGTCACGCCGGGCGGAATGCTGGCCGCATCCAGTGACAGGCCATCCGCCGTCACGTCCAGCCCCATGCGGCCCGCGGGGCCGGTGGCGTGGACGATTTCCAGCAGCAGGCGGGCGCGGTCGCCCGGCGCCAGAAAGCGTGGCAGCGATGCGGTGACCACAACCGGATCGCGCACCAGCACCTCGGTTTCCGCCTGTCCGACGCCGGTATCGGACCACGCCACCGCCATCAGCCGCACGGTGCCGTTGAACGCGGGCAGGTCGACTGTGGTACGGGCATAGCCATCGGCGTCCACCGGGACCGGACCTGCGAAATAGGCCACCAGTTCCTCGGTCGGCGGCGGGGCCTGCATCCGCATTTGCGCAGCCGCGTCGCCGCCGGACCGCACCGCGCCCATCGCGCCGTCCATACCGTCGATCAGCCGGCCATAAAGGTCGCGCATCCCGACGCCCAGTTTGCGCTGGCCGAAATAATGGCCCGCCGGATCGGGGCTGTCGAACCCGGTCAGGTTCAGAATTCCCACATCCACGGCGGCGATCGTGGCATAGGCGGTTTCGCCGGGTTGAACGCCGTTCACTTTCAGCGCGACCTGCAGCGGCGCGCGCGGCGCGGCCTCGGGGGTCACTTCGAACGCGACGGTCAGGCGATGCGCGCCGGGATCGACCTGCGCATAGGACAGGCCCAGCGCGCGCGCCGGGTTGTGGCCGGCGGCCGGATCCATCGGCCGGATCAGCGTGGCGCTGACATAGGCGCCCGCGCCCCAGTCGTCGGTCACCGGCAGGGGGACGATGTTTTCGCCTTCGTGCAGATCGACGGCCTTCATGTCGATCAGCCGGTTGGACATTACCGTGATCAGCGCCTTGCCCGCCATGCGCGGCACGATTCGCAGGGTCGCGGTATCGCCCGGCGCATAGGCGGGCGCATCAAGCGACAGTTCCAGCGTATCGGGGGTCTGCGAGGCGTCGGCGGGCGCGTACCAGCCAGCATGGAATTCGGTCGATGCGGCGGCATGGCCACCGTCGAGTTGTTCCACGGTCAGCTCATACCGGCCCCAGCCGACCGGCGTGGCAAGCGACAGGCGCCCGCCCTGCATCAGGGTCTCGTCGCTGGCGATGCGAGTGCGGGTGGTTACGGGTTCCCAGTTCCAGTTGCCATAAAGCTGATACCACTGATAGCGGGTCTCGACCCGGTTCAGGGTCCAGCGCACGCGCATGTCGCGCGGGGTCTCGTCCGTGCCGATGGCGATCAGGTCAAAGGTGGCCTCGGCGCCTTCGGGCACGACGCCGTCGAACAGCGGGCGGATGCCGATCATCGGGGTGGCGGGGGCCAGACGGCGGGTCAGCCGCCGTTCCACCGGACGACCCGACCCTTCGGACAGGCGGATGGCGATATGCGCCTCCAGCGGTTTGGAGGGCGGGGCCACCTGGGGGAAGGTCAGGGCCAGTTCGGCGGTGCCTGCGTCATTGGTGCGGGTCCCGGCCGCCAAGTAGTTTACCCGCGCCGGAAAGCGTTCGTCGTGGCGGCCGAAGCGGTAGCCGGGAAAGGCGTCCAGCGTGTCGGCGGCGCGCAGCAGTACCTCGCCCTCGGCCGGCAGATCCCCGGCAGGGGCGCCGAACAGATAGCGCGCGTCGATGCGCAGCGGCGGCGTGTCGGTCAGGCGGATCGGCCGGTCGGGCAGCGACAGGGCAAAGTCGATCCGTTCGGGCAGGAAATCCTCGACCAGAAAGGTTTGCGTGGCCAGCGGCGGCGCGCCGGGATCGGCATGAAGCGCCAGTTTCCAGGTGCCGCGCGGCACACCGCCGCCCAGCGGCAGGGTGAACACATGGCCGCCCGCCACCCCGCCGTCCGAGGTCAGGCGGATGTATTCCACCCCGTCCGGGCGGATCAGGATCGCGGTCAGGGGCAGGGCCGTCAGTGCCCCGGCCCGGCCGTCGCGGGTCAGGGCGGTGACATGCACGGTTTCCCCCGCGCGATAGGCGCCCCGGTCGGTGGTCGCGAACAGATCGATCGGGCCTGCGGGTTCGCGCCCTTCGACCCCGCGATCGGACAGATCAAAGGCGGGATCGGTCAGCGACAGGAAGGCGATATCCTGATCGCCATCCGCGACGGTCACCATCGCGGGGGCCGCGCCGCCCGCGCCACGGGTCAGGCCCGGCGCGAACCGGGCATAGCCGCGCGCATCGGTCACCGCCTGCCCCAGCACCCGGTTGGCGCGCGACAGCAGCGTGACCTGCATGCCGTCGCGCGGTTCGGCACTGGCCAGACTGCGGACAAAGACATGCAGCCCGTCGGTGCCGCTGATCGTGGCCAGACCCAGATCGCTGATGACGAACCACTGCGTGGCGGCAGGGGTGTCATAGGGGTCGGCGCCGGGAACGGCGGCCTGAAGCGCGTAGATCCCCGCAGGCAGCCCGGCGATCACATCGTCCAGCGGCAGGCGGGTGGTGACATCGCGGTTCAGCTCCATCTGCACGGCGCCGGTGCCGGTCCAGATCTGCTCGGCGATATCGTCTTGGAAACTGTCCTGCTCCCACGCTGACAGGGGGCGGCCGAAATAGCCATCCTGCATGGCGCGCAGCAGGTTTCGGTCGCTGACCCGGTGCAGGGTCAGATCGATCTGCGTCAGGTTGACGGTGACAATCGGCAGCGCCGCATCGCCGGTTTTCGGCAGCACATAGGCGCGGCCGGGAAAGCGCAGCGCCGGGGTGCGGTCGCGCACATATTGGGTCAGCGTCACGTCGCGGATCAGCGACTCGCCGCTTTGCGATGGCAACCCTTCGCGAAAGGTCACGCGGTAGCGCGCGCCGTGCTGCACGCCTTCGATGCAGATCTGGCGGGCGTCATGGCTGACGGTCAGGCCGGGTTCGGGCAGTTGCACATAAGGCGTGTAATCCACGCCCGTCGGTACCAGATCCTCGGAAAACACCGCACAAAGGCGCGGCGCGGCGGCGTCGCTTTCGACCGTATGTTCGGTGATGCGAAAGCCGTATTTGGCGATCGCCGCGTCCAGCGCGACCGCTGTATCGTCGCGCGGGGCCAGCGATTGGGCCAGCCGCAGTGCCGGGATCATGTCGCGCCCCCGGTTCGCGGCGTCCAGCGCGCGGGCCAGACCCAGCAGCGCATTGGCGCGGGCCTGCGGGGCATCGCCGCGCAGATAGGCGTTGATCGCGGCGGGCAGGGCGCGGTCGCGGTAATCGCGCCGCTCGCTGTTATTATCGGTGCGGATCGACAGGGCCAGATCGGCGTAATCCAGCCATTGGCCGGCGGCATCGGTCAGCGTCAGCGCCGCGCCGGTAAAGCGCAGCGCATTGACCATGTTGCCCTGCGCCCGCGCCGCGCGGGCCGCGGTCAGCAGCGCCTCGGCGGTCCAGTCGTTCACATAATGGCGCCGGCCCAGCCCTTCGGCGAAACTGCGGGCTTCGGCGATGTCGCGGTCGGGCAGAAAGGAGAGCTCCTGACGTCGCTGGCCGGACATGGCAAGGGCATCGGGGTCGGCGGGGACGACAACCGCCGACAGCGCCCCCGTGTAAGGCGCGCGCCCCTGCACGGCGGATTTCGGAAAGCAACTGTTGGACCGGGTGTTGAAGGTGAAGGCCACGCAGCGCGCGTCGCTCAGGCAGGCGCGCTCGCACGCCTCGAACGTGGTGTCGAACAGGGACCGGATATCGGCGCCGGGGAAATCCACATCGCGTGAAATGGCGATGTGGCGTGGTGGAACCGGGGGCTGGTCCTGGGCGGCGGCGGGGGTGGAACAGACGGCACAGGCCAACAGGGCCGCGATGACAAAGCGGAACATGAAATTTCCTCCCGGACACACTATGCCGGGATGCTGGCACAGGCCCGGCGGCATTGGCAACGATTCCCCGGGGGTCGTTAACCCTGTCTTCACCCCGTTTCGAAAGGATGCGCATCAGCACCCCAGTGGATAGAGGCGCGCATGACATTAGAGACGAAACTGGCCGAGGAACGCCGTGGCCGTCTGGCGGCCGAGCGTCTGCTGGAGCAGAAAAGCCGCGAGTTGTTCGATGCCAACCGACAGCTTTCCGCCCATGCGCGCAACCTGTCGGAAGAGATTGTCGAGACCAAGCAGCAGGCCGAACACCTGCGCGGCCAGAACAGCCTGATCGCCGAAGAGCTGGAGGTGGTCAGCCATGCGGTGGCGATTGCCGAGCGGCGGCTGTGGGATTCGCTTGAAACGATCCGCGACGGGTTTGCCGTCTATGATGCCGATGACCGGATGGTGGCCGCGAACAGGGCCTATCTGTCGATCTTCGACGGGTTGGAGGAAGTGTCGCTTGGCGTGCGCTACGGCGATGTGGCGCGGTTGCTGGCCGAGGAAGGGATCGTCGATACCGAAGGTGTGGCCCCGGCGGACTGGACCCGCGCGATCCTGAACCGCTGGCGGATGGACCCGATCCCGGACCGGGTGATCCGGCTGTGGAACGGCCAGTATGTCAAGCTGATCGAGCGGCGGACGCCGGATGGCGACATGGTGTGCCTGAACCTGAACATCACCGAAATGATGCGCATGTGGGCCGCGGTCGAGGCCGTGCCGGACGGCTTCGTTCTGTATGATCACGAGGACCGGCTGGTGATGTGCAACGACCGCTATCGCGAATTCTATACCGACAGCGCGCCGGCGATGCAGCCCGGCACCACGTTCGAGCAGATCCTGCGTTATGGGCTGGATCGCGGCCAATACAGGGACGCGCTGGGCCGTGAAGAGGATTGGCTGGCCGACCGGATGGTGCGCCACCAGCAGGCCGATGGCATTATCGAACAGCAATTGGCCGACGGGCGCTGGCTGCGGATTCTGGAAAAGCGCACGCCCGATGGCGGGCTGGTGGGGCTGCGGGTCGATATCACCGAGCAAAAGCGCCAGCAGCAGGCGCTGGAAGAGGCGCGCGTCGCCGCCGAGGCCGCGAACCGGGCGAAATCCGCCTTTCTGGCGAATATGAGCCACGAATTGCGCACGCCCATGAACGGTGTCGTCGGCATGGCCGATCTGCTGTGCGACACCGCGCTCAGCGAGGAGCAAAGGCTTTACGCCGAAACGATCCGCAATTCGGGCGAGGCGCTGCTGACGCTTCTGAACGATGTTCTGGATTATTCGAAGATCGAGGCCGAAAAGCTGAAGCTGCACCCCGAACCGTTCGATCTGGAACGGGCGATCCATGAGATCGTGATGCTGTTGCAGGCCACCGCGCAGGACAAGGCGCTGGATTTGCTGATCGACTATGACATGTTTCTGCCCACTAGGTTCGATGGCGACCGCGGCCGGATCCGCCAGATCCTGACCAACCTGATCAGCAACGCGGTGAAGTTCACCGAGCAGGGCCATGTGCTGGTCCGGGTCGTGGGAATGGCGGCCGACACGCCCCAGCAGCAGCAGATCCACATCACGGTCGAGGATACCGGAATCGGCATCGCGCCGGACATGCAGTCCCATATCTTCGGCGAGTTCAATCAGGTCGAGGATCAGCAGAACCGCAAGTTCGAAGGCACCGGCCTGGGGCTGGCGATCACCAAGCAACTGGTCGGGCTGATGGGCGGCGAGATGTGGCTGGAGTCGGAAAAGGGGCAGGGTGCCTGTTTCGGCATTCGCCTGACCCTGCCACTGGCCGAAGACAGCGCGGTGGCGCCGATCACCCTGGCAGACGGGTTGCGCCGAGTTTTGGTGGTGGACGATCAGGAAATCAACCGCACCATTCTGGAACGACAGCTCAGCCAGCTTGGGCTGGACGTGGTGCAGCACCGCACGGCCGAGGATGCGCTGGCCGCGCTCGACGGCGATGGGCCGGTCGATCTGATCGTCACCGATCACAAGATGCCGGGGATGGACGGGTTCACCTTTGCCCGGGCGCTGCGCGCGGCGGGGGTGGTGGTGCCAATCCTGTTGCTGACCTCGAACCCGACCGCGTTGCGCGAAGGGGCGGCACAGGATGCGGTCGATCTGGTGCTCAACAAGCCGATTCTGCGCCGCGCGCTTTATGAGGCGATCAACCGTCTGGCGCCTGTCGCCCCCGCCGCAGCGCCGCGCCCAATGCGGATTCTGGCGGCCGAGGACAACCGGACCAACCGGCTGGTCTTTTCGCGCATGGTCAAGGATCTGGCGATCGACCTGCGCTTTGCCGAAGACGGCGATCAGGCGCTGACGGCATTCCGGCATGAACGCCCCGATCTGATCTTCATGGATATTTCCATGCCCGGCAGGGACGGCAAGGAAGCCACCCGCGCGATCCGCGCGATCGAGGCGCAGACCGGCACCGCGCCGGTCCCGATTGTCGCGCTGACCGCCCATGCGCTGGATGGCGACGCCGAGGATATCCTGTCGGCCGGTCTGGATCACTATCTGACCAAGCCGTTGCGCAAGGATGCGATCCGGCAGATGATCCTGCGCTATCTGCCCCCCGCCTGCCTGCCGGTTGCGTCGCCCGATCCGATCCCGGCCGCGGCGCTTGCGATGGGCGGCGTCGCGCTGCAAACTGGGGGGCATGAGCATCGATAAAGGCTTCCGCCCGCGTGCCTTGGGCGAAATCGCGATCCGCTGCGCTGATATGGGCGCGATGGTGGCGTTTTATGAACAGGTGATCGGGCTGGAACGGTTGCGCGGCGGCCCGGATGATCCAATCGTGTTTTTTCGCATCGCCGAGGGGGTCGGCGGGCATACCTGTGTCCTGGCCCTGTTTCGCGCTGATCCCGATGCGCAGCGGCCCGAGGTCGGGGCGCGGTCGTCGCTGCATCATATCGCCCTGTCGCTGCCATATGCCGAACAGGCGGCGGTGATCGACTGGTATGAAAAGCTGGGTCAGCCTTATCGGATCGAACGATTCGGCTGGATCGGCTGGCGCGGCATTTTCACCCAGGACCCCGAGGGCAACACGGTGGAACTGGTCGCCTATGACGATAGCCTGCTGGATCAGCCTTCCGGATAGTCGCGCAGAAACACCCAGCGGTCGCCTTCCGACATATCGGCATTGAACCGATAGCCGCCAGTGTCGAAATCGCGGATCGCTTCGGCGCCGGTCAACCGGTGCTCGATGATGAAGCGGGCCATCGCGCCGCGCGCCTTCTTGGCGAAGAAGCTGACGATTTTGGCCTGCCCGTTGCGCTCTTCCATGAAGACCGGCGTGATCACCCGCAGCTTCAGCGCCTCGGGCGCCACCGCGCCAAAATATTCGACCGAGGCGCAGTTGATCAGCGTATCGGTGCCGGCGGATTTGGCCGCCGCGTTCAATGCCGCCGACAATCGGTCACCCCAGTAATCATACAGCGTCGCGCCCCGGTCTGTTTGCAGCCGGCTGCCCATTTCCAGACGGTAGGGTTGAATCGCATCCAGCGGCCGCAGCAGCCCGTAAAGCCCCGAGAGGATGCGCAAATGATCCTGGGCCCAGCGCAGATCGTCGGGGTCCAGCGTGCCGGCCTCAAGCCCCGCATAGGTATCGCCAGCAAAGATCAGCGCCGCCTGTTTGGCGTTTTCGGGGGTTGAGGTGGGGGCGAAATCGGAAAATCGAACGGTGTTCAGTTTGGCCAGCTTCTCGCTGATCCCCATCAACCTCTGCAAATCGGGAACGGTCAGGTCGCGGGCGAAGTGCACCAGGTGATTGGCGTCGTCCTGAAACGCGGGTTGGGTCATCGGCAGGCCCGCGACCGGGGCCATGTCCAGACGTTTCGCGGGCGAGACGACGATCAGCATATGCGACCCTTTCCTTGTTGCATCGGGCAGGTTAGCAGAGCGCGCGGCCGCGTCCACCGCTCATGCCTCATCAAGCACCTGCAAGAATGCCGCGCCAAAGCGTTCGGCACGACGTTCGCCCAGCAACCGGGCCATCGTGCCCATGTCGCGCGGACGGGTTTCGGCCACTTTGGCCAGCTGCGACGCCGAACAGCTAAGCGGTTTTTCGATGCCGGTATCGCCGCGCGCCAGTTCGGCCTGTACCTGCATCAGCAGATCATAAAGCCCGCCCGCATCGCGCCCGGCCAGCTTGCGTCGCGACGGGTGAACCTGCGCCGCACTTTCGCCGGTGATGACTGCCAGAAAGGCCGCGCCGTAGCGTTCCAGCTTTTTCGCGCCGACCCCGCCGATGCGGGCCATCTGATCCAGCGTCGCCGGACGGGTTTCAGCCATTTCGATCAAGGTGCGGTCGTTGAACACCATATAGGCGGGCAGGCTGGCCTCTTCGGCGAAGGCGCGGCGGCGGGCCTTGAGCGCCGACAAAAGCGGCGCGTCCTCGTCCGAGACAAGGGTTTTCGCGACGGGGCGGCTGTGACCCTTCTGGATCGTGTCACGGCGCAGGGTGATGCTGGCCTCGCCGCGCAGGATCGGGCGGGCGATATCGGTCATGCGCAGCGCGCCGTGGCGTTCGGGGTCGGGGCGGACAAGGTCGTGACCCATCATCTGCCGGAACACCGCCTGCCACTGACGCCGGTCGAATTCGCGCCCGACGCCGAAGGTGGGCAGCGCGTCGTGACTGCGGGCCTTTACCTTGTCGGTGCTGGTGCCGGTCAGGATGTCGATCAGATGCCCCGCGCCGAAATATTCACCGGTGCGCAGGATCGCCGACAGCGCCTTGCGCACTGCTTCGGTGCCGTCGAACAATTCGGGCGCGCTGTCGCACAGATCGCAATTGCCGCACGGATCGGTCTGTTCGCCGAAATAACCCAACAGGGACTGGCGGCGGCAGTGCAATGCCTCGGCCAGGCCCAGCAGGGCATTCAGGCGGGCGTGGTCGGCTGAACGGCGTTCAGGCGGTGCCGGGCTTTCGTCGATCTGACTGCGGCGCAGGCGAATATCGTCGGGGCCGAACAGGGTCAGGGTTTCGGCCGGCGCCCCGTCGCGGCCGGCGCGGCCGATTTCCTGGTAATAGCCTTCGATGGATTTCGGCAGATCCGCGTGGGCGACCCAGCGGATATCGGGCTTGTCGATACCCATCCCGAAGGCGACCGTGGCGACCACGATCAACCCGTCCTCCTGCTGAAAGCGGGTTTCGACCCCGCGCCGGTCGTCGGCATCCATCCCGCCGTGATAGTGACAGGCGGCGTGCCCCGCCTGGCGCAGGGCAGCGGCCAGGCTTTCGGTCTTGGCGCGCGTGCCGCAATAGACGATGCCAGATTGCCCTTTGCGGGCGGCGGCAAAGTCCAGAATCTGACGGCGCGGGGAATTCTTGACCTCGAAGGCCAGGTGGATATTGGGCCGGTCGAACCCGTGCAGAAAGGTTTCGGGCGGCTGCCCGTCGAACAGCCGGGTCACGATCTCGGCCCGGGTTTCGGCGTCGGCGGTGGCGGTAAAGGCGGCCAGCGGCACATCCAGGGTGCGGCGCAACTCGCCGATGCGCAGGTAATCGGGGCGGAAATCATGGCCCCACTGGCTGACGCAATGGGCTTCGTCCACCGCGATCAGGCTGACGCCGACCCGGCGCAGCATGTTCACCGCCCCGCCCGAGGCCAGCCGTTCGGGCGCCATGTACAAAAGCTTCAGCTCGCCCGCGTCGAGGGCGCGGAACACCGCGTCGGTTTCTTCATCCGTATTGCCCGAGGTCAGCGCGCCCGCGGCCACGCCTGCCTCGCGCAGCGCGCGGACCTGATCGCGCATCAGGGCGATCAGCGGCGAGATCACCACCGTCACCCCGTCTCGGCACAGGGCGGGCAGTTGAAAGCACAGCGATTTGCCACCGCCGGTAGGCATGATCGCCAGCGTGTTGCGGCCTGCGGTGACGGCCTGCACGATTTCGGCCTGACCGGGGCGGAAGTCTGAGAATCCGAAGACGGAGGCTAAAAGCTCATCGGCGCGGGGCATGGGACCTGTGGTTTTTGGCAAACTGCTCTGTTTTGCCAGACCATCCCATGTCGGGCCTGGGGCTACAAGACCTCAGGCGAAGGCGTAGATGTTGTTGCTGATGACGATACGCAGCGCGTAGATCGCAACCAGCACGATCAGCGGTGCCAGATCAAGACCGCCGGTATTGGGCAGGATGCGCCGGATCGGGCCATAAAGCGGTTCCAGCAGCCGGTTCAGCCCGTCCCAAAGCTGGGCCACCAGCGGCTGACGCAGGTTGAGCACCTGAAAGCTGATCAGCCAGCTCATGATAATCTGGACGATGATGACGAACCAGACGATGTCGAGGATCAAAAGCAGGATCTGAAGAAGCGAAAACATGATGCAGGTCTCTTTCGGCCGGATGTTGCCCATGTGAAGTAAGGGCAAGGGCCTGCGGTGACAACCATTTAACGCAGCGTTTGCGCTTGACCTGATCCGCGCCCGCGTCAGGGTGTGCGGTAAAGGAGCCGCGATGTACCCGTTTATACGCCTTGTCAAAGAGATGGTCGTTCATCGCAACGATCCCAGGCTGCCGCTGACCGGCACCCATGTGTCGCACCATATCTGCTGGCCGTGGGATCTGGATTTCTGGCTGGAGCTGA
The DNA here is from genome assembly GCF_054954595.1 of Actibacterium sp. D185-2. Taxonomy (NCBI): domain Bacteria; kingdom Pseudomonadati; phylum Pseudomonadota; class Alphaproteobacteria; order Rhodobacterales; family Roseobacteraceae; genus Actibacterium; species Actibacterium sp. D185-2. Next base: position 314,723 of record NZ_JBPWNX010000001.1, read on the forward strand.
ACAACGGCCGGACGCTGACGCTGTACGATCTGGGGCGGATACCGATGGCAAGCCGGATGGGCCTGATCGCCGTATTGCGCCAGAAGCGCTGGGCGCTGACCATCGCCGGCAGCTCGATCCGCTATCGCCGCCGGGTGCGGATGTTCGACCGGATCGAGATGCGCTCGCGCTGTGTGGGCTGGGATCACCGGTTCATCTATCTGGTGCAGTCGATGTGGAAGAACGGCGAATGCACCAGTCAGGCGCTGTACCGGTCCGCCGTGACCGACAAGAACGGTATCGTCACCCCCGACCGGGTGCTGGCGGCGATGGGGCTGACCGATCCGTCGCCCGAATTGCCGGGCTGGGCCGCGGCCTGGATCGCGGCCGAAGATACGCGCCCCTGGCCGCCCGAGCCCTGAAGCGCCGCGCGCCCCCTTGCGCGGCCCCGGTTTTGCCGGTCTTATTCCGGCAGGCGGGCAAGGGGAAAACGCAATGGGGCAGGTGTCTGCGAAACGGCGCATCTGGGGGTGGTATTTCTTCGACTGGGCCAGTCAGCCCTATGCCACGCTTCTGCTGACCTTCATCTTTGCGCCCTATGTGGCGGATCTGCTGAAAGATGGGGCGCAGGCGCAGGCGGCGTGGGGTTATGGCATCGCGGCGGCGGGTCTTTTGATTGCGGTCCTTGCGCCGGTATTGGGTGCGATTGCCGATCGCGCGGGCGGGCGAACGCGGTTCATCTGGTTCTTTTCGTTGTGCTATGTCTGTGGCGCCTGGGGGCTGTGGTATGCCGCACCCGGCAATTTCAACCTAACCCTGACGCTGTTGTCCTTCGGCGTCGGGTTGATCGGGATGGAATTCGCCACGATCTTTACAAATGCGATGCTGCCCGACCTCGGGACGCAAAAAGAGGTCGGCAAGATTTCGGGCGATGGCTGGGCGCTTGGCTATGTCGGCGGGGTGGTGTCGCTGATCGCGATGCTGGCGCTGTTCCAGGCCGATGCGCAAACCGGCAAGACGATGCTGGGCCTGCCGCCGGTTCTGGGGCTTGATCCGGCGCTGCGCGAGGATACGCGCGCGGTAGGGCCGTTTACCGCGATCTGGTATGTGGTCTTCATGATCCCGTTCTTCCTGTGGGTGCGCGATCCGAAACAGCCGGACGCCTTGACCATCCGGCAGGCGGTCGGCTCGGCCCTGCCCGAGCTGCGCCAGACCCTGCGCCACCTACCCGACAACCGCAGCCTGTTCGCCTATCTGGGCTCGTCCATGTTCTATCGCGACGCGCTGAGCGGCATCTATGCCTTCGGCGGCATCTATGCGTTCGGGGTTCTGGGCTGGACGCCGGTCGATATGGGCAAGTTCGGCATCCTTGCCGCCATCACCGGCGCGCTTTTCGCGTGGCTGGGCGGGTACGCGGATCGCAGGTTCGGCCCCAAGCCGGTGATCGTGGTCTGCGTGGTGGTGCTGACCCTTGTCGCGATCTGCGTCACGCTGGTTTCGCGTCAGGCGGTTCTTGGGGTGGCGGTCGCGCCGGGATCCAGCGCGCCCGATCTTGCCTTCTTCGGGCTGGGCGCAGTGATCGGGGCGGCCGGCGGCGCACTGGGGGCGTCCAGCCGGTCGATGATGGTGCGGCAGGCCAATCCGCGCCGGATGACCGAAGCCTTCGGCCTGTTCGCGCTGGCGGGAAAGGCGACATCGTTCCTGGCGCCGTTTTCGATCGCGGTGGTCACCGACCTGACCGGGTCACAGCAACTTGGCATTACTCCGCTCATCTTCCTTTTTCTTATGGGGCTTTTCCTGCTACTCTGGGTGAAACCCGACGGCGAACGAGCAGAAACATGGGCCGCATCTTCCTTTGCCTCCTCTTCCTGAGCCTTGCGATGCCCGCGCCCGGCGTGGCGCAGCAAAAGGCCAATCAGTTGTTCGGCGCCAAGAGAACCGGCTCGGCGCATGTTCCCGCCGCGATCGGCACCTATGCCAAGGGATGCGGTGCCGGGCTGGTGCAATTGCCCGAAACCGGCCCGACATGGCAGGCGATGCGGCTAAGCCGCAACCGCAACTGGGGCCATCCCGACATGATCGCGTTCATTCAACGGCTGAGCGCCGAGGCCACGCGCCAGGGTTGGGCCGGGCTGTATATCGGCGATATCAGCCAGCCGCGCGGCGGGCCGATGACCAGCGGCCATGCCTCGCATCAGATCGGGCTGGACGCGGATATCTGGATGCTGCCGCCCCGGCGGCTGAACCTTGGCCGGGCCGAGCGTGAAAAGATCAGCTCGCTGAATGTGCGCAGTGCCGATCAGCGCAGTGTGAATGGCAATTTCGCCCGCGCCCATTACAACATCCTGAAGGCCGCGGCGCTTGATCCGGCGGTGGACCGCGTCTTTGTCACCGCGCCGGTGAAGGTCGAGATGTGCAAGACCGCGCGGCGCAGCGACAAGGTCTGGCTGCAAAAAATCCGCCCGCTTTACGGCCATAACACGCATTTCCACGTGCGCCTGAAATGCCCCGCCGGATCGACCCTGTGCCAGACTCAGAAACCCACCGTGGCCGAGCTGTCAAAGGGTGGCGACGGCTGTGACGAAACGCTGGAATGGTGGGTTACCGATTACCTGAACCCGCCGAAGAAGACGGCGAAGAAACCGGCCGGGAAAACCCCGAAAAAGCGCGGCGCGCGCGACTATACGATGGAGGATCTGCCGGGCCAATGCGCACAAGTCTTGGCCTCTCGCTGATCGCGCTTCTGATCGTGCTGTCCGGTAACCTGCCCGCCACCACGGCCACCGGGCCGGCAGAGTTTGCAGGGCAGGTGGCGTGGTCGGTGGACAATCCCGGCTTCGGTGGGCTTTCGGGGCTGGAACTGGACGATGACGGTGGTGGCTTCGTCGCGGTTTCGGATCGCGGGACATTCGTGTCCGGGCGCATCGCGCGGCAGGCGGGGCGTATCAGCGGGGTCACGGATGTAACCCTGGCCCCGATCCGCGATACCGACGGCAACCCCGTGAAGCGGATCAATGTGGATGCCGAAGGGCTGGCCCGGCGCCCCGACGGGCGGCTTTATGTGTCGTTCGAAGGCTATCACCGGGTCTGGACCTATCGCGACACCGGATCCGAGGCCGCCTGGCTGCCGCGCCCGGTGGAATTCCGGGCAATGCAGAACAATTCGTCGCTGGAGGCATTGGCGATCGGCCCGGATGGCGCGCTTTATACGCTGCCTGAACGCTCTGGCAGCCTTGACCGGCCGTTTCCGGTCTATCGCTACCGCAATGGCCGCTGGACCCGGCCCTTTACCCTGCCCCGGCGCGGCGATTTTCTGCCGGTGGGTGCCGATTTCGGGCCGGGCGGCAAGTTTTATCTGCTGGAGCGGGATTTTCGCGGCATCTTCGGGTTTCGCAGCCGGGTGCGCCGGTTCACCCTGACCGGGGCCGGACCGCGCGAGGAAGAGGTGCTGCTGACCACCCCGGCCGGGCTGCACGACAATCTGGAAGGGCTCAGCGTGTGGCGCGACGGTGCGGGCGACATCCGGCTGACGATGATCTCTGACGATAATTTCAGGGTCTTCCAGCGCACCGAATTCGTGGAATACCGCCTGCGTCAGGGGCTTGCGTTCGGCAGCAAGGGGCGGTAGCAGGGCGCGTTCGCCCGAAAGGCGGGCCAAGTCTCCGCAACCTTGTAAAAACGGATCACACATATGACCCGCAAACTTCTTCCCGGCGTTCTCGCCATGGCCGCCATTGTCGTGGCCTCCAACATTCTGGTGCAATACCTGTTCGGCCAGTGGCTGACCTGGGGCGCCTTCACCTATCCTTTCGCCTTTCTGGTGACCGACGTGATGAACCGCGTCTACGGCGTGGGGCCGGCGCGTAAGGTCGTGCTGTCGGGTTTCGTGGTCGGCGTTGCCTGCTCATTCATCGGGACGCAGATCATGGGCGAGTTCGGCCCGCTGGTCACGCTGCGCATCGCGCTTGGCTCGGGTCTGGCCTTTCTGGTCGCGCAATTGCTGGATGTGGCGATCTTCAACCGCCTGCGCGACGGGGCATGGTGGCGCGCGCCGCTGGCGTCCACGCTGGTGGGGTCGTCCGTCGATACGGCGATCTTCTTCAGCGTCGCGTTTTCCGCCACGCTGGGCTTTCTGGAACCGGCCAATGACGTGTCCTGGGCGGGCGAGATGTTGCCGCTGCTTGGGGTCGGGCCGGTCGTGCCGCTGTGGGTTTCGCTGGCCACGGCGGACTGGTTTGTCAAACTTTCGCTCGCTTTGGTGGCACTCCTGCCGTTTCGCCTAATTGTTGGGCGCTTGATGGCACGGGTTGCGTGATTTGCTTTGACTTACACTAAATCTGTGGCACCCTACCTCTAACGGCAGCAGCAGAAAGGAGGTGGTCCAGTGTCTAGAGTGATATTGGAGAGAGGTGTCCGAACAGTTGGGGAGGCCGTGACCTGAAGGCAATCCAGAGGGTCGAACATCCCTGATTGGGCTTTGCTCTAACTGGCCCATCTCCCAAGATACTCGAAGGGCTGCCGTCTTCCGGCAGCCCTTTTGGTTTGGCGGCGACCCCTGTAGGTTTGCCGCGACCCCGCTCGCAACAAAGGCCCGCCCGATGATCCGCATCAGCGATCAGATCAGCATCGAAGACTGGGAACTGACCGAGACGTTCACCCGCGCCTCGGGCCCTGGCGGGCAGAATGTGAACAAGGTCTCAACGGCCGTCGAACTGCGGTTCGAGGCCGAGCGATCCCCCAACCTGCCCGGCCCGGTCAAGACGCGGCTGCGGCGGCTGGCCGGACGGCGCTGGACCAAAGAGGGCGCGCTGGTGATCTTCTGCGACGAGACCCGCCATCAGGCCAGAAACAGAGAGATCGCGCGGGAGAGGCTGGCGGACCTGATCTGCGCCGCCTTGGTCGCGCCGAAACGCCGGGTGGCCACAAAGCCGACGCTGGGCGCTAAGAAACGGCGACTGAAGGCGAAGAAGGTACGTGGCGAGGTGAAGGCAATGCGGGGGAAGGTGAGCGGGGAGGAGTGAGCGCAGATGCCGGAAACAAAGTGAGTTTTTCGGCAGATACCTCAGTCATCCATGAAATATGCGATATGTCCCTTCTTTCCGGTATGGAAAGGATTCAGGGCACCGCCCAAGGGCTGTATCCATCACACGGATCGTGGCCCAGTCTTGTTCACATGACTATCAGAAATCCTGCGTCAGCATGGCTTCTACAATCCGCGCCGGCGACACTCGCACTGGGTTGGAAAAGCCCTGTCGCCTTCGGCCGAAAGGTGACCTGAACGAGCACTTGGAGCGGCACGAAAACGGGGCAGATCCACACCCCGCTATGGGGACGGTTTTTCGGGCCGGTTCACAGGCCGCGCCCCTGTCGATTCAGTCGAACTCTTCGGTCTGATAGGCGTCATAGCGGCCTTTGAAATGCTCGAAGACGTTGAGCGTGCGCCGTGCGATGCCGGTCCAGCCGAACACACGGCGGGCAAAGCGCGCCCCTTCGACCGTCAGGGTTTCGCGCAGCCATGGGTATTGCAGGGGCATGTTCAGCATGGCCGCGAATTCCGTCGGGCGTGTGGGGTCGGCGACCAGGGCATGGCGACCGAATTCGATCTGCTCAAACAGCCCGCCATGGATGGTCAGCACGGCCGAGGTGCCGCACGCCATCGCCTCGACTGCGGTCATCCCGAAGGGTTCATAGCGCGACGGAAGGGCAAACACGCCGGGCGCGCGGTAGTGGTCAGCCAGATCCTCGTCGGCGACATAGCCGCGCCAGCTGATCGCATCGGCCACGCCGGCCTTGGCGGCGACGGCCTTCCACTGTTGCAGCAGCATCAGATCGCTTTCCGAATTGGCGCCGGCTGCCAGAACCAGCCGGGCATCGGGTTGCAGCACTTTCAGCGCGGGCAAGGCCCGGATGATCAGATCGTAGCCTTTGTTCTCGGCCGCGCGGCCCACGACGAAAACGTCGGTCGATCTGATGTCCAGGCGGGCCCGCGCCGCCGCCACCCTTTCCGGCGGGGCGGGGGTAAAGCGCTGCTCGTCGATGCCCGGCGGGATCATCGTGATATGGTCGCGCGGCAGCTTGTATTCTTCGCTGATCAGATCGACCTGCTGTTCACTGGTGGCGATGATGTGGTCGCAGTTGCGATAGAGCACGAATTCCTTCTGGATCCGCTCTTCGAACCGGTAGCCTGCGGTTTCCGCGGCGTCGGCGCCGGCCATGTCGTGCCGCTTCCACCAGCCCAGCGAATGGGGCGTGTGGATATGCGGGATCTGCAGTTCTTCGGCGATTTTCTGACCACAGATGCCCGCATCCCAGTAATGGCTGTTCACCACGTCATAATGCAGGTCGCGTTTGCGGATCGCGGCCAGCCCGTTGGTAACGAAATCGCCGTACCAGTCGTGCATGTCCTCTTTGCGGATAAAATCGTTGCCGCCAAAGGGGATGCGCCAGATCCGCAGATTGTCGTTGACGATATCCTCGGCCGGCTGATCCTCGAACTGCCGGGTCATGACATCGACCTGATAGCCCAGCCGCGCGAACCGCTTGGCCAGTTCCAGAACGAAAACCACCTGCCCGCCGGTATCGGGCTTTCCAAGTTCCGGGGACCCCGCCACATAACCGTGAAGCGAGATCATCAGGAGCGAACCAGTATGCTGTTGAGCCATTGTCGATAATGCCTTTGTTCTATTATTTTACCGCACCGGGTCTCGCGGTGCGGCCGGGTTTTGAATGCTGCCCGGCGGCGGCGTCAGGCGGGCAGAACGCCCCACCGGACAAGGCCTTCCAGAACGCCGGCGGCATGGTCCTTGCGCGCGTGGTAACTCTTTTCAACCGGCATCGCGTCGATAAGTTCCCGGCGGGCATTGCCCACAGCGATGGCCCGCGCGGCCGCGTGGAACAGCGCAAGGTCATTGGCCGAGTCGCCGGCCGCAACCACGCGCGCAGGGGCGATACCCAGTTCGCGGGCCAGAAAGCGGGTGGCGGCGTCCTTGCCGGCCTGCGGCGGCAGGATGTCCAGATCGTCGCGGCCCGAGGCGATGATCCGGCAGGGCAGGCCGGATTGGGCCAGCGCCTCCGCGACCTTTGTCTGATCCGCGCCGCGCGGCACCGCGAAGCTGGCCTTGGCACGGGTCTGGAACTCTTGGGCATGGGGCCGAAAGCCCAGGCCGGTGACCAGCGCGAAAATCGCGTCGCGCGGCCAGCTTTCGAATTGCCGCGACCAGGCTGCGGCCCAGTTCCCGCCGACGCGGATTTCGGTGCCCATGGCGGTGATGATCGCATCGGGAACGAAACCTTGCGGAAAGGTCTGGGCAAGCGTTGCGTCCACACTGTCCGACGGCCGGCTGGAATTCAGCGCCACGATGACGCGCCCGCGATGCTGCGCCAGCACCGTGCACAACCGCGACAGCGCCGGGGCGTCCCCGGTCAGGGTGTCGTCCACATCACTGACCAGCAGCCAGCGCTCGGTGGTGTCGGGTTGCGCGGCAATCATGCCTCATGCCCCGTGTCCGGGTCGCCTGCGGACAGATCGGTCGGCCGGGTCGCCGTATAGACCGACTCGGACGCATGTTCGACCACGGGCCTGCTGAGGGTCTCGATCGAGATGTTGCGCAGGCACAGGTTGGCCGATTCCGCGTAAAACCCGATGCCGCCTTCGTGATAGCCGTCATCCACCAGGCTGAGGATGACATAGCCGTTTATCGAAACTTCCAGATACATGCCATGCGCGACGACCTCGATCTGCCAGGGCACGGGGTCGCCTGCGCCGGGGAAATGGCCGTCCTGCAATTCCTGATAGCGGAACGCATGTTCGAATTCAGGATGGGGGTTGGTGCCCCAGGCGCGGATCCGGGCGATCCCGTTCATCAGATCCAGCGCAAGGTAATATCCGTCGCCGTCGTCATTGACCCGCAGCACAAGCCCGCATTTGCCGGATCCGTCCAGATCGACCTCGCTGCGCAGGCGGAAATTATCGTGAACGCCCGGAAGAAGAAAGGCTTCGTACCCGCTGCGGCAGGACAGGAAAATGCCGTCTTCCCTGTCTTCGACCCGCGCATAGGGATTGCGGTAAAGCGACCGGCATTGCGCCGCCGCGGTGACCTTGGTGGCGCTGGTCACCAGATCGCCGAAGCCGCGATAGGATTTCAGGCGCAGCCGCCCGTCCCGACCGGCGACCAGTTCTTTCGGGGGCGGCAGCAGCTTTTTGACGAATTCGCGCCCTTGGACCTGTTCGCTTTTGGCGAAAAAGCTGAACAGCAGAACCTGCGCGCCGTTGCGGCAGATTCTGGCGGCGTAGTTGCCATGCGGCAAAAGCACGTTATCGACGAAATTCTCATAAGGTCCCTGCGCCTGATCGGCATACCAGTAATGGATCTTGGTATCCTCGCGGATCGAGCCCAGCAGGAAATACCGCTCGCCGAACCGGAACAGGTTCGGCACCTCGATATCGTCATACAGGCCGGGGCGGTGCAGCGGCGCCTCGAACTCGAATCGGTCTGGTGCCACCTCCCGCGCCAACCCGACGCATCCACGCCGGATGACCGGGCCATCCTTGACACGCGCCGAACTGAGCATCAGCCGCTGACCGGTCTCGGGTTCGTGAAAGAAGAACGGATCGCGGAAGCTGACCCATTCGCGGCCTTCATCAATGCGCGATTCATAGTGAATTCCGGTCACTTCAAGCGGATACTGCCCGTCGTCGCAGCGCGTCCAGGTATAAAGGTCATCGGATCGCGCAAGGCCGACGCGCTGCACTCTGCCATATTCCGCCCGCGAAAGACCGGTGTAGAACATCCGCCACGCGCCGGGGCGGTCCGGGTCCGGGGTGACATGCATCGTCCACAGCATGTCGTCGTCCCAGTCGCCGGGCTCGCCGACGAACAGCGCATTTTTCACGCGGCGCCAGGTCATGGCATCCTCGCTTACCGCGTGGGCGATGAAGTCATGGTTGGGCAAAACCAGATGGTACAGGTGATAAAGCCCATCGTGGAAAACGACATCGACATCGCCGATATCCGAGCGAAGAAAGCCGTGGGATGCATACATGCTTCGGGTTTTCCTCTTCTTGCTGGACCAGCCGACCGATCTGCCAATGCAAGGAATTCCAGATCGGTCGAGACCGGTCCCCCCTACAACTTCCACAGACCACCCGGCGCGTGCAACCGCAAAACGCCTGACACGGCTTGGGGAGCAAAGCTATGGTCACGCGCCCGGCTGTCCGGCGCGTGACCGCATCCCGCCCTTCGCCGCGTTCCGTTATCGAAACAGATCCTTCAGAACGCCCCACCGTTCCAGAATACCCCTGAGCGGCGCAAAAGCCATGGGCTGCAACCGCCCGGCCCGCCACAACGCCTGGCCGTCAATATGCACGGTCGGATCGATGATGTTCCAGCATATCTCGCCCGGTGCGAAGGCGCCGCAGGTATGGAAATGCAGCACGCGGGGACTGCTGAATATCGTATTCGACCAATAGTCGGAATTGGCGCCGGAGTCTGGAAAATAGGCACAGCCCGGGTGCAGCCCTGCATGCCATGAATGTACCACGAAAGGGTCGATCCCGAAACGCCCCGCCACACGGCGATAATGGTCATTGATCGCCGATGTGACCTCTGCCGCGCCTTCGAAGCTCAGGATTCGGCCCTGTGCGATCCGGGCCATCACCGGCTGGCTGACCGGCAGGACCGGCGGATCATAGGCGCGGTTGCCAGTGGGGGTAAGCGCGCCGGCCACGGCCACCTGGCCATGAAACCCCGCCGCCGGGACCGGCGCCGGAACCCCCAGCGGAAAACGTTTGACGGTCACATCCTGTGGCGCCGCGCCGGGGCCTCCGGCCACCGCACCCGTCACGCGGGTGCCCAGCGGGCAGGTGATCGTGATCTGCTGTGCCGCGAAGACCACCGCATCGACGGCCTGTTTCAGGGCCATCATCGCCCGGTAATCCGTGCGCCCATAATCCGACGCAAGCGCCGGCGCGGTGCGGGCATAGACCATGACCCGCTTTGCGCCCCGCGTCAGATCACCGAAACGGTCGTGATCGCCGATCCGCGCGAAATAGACGATGTTGGCGGCCGATGCGATTGCATCGCGCAGCGGGGCGGCCTGTTCGGCGTCGGGTGGCGCCGCGTCGCACAGGCTGACCGACAGGCCCAGCCGCGCCGCCTCTTGCGCCACGGCATTGACGGCATCGTCGTCATACCAGCCGTGGCTGGCATCCTCGCGGCAGATGACCACCGTGTCGCCGGGTTGAAACCCGGCACAGTTCAACAGCAGGTTTCGGGCGCTTTCCGCCAGGCTGTCGGGGGCGATATGCGGGTCCATACGCATGTTCAGGACGTTCGATAGGCAAAGGCCTTGCCGAACCGCCAGATCAGATAATCGCCGCAGGTAATCGGCGGCTCGTTGGGCGCATGATCGGGGCCAAACACCTTGCGCGCGTCGATCACCGTCTCGGGATTGGGATCGAAGGCCAGCACCAGCGACATCCGTTCCCGCCCCGAGGCATTGACCACCCGGTGCGGCGTGGACTTATAGGCACCATCCGTCCAGCGGCCCAGCAAATCGGCGACATTGACCAAAAGCGTGCCGGGGATCGGCGGTGCCTCGATCCATTCGCCGTTTATATCTTCCACCTGAAGCCCGCCCACATCATCCTGGCACAGTACCGTCAGCACCCCGAAATCCGTGTGCGGGCCGACACCGAACTGATCGGTCCCCAGGCCCGCATCCTGCGGCGGGTAATAGACAAAGGAACAGCGGCTGAGCGGCTTGTCGGCGGATTTCAGAAAGAATTCCGGTTCCAGATCCAGGCCCAGCGCGAAGCCGCGCATCAGGTGATGCGCCACCGCATGGGCGTGGTCGAAATAGGACATCGCCTTTTCTTCCAGATCGGGCTGGAAGGCGGGCCACTGGTTGGGGCCGCGCAGGGCGTGATCCTCAGGCGTGGTGCCAGCCGCGTCCTGATACCCCCAGATGAAACTTTCCTTGAGATCCGCCTTGGCGCCGTCCTGCATTTTCGCGCCGCCCTGTCCCAGCCAGCCGCGATGCTTGGGCGAGATGCGCACGCTTTCCTTCAGCGCCGGGTCGGCATGGAAAAACGCATAGGCCGCGGCGCGGGCGCCATCGATCACCTCACCGGGAATACCGTGGCCTTTGACATAGATGAACCCAAGCCCCTTGCTGGCAGCATGGAGCGCCTTGGCCACGGCGACCGGATCGGTGCCGTCCCGCAGGGGGGTGATATCGACAACCGGGATGACATCGGCATCAACCTTGCGCGCAGTCGCGAAGCCCATGGGGAATCTCCTGGGAAATTATCCTATCAGGAGATTTATTTCCTAAAGGGAAAATTCTCAAGAAAATTCGCACAGCAAGGCTTATTTCGCCGCATCTTCGGCATAATAGCCCACAACATCCCCCTCGGTGGTCACACCAAGCCCGTTCAGAAGGCGGTTGACGTAGTTGAAATAGCCGATGATCTGATTGGCCTCCAGAATCTCACCGTCATCCAGCCCCGCCGCTTTCAGCATGACGACATCCGCCTCGACCATCTCGCCGGGGCGCAGCGTCAGCTTTTCGGCATAGCGCATCAGCGCCAGTTCGGCCCCGTCCAGCGCCTCCTCGGGGCGGCGGGCCTGCATCGCCTGTTCGATCGCGTCGGCCTTTGCCGCGTCCCCAATCAGATGGCGCGCGTTCTTCCAGTGATTGGCCAGAGAATAGGGGCAATCGTTCAGGATCGAGACATAGGAACTGATCGTCTCCTGCAGCCATGTCGGCAATGTATTCGCATCGTCATGCAACGCCGCCCGATACAGGATCACATGGCCGCGCATCGTGTTGGGACGCAGGGAATGCACACGCATCACGTTATCGACCGTGCCATGCGGGGTGCGGGCAAGCGACAGGACCTCCAGCAGCCCGTCATCCGCGTCCGCATCGGAAATCATCTTGATCCAGGCTGACATGCCCTGTTCCTTTCTCAGATAAATACCTGCACCCGGCCATCGCGCACGCGCGCCTCGATCATGCGCAGGGGCACGCGCGCGGGCGCGGCTTTCGGCTGTCCCGTCCGGGCGTCGAACAGGCCCTGATGCAGGGGGCATTCGATAGTCCGGCCATCGAAATACCCGTCGCACAGATTGGCCGCGCCATGGGTGCAGCGGGCAAGGCTGACGAATATGCCATCCACCGTGTCGAACACGGCCAACTCGCGCCGGCCCAGGGTCACCGGCGTGGCGTCGCCCTGTTCCAGGTCCGCCACAGCGATCAAATCCTGCCAGGTTTTTTCCCGGCCCGCTGCGGTCATGCCTTCTGCCCGTCCATATCACTGCGCGGCTTGCGTCCGGTCAGTTGCCCGAGGATATCCAGATGCGCGCCCAGATAGCCGCGCTCTTCGACATGGACATAGCCCTTGAGCTTTTCATGCAGCTTCGGCAGCGCATAGAATGGCACCGAGGCGGCATAGTGATGCTCGGCGTGATAATTCATGTTCCAGCTCAGAAAAGCCAACGGTTTGCTGATGATATTGGTGCGGGTATTTTCGCGCATGTCCTGCACATTGGGACGGCCCACATGCTCGGTCAGGCGGATCCAGCGCATCGCCGGCTCGCCCAACAAGACGGGCAGCCACCAGTACCACAGCGGCGCCCACCAGCCGGTGACGATGCAGAGGATCAGGATCGCGGCATAAAGCCCGGCCATGATCCGCGCCTCCCGGAACACCGTTTTATAAACCTCTTCCGGCAGAAAGCTCTTTTCATGTTCGGTGACGTGGCCCGCGATATGGCGGGCGAATTCTTTTCCCTTGGTCGTCCAATAGGGGATGGACGAGATATACCAAAGGTACGCCCAGACCGAGATCGGCAGTTCGATCAATTCGGGGTCCTTGCCCTTGAGCTGCGTGTGCGTGTGGTGGTCGCAATGCTCATAGCGGAAAAACTGATGCGGCAACGCGATGATGAAGCCGCAGATATTGCCCGCGACATCGTTCAGCCAGCGGGTCTTGAACGGCGTGTAATGCACGCATTCATGCTGAAGCGAAAAATGATGCACCATCAGGATGCCGTGCACGAACATCGCCGGCCAGACCCACAATGTGCCCATTGCCAGCCAGACAAGCGACCCGGTGCATAGCAATGCGACGCCCCAGATGGCCAGGTGTATCAGCGCCGGCCGGTCCGAGCGCTGCATCAGCGCCTTGAGCTCCCGACGGCTGAGTGCGCCCTCGTTCAGGGCCTGGGTGATCGGGGTCAGAACATCATTCGCCACAGAAGGATTCTCCGCATTTGGGCCTGCAGAAATCTACCATTGGGAAATATTTTTCCTCAAGGGAAAATATGCCGCCGTTATTTTGCCTTGGCGATCACAGTCAGAAAAGACGCCTGCGGCGTGTCGATCCGCACAGGGCCATGCGGCACCCCGGCCTCGAAGGTCAGCGTATCGCCGCGCTCCAGGTCATAGGTTTCCTCGCCGATCCTGTAGGTCAGCTTGCCGTCGACGAAATGCATCAATTCCACCCCGGGATGCTGGAAAATCGGGGTGCCGGCGACTGGCCCTTCCAGTGTGATCAGAAAGGTTTCAAACTCCAGATGGTCCGTTTCGACCCGGCCCAGCTGTTTATAGCTGTGACCATAGGTCGATCCCGCCCGGCGCACGGTGATCCCCTCGCCCGCCCGCACCAGCGAAACCTCGCCGATCTCGACCGTTTCGGCGAAGAAATTGATGATCGGCACGCCGATGGCCTGTGCCAGCGCGTTCAACGTGCTGAGCGAGGCCGAAACCTGCCCCCGCTCGATCTTCGAAATCATCGGCACCGACACCCCCGACCTGCCGGACAGTTCGGCCAGGGTCATCCCTGCCTGGGCGCGCTCGTTCTTGACGGCAAGGCCGACCAACAGGTCAAGCCCGCGCTTTTCGATATTGTCACTGTCGGCGCGCTGCATACACGATCTCCCCGATTGGTATCGTGCGTGGCTGACTGGGCGATTGCAACGCCAATTACAAGACCACCTGTAACGCCGGTCACAGGGACAAGCGCATCGCATAGCCCGGCGCATATACGTTGCGCACGGCGGTTACCACTGCGGCGCCGTCCCTGGTGACCCGATCCTGCACAAAGACCGGCGCCCCCTGCGCGCATCCCAGAAACTCTGCCTCCTGCGCGCTGGCAAGGGCCGCGGACAACCTGATCTCGCCCGTGGTGAAGGGCACGTTGCGCACCAGCCACTCATTGGCGCTGAGCGCGGTGAAATCGGTCTGCAGGGCGACCGGGACGGCCCGTGTGTTGATCCAGCGATCCTCGAACACGAAAGGCTGGGTATCGGCGAAATGCAGACACCGCAGATGCAGCGCCGGTTCCCCTTCGGGCAGGTTCAGCACCGCTGCCACCACGGCGGGCGGCGCGGTCAGGTCATGCTCCAGCAGATGATAGCCATAGTCGGCCCCGCGCCGTTCCACCTGTTGACGCACCACCGGGATATCAAGCCGCGCATGGCTTTCGGGGATTTCGCGCACCCGTGTCCCCGCCTTGCGCCGACGCTCCAGCACACCCTGATCCGCCAGCGCCCGCAACGCGCGGTTCACGGTGCTGCGCGAACATCCGAATTCCGTCGCAAGATCGGCCTCGTTCGGGATCATCGCCCCCGGCGCCCAGCGGCCCTGGGCAATGCGCCGGGTCACCTCTTCGACAATCAGTTTCCATGAACGTACAGTTCCGCCGGTCATAAGGCCCCCATCACCCGCTGCAGTCTGTCGCGATACGCAAGCGTCAGGCGGGGGCGGTCGACATGCCGCCCGTCCCGCACCACATGGCGCCCCGCGCTCCAGACATCCCGGATGGCGTCGCCCCGGGCAAAGACGAACGCATCCAGAATGGCATCGCCCCGCCGCGCCAGAAGATCGACCGCCCCACCGTCCAGTGCCAGAAGATCGGCGCGCGCGCCCGCTGCGATCATGCCGCTTTGGCGCCCGGCCGCCAGCGCCCCGCCGCGCAGCGCCGCATCATACAGCCACCGCCCGGTCGAACGCCCCGGCCCCGCCAGAACCGCCCGCCCCTTGTCGCGCAGCCTTTGTCCGTATTCCAGCGCCCGTAATTCCCCGGCCAGCGAAATGCGGATGTTGGAATCCGTCCCCACCCCCAGGGTGCCGCCCGCGTCGGCAAAGCGCACCGCGTCGAACACGCCGTCGCCCAGGCTGGCCTCGGTGATCGGGCACAGCCCCGCGACCGCGCCGCTTGCAGCAAGGGCGCGGGTTTCCGCCGCTGTCATCTGGGTGCAGTGGATCAGGCACCAGTTCGCATCCGGCCCGAAACGATCCAGCACCAGCGACACCGGGCGCGTGCCATGGGCGGTCTCCACCTCCTTCACTTCGGCGGCTTGTTCGGCCAGATGCATGTGAAACGGCCTGTCGGGCCGCATCCGCCGCAGTTCCACGATTGCCTCTGGCGGCACCGCGCGCAGCGAATGCGGGGCCAGACCCACATGACTGTCCCCCGGCAGGGCGGCAACGGCGGCCTCGGCCCGTTCCACCACACGGGCAAAGCTGTCGCGGGTATTGCCAAACCGCCTTTGCCCGCCCTCCAGCGCGCGACCATCGCATCCGCCCTGCTGATAGAGCACCGGCAACAGCGTCAGCCCGATGCCACTACGCGCCGCCGCCGCCGCGATCCGCGCCGACAACTCGCCACTATCGTCATACGCCGCCCCGCCCGCGCGGTGGTGCAGGTAATGAAACTCGCACACCGCGGCAAAGCCCGCCTCTAGCATTTCCATCTGCGCGAAGGCGGTAATCGCCTCGACATCCTCGGGCAGCAGGACATCCAGAAAGCGATACATCAGCTGGCGCCATGTCCAGAAACTGTCACGTCCCTGCGGGCCGCGGGCCTCGGCAAGGCCGGCCATCGCCCGCTGAAAGGCATGGCTGTGCAGGTTCACAGCCGCCGGAAGCATTATGGCAAGCGACTCGGCCTCGTCCCCCCGGCGCGGCGTATCGCTGCGCACGGCCCCGATATGCCCCGTCGGATCAAGTTCGATCCGCACATTTTCGCGCCAGCCCTCGGGCAAAAGCGCCGTTTTTGACCACAGAGCCTGCATCAGCGGATTTCCAGATTGATTAGTTAATATGTCCAGACATAATCGCATTATGAACAATCCGATCAAGCCGCGAAAGCACCCATGACGTCGAAATGCCTTATCAATCTGACGATGGCCAGCATGGCACCGGGCGGTCCGCCCTATGGCCTGATACCGCGCGCGGCCATTGCGATGGACCGGGGGATCGTCCGCTATTGCGGCCCGGCGGCCGATCTGCCCCCTGACCTGTCGAACCTGCCGGTCGAGGATTGCGGCGGGCGGCTGGTCACACCGGGGCTGATCGATTGCCATACCCATGTGGTGTTCGGCGGCACCCGCGCGCGCGAATTCGAGATGCGCCAGCAAGGGGCAAGCTATGAACAGATCGCGCAGGCGGGGGGCGGGATCATGTCGACCGTCACCGCCACCCGCGCCGTTTCGGAAGACGCGCTGCTGGCCGACGCCCTGACCCGCGTCGATGCGATGATTGCCGAAGGGGTCTGCACGATCGAGGTTAAATCCGGCTATGGGCTGACGCTGGTGGACGAGTTGAAACTGCTGCGCGTCGCCACACGGATCGCCCTGGAGCGGCCCATACATGTGCATCGCAGCTTTCTGGGCGCCCATGCGGTACCGCCAGACTATGCCGGCCGGGCCGATGCCTATCTCGATGAAATCTGCCTGCCCGCGCTGGAGTCCGCCCGGTCCGAGGGGCTTGTGGATTCGGTCGACGGGTTTTGCGAGGGCATCGCCTTTTCCCCCGATCAGATTGCGCGGATGTTCGACCGGGCGCAGGCGCTTGGCCTGCCGGTGCGGCTGCATGCCGAACAACTGTCGAACCTTGGCGGCGCGGCGCTGGCGGCACGCTATGGCGCGCTGTCGGTCGATCATCTGGAATATCTCGACACGGACGGCGTGGCTGCGATGGCCGCTGCGGGCACCATAGCCGTGCTGCTGCCCGGCGCGTTCTATACATTGCACGAGGTTCAGGCCCCGCCGGTCCCCCTGCTGCGCGCCGCGGATGTGCCAATGGCCGTGGCCACCGACTGCAACCCCGGCACCAGCCCGCTGGCCTCGCCGCTGCTGGCGATGAACATGGCCGCCACGCTGTTCGGCCTGACGCCGGAAGAGGCCCTGGCCGGCACCACCCGCAACGCCGCCGCTGCGCTGGGGCGTGCCGATATCGGGCGGATCGCCCCCGGACTGCGCGCCGATCTGGCAATCTGGGACGTCACCCACCCGGCCGAACTGACGTATCGCATCGGATTCAACCCGCTGCACCGGCGGATATTCGGAGGGGAAAGATGACCGCACACGCGCTTGTGCCCGGTCAGGTCACGCTGACCGATCTGGAACGGGTTTACCGCAACGGGGTCGCGGTCACGCTGGATACCGCCGCCCATCCGGCGATCCACGCCGCCGCCGCCGCAATTGCCAGCGCCGCGGCGGGGGAAGAGGCGATCTATGGCGTCAATACCGGGTTCGGCAAACTCGCCCATGTGCGCATCGCCCCCGATCAGACCGCACAATTGCAGCGCAACCTGATCCTGTCGCATTGCGCGGGCGTGGGACCCCCGATGCCCGCCGCTGTGCTGCGCCTGATGATGGCGCTGAAACTGCTGTCGCTGGGCAGGGGCGCTTCGGGAGTGCGGATGGAGGTCGTCGCGTTGATCGAAGCAATGCTGGCACGCGGTGTGCTGCCGCGCGTGCCTGCGCAGGGCTCGGTCGGGGCGTCGGGTGACCTGGCTCCGCTGGCCCATATGGTCGCCGTGATGATCGGCGAAGGCGAGGCCGAGTTCGCGGGCAGGACCCTGTCTGGCGGCGCGGCGCTGGCCAAGGCGGGCCTTGCCCCGGTCACACTGGGCGCCAAGGAAGGGCTGGCCCTGATCAACGGCACCCAGTTCTCCACCGCCTATGCTCTTGCCGGGCTGTTCGACGCCTGGCGCATGGCCGAAGCCGCGCTTGTCACCTCGGCCCTGACCACCGATGCGATCATGGGCTCCACCGCGCCGCTGCTGCCTGAAATCCACGCCCTGCGCGGTCACCGCGGCCAGATCGAGGCGGCGGCGGCGATCCGCGCGCTGATGGAAGGGTCCGAGATCCGCGAAAGCCACCGCGACGGTGATGCGCGGGTGCAGGATCCCTATTGCATCCGCTGCCAGCCGCAGGTGACCGGCGCCTGTCTTGATCTGCTGCGCCAGGCGGCCGCCACGCTGGAGATCGAGGCCAACGCCGCCACCGACAACCCGCTGGTTCTGGTCGCGGCCGGGCGCATCGTGTCGGGCGGAAATTTCCATGCGGAACCCGTGGCCTTTGCCGCCGATCAGATCGCCCTGGCCCTGGCCGAGATCGGCGCCATCGCCCAACGCCGCGTCGCCCTGATGGTGGATCCGGCGCTGTCCTTCGATCTGCCGCCCTTTCTGACCGCCGAGCCGGGGCTGAATTCGGGCTTCATGATCGCCGAGGTCACCACCGCCGCGCTGATGAGTGAAAACAAGCACCTGGCCAATCCCTGCTCTACCGATTCAACCCCCACCAGCGCCAATCAGGAAGACCATGTATCGATGGCCGCGCATGGGGCCCGGCGGTTAATGCGGATGGTAAGGAACCTGTCGCATATTCTGGGGGTCGAATTGCTGTGCGCCGCGCAGGGGGTGGAATATCGCGCGCCGCTGAAAACCAGCCTGCTGCTGCAATCCGTGATCGCCGAACTGCGCCGGCGCATTCCGCCGCTGAGGGGCGACCGCTATCTGGCGCCGGATCTCGAAACTGCGGCGGCCCTGCTGCGCGACCGCAGTCTGCTGACGGATGCCGGCCTGCCGCCCTGCATCACGCCGGGGGATACGCCATGATCCCGGTCGAGGTGACCGAAGGCGACAGCGCCGTCGTGCTGGGTATGCCCCACACCGGCACCCATGTGCCGGATACAATCCTTGACACCTTCAACCAGACCGGCCGCGCGCTGGCCGATACCGACTGGAACATCGACCGGCTGTACGAGGGCCTGCTGCCCGGCGCCACAAGGGTGCGCGCGACCTTCCACCGCTATGTGATCGACGCCAACCGCGCCCCTTCGGGCGACAGCCTGTATCCGGGGCAGAACACAACCGGCCTGTGCCCGCTGACCGATTTCGACGGACGCCCGATCCATGCCGACGGGCGCGCCCCCGACGCGGATGAAATCGCCCGCCGTCGCGATGCGCTCCACGCCCCTTATCATGCCGCCCTTCAGGCCCAGCTTGACCGGGTTCGCGATCGCCACGGCACCGCCATCCTGTTCGATTGCCATTCGATCCGGTCACGCATCCCGTTCCTGTTCGATGACACCCTGCCGGACCTGAATATCGGCACCAACAATGGCACGACCTGTGCTGCGGCGATTGAACAAGCCACGGCAGCGACATGCCGGGCGGCGTCCGGTTTCAGCTCTGTCACCAATGGGCGCTTCCGGGGCGGCTGGACCACCCGCCAGTATGGCCGGCCCGGCCTTGGGCAGCACGCAATTCAGCTTGAGATCGCACAAGCCACCTATATGGACGAGGCCCCGCCCTGGACCTTTCGCAAGGACAAGGCCGCGCGCCTGCGGCCGGTGCTGGCCACGCTTCTTGCCCAACTCGACATGATTGCCCGCACAGGTCTGAAGGAGCGCCCATGACCCGCCTTTCCAATACCCGTCAGGTCCGCGCGCCGCACGGCACCGAAATCAGCGCAAAAAGCTGGCTGACCGAGGCGCCGTTGCGGATGCTGATGAATAACCTCGACCCCGACGTTGCCGAAAACCCGGCCGAACTGGTCGTTTATGGCGGCATCGGCCGCGCGGCCCGCACATGGCAGGATTTCGACCGGATCGTCGCCACCCTGCGCGATCTCGAAGCGGACGAAACCCTGCTGGTGCAATCGGGCAAGCCGGTGGGCATTTTCCGCACCCATGCGGATGCCCCGCGCGTGCTGATCGCCAATTCCAACCTGGTGCCGCACTGGGCCACCTGGGACCATTTCAACGATCTCGATCGCAAGGGGTTGATGATGTATGGCCAGATGACAGCGGGGTCGTGGATTTACATCGGCACACAGGGCATCGTGCAGGGCACTTATGAAACCTTTGCCGAGGCCGGGCGGCAGCATTACGGCGGCAATCTGACCGGCAAATGGATCTTGACCGCGGGCCTTGGCGGGATGGGCGGCGCGCAACCGCTGGCCGCCGTGATGGCGGGCGCCTGCTGTCTGGCCGTAGAATGCAACCCCGACAGCATCGATTTCCGCCTGCGCACCCGCTATCTGGACGAAAAGGCCGAAACGCTGGACCAGGCGCTGGCGATGATCGAACGCTGGACCACCGCGGGTGTGGCGAAATCGGTGGGCCTGCTGGGCAACGCGGCTGACATCTTTCCCGAACTGGTCAGGCGCGGCATCCGCCCTGATATGGTGACCGATCAGACCTCGGCCCATGACCCGGTGAACGGCTATCTGCCGCAGGGCTGGACCATGGCCGAGTGGCGCGCCGGGCGCGAGAGTGACCCAAAGGCAGTGGAAAAAGCCGCGCGCGCCAGCATGAAAACCCATGTCGCCGCGATGGTCGATTTCTGGAACGCGGGGGTGCCGACGCTGGATTACGGCAACAACATCCGTCAGGTGGCGCTGGAGGAAGGGTTGGAAAACGCCTTTGCCTTCCCCGGCTTCGTGCCCGCCTATATTCGCCCGTTGTTTTGCCGGGGCGTGGGCCCGTTCCGCTGGGCGGCCCTGTCGGGCGACCCGGAAGACATCTACCGCACCGACGCCAAGGTCAAGGAACTGACCCCCGGCAATACGCATCTGCACACCTGGCTGGACATGGCGCGCGCGCGGATCGCGTTTCAGGGCCTGCCCGCGCGTATCTGCTGGGTCGGGCTGGGCGACCGGCACCGGCTGGGCCTTGCCTTCAACGAGATGGTGGCCAGCGGAGAGTTGAAAGCCCCGGTGGTGATCGGTCGCGATCATCTGGACAGCGGATCGGTCGCCTCGCCCAACCGCGAGACAGAGGCGATGAAGGATGGCTCGGACGCGGTCAGCGACTGGCCATTGCTGAACGCGCTGCTGAACACCGCCTCGGGGGCCACATGGGTGTCGCTGCATCATGGCGGCGGGGTCGGCATGGGGTTCTCGCAACATGCCGGCATGGTCATCTGCGCCGACGGAACCCCGGACGCCGCCCGGCGGCTGGCGCGGGTGCTGTGGAACGATCCGGCCACCGGCGTGATGCGCCACGCCGATGCGGGCTATGACGACGCGCTGCGTTGCGCGCGCGAACACGGCCTGCGCCTGCCCGGCATCCAGCCTGAAAACGCATAGCAAGGATCCCCTCATGTGCAACAATCGATCCTCGTGCTTCACATCGCGGCACACCCGAGCGCCCGCCCTTGTGGTCTGCGCGGGAATTGACTCAGGATGCACAAAAATACATCAATTCCGGCAAGTGCCCGCGCCTCTTCGTCCTTTCGGCCTGAAACTGGTGCAATCCTGGACGGGGTATTCCAACGATGCACCACATATGAATGCCAAAATGTGAGAGACGCCCGCCCGTGACCCAGCCCGACACAGACCGCCAGTTTGCCGCGCATCGCCGCCGCGCCCGGATCGGCCTGATGCGGCGCAACAGCGCCGACTGGCTGATCTTTCTGGCCGGGTCCGCACTGATCGTCTGGGGCGTTTTCGCGGGCGCCGATGCGATGCGCTATAACTGGCAATGGTATCGGGTTCCGCAGTTCTTTTACCGGGTGATTGATGGCGAGCTGATCTGGGGGCCGCTGGTGCGCGGGCTGTTCGTGACACTGGAAATCACCTTGTGGGGCAGTCTTCTGGCGTTTGCGATCGGGCTGCTGACCGCATTGCTGCGTCTGTCACGCTCCTACGCCGGGCACGCCATCGCGACGGCGTATCTGGAACTGATCCGCAACACCCCGCTTCTGGTGCAGATGTATCTGTTCTATTTCGTGCTTTCGCCCATTCTGGGGATCGAGCGGTTCTGGACCGGCGTGCTTTGCCTGGCGTTTTTCGAAGCCTCCTTTATTTCCGAGATCATCCGCGGCGGCATCCTGTCGGTGCCCAAGGGCCAATGGGAAGGCGCGGCCGCCCTGGGCATGCGCCTGCGCCATGTCTATGCACGGGTGGTTCTGCCCCAAGCTGTGCCGCTGATGCTGCCGCCGTTGACCTCATCGATGGTCAACCTGATCAAAAGCTCGGCCATCGTTTCGACCATCGCGATTTTCGACCTCACCAACGAGGGGCGCAATGTAATTGCCGACACCTTCATGACATTCGAGATCTGGCTGACCGTCGCGGGGATCTATCTGGTGCTGACAATCAGCCTGTCCTCTGTCTCAAGCTGGCTTGAGCGCCGCTCGAAACGCGCCGGTCAACGATAAATTACCCCCAACCAATCAACAGGAGAGACCCATATGAAATTCCTTCGTTCCCTGGCCCTGGCCGCCGTTGCGGCGCTCAGCCTTACGGCACCCAAGGCCGCGCATGCACAGGACACACAACAGGCGCTATCGTCGGAAAGCGTGATCGAGACGATCAAGAAACGGGGCGTGCTGAAGGTCGGCATGTCCACCTTCGTGCCCTGGGCGATGCGCGACATCGACGGCAACCTGATCGGGTTCGAGATCGACGTGGCCACCCAGCTGGCCAAGGACATGGGCGTCGAGGTCGAATTCGTGCCCACGGCCTGGGATGGCATCATCCCCGCCCTGATCGCCGGCAAGTTCGATGTCATCATCGGCGGTATGTCGATCACGCCCGCGCGCAACCTGACCGTCAACTTCTCGGCGCCCTATGCCCATTCTTCGCTCGGGGCGATGGCGCATATCGCAACCTCCAAGGACGTCCCCTGGCCCGATGGCTATAACGCCTCCGACGTGACCTTTTCGTGCCGGCGGGGGGCATCGCCTTGCGAATATGTCAAGAAACGCTTCCCCAAGGCCACGCTGCGCCTGTTCGATGATCAAAGCCAGATGGTGCAGGAAGTGCTGAACGGCAACGCCAATATCATGCTGTCGTCGCAGCCGCTGCCGGCATTCACCATCTATGAAAACCCCGAGGTGGTCTTTGCCCCCACCGACGAGCTGATGGATGCCTCGAATGAGGCCTTCGCCCTGCGCAAGGGCGACCCTGACGCGCTGAACTTTTTCAACAACTGGATCCTGAACAACACCGATGGCTTCCTGGCCGAGCGGCACGCCTATTGGTTCGGCGGTCGTCCCTGGGCCGATCAGGTCGCCCAGTAACACCGAACCGGGGGCGGCGGCGCTGTTGCCACCGCCCCCGCGTTTTCAGAAAGGACCACGCCCAATGTATCCAGACCCGAGCCGCAAACGCCGCATCGGACTGATTGATGTGGTGATCATTGCCATCGCTCTCGGGTTCATCGTTTTCGTGTGGTACCGCATCTCGGACGTTCTGGTTTATAAGTGGCGGTGGGATTTCCTGCCCCGCGCCCTGTTCCGGCAAAACGCCGAAAGTGGCTGGTGGGAGCCGAACCTGCTGCTGCAAGGGTTCCTGACGACGATCCGGCTGTCGATCTGGGCGATGCTGATCGCCAGCATCCTGGGTGTGTTTCTGGGCATCATGGCGACGCGGATCAGGTTGTTGCCGCGATTGACGACCATGGCCTATGTCGCGCTGATCCGAAATGTGCCGCCGCTGGTTTTCATTTTCATCTTCTATTTTTTCATCTCGTCCCAGATTATCCCGCTGATCGGGCTCGATACCTGGGCGCGCAACATGGGCCCTTCCGCGCATGGCATTGTCAGCACCCTGTTCGGGCCGCCCAAGCTGCTGGAAAATCTGTTGGCCGGGGTTCTGAGCCTGGCCATGTTCGAGGCCGCCTATATCGCTGTCATCGTGCGCGCCGGGATCGAATCCGTCCCCGCCGCCCAGATCGAGGCGGCACAAAGCCTTGGCCTGCGCCCCTTGCAGGTGTTCCGCCTGGTGGTCTTTCCGCAGGCGCTGCGCGCGGTCACGCCGCCCCTGGCCAACCAGTTCATCATGCTGGTCAAGGACAGCTCGATCGTATCGCTGATCTCGGTGCAGGAGCTGACCTTCGTCGGCACCGAGGTGGCGGTTTCGACCCAGCGCCGCTTTGAAACCTATATTGTGGTGGCGGTCTTCTATTTTGTCCTGTGCTATTCGCTTGCCCGGCTTTTCGCCCGGATCGAGGCGCGCGGGCGCAAGGCCGCCCGGGTCTAGGAATTGCCGGCTCTGATCCGGGCGACGGTGTTCATGCCGTTCAGCCTGCGCGCGACCCGCCGCGCCCAGGTTCCGCCCTTCGCGGCAGGCCGCCAGCGGGGGTCCGTTGGCACAGAAGGAACATCAGCCACCCGACTGTCCAGCAGGAACAACCGACGGCGGGCCCTTGCCGACGGCTGCGCCATTTTCACGGCGGCAGGGAACCCACGCGCGCCATCCCCCGTTGCCCCTGTGACCCTGAGCGCCGGTTCGTCGCTCGTTCACAGTCAGGAGGATGCCATGTCGCCGAAAAAGACCAGCCCCGAGATTACCATGACCCAAGGCGCCGGAGGAGAGCCGCAGCAGCGTGGCGGCGAGGCGCTGACCACCAATCACGGTGTGCCGATCCCCGACAATCAGAACAGCCTGAAATCCGGCAAGCGCGGCCCGACGCTGCTTGAGGATTTCGTGCTGCGTGAAAAGATTTTCCATTTCGACCACGAACGTATCCCCGAGCGTATCGTCCATGCCCGCGGCACCGGCGCGCACGGGTATTTCGAATGCACCGATCCGATTCCCGAACTGACCATGGCCCAGCCGTTCCGGGAAAAGGGCACCAAGGTGCCGGTCTTTGCCCGGTTCTCGACCGTGGCCGGCTCGAAAGGGTCAAAGGATACGCCGCGCGACGTGCGCGGGTTCGCGGTGAAATTCTATACCGAGGAGGGCAACTGGGATCTCGTCGGCAACAATATCCCGGTGTTTTTCATTCAGGATGCGATGAAATTCCCCGACCTGATCCATTCGGTGAAACCCGAGGCCGACCGTGGCTTTCCGCAGGCCGCGTCCGCCCATGACACGTTCTGGGATTTCATCTCGCTGACACCTGAATCGATGAACATGGTGATGTGGGTCATGTCAGACCGGGCGATCCCGCGTTCCTTCCGGATGATGGACGGGTTCGGTGTTCATACCTTCCGCTTCATCAATGCCGATGGCGCGGCGAAATTCGTCAAGTTCCACTGGCGCAGCACCCTGCGCGCGCAATCGACGACATGGGACGAGGCCGTCAAGATTTCCGGCGCCGATCCCGATTATCAGCGCCGCGACATGTTCGAGGCGATCCAGTCGGGCGACTTCCCCGAATGGGAGCTGGGCGTTCAGGTCTTTGACGAAGACTGGGCGGCGCAACAGCCCTATGACGTGCTCGACGCGACCAAGCTGATCCCAGAGGAAGACATCCCGCTGCGCATCGTCGGGCGCATGGTGCTCGACCGTTACCCGGACAATTTCTTTGCCGAGACCGAGCAGGTCGCGTTCCTGCCGACGAACGTCATTCCGGGGATCGATTTTTCCGAAGATCCGCTGCTGCAGGGGCGGCTGTTCTCTTATCTCGACACTCAGAAATCGCGGCTGGGGACGACGAATTTCCACCAGATCCCGGTCAACGCGCCGAAATGCCCGATGCATAATTTCCAGCGCGACGGGATGATGCAGACGCATGTTCACAAGGGGCGCGCGAATTACGAGCCG
Source organism: Actibacterium sp. D185-2 (assembly GCF_054954595.1). Lineage (NCBI taxonomy): Bacteria > Pseudomonadati > Pseudomonadota > Alphaproteobacteria > Rhodobacterales > Roseobacteraceae > Actibacterium > Actibacterium sp. D185-2. The sequence goes on from NZ_JBPWNX010000001.1 coordinate 340,498, forward strand.
AACAGCCTTTACAAGGCGGAAGAGGAAACCGGCCCCCGCCCGGCGGAGCACACGTTCACCACCCATCCGGAGGCCGAGGCCGGGCCGAAGCTGCGGGTGCGCTCTGAAAGCTTTGCCGACCATTACAGCCAGGCGCGCCAGTTCTACCTGAGCCAGACCAAACCGGAGCAGGATCACATCGTCGCGGCCATCACCTTCGAGCTGTCGAAGGTCGATCTGGAGCATGTGCGCGAACAGGTGCTGGCGCAGCTGCGCAACATCGACGAAGACATGGCCGCGCGCATCGCCAAGGGGCTGAACATCGACCTGCCGGAAGCCGCCGAACCCGCCAAGGAGCCGGTGGACATGCCGGTTTCGGACGCGCTCTCGATCCACAAGACCGCGGCGACGGCGCCCAAGGGCCGTATGATCGGTGTGCTGGTCACCGATGGCACAGAGGACGCGCAGGTGGACGAGATCATGGCGGCGGCGGAAAAGGCCGGCGTGACGGTCAAGATCATTGCCGAAGCGCGCGGCGGCGTGACGCTTAAATCGGGCAAGACGCTTGCGGCGGATGGGCAACTGGCCGGCTCACCCTCGGTGCTGTTCGATGCGGTGGCCGTGCTGGCCGCACCCGACGCCGCCGATCACCTTGCGACCCTCGCACCCGCGAAGGATTTCGTGGCCGATGCCTTCGCGCATCTCAAGGCGATGGTGGTGACCGAGGCCGCGACCAAGCTGCTCAGGGCCGTCGACATCAAGCCGGACGAGTTCATCTTTGATGCCGGCACCGCGCTGACGGCGGTCGTCGAACACGCCCATGAACGGCTCTGGGCGCGCGAGGCCATGGTGAACCCCGCGCCGTAAAAAGCCGACGGTAAACACAAAGGGCGCGCCCGCGAGGACGCGCCCTTTTCATGTGGAAAGGTTCACTTTCACGGGGCTTTTTGACCGCCTTCAACGATCAGGGTGCGGACCGTCTCCATCTTCTCGATGATCGCGGGGGACAGGACAAAGGGGTAGAACGTGTCATGCCCCATCGCCTGATTGACCGCATTAAGGGCGATCGACAGATCGATCCAGGCGCGGGCGAGCTGTTCCATCGGCACCGCTGCCATGGCGCGCAACCCGCCCTCCGGCAACCCGGCACCGGCGATCAGGCCAAAGGCCTGTGCGGTTTCCAGCCCGTCCAGCACATGCAGCACATGCGCCCAGGTTTCAGCGAAATCTTCCCACGGATGCGAACTGGCATAGGCGGAAATATAACGCTCGGCCCAATCGTCGGGCGGGCCTTCGGCGTAGTGGGCGGCGAGGGAGGCGCCGTAATCCTGACGGTCATCGCCGAACACCGCGCGCAGCGTGTCGCGCCGGCGCGGGTCGTGGTCCGTCAGCACATCCCAGTAATGATGCGCGACCTCGTGGCGGAAGTGACCGGGCAGCGTGCGATAGGGTTCGTGCATCTCTTCGCGGATGCGCGCGCGTTCGGCATCGTCGGCCTCGACGATGTTGAGCGTGATGGTGCCGTTTTCATGGCCGGTCAGAACGCGCGGCGCGTTGGGGCCGGGCGGGTCTGCCTTGAACTCGAACACCGGGGCAGGGGCGCCGGCCGCATCGGCAAGCGGCAGGCCAAGCCGGTCGAGCATCAGGATCACGGCGCGTTTGGCCTGCTCCAGCCGCGCCCATTTTTCGGCGTTGCCACCGACCGACAGGTTCGGCAGGATCGCGGTATGCGCGCAAGACAGGCAGCGCCCGTCCGGGCCCGCCGCCACCCAGTTGCACCCGATGATGGCGCGGTTGGCGCAAGCGCGCGCGGTGTCGCCATTGAGCAGGACGAAGCCCACACTAGGATCGAACCCAAGTTCGGCGCCGCAGGACAGGCAGGCGGTGTTGTCGAAATAGATTCCCTGCTGGCAGGACGGGCAGTGATAGCGGCGCATGATGGCCCCTTGTAAATGGAGCAGGGAACGGAATGCCCCCGCTGATCTAGAAAACCGGCCCTGCGGAACAGGGCCGGTTTCGTAATGTTTCGGGCGTCGGGCCCTCAGAACGTCAGGACCGCGTGGGTCCCGATGTCGGGCAACTCGTCTTCCTTCATATTCGCCTTCGCGATCTCGAAGCCGAATTTCAGCGTGCTGTTGCTGCTGCTCCAGATCGCGGCGTCGGCAAGTTCAAGACACAGCATGGTGAGGTTCGGATCCTCCTTGCCGCCATGGAACCACGCGGCGGCGACCGGCGACCAGATCTCGTCCAGCTTGGCCTTGTCGCAGGTTTCCGTCAGCGTCCCGCGCAGGCAGGCCTGAAAGTCCTGGCCTGTGCTCATCAGACAGAAATGCGCGTGGCTGCCGGGTGCAAGGCTGCGCACCAGATCGGTATCCTTCGAGGTGATGAACCAGATCCGGTTGCGGTCCCAATCGGGAAAATGGGTCATCGGCTGCATATGCCGTGCCGACCCTTCTACGCCCAGCATCCCGGCGCGCAGGTCCTTCATTTCCTTGATCAGGGCGGCGCGCGGGTCTTTTTCAACGGCTTTATAGGCGTTCATGGTCAAATCCTTTCTGCAAGTAGATGTGCTTGCACAGTCAACGATCCAGCCCGGCAGGCGTTCCGCGAAAACACAAATACTGTCGGCTGCGGTCGGGCAGGAAAGACATGCGGCCGGATTGCCAGCTTTCGGAGGCTGTCTGGATGTCCGGCGCGAAAATACGGCGTTCTGCACTTGCACCCGCCGCAAAGGCATCCATATACCATCCATACAGATGGAGATTTGGCCATGAGTAATGTAAGACAGCTACGCGACAAGACGCCGGACAGCGAAAAGATCACGATCAACCTCGGCTATGTCGATCTGGGGCGGATCGATCTTCTGGTGCAGGAGGGGTTCTACTCCAACCGCAGCGATTTCATCCGGACGGCGATCCGCAATCAGCTCGACACCCACGGCGAAGCCGTCACCAGGTCGATCGAGCGGCACACCCTGGAACTGGGCCTGCGTGACTATGGCAGGGCCGATCTTGAGGCCGTGCGCGACGCGGGCGAGATATTGCACATCAAGGTCGTCGGGCTTGCCCGCATCGGTGCCGATGTCACGCCGGACCTGGCCCTTCAAACCATTGGCTCGATCACCGTTCTGGGGGCCCTGCAGGCCAGCCCGGACATCAAAAAGGTGCTTGCCGACCGCATCAGGTAAGCCGCGAAACCCACGATAAGGACGAACATAATGATCAATTTCAACGTCGGCGCCCTGCGCCCGGCGACGGATGACGCACGTACTGCACGCATCGCGGCCGCCAACGATCTTGTGCAACGCACGCTTGCCCGGCACGGGTTGATGCCCGGCCCGGACGGCGGGCAGGCAAGGGGCCTGCAACAGGTCATGCCCAGGATGGAAAACCTGTTGGGCGGTTTGCAATCGCCGTTCGGCAATCCCCCCGCGCAAGACGTTCCGATCCCCGATGGGGCAGAGTTTCGGCATGCGCAGTTTTCCTGCGCCGCCGGAAGCCGCGCCTACCGCACCTACATCCCCTCCACCGCGGGTGAAGGTGTGACCGGCATTGTCGTCATGCTGCACGGATGCACGCAGAACCCCGAGGATTTCGCCGCCGGAACCGGCATGAACACGCTGGCCGAGGCGCAGCGGTTCGTCGTGATTTATCCGCATCAAGCGCGCGGTGACAACGCGCAGTCGTGCTGGAACTGGTTCAGCCGCGGGGATCAACGCCGCGACAGGGGCGAGCCTGCGATATTGGCCGGCATGGCGCGTGAGGCGATGGCCGAACATGGCGTGTCGAAGGATCGGACCTTCGTCGCCGGCCTGTCTGCCGGGGCCGCGATGGCGGTGATCCTTGGCGAAACCTATCCGGATGTCTTTTCGGCCGTGGGCGCCCATTCGGGCCTGCCGTTTGGCGCGGCACGGGATGTGCCATCCGCCTTTGCCGCCATGGCGGGCAATGTGGACCGACCGACCAGCGCCGCATCAAACACGCCGGCCGTCCGCACCATCGTGTTTCACGGTACGGCGGATGCCACGGTGCACCCCTCGAACGGCGAACGCATCGCGCGCGACACAATGGATCGCGGGGCGCGGCAATCCATCGAGATCGAGGAGGAAGGCCGCATATCAGGCCGCCGCTTCAGCCGTAAAATCAGCGCGCCGGCGGGCGGGGCGGCAGAGCTGGAGCATTGGGTGGTGGACGGATTGGGGCATGCGTGGTCGGGTGGTCGGCCGGACGGCTCCTATACCGACGAAAAAGGCCCCGAGGCCAGCGCCGAGATGATCCGCTTCTTTTTTGATACACACGAGAGAGGTTGTTGAGGCGGCACATATCACACGGACAGGCAGCGCCGCCGATCAGTTGTCCCCAGGGCGAAAGGCGCGTTCCTGCCGGAAGGTCCCCACCTTCCGGCGATTTTTCCGTCAGCCGGGGAATTGGTTCAGAGGATCGGGCGCATCTGTTCCGTTTCAACATCCATGAGCGCGTGTTCCGCAAGCTGGCCAATATCCTTGATCGTCAGCACGCCGTTTGACCATTCCGCCAGTCGGGCCTTTCTGAGCCGCGCAATCGTTTTGTTGGTATGCACCAGTGAAAGGCCCAGGGCATCTGCCAGATCGTGCTGCCGAAACGGAAGCGGGACGGATTCGGGTGTTCCCAACCCGACGGCGCGCAACCGCTGGAACATCCGAAGAAAGGCCCAGGCCACCCTCTGGCTCGCGTCGCGCTGGCCCAAGGTCGCGATCGTCTCGCCAAGAAAGTGCTCCTCGACCGCGGCAATCCAGGTCAGATCGTAGGCACGCGCCGGTTGCGACTTGAACAGGTTCCACAGCTCGGCGCGGTTGAAGACGCACAGGACCATTGCCGTCGTTGCATCGGCCGAGTGGCGCATCTCGCCCATGATCCCGGCCTGAAGACCCATGAAGTCGCCGGGAAAGAGGAAATTGATCACCTGGCGCCGCCCATTTTCCAGAGTCGTGTAGCGCGTTCCCATCCCGCTGAAAACGGTGAACAACTGGGGGCTGTTCGAACCTTCCATCAGAATGGTCGTGCCTGGCTCGACCACCAATTCGCCCGTCTTGAAGCGTTGCATGAAGGTCAGCTCCTCTTGTGTAAATGGGGTGAAGAGCGGTTTCTTGCGCAAAGGGCATTGGGCACAGGCAATGGGCACGCGATGGGTGTCCTTCTTTCGACAGTATGTCACAGATTAATGCGCGCCGTCCCGGGAAGTTCCAACTGTTCTCATCCGACGAGAGGATTCGCCATGACGTGCGACACCGGCAGTGCCCTTGTGGCCCCTGTTTATGTTATTGCCTGCAGACAAATTATTGTGGCCATCGACCTGGCGCAGACGGTGCAGGAAATCTGTCCTACGGCCCGCATCATCACATTAAACGATCTTGCCGAACTCGCCGATGCGTTGGTTGCGGCCGGTCGCGTGGACTTCGCGGTGGCCGAGGTGGACCCGGCGACTTTTGCGGGATCGGCCGTCGAAGCGCGCCTTGTCGAAACGGGGGCGCATATCGTCTTGATGGGTGATGCGGCAGAGGAGGCCGGCCCGGGCGCGCGATGGCCCGTGTTGCACCGCCCCTTTGACGCGACAATGGTGCAAGACGTGCTGCGGCGCCCGAGCCTGTGCCAACACGGAAAATAGCCGAATAGCGGTCCGTGCAGGCAGGAACTTTCCAAGGCTGACACCAGGCAGGCTTGTCACGATTTGGTTCCGGTCACGACGCTCATTTAGGTGGTACGCTCCTAAAACTGTTTTCGTGATCAGCGACGTGTCAGCCCCTCCTAAACCACAACCTCCCGCGCCACCTGTGCGCCTACGCCGAACACCCGCTTGTAGCGTTCGATCTCGTCCGCCGGTCCCATCGCCTTCACCGGATTGTCCGACAGCTTCACCGTGGGCCGCCCGTTGGCCGAGACCGCCTTGCAGACCAGTGAAAACGGCGCCAGCCCGTCATCGGGCACCAGCCCGCGGAAATCGTTGGTCAACAGGGTGCCCCAGCCAAAGCTGACCTTCACCCGGCCCGAAAACTGGGCGTGCAGCGCCACGATCTTGTCCACGTCCAGACCGTCGGAAAAGATCACCAGCTTTTCGCGCGGATCCTCGCCGCGCTCGGTCCACCAGCGGATTGCGGTTTCGGCGCCTTCGGCCGGATCGCCGCTGTCGATGCGGATGCCGGTCCAGGTGGTCAGCCAGTCGGGTGCGTTTTGCAGGAACCCATTGGTGCCGTAGGTGTCGGGCAGGATGATGCGCAGGTTTCCGACATGTTCGCGGTGCCAGTCGGCCAGCACCTGATAGGGCGCCTGGGCCAGTTCGGCGTCGCTGTCGGCCAGCGCGGCATAGACCATGGGCAGCTCATGCGCGTTGGTGCCGATCGCCTCGACCTCGCGGTGCATGGCGATCAGGCAATTCGATGTGCCGATGAACTTGTCGCCCAGCCCCTCGATCATGGCTTGCACACACCAGTCCTGCCACAGAAACGAATGCCGGCGGCGGGTGCCGAAATCGGCGAGCTTCAGCTTGTCGATGCCGCGCAGCTGCTCGACCTTTTCCCACAGTTTCGTCATCGCGCGGGCATACAGCACCTGCAGTTCGAACTTGCCCATGCGTTCCAGCACGGTGCGACCGCGCAGTTCCATCAGCACGGCCAGCGCGGGAATTTCCCACAGCATGACCTCGGGCCAGGATCCTTCGAACGTCAGTTCATACTGGCCGTCGCGTTTTTCCAGCTGATAGGGCGGCAATTGCAGGTTCTCGAACCACTCCATGAAATCGGGGTGGAACATCTGGCGCTTGCCGTAAAAGGTGTTGCCGCGCAGCCAGGTGCTTTCGCCGCGCGACAGGCGCAGCGTGCGGATATGGTCCAGCTGTTCGCGCAGCTCGCCCTCGTCGATCAGTTCGGCCAGACGGATGGATTTGGTGCGGTTGATCAGCGAGAACGTGACATTCGTGTCGGGCTTGTTGTGAAACACCGACTGGCACATCAGCAGCTTGTAGAAATCCGTGTCGATCAGCGAGCGCACGATCGGGTCGATTTTCCACTTATGGTTATAGACCCGCGTGGCGATATCAACCATCGCGGGCCTCGGGCAGGATTTCAGTCATATTTCAGCGTTCCAGAACCACATTCGCGTCGAGCATCGCATTTCGCGCGTCTTCCAGCGATCCGTCAAGGTCTATCCCGCGACAGGCATGTTCCAGCACGGTCACCTTGTAGCCCAACTGCGCCGCGTCCAGCGCGGTGTATTGCACGCAGAAATCGGTGGCCAGACCCACCAGCGTGATGCTGTTGATGCCCTTTTCGCGCAGGTAATCGTCCAGCCCGGTTTCGGTTTCGTGGTCGTTTTCGAAGAAGGCGGAATAGCTGTCGACCTCGGGGCGGAACCCCTTGCGCAGCACATGATCGGCCTTGTCGGTCTGCAGGTCGTGGTGAAAGGCGGCACCGTCGCTGTCCTGCACGCAATGGTCGGGCCACAGGATCTGACCGCCATAGGGCATGTCGATCACCTCATAGGGTTTGTGGCCGGCGTGGTTCGAGGCGAAGGAGGAATGGTTTGCAGGATGCCAGTCCTGGGTAAAGACGCGAAGCTGGAACTCGTCGAGCAGGGCGTTGATCTCGGGGACGACCTCATCCCCGCCCGTCACGGCCAAAGCGCCGCCGGGGCAGAAATCGTTTTGCACGTCGATCACGATCAGGGCTTCGTTTGCGGGTCGCATGTCGGCACCTCCGGTTCTTAAGGGTTAGCTAAGTTGGTGAATTGCTCCCGTCAATGCCCGCCTCTTGTGGCGGGGTCCTGTCATTGCTTATGAAAGGCGCCATGATTCCTGTCGTTGCGCTATATCATTTCACCCGATTTTCCGACCCGTCGGCGCTGCGCGGGCCGCTTCTGGCGCTGTGTCAGGCGCAGGGCGTCCATGGCTCGTTGCTGCTGGCGGCCGAGGGGATCAACGGCACCATTGCCGGGCCCCGCGCCGGGCTGGACGCGGTGCTGGCGCATATCCGGGCGCTGCCGGGCTGCGACGATCTGGAATGGAAGGAAAGCCAGGCGGCCGAGATGCCCTTTGGCAAGATGAAGGTACGCCTGAAGCGCGAGATCGTGACCATGGGCCAGCCCGACGTGGACCCGCGCGCGCGGGTCGGGCATTACGTGGCGCCGCAGGACTGGAACGATCTGATCGCGTCGCCCGATGTGGCGGTGATCGACACGCGCAACGATTACGAGGTGTCGATCGGCACGTTCGAAGGCGCGATTGACCCCGGCACCCGGTCCTTCGGCGAGTTTCCGGAATGGTGGGCGCAAAACAAGCACCGCTTTCACAACAAGCGGATCGCGATGTTCTGCACCGGCGGTATCCGCTGCGAGAAATCCACAAATTTCCTGCTGGGGCAGGGGGTCGAGGATGTGTTCCACCTGAAGGGTGGTATCCTGAAATATCTCGAAGAGACGCCGCAGGACGAAAGCCTGTGGCACGGCGAATGCTTTGTTTTTGACGAACGGGTGTCGGTCGGTCACGGGCTGGCTGAGGGGCCGCACTCGCTGTGCCGCGCCTGTCGCCGGCCGCTGACCCCCGAAGACCTGAAGCGCCCCGAATATGAAGAAGGCGTAAGCTGCCACCACTGCGTGGGCGATCACACCGAGGAACGGCGCGCGCGGTTCAGGGAACGGCAGCGTCAGATCGCATTGGCGCGGGCGCGGGGGGCGCGCCATATCGGCGCGGAATACTGACGCCGGCGCGCGGGATCAGGACGGTGCGCCGAAATACTTGCGATAGATCCGGTCATAGGTGCCGTCCTCGCGCAGTTTCAGCAGGCTGCGGTTGATCGGTTCCAGGAACGGGCTGCCCGAGGGCAGGGCAAAGCCATAGCTTTCACGGCGGAACGGCGCGCCCACCATCTGTGCGTTCTCACGGCCTTCATGCGTGGCGTAGAAGGCCAGCACCGGCGCATCGAACACCACGGCGTCCAGCTGCCCGCCCTCGAACGCATCCAGCAGCCCCTGGAGGTCGGCATAGCCGGTGAAATCCAGTTCGCGCCCGCGCAGAAAGGCGGCAGAGGTGGACTGTTCGATCGTGCCGACATTCTTGCCGTAAAGATCGTTCACCGTGTTCACCGAGCCCTGAATCGCATCCACCGTCAGCATCGCGGTGATCTTCGCCACGAAGATCGACACAAGGAACAGTGAGCCCAGCACCAGGATCACCCCGAAGATCCGCCCGAAGAAGGTGCGCGGCACCCGTTCCTCGAACCCGCCATTGACCACAAGGTTCAGCGCCCACCAGAACGAGGGAAACATCGCCTCGCGCGCGGGGCGGTCGAAATAGGGCTGTGCGCCGCGTTCCAGCCGCCACATCAGCATTCCGCCACCGAACAGCAGCAAAAACGCCACGCCGATGGCAATCAGCAGGTCGCGCGACAACAGGGCCTGCCAGACCATCCCGACCGAATCGCCGCGCGGCACCATGACCTGAAGGCCGCTTTGAAAGATCGCGTGGCTGAAATCCAGCACCTGTTCGCGCTCGGCGGTGATCGAGATGTTGGCGACGGCGACATCCATGCGGCCGTCCTGCACCTGACCCAGCATTTCGGCGAAGGTATCGACGCGGGTGAAGGCGGAACCGAGGCCCAGATCCTCGGCCACGGCGCGCCACAGTTCGATGCTGAACCCGGTCTGCTCGGGGCCCTGGCGGGTCGAGAACGGCGACCGTTCGACCGTGACCACGTTCACCTCCTGCGCGGTGACGGCGAACGGCGCAAGCAGCGCCGCGAAGAAGGCGAGAAAGGCCAGGGATCTGATCATGACGGGTGTCCGGTTTTTTGGTCTGAGTAGGCCATTGATCTTATCGGCTTAGCAATGCGGCCCGAAGTGTTACCGCCTCATAGTTGCGAAGTGCGGGATAGGCCAGTTGCTTGTGCATAGGCAGGTGGCCGGGTGGCGCATTTCGCAGCACCGTTGTGGCCAGCATGTCGGGCGCATCACGCAGGCTGCCGACGAACAGGCTTTCCATGGCGGCGCCCGCGACCCGGAGCATGGCGGGATCGTCCAGCAGCACCTGATGATAGCGGATCGTCGGGCCGGCGGGTTCGGACGCGGCGAAATTGGTATGCAGCAGCGCGTGTGCCTCGACCAGAACGGCCTCTTCGCTGAACAGGTATTCCACCTCGGGGCCATCGACGACCAGCCGCTGTTCGGGGGCCACGACCACGTCCTGCACCAGGCCCAGATAGGGCGCATACAGGCGGATCGGGCGGAACCGGCCGCGCGCCGGCACCTCGCGCGTGCAGGTCCAGCGGATCTGGCGTGCCGCACCGGTATCGGTCAGCACGGCATCGCCGGGGCGCAGGCTTTCCACCCGGCGATAGCCGTCCGGGGTCAGCACCGGCGTACCGGCGGCGAAACTGGGGGTGATGCCGACGGGTTCAAGCCGGTCGGACAGGCCGAAGCAACGCAGCGCCGGGCCGAAGATCACCTCGCGTCCCGGATGACGCAGCCGCGCGATGTCGGAGTTCAGCCAGGGCAGCGGATCGGCGAATTCCTTTTGCAGCAGGGTGCCGTCGGTCACGAACTCGGCCGACAGCAGCCCCCGGCGCGCGGCGGCGTTCCAGGAAATGGTCAGGCGGATCGTGCCTTCGGTATGGCGCCGGTCGGGGCGCAGGGTCACCTGCCGGCTTTGCCGACCCAGTTTGCGGGCAAAGACGATCGTGCCGTCCTTGCACAACTGCACAGAGATATGGCTGGTGATATCGGCCCGGCGATGCAGCACGAACAGGGGGTGATCCCTTGCCGTTCCGCGCCCGATCTCGGCCTCCAGATACAGGCTGCCGGTTTCCAGAATGTCGTCTTCGGCCGCGTCGCGGTCATAGGAGACGCGCAGCGGCGGGCCGCTGGCCGCATCCGGCCGCTGTCCGAAACCGGTATCGGTAAGCGCGATCCAGGCCATCAGCCCCCTTTCCGGCGGGGCGCAGGGCCGGCCATCAGGCGGCGGCCCGCTGCAGCAGCACCTGTGCCTCATAGCGGCGCAGGGTGCGGCGGGCGGCGGGGCTGTAGCCCTTGCCGGTGTCGGGGTCCAGCTCGGGAAAGATTGCGCAGATTTCCGCGACGATGTCGTGTTCGAAGACCTTGGTGGTCTGCGGGCCCGGCAGGAAGCTTTCGGTGGTCAGCCCGGCGGACCAGATGATCTGATGCCGGTCGAACAGCAGGTGCACATAGTCGACGCTGCCGCCTTCCTGCACCCGCACCGAGCGGTCGTTGACCAGATCCTTGGCCGCGACCAGAACCTCGCCCGCGCCGAACAGCAGTTCGGCCAGGCCGTCGCGCAGCAGCACCCGGTGCTGGGGCGAGACAAGCAGCGTGTCATGGTTGCCGAAGGTGTTGGCCAGAATCCGGATCGGGGCCATACGGCCCTTTGCGGCCACGGCGCGCCGCCCGGTCCAGCGCAGCGGCTGCGGCCCGTCATCCAGCGTCATCACCATATCGCCGGGTTCCAGATCCTCGACCGGGATTTTGCCGCGATCGGTCAGGATCAGGGTGCCGGCGACAAAGCAGGGTACGGTGTTGACGGTGACAAAGCCCACGTCCGAGGTGCCGGTGTCATTCTCGACCGTGTAGGTAAAGCTGACCTCTTCCTCGTCCAGGTCGGTGGTGACATCGAACGTGCCGTCGGCGTTCAGCGTGATCACCTGGCCGGTGGTCAGCGTGACGCTGTCGCCGGCACTGACCGGCACGCCGTTGATATGGGTGATCGTCAGGGTGCCGGGGCCGGAATTGGTGTCATTCTCCAGCACGTCCAGCACCTTGGTGCCGCCGGGGGCGATATCCATCTCGTCGAGATTGGCGATGACGGCGGTCTGGACGCTGTCGCCCGCGATCAGCAGGTTCGAGTCATAGCTGGAATCGCCCACATCCGCGATGCCGATGCGGATCGAGTTCACCTCGCCCGCGTTGACCGGCATGGTCAGGGTCATGGTGACGGTGAAGCCGTCCATTTCGGTGTTATAGGCGTCGCCCGTGTTGTCGATATACAGGTTTTCGTTGTTGGTGGAATTCACGCTGCCGACATCGGTGCCGCTGTCGCTGACTGCCAGTTCGACCGGTTCGCCGTTGACCCAGACCACCACCGCGTCGTTGTAGATCGAGTTCACGTATTCGGGGTATTCTTCGGACGAGAACACGAATTGCATGGTCATCGTGTCGCCGGTGGGGACGAAATCCACATCCAGAAAGGATGCGTCATAGGTGTTGGCGCCGACCACCGCGTTGAAATCGGCGTCATTGTCCACGCCGTAGGTATTGGTGCTGGTGTTGGTGCTTTGGTTCGGGTCGTTCGAGGTGGGCGGCTGCCAGCCCCACCAGCCGCCACCGCCGCCGCCGCCGGGGGCATTGGTGAAATCCTGTGCCTGTCCGGTCGACAGGATCACGCCGCTGTCGCCGGGCGTCACCCCGGGCGAGGTGGTGTCGCCGCCGCTGTAGATACCCGAGGAATAGCCCGATCCGGTATAGGACGCGCCAACAACGGTCACGCCGTCGCCGAAGATTTCCTCGGCCATCTGCGTCGCAGATGCGCTCGTGTTGATTGACAGTTCCGATGCCGTCGCCATGCCTGCCCCTGCCCTTGGGAGGCCGCGCAAACACGAATACCCGCACCTGTCGGTGTGGGATCAGATCGGTATATCTGCTCGTCGGGCCATTTTTGGCCCCGTGTTTGCCCTGCCTCGGGTCAATTATTATGCCCGCAAACCTGCCCTAGAACCGCCGTTTTGTTAACACCTTGATTTCACAAGGCCCCCCGGAATGCCGGAAAATGTTTCCCTGCTGCAACATTGCACCCCGATCCGCGCCGGTTTATCGCTGTTTCAGCCAATCGAAGGACCCTGACCGTGACCGATGCCATCGCCCTGACCGCCGATCTGATCCGCTGCCCTTCGGTGACGCCGCATGAGGGCGGCGCGCTGCAATTGCTGGAAGCGCGGCTGGCTGCGGCGGGGTTCACCTGTCACCGGGTGGATCGCGGCCGGGTGTCCAACCTGTTCGCCCGCTGGGGCGACAAGGGGCACGCGCGCAGCTTTGGGTTCAACGGCCATACCGATGTGGTGCCCGTGGGCGATACGGCGGCCTGGACCGTCGATCCGTTCGGCGGCGACCAGAAGGACGGGTTCCTGTGGGGTCGCGGTGCCACCGACATGAAATCGGGCGTGGCCGCCTTTGCCGCCGCCGCCATCGATTTCGTCACCGAAACCCCGCCCGACGGCGCCGTGATCCTGGCCATCACCGGGGATGAGGAAGGCGACGCCGTCGACGGTACCACCGCCCTGCTGGACTGGATGCAGGATCAGGATGAACGCATGTCGGTCTGTCTGGTGGGCGAACCCACCTGCCCCAACGTGATGGGCGAGATGATGAAGATCGGGCGGCGCGGCTCGATGACCGCCTATTTCACCATCAAGGGGGTGCAGGGCCATTCCGCCTATCCGCACCGCGCCCTGAACCCGCTGCCGGCGATGGCGCGGCTGATGGACCGGCTGGCCAGCCACACGTTGGACGACGGGACCGCGCATTTCGATGCCTCCACCCTTGCCGTGACCACCATCGACACCGGCAACCCGGCCAATAACGTGATCCCCGCCGACTGTCGCGCCACGGTGAACATCCGCTTCAACGATGCCCACAGTTCCGCCAGCCTGACCGATTGGCTGCGGTCAGAGGCCGACCGCGTGGCCGAGGAAACCGGCGCAACGGTGGAGATGCGGGTGCAGGTCTCGGGTGAAAGTTTTCTGACGGCGCCGGGGCCGCTGTCGGATCTGGTGGCGCGGGCGGTCGCGGCGGAAACCGGGGTGACCCCGGTTCTGTCCACCTCGGGCGGCACGTCGGATGCGCGTTTCGTCAAGGATCACTGCCCGGTGGTCGAGTTCGGCCTTGTCGGCAAGACCATGCATCAGGTTGACGAGCGGGTCGAGGCGGCGCAGATCGCGCAGCTTCAGCGCATCTATGGCCGCATCCTGACCGATTATTTCGCATGACGGCGGTTTGGGTGCGTGCTACCTCAATCGCATGACACAGATCCCGTCCAAAGCCGAAATCCTTGCCTGGGTTGCCCAGAACCCCACCCTGACCGCCAAACGCGACATTGCCAAGGCGTTCGGGATCAAGGGGGCCGACCGGATCGACCTCAAGCGCATCCTGAAGGAGCTTGAGGAAGAGGGGCATCTGGAAAAGCGCCGCAAGACCTATCGCGACCCCGACAAGCTGCCGCCGGTTTCGGTGCTGCAGATCATCGAACCGTCGGCCGATGGCGATCTGTTCGCCCGCCCGCTGGAATGGCAGGGCGAGGGCCCCGAGCCGCGGGTCCTGTTCGTGCCGCGCGAAAGCGACCCGGCGCTGGGCGCGGGCGACCGCATTCTTGGCCGCCTGACCGAGGTCAAGGCCGAGGATCATCAATACGAGGCCCGGCTGATCCGCCGGATCGGCACCAACCCGCACCGCATTCTGGGCATCTTCCGCAAAGGTGCCGAAGGCGGGCGAATCGTGCCCATCGACAAGGGTGCCGACAAGGAATGGCAGGTGGTGGCCGGCGCCACCCACGGCGCCAGGGACGGCGAGTTGGTCGAGGCCGAGCAGACCGGCCCCCGTGTGCGCATGGGCCTGCCCAAGGCGCGGATCATCGAACGGCTGGGCGACCCGACCGCGCCGCGCGCGGTGTCGCTGATCGCGATCCATCAGCACGGTATCCCCGACGATTTCCCTGATGCGGTGATTGCCGAGGCCGACCGCGCCAAACCGGCAGGGCTGGGCAAGCGCGAGGACCTGCGCGATCTGCCGCTGATCACCATCGACCCCGCCGATGCGCGCGACCATGACGACGCGGTCTATGCCCATGCCGACGACGATCCGCACAACGAGGGCGGGCATATCGTCTGGGTCGCGATTGCCGATGTCGCCTGTTACGTGACGCCCGGGTCCGCGCTGGACCGCGAGGCGCGCAAGCGCGGCAATTCCACCTATTTCCCCGACCGCGTTGTGCCGATGTTGCCTGACCGGCTGTCGGGCGATCTGTGCAGCCTGCACGAAGGCGTGCCGCGCGCCTGCATCGCGGTGCGGATGAAGCTGGACATGGCCGGCAACAAGATCGGCCACCGCTTTACGCGCGGGCTGATGCGTTCGGCCGCGTCGCTGAATTACGAAGAGGTCCAGGCCGCCCGCGACGGCGCGCCCAATGAAAAGACCGAACCGTTCCTGAACGACGTTTTGAACCCGCTTTATGCTGCGTATATGGCCGCCTCCAAGGCGCGTCACGCGCGCCAGCCGCTGGATCTGGACCTGCCCGAGCGCAAGATCGTTCTGGGCGAGGATGGCAAGGTGCAGTCGGTCACGTTTCGCGACCGCTATGACGCGCACCGGCTGATCGAGGAATTCATGATCCTGGCCAATGTCGCCGCAGCCGAGGAACTGACCAGGATGCGCCGCCCGCTGTTGTTCCGGGTGCACGAGGAACCCTCGCCCGAAAAGCTGGACGCGCTGCGCGATGTGGCGGCGGCCTCTGGCTTTACGCTGGCCAAGGGGCAGGTGCTGAAGACGCAGCACCTGAACGCGCTGCTGGACGCGGCGATGGGCACCGAGTTTTCAGAGCTGATCAACCTGTCCACGCTGCGATCGATGACACAGGCCTATTACAACCCTGAAAACTTTGGTCATTTCGGGCTGGCATTGCGCAGCTATGCGCATTTCACCTCGCCGATCCGGCGGTACTCGGACCTGATCGTGCACCGCGCGCTGATTGCGGCGCATGGCTGGGGCGACGATGGCCTGTCGCCCGAGGATATCGAGCGGCTGGAAGAAACGGCGCAGCATATCTCTGATACTGAACGCCGTTCCATGGCGGCCGAGCGCGACACGACCGACCGTTATCTTGCCGCCTATCTGTCGGAACGGGTGGGCAATGAATTCACCGGGCGGATTTCCGGCATCGCCAGGTTCGGGGTTTTCGTCAAACTGGACGAAACCGGCGCCGACGGGCTGGTGCCGATCCGCGAGCTGGGCAACGAATACTTTCATCATGATCGCGAGGCGCAGACCTTGATGGGGGCCGATAGCGGATTGGTGATCGGGATCGGCCAGCGCGTCACCGTGCGCCTGGCCGAAGCGGTGCCGGTGACCGGCGGGTTGTTGCTGGAACTGCTGTCGATCGACGGAAAGACCCTGCCGCGCGGCCCCGCCCGTGGCCCCGGAAAACCGGTGCGGCGTCTGCCCGCCCGGTCAAAAGCCAGAACCGACAAGACCAAGCGGAAGGTTGCACGCAAGCGGCGCTGATCCGCGCAATCGTCGATTGCTCGCTTTCGGATTGTTCCGGTTCGCGCTACAGTCGGGGCAAGAAACAGCAGGCAAAGCAGGTTCATTTCATGGTGTATTGGGCAAGGGTAATCTGTTTGCTCGGCGCGTTGGCGCCGGGTGTGCTTTGGGCTGCGGGACCGGCGCCCGAGCGATCCCTGCGCCCCATGGCGCGGCCCGCATTGGCACAGGACAGCAACGTGGTTCAGGTCGCCGCGTCGAACCTGGGATTTCAGCGCTGGATCGACGGGTTTCGCGGCCGGGCCCTGGCAAACGGGATTTCGGCGCGGGTCTTTGACAGTGCTTTCCGGGATGTGGACTACAACACCGACGTGATCCAGAAGGATCGCAATCAGTCCGAATACACCAAGCAGATCTGGGACTATCTGGACAGCGCGGCCTCGCCCGTGCGGGTCACGAACGGCCAGGCGGCGCTGCGGCGTCACGCGCGCACCCTGAACGCGGTCGAGGCGAAATACGGTGTCGAGAAAGAGGTGGTGACCGCCGTCTGGGGGCTGGAAAGCGCCTATGGCGAGCATCGCGGCACGATCCCGACGATCGAGGCGCTGGCGACCCTGGCCTATGACGGGCGGCGCGGCGCGTTTTTCGAGGCACAGCTGATTGACGCGCTGAAGATCCTTCAGGCCGGCGATGTGCCCGCCAGGCGGATGACCGGATCCTGGGCCGGGGCGATGGGCCATACCCAGTTCATCCCGTCCAGTTTTCTGGCCTATGCGGTGGATTTCACCGGCGACGGCCGACGCGATATCTGGAGCGACGATCCCGCCGATGCGCTGGGCTCGACCGCCGCCTATCTGGCGCGGCACGGCTGGGTCACCGGGCAGCCCTGGGGCGTCGAGGTGCGGCTGCCGCGTGGATTTGACTATGGGTTGTCCAGCCGCAAGATCCAGAAGTCCCCCGCCGACTGGGCGGCGCTGGGCGTGCGCGGGATCGACGGCAGGCCGGTGCCGAACTATGGCGCGGCCTCGATCCTTTTACCGGCGGGATCGCAGGGCGCGGCCTTCATGATCTTCAAGAATTTCAGCGTCCTGGAACGCTATAACGTCGCCGACGCCTATGTGATCGGGGTTGGCCATCTGTCGGACCGTCTGAAAGGCGGGCCGCCGATTCAGGCCAGCTGGCCGCGCGGATACAAGCCCCTGACTTTTGACGAAAAGAAAGAGATGCAGCGCCGCCTGACCCGGGCCGGGTTTCTGGACGACAAGATCGACGGAATCATCGGCCCCAACACGATCAACGCGATCCGCGCCTATCAGCAAAGCCGGGGCGTCGCGCCCGATGGCTACCCGTCTGACGAGTTCTTGAAACTGCTGAAATCGCGCTGATTGCTCAGGGCGCGATTCTTGGTGCCAGTTCCGCCACGACGCTGCTGTAAACCTCGCGCTTGAAGGGCACGATACTGGCGACCAGTTGATCGGGGGCCAGCCATACCCATTCGGAAAACTCCGGGTGCTCGGTTTCGATGTTGATCTGGCTGTCGTCGCCCAGAAACCGCATCAGGAACCAAAGCTGCTTCTGGCCACGGTATTTGCCCTTCCAAACCTTGCCCAGCAGTTCGGGCGGCAGGTCATAGGTGACCCAGTCGCCGGTGCGTCCCAGCACCTCGACCAGATCTGCGGTCACGCCGGTTTCTTCCCACAACTCGCGCAGGGCGGCGGTTTGCGGGTCTTCGCCCTTGTCGATGCCGCCCTGGGGCATCTGCCAGGCGGCGACCTCGGAATCCTTGCGCTGGCCGACAAAGACCCTGCCCTCGGCATTGATCAGCATCACCCCGACGCAGGGGCGATAGGGCAGTTTTGCAATCTCTTCGGGTGTCATCGGCGATCGGGGCCGGCGCAGGGCCGGCCCGCTCCTTTTATTTGGCGGGGTCGAGGGCCGAGAGACCCTTGAGGATATCAACGGCATAGGCCAGCTGATAATCCTCTTCGCGCAGCTTGGCGGCATCTGCGGCCTTCTGCTGCTCTTCCTCGGCCTGCTTGCGCTCGTCGTCGGTCATCGAGTCGTTCGACAGGATGCCGCGCAGATCGGCCTCGGAACGGGTCCGGGGCGTTTCGGCCTCTGTCTCGGCCTCTTCGACGGGGGCGCGCGGGGGCTGCGGCACGACGATGTCGGGCGACACGCCCAGCGCCTGGATCGAGCGGCCCGACGGCGTGTAATAGC
This sequence comes from Actibacterium sp. D185-2, assembly GCF_054954595.1. Classification (NCBI taxonomy): domain Bacteria; kingdom Pseudomonadati; phylum Pseudomonadota; class Alphaproteobacteria; order Rhodobacterales; family Roseobacteraceae; genus Actibacterium; species Actibacterium sp. D185-2. The sequence goes on from NZ_JBPWNX010000001.1 coordinate 358,977, forward strand.
GCGCGGTGGTCAGGCGCATCGCGCCGTTGCCGGACAGCGGCATAACCGTCTGGACCGACCCCTTGCCGAAGCTTTTGGTGCCCACGACGATGGCGCGGCGGTGATCCTTCAGCGCGCCGGCGACGATTTCCGACGCCGAGGCCGAGCCGCCATTGATCAGCACGACCATCGGCTTGCCGCCGGTCAGATCGCCGTCAACGGCGTTGTACCGCTCGCTGTCCTCGGGGTTGCGGCCCCGGGTCGAAACGATTTCGCCCGCATCCAGAAAGGCGTCCGATACCTTGATCGCCTGGGTCAGCAGCCCGCCGGGGTTGTTACGCAGGTCAAGCACGACACCGTTCACCTTGTCCGGGCCGCCCAGTTCCTCGATGGATTTCTCCAGCTCGGTCTTGAGGTTGGGATAGGTCTGGTCGTTGAAGGTGGTCACGCGCAGCACCACCGTATCGCCCACGGTGCGCGACCGCACGGCGGTCAGCTTGATCGTGTCGCGGGTGATGGTCACGTCGAAGGGTTCATCGGCGCCCTGACGCACCACGGTGATCTTGATGTCCGAACCCACGGGCCCGCGCATCAGTTCGACCGCCTGATCCAGGGTCAGGCCCAGCACGCTTTCGCCGTCCACATGGGTGATGAAGTCGCCCGATTCGATCCCGGCCTCGTCGGCGGGGGTGCCGTCGATCGGCGAGACGACCTTGACGAAGCCTTCTTCCTGCGTGACCTCGATGCCCAGGCCCCCGAACTCGCCGCGGGTCTGCACCTGCATGTCGTCGAAATCCTTCGGCGGCAGATAGCTGGAATGCGGATCAAGCGAGGTCAGCATGCCGTTGATCGCGGCCTCGATCAGATCGCGCGAGTCGACCTCTTCGACATATTGCGCGCGGATGCGCTCGAAGATGTCCCCGAACAGATCGAGCTGCTGATAGACCGATCCTTGCTGATCGGCCTGCTGTGCGATCAGCGGTCCGGCCACCTGGGTCGTCAGCACCGCGCCTGCAAGGGTGCCACCCAAAGCGGCCATCACGAATTTCTTCATGCGTTCTATTCCTTCGTCACACTGAACCACAAAGCGGGGTCCACCGGGGCATTGCCCTGTCTCATTTCCATATAAAGCGTTTCTGAACGGTCTGTGCCACCGCCTTCTGCCATATCGCTCAGAAATGCGCTTACTTTCGGGTCGGCGCCGCCCATCAGCCCCACCGGGGTCCCTGCGGGCAGCACCTGACCGACCTCACCATAAACCTGCGCGAGCCCCGCAAGCACCAGCAGAGTGTCGCCCGCGGGCTCAAGGATCATCACATTTCCGTAGTCCAGCAGCGGCCCCAGATAGCGGATGGTCGCAGGCGCGGGCGTGGTGACCAGCGCCAGCGGCGGCGTCGCGATCAGCAGGCCAGGGCGGCGGATGCCGGCGGCATCGGATTCGTCGAAGCGGCGCAGCACCGTGCCCTGCACCGGCAGCGGCAGGGTGCCGCGCGCGGCGGCGAAGCTGGCGATGGGCGGCAGGGCCTCGTCCGCGTTCAGGCTGATCAGTCCGCTGGCGAACCCTTCCAGCGTGTCGGTGCCCTGCAGCAGTTGGCGCAGCCTGTCGGGGTCGGCGGCAAAGCGGCGCGGCAGATCGGTGCGGTCGGAAATGGCCATCGACAGGGCGGTGCGGGCCTGTTGCACGCCGCTCAGCCCGTCGGCCAGCGTCTGGGCCGCGCTTTCTTGCAGGGCGCGCAGCAGTGCGACCTCTTGCAGTGTGGCGCGCAGGGCGTCGGTGCGGGCCTGCAGGGCCGGGGTGATATCGCTTAGCAGCATTCCGGCGCGGGCGGTGCCGACAGGCCCCGACGGGTGCAGCAGCAACAGGGTTTCGGGCGCGCGCTGCATCGTCACCAGGACCCCCAGCAGGCGCGCGACCTCTTCGCGGCGGGCGTCCAGTTCCAGCCGGATCGCCTGTTCGCGGATCGCGGCGCGGCGCAGCCCCTCGCGCAGGGCGACCAGCCCCTCCTCATAGGCCTGGATGGTCTGGGTCAGGGCGGCGACCCGGTCCGACGCGTCCTGCGCGTCCTGTAGCGCCATCGCGGCCTGATCAAGCTGCTGCGCCGCGCGGCGCGCGGTGCTGATCGGATCGGTTTGCGCCCAGGCCGCCGGCCCGGCAAGGGCCAGCAGCAGGGACAGCAGCAAACCGGACCGCAGGATCATGAAACGATCAGGCTTTCGCCGGTCATCTCTGCCGGTTTCTCCAGCCCCATCAGTTGCAGCAACGTGGGCGCCAGATCCGACAGCCGCCCGTTGCGCAACAGGGCGCCAGCCGGCCCGCCGATCAGCGCCACCGGCACCAGATTGGTGGTGTGCGAGGTATGCGGCCCGCCGGTGACGGGGTCGACCATCACCTCGCAATTGCCATGGTCGGCGGTGACGATCATCGCGCCGCCGGCCGCCTCGAGCGCGGGCAGCACACGGGCCAGGCCCTGATCCACGGCCTCGCAGGCCTTCATGGCTGCGGGCAGATCGCCGGTATGGCCGACCATGTCGGGGTTGGCATAGTTCGCCACGATCAGGTCATAACCCGCCTCGATCGCGCCGACGAAATGATCGGTCACCTCGGCCGCCGACATTTCGGGCTGCAGGTCATAGGTCGCCACCTTGGGCGACGGCGCCATATAGCGATCCTCGCCCACCTCGGGGGTTTCCTTGCCACCGTTCAGGAAGAAGGTGACATGGGGGTATTTTTCCGTCTCGGCCAGGCGGAACTGGCGCAGCCCGTGCTTGGCAACCCAGGCGCCCAGCGTGTTGACCAGTTCGCGCTTGGGATAGCAGGTGGTCATATAGGCGTTGTGGCCTTCGGAATATTCGACCATGCCCAGCAGCGCCGACAGGCCGGGGCGCGGGCCGGTGTCGAAATCTTCGAACGCGGGTTCGGCGATGGCGCGCAGAATTTCGCGCGCGCGGTCGGCGCGGAAGTTCAGGCAGAAAAAGCCGTCGCCGCTCATGACGCCCTGATAGTCGCCGATCACGGTGGCGGGGATGAATTCGTCGGTCTTGTCGGCGGCGTAGGCTTGCACGACAGCGGTTCGGGCATCGGGGGCGGTGTCGCCGGTGCCGTTGATCATCGCGGCATAGGCGGTTTCGACACGTTCCCAGCGATTGTCGCGGTCCATCGCATAATAGCGGCCGATCACCGTGGCCACAAAGGCCCCCGCCGGCAGTTTGGCGACCAGCTCGGCGATAAAGGAATCGGCGGATTTCGGGGCCACATCGCGACCATCGGTGATGGCGTGAACGGCCACCGGCACACCGGCATCGGTGATCGCCTTGGCGGCGGCCAGCACATGGTTGATATGGCCATGCACGCCACCGTCCGAAACCACACCCATCAGATGCGCGGTGCCGCCGGCGTCTTTCACCCTGGTGATGAAGTCCAGCAGTGCGGCGTTTTCAAAGAACGAGCCATCCTCGATCGCCAGGTCGATCTGGCCCAGATCCATCGCGACGATGCGGCCTGCGCCGATATTGGTATGGCCCACCTCGGAATTGCCCATCTGGCCGGTCGGCAGGCCCACATCGGGGCCGTGGGTGATCAGCGTGGCATTCGGGCAGGTGGCCATGATGCGGTCGAAGGTGGGGGTGTCGGCCAGGGCGGGGGCGTTCGCCGCGCGCTCTTCGCGCTTGCCCCAGCCATCGAGAATGCACAGTACGACAGGTTTCGGAGTGGTCATGAAATGCGCCCCTTGCTCGGTTACGTCCGTTCTACGACCGGGGAAAAGGAAGGACAACCGCCCAGGTGGGTCTGCGGCGTTCCGTACGTGCATCTTGTGCGGGAGAGGATTAAGTTTGCCGCAAGATACGATTCCGCAGGCGGTATTCATGACGCCGAAACTTCTGACGACCCTGAAAACCTATAGCTGGCCCCTGTTCACCGCCGATCTGTTCGCCGGGGTGACCGTGGCCATGGTCGCGCTGCCGCTGAGCCTGGCCATCGCCATCGCGTCGGGCGCGGATCCGGCGCAGGGGCTGATCACCGCCATCGTGGGCGGTTTTCTGATTTCGGCGCTGGGTGGCAGCCGGGTGCAGATCGGCGGGCCGACGGGCGCGTTCATCGTCGTGGTTTATGGCGTGATCGCCGCGCATGGCTATGACGGGCTGGTGCTGGCCACCTTCATGGCGGGGCTGATCCTGTTGCTGGCGGGGGTTTTGCGCATCGGCAACCTGATCGCCTATGTGCCCGAGGCGGTGGTGAACGGCTTCACCATCGGGATCGGCATCATCATCGGCACCAGTCAACTGAAGGATTTTCTGGGGCTGAGCATGGAACATGTGCCGGCCGATTTTCTGGAAAAACTGCCCGCGCTATGGGCGGCGCGGGGCACGGTCAATCCACAGGCGCTGGGCATCGGCGTGCTGACCGCCGTGCTGATCGTGGCGCTGCGCCGGATGTTTCCGCGCTGGCCGGGGCTGATCGTGGCGGTGGCCATCGCATCGGCCATTGCGGCGTTGCCGGGCCTGTCCGTCGATACGATCGCGTCACGCTTCGGCGCGCTGCCCAGCCACCTGCCGCGCCCGCATCTGCCCGCGATGTCGATGGCGCGGATTGCCGAATTGCTGCCTTCGGCCTTTGTCATTGCTTTTCTGGCCGGGGTTGAATCGCTGTTGTCGGCGATGGTGGCGGACCGGATGATTGGCGGGCACCACCGCCCCGGCGCCGAGGTGATCGCGCAGGGCGCGGCCAATGTGGCGTCCTCGCTGTTTGGCGGGCTGCCCGCAACGGGGGCGATTGCCCGCACCGCCACCAATGTCCGCGCAGGCGGGCGCACCCCGGTGGCGGGCATCGTGCATGCGCTGACCATTTTGCTGGTGATGATGCTGGCGGCGCCGGTGGCGGGTTATCTGGCCATGCCGGCGATGGCCGCGCTGCTGATGCTGACCGCCTGGAACATGACCGAGCCGCACAAGTGGCGCAGCTATCTGGCACAGCCGATGGACGACAAGCTGTTGCTGGGGGTCACGCTGGTGCTGACCGTTCTGGTCGATCTGACGGTGGCAATCGGGGTCGGGGTGGCGTTGGGCCTGGCGCTGAGGCTGCGCAACCGCAAATCCGCGCCCGAGGATTGGACGACGCCCAAGCGCTGAGTTTCAGGCCCGGTGATAGGGCGATCCCGCCAAGATCGACGCCGCGCGATAGATCTGTTCCGCCAGCATGACCCGCGCCAGCATATGCGGCCAGACCATCCTGCCTAGCGACAGGCTGGCATCGGCGCGGGCGCGCAGAGCGGGGTCGATCCCGTCGGCCCCGCCGATGACGAAGGCCACATCGCTGCGCCCGTCGTCGCGCCAGCGGGCCAGAAGATCGGCAAATTCGGGCGAGGACATCAGCTTGCCGCGTTCATCAAGGGTGCAGATCAGCGCGCCGTCGGGGATCGCACGGTCCAGCAACGCGGCCTCGGCGGCCATGCCGCCGCCCTTCTTGTCCTCGACCTCGTGCAGGGTGGCCGGGCCAAGGCTCAGCGCGCGCCCGGTGCGATCGAACCGGGTGATATAGTCGTCGATCAGCGCGCGCTCGGGTCCCGCCCGCAGGCGGCCGACCGCACAGATATGGACGCGCATTCAGACCCTGGCCGCGATGGCCCCGGCTGGCATCCACATCTTTTCAAGCTGATAGAACTCGCGCACTTCCGGGCGGAAGACATGGACGATGATATCGCCGGTGTCGATCAGCACCCAGTCGCCCTGCTCCTTGCCTTCGACCTTGGAGGACCGGCCAAGCTCTTGCTTCAGCTTGTCGGTCAGCTTTTGGGCGATCGAGGTCACCTGACGGGTCGAACGGCCCGAACAGATCACCATGTAATCAGCCATCGTGGACTTGCCACTCAGGTCGATTGTCACGATATCTTCGGCCTTGTCGTCGTTCAGGGAGGCGAGGATACGCTCAAGCAGTTCTTCGCTTGTAACGTCAATTGGGAACTGCGTCATGGGCAGGCCCGCTGCGTGCGTGGAATGCACCGCATCTGCATGATGGGACAGGTCATTGTCCTCCTTACCAACACGCCGTCGAAGCCCCGGCGCTGGGCATGAGTTAAACGTAGCATCGCACCGGCCAAATCTCAACTCTGTGCGGCAATCTGTGCGCGGGCGGTTGCCGGATCAGGGGGCGCCGGGCGTCGTGGCCAGGGTGCTGCCCTGCAGCACGGTGACCTCGCGCTGCGGGAACGGGATCGAAATGCCATGTGTCTTGAACGCGTCCCACAGCGCCAGATAGACGTCGCCGCGCACATTGGTCAGCCCGCCGGTGGGGTCGGTGATCCAGAACCGCAGGATGTAATCCACCGAACTGTCGCCGAAGCCCACGATATGGCAGACCGGCGCGCGCGAATTCAGCACCCGGCCCACGCTTTTGGCGGCCTCGATCGCGACTTTGCGCACCAGATGCGGGTCATCCGCATAGGCGGTGCCAAAGAAGATATCCAGCCGCACGAAATCGTTGGTGTGGGACCAGTTCACCACCTGATTGGTGATCAGATCCTCGTTCGGGATCAGGTATTCCTTGCCGTCGCGGGTGACGACCGACACATAGCGCGCGCCCAGGCTGTTGATCCAGCCGAACGTGTCGCCCAGGCTGATTACGTCGCCGGGCTTGATCGACTTGTCCAACAGGATGATGACGCCCGACACAAGGTTCGACACCACCTTTTGCAGGCCGAACCCCAGTCCGACGCCGATCGCGCCCGACAGTACCGCCAGCCCGGTCAGGTCGAACCCCACGGCCTTGAGCCCGATAAAGAAGGCCGAGCCATACAGGACGATCTGCAGCATCTTGACCGCCAGCACCCGCATCGAGGGCGAGATATCCTCGTTGCCTTCGATCCGGGATGTGGTCGTCTGGGCGATCAGCCGCGCCAGGGTGAACAGGATCGCGGTGACGACCAGCGCCTTCAGGATCGCCAGCGCGGACAGCCGGAAATCACCGAACGACACCGCGAAACCGTCCAGAAAGGCGGTGGCCTCTTCGGTCAGGCCCAGAAAATAGAGGGTGACGTAGATCCACATGCCCCATGTCACCATCCGGCGCAGAAAGCGGTTGCGCACCAGCCGCGCCGCCAGCCCGACCAGCAGCCAGGCAGTGGCCAGCGTGGCGGCGATCCCGATGAAATAGCTGCGCGATGGCCAGGTGACCTCGCGCATCACCCAGACCAACAGCCATGACAGGGCGACGAATGTGATCAGCCGGATCCGCTTGTGCAGCACCACAAAGATCCGCAGCCGCCATTTCGGCACGCCTTCCAGCGCGCGCATCCGGTTGCGCAGATAGGGGCCAAGGGCGAAGGCCAGCAGTTGCGACAGGCCGGTCAGCCCGACGATGATGAGGATCTGATACAGCCGCCAGCCGGGGGTCATCAGGCTCAGCCCGAAATTCCGGGCCTGCGCCAGCAGTGTTTCCAGCTGCCCGATGATCAAGGCTATGTCGGCTTCCATCGCGTCTCCTTGTTGCACCACATTGGCACGGGGGCCGGGGAATGGGCAAGCGCGCGCTCTTGATAGACGCGGGGGGAAAGAGTATCTGAGCCCTCATGAAACAGGTTTTCGACATGGATGACCGCGCGCGCCTGCCCTGGCGGTTCTTTGGCGCGACGCTGACGGTGCTGGCCGGCCTATGAGCCCGGCCCCCCATCCCTGTTTGCACAATCTACCGAAAATCACTGCGGGAGAGGACCAATGACCGCCCCGAAAACGCTCTATGATAAAATCTGGGATGCCCATCTGGTTGACGAGGCCGAGGATGGCACCTGTCTGCTGTATATCGACCGGCATCTGGTGCACGAAGTAACCAGCCCTCAGGCCTTCGAGGGGCTGCGCATGACCGGCCGGACCGTCCACGCACCCGACAAGACCATCGCCGTGCCCGATCACAACGTGCCCACCACGCTGGATCGCGAAAACGGCATCACCAACCCCGAAAGCCGGATTCAGGTCGAGGCGCTGGACACGAACGCGCGTGATTTCGGGATCAATTACTATCCGGTCAACGACATCCGTCAGGGCATCGTGCATATCGTCGGCCCTGAACAGGGCTGGACCCTGCCGGGCATGACCGTGGTCTGCGGCGACAGCCACACGGCGACCCATGGCGCGTTCGGCGCGCTGGCGCACGGCATCGGCACGTCCGAGGTGGAACATGTGCTGGCCACCCAGACGCTGATCCAGAAGAAATCGAAGAACATGAAGGTCGAGATCACCGGCAAGCTGCGCCCGGGTGTTACCGCCAAGGACATTACCATGGCGGTGATCGGCGAAACCGGCACCGCCGGCGGCACCGGCTATGTCATCGAATATTGCGGCGAGGCGATCCGCGATCTGTCGATGGAAGGCCGGATGACCGTCTGCAACATGGCGATCGAGGGCGGCGCGCGCGCCGGTCTGATCGCGCCGGATCAGACCACGTTCGATTATGTCAAAGGCCGCCCGCACGCCCCCAAGGGCGCCCAGTGGCAGGCCGCGCTGAATTGGTGGAAAACACTGTTCACCGACGAAGGCGCGCATTTCGACAAGGTGCTGACGCTGAAGGGCGAAGAGATCGCGCCGGTCGTCACCTGGGGCACCTCGCCCGAGGACGTGCTGCCGATCACCGGTGTCGTGCCCGCGCCCGAGGATTTCACCGGCGGCAAGGTCGAGGCGGCGAAACGGTCGCTGGACTATATGGGCCTGACCCCCGGCACCCGGCTGCAGGATGTGAAGATCGACACGGTTTTCATCGGCTCGTGCACCAATGGCCGGATCGAGGATCTGCGCGCCGCCGCCGCAATTCTGAAGGGCAAGAAGATCAAGGACGGGATGCGGGCGCTGATCGTGCCGGGGTCCGGCCTTGTGCGCGCTCAGGCCGAGGAAGAGGGGCTGGCGCAAATCTTCATCGATGCCGGATTCGAATGGCGGCTGGCGGGCTGTTCCATGTGCCTGGCGATGAACCCCGATCAGTTGCAGCCGGGCGAGCGGTGCGCCTCGACCTCGAACCGCAATTTCGAGGGGCGGCAGGGCCGTGGTGGCCGGACCCATCTGGTAAGCCCGGCCATGGCGGCCGCGGCGGCGGTGACCGGGCATCTGACCGATGTGCGGGAGATGATGTAAGCTGGGGGCGAATCCTCATCCCTAATTCGGAGTTGCTTTCATGAAAATCTGGTCGGCTTGGCTGATTATCGGCGTTCTGCTTGTTCTGGGCGGCATTGTCGCGCTTGCAAACCCGTTGGCGGCGACGCTGGCGGTGGATGTGATGGTCGGGGTGCTGTTCGTGATCGGCGGTATCGTGCAACTGATGCTGGCCTTCCGGGCCGATGCCGGCGACGGGCGGTTTTGGACCGGGCTGATGGGGGCGCTTGGCATCCTGGTCGGCGTGGCGCTGTTGGCCGATCCGATGACGGGGGCGGTGTCGCTGACCTTGATGCTTGGCATTCTGCTGCTGGTACTCGGCTTGTCGCGCCTGATCCTGGCCTGGGGCCTGAAAGAGACTTCTTTCTTCTGGCTGCTGGTGGCGTCGGGTGTGATTTCGGTGCTGATCGGCGGGCTGATCCTGTCGGATTTCCAGGCGGCTGCAACGCAGCTTCTGGGTATTCTGCTTGGGATCGAGCTGATCGCCGATGGCGCCGGGCTGATCGCCCTCGGCCTGATTTTCAAAAAGCTGTAACGACCCTATCTGCCGCGGGGCGCATGGACGCCGCTGCGGAAACGGAGACGACATATGGACAAATTCGAAAAAATCACCGGGGTTGCGGCGCCTTTGCCGCTGATCAATGTCGATACCGACATGATCATCCCCAAGCAGTTTCTGAAGACGATCAAACGCTCGGGGCTGGGCGTGAACCTGTTCGATGAAATGCGTTACGACGACGACCGCAACGAGATCGCCGATTTCGTGCTGAACAAGCCGGCCTACCGCAACGCTGAAATTCTGGTGGCTGGCGATAATTTCGGCTGCGGTTCGTCGCGCGAACACGCCCCCTGGGCGATCAAGGATTTCGGCATCCGCTGTGTCATCGCGCCCAGCTTCGCCGATATCTTTTTCAACAACTGTTTCAAGAACGGCATCCTGCCGATCGTCTTGCCGCAAGAGCAGGTGGATCTGCTGATGAAAGACGCCGAAAAGGGCCAGAATGCCCGGATAACGGTGGATCTGGAGGCGCAGGCGATCACCACGTCGGAAGGCCAGGTGATTTCGTTCGAGGTGGACGCGTTCCGCAAGCATTGTCTGCTGAACGGTTTGGACGATATCGGCCTGACGCTTGAAAAGGTCGCGGCGATCGACAGCTTCGAAACCCGGCTGCATACCAGCCGTCCCTGGGTCTGAATAACCGAAAATCCACAATATATTGAGCCGCCCACAAGGGCGGCTTTTTTTTGCTGCAATATTGATGCAAACAGGCGACAGTTCTTCCCCCAAATTGCCTCAAAAAATAGTTAATTTTAACAGTGTATTGCTGAGTGACGCGAAAGAAGGCAAAAATTGGGCAAAGTTGAGGCAGCCCGCCACAAAGCGCGGGAACCAGATGGAACAAGGGCGCGGCATCGGATCGCGTTCGGCCGGATTGGGGAATAAGAACAGTGATCGCCCAGATACTCGGCGCAATTGCACGCGCATTTCTTGTGGTCGTGCTGATCGCGACACCGTCCCTTTTGCTGCCGGCGGTGTCGTCGGACGCGGCGCAGATCGTTGCGCTGGTGGCCATTTGCGCCGGGGCGCTGACCCTGTTCGAATATACCTCGACCTATCCCGGTCTGGTTGAGTTTCGCGACGCGCCGCCCTTCAACCGCATCCGTTTCGGCGCGATGTTCGCGACCGTCTTTCTGTTGACCATCATCTATCGCGGCGAGGCACAGCCAAGCGCGATGACCCAGTTCATGCAGGCGGTCAGCGTTCTGACCGGTCAGGTTCTGGATTTCCCCTATAGCCCGGTTCGGCTGTTCGTGCTGATCCTGCCCGATAGCGTCGATCCGGCGCAGGTGGTGCGGGTCCGGTCGGCCGCGGGGTTGGCCTATCTGGTATCGCTTCTGTCGATCGGCGCGTTTATGCTGGTGATCCGTTTCAATCACTGGCCGCTGCGTCAGGGAAACTTCAATTTCTGGGTGAACCTGCCCACATTCGACCCGACGACCGGCGCGGATGTGGTGGCGCGTCTGACGCGCGTGGCCTGGATCAATACCGCGCTGGGCTTTCTGATCCCGTTTCTGTTTCCGGCGGTGATGACGGTGGCGGCGCTGTTTTCCGAGCCGATGACGCTGGAAAACCCGCAAACCCTGATCTGGACGGTGTCAGCATGGGCGTTACTTCCTTCGAGCCTGATAATGCGCGGGATCGCGCTTCAACGGATCGTGAATCTGATCGAGATACAGCGCCGCCGCGCCGCCCCGGACGAGGATTCGGGCATGCAATTGGCCTGATCGCCTGCCTGCTGGCGGCACCGGCGGCTGCGGACACCCTGCGTATCGCCACCTATAACACCGAGCTGTCACGCAAAGGCCCCGGCCTGCTGCTGCGCGATATCGCGAAAGGCGATGATCCGCAGGTCACGGCGATTGTATCGGTGATCGCGGGCGCGCGGCCCGACATTCTGTTGCTTCAGGGCATCGATTACGATCACGGCGGTGCGGCGCTTGCGGCGCTGGCCGGGGCGCTTGCCGGGGCCGGCATCGATTACCCCTATCGCTTTGCTGCGGTCCCGAATGCGGGGCAGCGCACCGGGTTCGATCATGACGGCGACGGCACCACCGACGGGCCGCGTGATGCGCAGGGCTATGGCCGGTTCACCGGGCAGGGCGGACTGGCCCTGTTGTCGCGCTATCCGATCGATGCCGGGGCGGTGCGCGATTTCTCTGGGTTGCTGTGGGCCGATCTGCCGGGCGCGACCCTGCCGCAGGTCGCGGGTGCGCTGTTTCCCGATGCGGCGGTTTACGGGGTGCAGCGCCTGTCCTCGGTGGCGCATTGGGATGTGCCGGTACGGGTGGCGGGCACGCGGCTGCACCTGCTGGCCTTTCACGCCACGCCGCCGGTGTTCGACGGGCCCGAAGATCGCAACGGATTGCGCAACCGTGACGAATTGCGGCTGTGGCAGCTTTACCTTGACGGCGCGCTTTCGGTGCCGCCGCCGGATGGTCCGGTTGTTGTGCTGGGCGACGCCAATCTGGACCCGCTGGATGGCGAGGGGCGGCATGCGGCGATGGCGGCGCTGCTGGCGGATTCACGGCTTCGCGATCCGATGCCGCACAGTGCGGGCGGGCGCGCGGCGGGGCAGGCGGGCGTCAACGCTGCCCACGCGGGCGACCCGGGGCTAGATACCGCAGATTGGGACGATGCCGGGCCGGGCAATCTACGCACCGATTACGTGCTGCCCGCCGCCGGGCTGACCATCGTTGGCGCGGGCGTGGTCTGGCCAGAGGCCGGTGCGCCGGGGGCCGACGCCGTCACCGCCGCATCACGCCACCGCCTGGTCTGGGTCGATCTGCGGCTCGGGGGCTGAGGCGGCGGCGGCCCATCCGTCTTGACCCTTCTGGGGCAACGGGCTAGGCCGTGGCGACCCCAGTGGAGCGAGGAAATCAAGACGATGAGCAACCCTTCCCTTCTCATCCTGCCCGGCGACGGCATTGGCCCCGAAGTCATGGCCGAGGTGCGCAAGATCATTACCTGGTTCGGCGATAAGCGCGGCCTGGCTTTTGATGTGAGCGAGGATCTGGTGGGCGGTGCCGCCTATGACGCCCATGGCACCCCCCTGACGGATGAGACGATGGCGAAGGCGCAGGCCGCGGATGCGGTGCTGCTGGGGGCTGTCGGTGGTCCGAAATACGACGATCTGGATTTCAGCGTGAAGCCCGAGCGCGGCTTGCTGCGTCTGCGCAAGGAGATGGATCTTTTCGCCAACCTGCGCCCGGCACAGTGTTTCGACGCGCTGGCCGATTTCAGCAGCCTGAAACGCGATGTGGTGGCGGGCCTGGATATCATGATCGTGCGCGAGCTGACCTCGGGCATCTATTTCGGCGAGCCGCGCGGCATCTTCACCGAAGGCAACGAGCGCGTGGGCATCAACACCCAGCGCTATACCGAATCCGAAATCGCCCGTGTGGCGCGGTCCGCCTTCGAGCTGGCCAAGCGGCGCGGCAACAAGGTCTGCTCGATGGAGAAGGCCAATGTGATGGAATCGGGGATCCTGTGGCGCGAGGTCGTGCAAAAGGTGCATGACGAGGAATACCCCGAGGTGGCGTTGTCGCATATGTATGCCGATGCCGGCGCGATGCAGCTGTGCCGCTGGCCCAAGCAGTTCGACGTGATCGTGACAGACAACCTGTTCGGCGATTTGCTGTCGGATGCCGCCGCGATGCTGACCGGCAGCCTGGGCATGTTGCCTTCGGCCAGTCTGGGCGCACCGATGGCCAACGGCCACCCGAAGGCGCTGTATGAACCCGTGCACGGCTCGGCCCCCGATATCGCGGGGCAGGGCAAGGCCAACCCGATCGCCTGTATCCTGAGCTTCGCCATGGCGCTGCGCTACAGCTTTGATCAGGGGGCCGATGCCGACCGGCTGGAAGCGGCGGTCGAAAAAGTGCTGGCCGATGGTGTGCGCACCGCCGATCTGCTGGGCGAAGAGGGCGTGACGCCGGTCTCGACCGCGCAGATGGGCGATGCGGTGATCGCGGCGCTGGACGCCAGCCTGTAAGCCTGCCGACAAGCCGTGTGAAAACCCGGACGCCGCCGCGCGATCCGGGTTTTTTCATCTGGCGCCGATGCCCCCTTGGGTTCAGCCCAAAACCGGCTTAGGCTTGCGGTGGATGTTTGCGATAACATCAAAGACGGCACGGACCCGAAATGCTTGGACATAATGTGAAAGGCGCGCTGCTGGCGCTGGCGGGCTTCGCCGTTTTTTCCACCCATGATGTGGTGGTAAAGGTGCTGGGGGCGCATTATTCGCCGATCCAGATCGTGTTTTTCATGGTGCTTCTGGGCTTTCCGCTGATCTCGCTGATGCTGATCCGCGACGCGTCGGGCGAAAGCCTGCGGCCCCGGCGCCCGTGGTGGTCGCTGCTGCGCACCGTGGCGGTGATCGTCACCGGGTTTTCCGCCTTCTACGCATTCTCGGTGCTGCCGCTGGCGCAGACCTATGCGATTCTCTTTGCCACGCCGCTGCTGATCACCTTGTTGTCGATTCCGATCCTGGGCGAAACCGTGCGTTTGCGCCGCTGGCTGGCGGTGATCGTCGGGCTGATCGGGGTGCTGGTCGTGTTGCGGCCGGGTCAGTCGGCGCTGGGTGCCGGCCATCTGGCGGCGCTGGCGGCGGCGGTGGGGTCGGCCTTTGCCTCGATCATCGTGCGCAAGATCGGGCAGGAGGAACGCAGCGTCGTCCTGCTGCTTTACCCCATGATCGGCAATTTCGTGGTGATGGGGGCTGCGCTGCCCTTCGTCTATCGCCCGATGCCGATCGAGCATCTGGGCGGGCTGGCCCTGATCGCGGGGTTCGCGCTTCTGGCGATGCTGTGCATGATTCAGGCCTACAAGGCGGGCGAGGCGGTGGTGGTCGCACCGATGCAATACAGCCAGATCCTGTGGGCCACGTTCTATGGCTATGTGTTCTTCGGCGAAACGCTGGATGCGCCCACCGTGATCGGGGCCGCGATCATCATCGCCAGCGGGCTGTATATCCTGTTTCGCGAAGGCCGCGGCAGTGTGTCGGAAAACCGCCCGGTGCTGCGCACCCGCACCCGGCCTGAGACCGGCACATATCCGCGGATCAGCACCATGCTGCACGGCGAAGAGCGGCGCGATTGACCCCTTGCAAAAGGCCGGGCGGCACTGTAATCCGCCTCCATTCGGTCGGGCTGTAGCGCAGCCTGGTAGCGCACCTGCTTCGGGAGCAGGGGGTCGGAGGTTCGAATCCTCTCAGCCCGACCAAATATCCTTATGTCGATTGTCGAGGCAAACGCCCTGATTTACCACAAAGCTTCCTTTGTGGCCGCGTTTCTTGCCTATCCGGGAAAAGCAAACACTCGTTCAACGCGCAGCGAATGTCTTGTGTGGATGGCTCCTGCATAGCAAGACATTTTTGATCCGATTTGTGCATTTGTCAGAAGCAGTCTTGTGTCCGGCCTGTTTGCGCGGTTTCGACCGCTGGCCCTGCTTTCAGCGTACCGGACGGTTTTTCTGCTGTTAGATCGGCATCTCCAGCGTGGCTTTCTCCGTTGCCACAACGATGGACGTGCGAAATTTCCGCACGTTCTTGTCGGCGAAGAAAAACCGATGGGTGAAGGCCTCGTAGTCTGCAATGTCCTTGGCCATGACAATCATCATGAAATCAGCGTCTCCGGCGATGCAGTAGAAATGCGTCACCTGACGGTCCTCGCGCGCCTTTCGTTTGAAGGTGTCAATCTGGTCAAGCCGGTCTCTTTCCAGTTCAACGGCCACAATTGCCGTGACCCCCAGCCCGACGCTCTTGGGGTCGAGGACTGCGACTTCCTTTTTGATCACCCCTGTATCGCGCAATGCTTTGAGGCGGCGCTGAACGGAGGCCGTGGATATCCCCGCAAGGTCCGACAGATCCTGAATCGAGGTCTTGGCATTTTGCTGTAGAGCATTGAGAAGCTTTCGGTCTGCTGTGTTCATGATGTAGATTGCTCCATTCATGGAATTAATTGATATATATACATCGAATATATACTGTATTTCGGATTTTTCAGATCAATCGCGGGGCCTAATATCTGCCCCATGAAACAAGGTGCAATCGCAATTCTTCCGCTTGCCGTTGGCGCTGCCCTTTATGGCTTTGCCTTTGGATTGTTGGCCGCTCAGGTGGGTTTTCCGTGGTGGGGTGTCGGTTTGATGAGCGCGGCAGTCCACGCCGGTTCATCGCAAATCGTCGCGGTCGAACAGTTTGCAAACTCCTCCGCCCTGCTGGGTGCTGCGCTGGCCGGGGCCGCTCTCAACCTCCGCTACATTGGAATTGTTGCGTCGCTGTCGGAAATTCTAGAGGGGCTGTCGTTTCGCGCGAAACTGTTTGCGATCCATATCACAGGGGATGAGAACTGGGCATTGACCATGTCGGAGCGGGCCAAGTCGGACGCTGTTGGCTCATCGTTTCTGATTGGGTCGGGTCTGGTGATGATCGGCGCCTGGACGGCCTCAACCGCCTCGGGTGCTTTGGTTGGGGCCGCACTACCTGACCTCGAACGGTTCGGACTGGGCTTTGCCTTTGCGGCCGCGTTCATCGCCATGGCGCGCGGGCTGTGGCGGGGTCGGCCAAACGTCGTTCCGTGGCTCTGCGCCTTTGGAGGTGCAGCATTGGTTGTTTATGCCGGATTGCCCAAGGCCTATGCCATCGCTGCAGGCGCTTTGTGCGGCCTCGGGGCGTCCTATGTGGCGCGTCAAACAACAGGAGCAAAGCAATGACGAGTTCCCACTGGACCCTCATAATCGTCCTTGCTGTTGCCGCCTTCGCAATCAGGGTGACCGGACTGTTTGCGGGTGACAGGATTAGGGGGTCCCGTCACGCATGGGTTCTGGATGATTTACCCGGTTTGATCGTCGTCAGCTTGGTTGCGGCATCGCTTGCCGGGCAACCTTTTCAGACTTGGGCAGCGGCTGCGATTGCTTTGGCGATTGCCATCCTGACGAACCACGTCATCGCCACGATGCTTGTCGGAGTGGCCGCATATGCGGCTCTTGCCGACTTTTGAGTCGAACGCAAAGCTGACATTCGACTGGCGATCATCAAAGACAGTAAGGTTCCGCACACCTTCCTGCCATATTCCCGCCCGGCCTAGCTGCCCGATCGGGGGTTGTCGGCGGGCCCGGGTGGCGGAAAATCCGCGCAGTTGGGGGATTTCGCGGACTGTGCCTTTGAATCCTCCGCCCACGGCCAGTAGGGTGGCCGGTGCCGAACGCATCGTCAGGGGCTATTCCATGATCGCCTATCTTGCCGGATGGACGCGACAGAAAGACAGCATATTCGCCTCGGTCGCGCGGGCGGCGGGCGGAGCTGTGCGGCTGCCGCTGATCGGCCTGTCGCCCCGGTCCTTTTCCGAAAGCGACGAACGCGCGCGCGCGGCGCTGGCCGTGGCCAAGAAGCAGCCCCAAAGCGCGCTGGGCCGGGCGCTGAAATACCGGCTGATCCGGGCGCAATACAACTGGTCGCGCGGCTATTTCACCCGCCACCCCGACCGCGTGGCGATGTGCTGGAACGGGATCACCGGATCGCGCCGGGCCTTCATGGACGGGGCGCGCGATGCCGGCGCGGCGCGGCTTTATGCCGAACTGGCGCCGTTTCCGGGGCGGGTGACGCTGGATCCGGCCGGGGTGAACGCGCTGAACGGCGTGCCGCGCGATCCGGCCTTCTTTGCCGACTGGGCGGGGGACGATCCGGCCCGGCGCGGCGATGGCTGGCGCGCGCTGGGCGCAAATCTGACCGCGCGCGTGTCGCGCCGCACGGATGTGGGGCAGGGCGACGCGGGGGCGCTGGACGGCGCGGGTCGGTTCCTGTTCTGCCCGCTTCAGGTGCCCAATGACAGCCAGATCCGGCTGTTCGCCGGTTGGGTCGAAAGCGTCGAGGGGATGCTGGCCGCCCTGGCCGATACCGCCGACGCCCTGCCCGAGGGCTGGCATATCCGGGTCAAGGAGCACCCTTCGGCCCGCAGCTCGTTGGCGCAGCCGCTGGCCGATGCCGTGGCGCGGGCCAGGGGGCGGATCGTGGTGGACAATCAGACCGACACATTCGCGCAGGTCGCGGCGTCGGGCGGGGTGATCACCATCAATTCCTCGGTCGGGCTGCAGGCGTTCTTTTACGACAAGCCGGTGATCGTGCTGGGGTGGGCGTTCTTTGCGCTGCCGGGGCTGGTGACACCCGCCCCCGATGCCGCATCCCTGCGGGCGGCGCTGTCGGCCCCCGAATCGCTGACATATGACCCGGCCCTGCGCGCGGCGTTCATGAATTACCTGGATCAGGTCTATTATCCGAAGGGCGAAACCGCAGCCGATGGCACGGTGACGGTTGATGCGGATGCGATCGTGCTTAAGTTGGGGCAAGCGCGGGCACTTGCCGGGGGTCAGACCCCTTTCCCCTGATTTCCCTTTGCGTTAAAGCAACGCGCCAAGTCCCAAGACGTTAGGAGAGCCATTATGGGCTACAAGATCGCCGTCGTCGGCGCCACGGGCAACGTGGGCCGCGAAATGCTGAACATCCTGGCCGAGCGCCAGTTCCCGGTCGATGAGATCGCCGTGCTTGCGTCGCGCCGGTCGCTGGGCACCGAAGTCAGCTTTGGTGATAAGACGCTCACGACCCAGGATCTGGAACAGTTCGACTTTACCGGCTGGGACATCGCGCTGTTCGCTGCCGGGTCGGACGTGGCAAAGGATTACGCGCCCAAGGCGGCCAAGACCGGCTGCGTGGTGATCGATAACTCGTCGCTGTACCGCTATGATCCGCAGGTGCCGCTGATCGTGCCCGAGGTGAACGCCGACGCGATCATGGGCTATTCCAAGAAGAACATCATTGCGAACCCCAACTGCTCGACCGCGCAGATGGTGGTGGCGCTGAAGCCGCTGCATGACCGTGCCACGATCAAGCGGGTGGTGGTCAGCACCTATCAGTCGGCCTCGGGCGCCGGCAAAGAGGGTATTGACGAGCTGTGGGATCAGACCAAGGGCATGTATGTGCCGGGTCAGGAGGTCGCGCCGAAGAAATTCACCAAGCAGATCGCCTTCAACGTGATTCCGCATATCGACGTGTTCCTTGACGACGGGTCCACCAAGGAAGAGTGGAAGATGGTCGCCGAGACCAAGAAGATCATCGACAAGAACATCAAGGTCACCGCGACCTGCGTGCGGGTGCCGGTCTTTGTCGGCCATTCGGAATCGATCAACATCGAGTTCGAGGAATTCCTGGACGAGCATGAGGCCCGCGACATCCTGCGCGAGTCGCCCGGCATCATGGTCGTCGATAAGCGCGAGGATGGCGGCTATGTCACCCCGGTCGAATGCGTGGGCGATTTCGCCACGTTCATCAGCCGCATTCGTCAGGACAGCACCATCGAGAACGGCCTTAACCTGTGGTGCGTGTCGGACAACCTGCGCAAGGGTGCCGCGCTGAACGCGGTCCAGATCGCAGAGGTTCTGGTCAACCGGGTGCTGTCAAAACGCTGAACCCGGTGACGGGCATGTGCCGAAAGTTCCGTGAAGGCGGCCCTGCGGGGCCGCCTTTTGCTTGGGGTCAGACCGGAAGGAAACCGTCCTTGTCGGTATCGTAGAAAAACAGCCCGCCCTCGCCGATATCGTGCCACACGCCGTGCAGGCTCAGCTCTTCGGCCTCGACCGCTTCGCGCACGAAGGGAAAGGTCATCAGGTTGCTGAGCGACATCAGGATCGCCTGATGCTCCAGCGCGCGCATCTGTTCGGCAGGGTCGGCGATATGCGCCACGGCCTCGTATCCGGGGCGCAGGATATCCATCCAGCGGCCGATGAAGCTGGTTTTTTCCTCCAGCTCAGGGGCCGCGCCCGAACACATGTCGTGGCACCCCCGAACGCCGCCGCAACTGGAATGGCCCAGCACCACCAGATTGGCCACTTTCAGCACCCGCACCGCATATTCCACCGCGGCGGATGTGCCGTGGTGATCGCCGTCGGGTTCATAGGGTGGGACCAGATTGGCAATGTTGCGGTGGATGAAAAACTCGCCCTGATCGGCCCCGAAGATCGAGGTGACATGTACGCGGCTGTCGCAGCAGGAAATCACCATGGCGCGCGGACGCTGGCCCTCGTCGGCCAGACGCCGGTACCAGACCTTGTTTTCCGCATAGGCCGTGGCTTTCCAGCCCTGATAGCGCTGCACCAGATAGGAGGGCAGGGGTTTTGCTGTCTTCATAATCGCTCCCGTCGCTTCTGACCTGTCTATCTACGGCGAATTTACAGGAAATTCGAGCGAATTCTATCGCGAACGGCAACCCTTTCTTGAGGGCAGTCGCGCACCCTGCCCGGACTGCGGGGGCGCAGATCGGGTGCGGAGGGTGACCAGGTGACAGGTGTGACTGTGCTTTGGCCGGACGAAGCGTTGCGGATGGATCCGGAACGGCTGGCGGAAATCTATGTGGAACTGGGCGAGGTGCGGGCACAGGCCGCCGTCGGTCGCGCGATGGAGGATCTGGCGATGACGCTGGACCGGTTGGGGGGGCAGCACCGAGGCGGGCGCCGTGCGGCGGTGGCGCAACTGGCGGTCCGCATCCGCGACATTGCCGAACCACTGGGCCTGAGCAGCCTGTCGCTTGTGGCGGGCGATGTCGCGCGGCTGGCCGAAACGCGCGACGCCGTCGCCCTGGCCGCCACCACCGCGCGGCTGGAACGGGTGGCGAATCGGTCGCTGAAAATGGTGTGGGATCTGCAGGATATTTCCGGCTGATCCCCGCTTGCAGGCCCCGGCAATCCCTTTAGTCTGGGCCGGACCCTGTATCTGCCGGAAAGGCCCGCCATGCCGCTTACATTCGCGTCCCAGACCGACCCTTCGCTGCCTGTTCATGTGGTAGAGGAGACGGCGCTGGAAGATTGGCGCAAGTCCCTGCCCGAGGCGCAGGCCGCCTGGCTGGCGGCCACCGGCTTTCGCGCCGGGCTGGGCGAGCTGCGGCTGCTGCCGGGCGAAGACGGCGCGCTGGCGGGGGCGGTGGCAGGGTACGGCAGTGCCACCAAACGCGCGCGGGGGCGGTTTCATCTGGCGGGGATCGTGGCATCGCTGCCCAAGGGGGCCTATCATCTGGACACCACGCTGATCGGCGACGCGCTGGACGAAGAGGCGCTGGGCTGGCTGCTGGCGGGCTACAGTTTCGACCGCTATCGCGCGCAAACACCGGTCGAGGCCACGCTGAAAGCCCCCGCCGGGGTCGATGCGCCACGGCTGGAGGCGATCGCGGCGGGCGAGGCGCTGACCCGCGATCTGATCAACACCCCCGCCGCCGATATGGGGCCCGAAGCGCTGGAGGATGCGCTGTTCCGGCTGGCAGGCGAACATGGCGCGACGGCCAGTGCGGTACGCGGCGACGATCTGCTGGCGCAGGGTTTTCCGATGATCCATGCGGTCGGGCGGGCCGCCGACCAGGCGCCGCGGCTGTTGGACATGCGCTGGGGCGATGCCGGACCGCGGCTGACGCTGGTGGGCAAGGGCGTGTGTTTCGACACTGGCGGGTTGAACCTGAAACCGGCCGCGTCCATGGGACTGATGAAAAAGGACATGGGCGGCGCGGCCACGGTGCTGGGGCTGGCGCATATGATCATGACGCTGGGGCTGCCGCTGCGGCTGCGGGTGCTGATCCCGGCGGTGGAGAACAGCGTCTCGGGGGCCGCGTTCCGGCCGCAGGACATCCTGACCTCGCGCAAGGGGCTGACGGTCGAGATCAACAATACCGACGCCGAAGGCCGGCTGGTGCTGGCCGACGCCCTGGCCCTGGCGGATGAGGAAGACACCGACTGCATCCTGTCGATGGCCACGCTGACCGGCGCGGCGCGGGTGGCCGTGGGCCCGGATATCGCGCCCTTCTATACCGGGTCCGACGATCTGGCGGGGGCGATTGCGGCGGCGGCGGCGCAGGTGGCCGATCCGGTCTGGCGAATGCCGTTTCACGACCCCTATGAGGCGATGATCGAACCCGGCATTGCGGATCTGGACAATGCGCCCAAGGGGGGCTTCGCGGGCTCGATCACCGCCGCGCTGTTTTTGCGCCGCTTCGTGACCGCGGCGCCCGCCTATCTGCATTTCGACATTTACGGCTGGCAGCCCACCGCCGCCCCGGCCCGGCCCAAGGGCGGCGCGGGGCAGGGGGCGCGCGCGATCCTTGCCGCGCTGCCGGGGATGTTGTCGCTATGACCGACAGCCGCCTGACCCCCGCCAATACCCGTGTCGCCGCAGCCGAACTGGAAGGCCAGATTGACGCGCCGCGCTTTGCCGAGGGCACGCTGCGCCAGATCGGCGTATCGGTGGCCGATCTGTGGGGCAGCCCGGAATGCCGGATGCGCCAGCGCCAGTTGCTTTACGGCGAACATCTGCGGGTGCTGGACGATTTTGCCGGGATGGCCTTCGTGCAGTCGAAAAAGGACGGCTATGTGGGTTATGTCGCGTCCAGTGCGCTGATCGTGCCCGCAGACATGACCCACCGCGTTTGCGTGCCGGCCACGCATCTTTACCAGTATCCCGATATCAAGCGGCCCGAGGTGACCTGGATGTCCTTCGGCGCACGGCTGCGGGTGGTGTCGGCGCAGGGCAATTTCTTTGAGACCGATCAGGGGCTGTTCGTGCCCAAGCCGCATCTGCGCCCGCTGACCGTGCCGCTGCGCGATCCGGTGACGGTGGCGCAGATGCATTTCGGCGTGCCCTATCTGTGGGGCGGCAACAGCGTGCAGGGGATCGACTGTTCCGGTCTGGTGCAGGCGGCGCTGCTGTCCTGTGGCATCGACTGTCCCGGCGACACCGACATGCAGCAGGCGGCACTGGGCACCGAGTTGCCGCCGGGCACGGCCCCCGAACGCGGCGATCTGGTCTTCTGGAAGGGGCATGTGGCGCTGGCGGTGGATGGCGAGACGCTGATTCACGCCAACGGGCATCACATGGCGGTGGCCTATGAGCCGATTCAGGACACGATCACCCGGATCGAGACGCAGGGCGAGGGGCCGGTCACGGGCCACAAGCGGCTTTAATCCACCGGGCGGATCAGCTTCTTTTCCAGCACGCGCAGCACGGCTTTCAGATCCGGGCCGCGTTTCAGGATCTGCCCGTCGGCGCCGATCACCGCATAAAGCTGTTGCTTGCTGCGCAGCCGGGGGCGTTTTTCGATCCGGTAGAGCGGATGTTCCGCCGTGCGCCGGAAGACCGAAAACACGGCCACCTCGCGCAGGCAGGAAATGCCGTAGTCGCGCCATTCGCCCGCCGCCACCATCCGCCCATACAGTGTCAGGATCGCGCCCAGTTCGGTCCGGTCGAAACTCACCTGTTCCGGTATGCGGGGAGAGGGGAAAGGCGTTGGGGTCTGGATCGTCATGATGAAAATCTGGACCCGAATGCGCGGCAAATCAAGCATTGCCCTGCTTTTGCCCGGAAAAGACCCCTGGTTTTCCCTGATGCGGTCCTTCGGCGGCCCGGTTTGAGGGCGATAAAAGGGACGTAGCATGAGAGCTATCCCGGTGCCGCGGATTTATTGCCCCCACCCAGACCGCGGCATCGGGGCCATGCTGTTCCGACTGGCCCCAGCCTTTTCAAGGCCGGGGCCTTCCTTTTTCCACCGGTTGCATCGGCCGGGGCTTTCCAGCACTCTTGCCGCCAAACTCGAAACACAAGAGAGGGAGGTCATCATGAAAACCCGTGCTGCCGTTGCCGTTCAGGCCGGAAAACCGCTGGAAGTGATGGAGGTCAATCTCGACGGTCCGCGTGCCGGCGAGGTGATGGTCGAAATCATGGCCACCGGCATCTGCCACACCGATGAATTCACCCTGTCAGGCGCCGATCCCGAAGGGCTGTTCCCCGCGATTCTGGGCCATGAAGGCGCCGGTGTGGTGGTCGAGGTCGGCCCCGGCGTGACCAGCGTCAAGAAGGGCGATCACGTGATCCCGCTTTACACGCCCGAATGCCGTGAATGCGAATATTGCCTGAACCCCAAGACCAACCTGTGCCAGTCGATCCGCACCACGCAGGGGCGGGGGCTGATGCCCGATGGCACGTCGCGGTTCACGACGCTCGATGGTGACCCGATCCTGCATTACATGGGCACCTCGACCTTCTCGAACTATACCGTCCTGCCCGAGATCGCCGTCGCGAAGGTGCGCGAGGACGCGCCGTTCGACAAGATCTGCTATATCGGTTGCGGTGTGACCACTGGCGTGGGCGCGGTGATCAACACGGCCAAGGCCGAACCGGGTTGCCGCGCGATCGTGTTCGGGCTGGGCGGGATCGGGCTGAACGTGATTCAGGGGCTGCGCCTGATCGGGGCCGATCAGATCGTCGGCGTCGATCTGAACCCCGCCAAGAAGGCGATGGGCGAGCATTTCGGCATGACCCATTTCGTCAACCCGGCCGAGGTCGAGGATGATCTGGTGGCCTATCTGGTCAACCTGACCAAAGGCGGCGCCGATTACACGTTCGACGCCACCGGCAATGTCAACGTGATGCGCACCGCGCTGGAGGCCTGCCACAAGGGCTGGGGCGAATCGATCATCATCGGCGTGGCCTCGGCCGGGGCCGAGATTTCGACCCGTCCGTTCCAGCTTGTCACCGGGCGGTCCTGGCGCGGTACGGCCTTTGGCGGCGCGCGCGGGCGCACCGATGTGCCGAAGATCGTGGACTGGTACATGGACGGCAAGATCGAGATCGACCCGATGATCACCCACACGCTGACGCTGGATGAGATCAACAAGGGTTTCGATCTGATGCATGCGGGGGAAAGCATCCGAAGCGTGGTGCTTTACTAACGTTGCCGCCACCCCCATGTGATGGGGGACTCATGACTGGGTTCGCCGCATCCGGCGGACCCCAACAAGAAAGAACTAAACATGCCGAATGGCAAATCCTCTCTCCTCGCCGTTCTGATCGACGCCGACAACATCCCCGCCCGCTATGCCGAGGCGATCCTGAAGGAGGTGACCTCTTTCGGGGAACCGGCGCTGCGCAGGGTTTACGGCGACTGGTCGTCCGGTCAGTTGAAGGCCTGGGCCGAAAAGGTGCTGGCGCTGGGTCTGGTCGCGCATCAGGAAACCGCCAATACCAAGGGCAAGAATGCTTCTGACATCGGGCTGGTCATTGATGCGATGGATATCCTGCATTCGGGCCGGTTTGACGGGTTCGTTCTGGTCTCGTCCGACAGCGATTTCACCCGCCTGGCCAGCCGCATCCGCGAACAGGGGCTGGACGTGATCGGGATCGGCGAAGGCAAGGCGCCGGTATCGCTGCGCAACGTCTGCAACCGCTTCGTTCTGATCGAGAACCTTGTCGATGAACCCGCGCCGCCGCAAAAGGGCCAGCCGGTCGAAGTGTCGGGCAAACGCCCGCCGCAAGAAGCGATCGAGCTGATCCTGCGCGCGATGGACAAGATCAATCAGGAAGACGACTGGTATACGCTGGGACAGCTCGGTCAGTATATCGTGGCCGACAATCCCGATTTCGACACCCGGACCTATGGCAAGAAAAAGCTCAGCGATCTGGTGCAGGTGCTCAAGCGGTTCGAGACGAAGCGCGTGGGCAACCAGCTTCATATCCGCCGGGTGGATTAACCGCGGACCCCGTAGCGCGCCATGAACATCCCGACCGCGCCTTGGATGACGCGGTCGACCTCCGCATCCGAGAATTTCTTTTTGATCCCGAACATCATCTTCGGGAATAGATCGACCTTGCACAACTCGGCCAGCTGATCGGCGGCCAGTTCGACGTCCTCGATGGCCAACTCGTTGCGGGCGGCGGCGCGGCTCAGGTAATCCGTCAACTGCTTGCGCACGTTGCGCGGACCCGAGCCATAGAAAATCTCGCCCAGTTCGGGGAAGCGGTCACTTTCGCCGACGCACAGGCGATACACGCTTTGACCAAAGCCAGAGAGCAGAAACCGGACCATATGCCTGGCCGCCGCTTCGAGTACCCGATCGACCGGGGCGCCATCGTCCAGAATCTCCGGCGCGCCGATGATCTGGCGATGGCATTCGCATTTGGCCACTTCCATGAACAGCAGGCGCTTGTCGGGAAAATAGCTGTACAGCGTCGCCTTGGAGACACCCGCCTCGCGGGCGATATCATCCACGCCGGCACCTTCGAACCCGTCGCGCATGAACACAGCTCTGGCGCCGTCCAGCACCTGTTCGTATTTCCGGCCTTTTCTGATCTGGTCCGCAACGTGCGTCATCATGCTCCCCTTGATTGAAAAAGCTATATGTCAACTGGTTGAGTTCGGGCAAGCTGAACGAACGCGTTGCGGCGATACGGTGCAAGCGGCGTCCTGCCGCGTGGCGCGTCCGCGCGCCCGGCGATATGGGTGGCGGGATTGCCGCAGTTTCCCCGCAGTCGGCAAGACAGGCACGTTTTCCGCTTGAAGCCGGGGGCGGCTTTAATAACTTAGAAACGTTCTAAAGAGGTTCAAGCATGATTCCCGGATTCAGCCAAAGACGCCGCTTTTCGGATCTCAGCGAGCAGGAAATCATCGCCCTGGGCATCTCGTCCGAGGAGGACGATGCGCGTATCTACCGCACCTATGCCGAACAGCTGCGCGCGGCCTTTCCCGACACCGCCAAGGTGTTCGAGGGCATGGCCGCCGAGGAGGACGAGCATCGCCACCGTCTGGTCGAATTGCATGAGCAACGCTTCGGCACGGTGATCCCGCTGATCCGGCGCGAGCATGTGTCGGGCTTCTATGCCCGCCGCCCGATCTGGCTGGTCAGCAATCTGGGGATCGAGCGGATCCGCGACGAGGCCGAGATGATGGAGCGCGACGCGCAGCGCTTTTATGAAACCGCGGCGGCCCGGACCACCGATGCAACGACGCGCAAGCTGTTGGGCGATCTGGCCGCCGCCGAGGCAAGCCATGGCGAACTGGCCGACGCCCTGGTCGAGGCCCATCTGGACGAAGGCGCGCGCGAATCCGAAAGCCGCACCGCGCATCGCCAATTCGTGCTGACCTGGGTGCAGCCGGGCCTTGCGGGGCTGATGGACGGATCGGTGTCCACGCTTGCGCCGATCTTCGCCACCGCCTTTGCCACCCAGGACACCTGGACCACCTTTCTGGTCGGGCTGGCCGCGTCGGTCGGCGCGGGCATCTCGATGGGCTTTACCGAGGCGGCGTCGGATGACGGTTCGATTTCGGGGCGCGGCTCGCCGCTCAAACGCGGGATCGCGTCGGGGGTGATGACGGCACTGGGCGGATTGGGCCACGCGCTGCCCTATCTGATCCCGCATTTCTGGACGGCCACGATCATCGCCATGGTCGTGGTGTTCGTCGAGCTGTGGGCGATCGCCTGGATTCAGAAGAAGTACATGGACACGCCGTTCCTGCGCGCGGCGTTCCAGGTGGTCATGGGCGGCGCGCTGGTGTTTGCCGCCGGGGTGCTGATCGGCAGCGGCTAGCCGATCCTGCCGCGGTTCTGGCCAATCAGGCCGCGATGCAGCAGGACATGATCCAGCAGGATACAGGCCATCATCGCCTCGCCCACCGGCACCGCCCGGATGCCCACACAGGGATCGTGCCGGCCTTTGGTGACGATCTCGGCGGTCGCGCCGGATTTGGTGATCGTCTTGCGCGGGGCCAGAATGGACGACGTCGGCTTGACCGCAAAGCGCACCACCACATCCTGCCCGGTGGAAATTCCGCCCAGGATGCCGCCGGCGTGGTTTGATCCGTATTCCGGCCCGTCAGGTCCCATGCTGATTTCATCGGCATTCTCGACCCCGGTCAGGGCCGCGGCGGCCATGCCCTCGCCGATCTCGACGCCCTTGACGGCGTTGATGCTCATCATCGCAGCGGCCAGATCGGTGTCGAGCTTGCCATAGATCGGCGCCCCCAGTCCGGCGGGCACGCCGCGCGCCACGACCTCGATCACCGCGCCGACGGAATTGCCGGATTTGCGCAGATCGTCCAGATACTCGGCCCAGTCTTCGGCCGCTTTGGCATCGGGCGTCCAGAACGGGTTCTGATCGATCTGGGCGGCGTCGAAATTGGCGCGGTCAATGCCGTGCGGCCCCATCTGCACCATATAGCCCGTGATCGCGATACCGGGCACCAGCGCCTGCAATGCGGCGCGCGCCACGCCGCCCGCCGCCACCCGCGCCGCCGTTTCACGGGCCGAGCTGCGCCCGCCGCCGCGCGGATCGCGGATGCCGTATTTCTGCCAATAGGTGATGTCGGCATGGCCGGGGCGGAATTTTTCGGCGATATCGCCGTAATCCTTCGAGCGCTGATCGGTATTCTCGATCATCAACTGGATCGGGGTGCCGGTGCTTTGCCCCTCATACACGCCCGACAGGATCTGCACCTGATCGGGTTCGCGCCGCTGGGTGGTGTATTTGTTCTGGCCCGGTTTGCGCTTGTCCAGCCAATGCTGCAGCATCATTGCATCCAGCGCCACGCCCGGCGGGCAGCCGTCCACCGTGGCGCCCAGGGCGGGGCCGTGGCTTTCGCCCCAGGTGGTGACGCGGAAAAGATGGCCGAATGTGTTGATGCTCATGCGCGCAGGCTCCTTTGCCGGTGGAATAGCCGCCAGCGCGAATTGCCGCAAGGGTGGGGGCCGGGCATGAAAAAGGCCGCCGGGGGTGCCGGCGGCCGGAATCGTCGCATCGGGCCGGTCTTACTCGTGCGCGAGTTCGGCCAGATAGGCATAAAGGTTCACGGCATCTTCCGGCTTGCGCAGCTTGAACGACATCGAACCGCGCGCTTTGCTGTCGCCCAGATAGTCCTTCAGATAGCTGGTCGGATTGGCGACGTATTTGGCGAATTCCTCTTCGGTCCAGACCAGACCGGCCTCGCCCGCAGCCTGCATGGATTTGGAATAGCGGAACCCCTCGACGGCCCCCGCCTGGCGCCCGGCCAGGCCGTAAAGGTTCGGTCCGGTCTTGGCCTTCTTGCCGGCCAGCGTTTCGCCTTCGGCATCGACCACGACATGGCAGGCCACGCATTGGCGGAACGCTTTTTCACCCGCTTCGGCATCGCCGGTGGCGGCGACTTCCATGGTTTCGGTTTCCATCGCCCCTTCGGCGGTGGCTTCGCCATGGCTTTCGGAAAAGGCGGGTGCTGCGGCCAGAAGGCCGGCGGCGACAAGAGCCAGTGTGAGTTTCATGAATTCTTCCCCTGATGCAAGACGTTCGCGCGCCACAATAAACTTGCGGCATCTGTCGTCAAATGCTTCGGCACCGCGAGTCCCATTGCGGCCAAGTATCGCGACAACGTGACGCCGCCGCAACCGGTTGATACATCACGAAGAGAGCTCTTTGACCGCGCCGAACTGGGTCAGGAATACCCGGCCCGACAGATCGTGCAGGAAATGGGTGCGACTCAGCCGGTCCATCACCGGGCCCTTGACCTCGGACAGGTGCAGCTGAATGCCCATATCGGCCAGCCGGTGGTCGATCGCTTCCAGCGATTCCAGGGCGGATGTGTCGATGTCATTCACCGCCGAGCACATCAGGATCACATGTTTCAGCTCGCGGTCGCCGACCACGCGATCATAGATATAATCCTCCAGATAGCGGGCGTTGGCGAAATACAGGTTCTCATCCACGCGGATGGTCAGGATCGTCGGGCTGGTTTCCACCTTGTGGCGGTGGATGTTGCGGAAATGCTCGGTCCCCGGCACCAGGCCGACCTCGGCGATATGCGGGCGCGAGGTGCGATAGAGGAACAGGAAGATCGACAACCCCACACCGGAGGAGACGCCGATTTCCACGCCAAAGCCCAGCGTCAGCAGAATGGTCGCGGCGACGGCGGCGAAATCGGCCTTGGAATAGGTCCAGGTGGTGCGCAGGATCGAGAAATCCACCAGGCTCAGCACCGCGACGATGATCGTGGCGGCCAGCGTGGCCTTGGGCAGGAAGAACAGCAAGGGCGTCAGTGCCAGCGCCGCCAGCGCGATGCCGATGGCGGTGAACGCACCCGCAGCGGGGGTTTCGGCGCCCGCGTCGAAATTCACCACCGAGCGGGCAAAGCCCCCGGTCACCGGATACCCGCCCGAGATCGACGCCGCGATGTTCGAGGCGCCCAGCCCGATCAGTTCCTGATCCGGGACGATGCGCTGGCGTTTCTTGGCCGCCAGCGTCTGCGCCACCGAAACCGATTCGACGAACCCGATGATCGAGATCAGCACCGCCGAGCCCAACAGGCTGCTCCAGATCTCGGCGTTGAATGTCGGGATGGTCAGCGGCGGCAGGCCCTGCGGCACCTCGCCCACAATCGCCACGCCCTTGTTCTGAAGCCCCAGCGCCCAGGTGAACAGCGTGGTCACGACCACCGCCGCCACCGGCCCGGCCTTGGCCAGAATATCGGCCATGCGCGGTTTGATGCCCTTTTCCAACAGCAGCGGTTTCAGCCCCTTGCGCACCCAGAACAGGAACCCGGTGGCGGTAACGCCGATGACCAGGGTCCACAGGTTGACCTCGCCCAGATGCGCGAAGATCGAGCGCAGCAGTTCGACCAGGTTATGGCCTTCGGCCTTGATGCCCAGAATATGCTTCAGCTGGCTGGTGGCGATGATGATGCCGCTGGCGGTGATGAACCCGGCGATCACCGGGTGGGACAGGAAATTCGCCAGAAATCCCAGCCGGAACATCCCCATCACCAGCAGGATCAACCCCGACAGAAAGGCCAGCGTGATCGCGGCGGCGGCATATTCCGCCGTGCCCTGCAGCGCCAGGTTGCCCACCGCGGCGGCGGTCATCAGCGACACCACCGCCACCGGCCCCACCGCCAGCGCGCGGCTGGTGCCGAAGACCGCATAGGCCACCAGCGGCAGGATCGAGGCGTAAAGCCCCATCTCGGCCGGCAGCCCCGCCAGCAGCGCATAGGCCAGCGATTGCGGGATCAGCATGATCGTCACGATCACCGCCGCCACCATGTCGTTGGTCAGGGTATCGCGGTTGTATTGCTTGCCCCAGTCCAGGATCGGCAGGTAGCGTTCAAAAGCCTTGCGGGTGGACAGGCGCACGGGAAGCATCCTTCACATTCAGAATTTATGATGTGATTAAGGCCGCTTGGCCCAGATTACAAGCATGTTGCGGCTATCTGGCGTGCTGTCTTGCCGCCGGTCAAGCGGTGCATTAGGTTGCGCATCACCTCGGGGTGCCCAGTGCGGGCTGAGATGCGTGACGCGAACCCGTTGAACCTGAACCGGTTAAGACCGGCGGAGGGAAGGTAACTGGACAACCTCCATGCCCTGACCCCGACCGCCCGTGAATGGAGGATGGCCATGAAATATCCGATTTTCGCTGCCGGGGCGCTGTGTGCCACGATGGCAGGCGCCGATACGCCTGTGCTGACCGTTTATACCTATGACAGCTTCATTTCCGAATGGGGCCCCGGCCCGCAGGTCGAGGCGGCGTTCGAGGCGACATGCGGCTGCGATCTGCAATTCGTCGGTGCCGGCGACGGTGCCGCGTTGTTGGGCCGGTTGCGGCTGGAAGGCAAGCGAACCGATGCCGATGTGGTGTTGGGGCTTGATACCAACCTGACCGCGGCGGCGCTGCACACCGGGTTGTTCGCACCACATGGCCTGACGCCCCCGGCGCTGAGCCTGCCGGTGGCCTGGGCGGATGACACCTTTCTGCCCTATGACTGGGGCTATTTCGCCTTCGTCTATGACAAGACCAAACTGCCCGGCCCGCCCGCCAGTTTCGAGGATCTGATCGCCGCCCCCGAGGCATTGAAGATTGTGATTCAGGACCCGCGCTCGTCGACCCCCGGTCTGGGGCTGCTGATGTGGGTCAAGGCGGCATATGGCGACCGGGCGCCCGAGATCTGGAAAGGGCTGGCGCCGCATATCCTGACCGTGACCAAGGGTTGGTCAGAGGCCTATGGCCTGTTTGTGGATGGCGAGGCCGACATGGTTCTGTCCTACACCACCTCGCCCGCCTATCACCTGATCGCCGAGGCGGACGACACCAAGGCCGCCGCCCCCTTTGCCGAGGGACATTACATGCAGATTGAGGTGGCCGGGCGCGTGGCCGGGTCGGATCAGCCCGAACTGGCCGATGCTTTCCTGCGCTTCATGCTGTCGGATGCGTTTCAGTCGGTCATCCCGACGACCAACTGGATGTATCCGGCGGTCACCCCCGCGGCGGGCCTGCCCGACGGGTTCACGCCGCCGATTCAGCCCGGTCAGGCGCTGATCTTTTCGGCGGATCAGGCGGCCGAACTGCGCGATGGCGCGCTTGAGGAATGGCGCGCAGCGCTCAGCCAATAAGCGCCGGCGTCCGGGGCGGGGTGGCGGTGGCCGCCCTGATCCTGATGCTGACGCTGGGCACGCTAGGCGCGGTCTTTTGGCGGGCCGAGCGGTTTTCGGCGCTTGGCCCGGCCGATTGGGCGGCGGTGCGGTTCACCCTGATACAGGCGTTGCTGTCGGCGGGTCTGTCGGTGGCGCTGGCGGTGCCGGTGGCGCGCGCGCTGGCCCGGCGGCGATTTGCGGGCCGGGGCCTGCTGATCACGCTGCTGGGCGCGCCGTTCATCCTGCCGGTGATCGTGGCGGTGCTGGGCCTGCTGGCGGTGTTCGGCCGCAGCGGGGTGTTGAACGTGGCGTTGGGCTGGGCCGGGATGGGGCCGGTGTCGATCTATGGGTTGCAGGGTATCCTGCTGGCGCATGTGTTTTTCAACCTGCCGCTGGCGACCCGGCTGATCTTGCAGGGCTGGCTGTCGATCCCGGCAGAGCGGTTCCGGTTGGCGGGCTCGCTGGGGTTCGGCGCGCGGGACGTGAACCGCTGGCTGGAACGGCCGATGCTGCGCACGGTGCTGCCCGGCGCCTTCGTGGTGGTCTTCGTGATCTGCATGACCAGTTTCGCCGTGGCGCTGACGCTGGGCGGGGGGCCGCGCGCCACCACGGTCGAACTGGCGATTTATCAGGCGTTCCGGTTCGAGTTCGATCTGTCGCGCGCGGCGCTGCTGTCACTGGTGCAGTTCACCCTGTCGGCGCTGGCGGCGTTGCTGGCGGCGCGGGTCGCGGTACCCAGCATGACCGGCGCGGGGCTGGACCGGCCCTTGCTGCGCTGGGATGCGCGGGGGCCGGGCGCGCGGCTGTGGGACGGGGCCTGGATCGCGCTGGCGGCGGCGTTCCTGATCCTGCCGCTGGCGATGATCGTGGCCGATGGCGCGGGCGCGCTGTTCGATCTGCCCGCGTCGGTCTTTGCTGCCGCTGGGCGGTCGCTGGGCGTGGCGCTGGGGTCGGCCGCGCTGACGCTGCTGCTGTCCTTTCCGCTGGCCTTGGCGGTGGTGCGGCTGGGCACCCGCCCGGCCGCGCGCGGGCTGGAGGCCGCAGGCGCGCTGTCAATCGCCGCCTCGCCGCTGGTGATCGGTACCGGGCTGTTCATCGCGCTGTTCCCGATTGCCGACCCGGTCGTGCTGGCGCTGCCGGTGACGGCGCTGGTCAACGCGGTGATGAGCCTGCCCTTCGCCATGCGCGCGCTGGTGCCCGCCCTGCGCGATGTGGAAGGCGCCTATGGCCGGTTGGCCGACAGCCTTGGCATGACGGGTGCGATGCGGCTGCGCCTGCTGTTGCTGCCGCGTCTGCGCCGGCCGATCGGGTTTTCCGTCGGGCTGGCGGCGGCGCTGTCGATGGGTGATCTTGGGGTCATCGCCTTGTTCGCCGATCCGTCCCAGGCGACATTGCCGTTGCAGTTGTACCGTCTGATGGCGGCCTATCGCATGGATCAGGCGGCTGGTGCGGCGCTGTTGCTGCTGATCCTCAGCCTGGCGCTGTTTTGGCTGTTCGACAGAGGGGGCCGGGTGAATGCTGACGCTTGAGGATGTGCTGGTGCAGCAGGGCGATTTCACCCTGCACGCGGATTTCAGCGTGGCGGCGGGCGACCGCGTGGCGGTGATCGGCCCGTCGGGGGCCGGCAAATCGACCCTGCTGGATGTGATCGCCGGGTTCTTCGCGCCCAGCCGGGGCCGGGTGCTGTGGCAGGGCCGGGATCTGACGCCGCTGGCCCCCGGCGCGCGGCCGGTCAGCATTCTGTTTCAGGACAACAACCTGTTTCCGCATCTGACGGTGGCACAGAACGTGGGCCTTGGCCTGCGCCCCGATCTGAAACTTGACGCCGCACAGCGTGACGCGGTGGCGCACAGCCTGGACCGCGTGGGGTTGTCCGGGCTGGGCCCGCGCAAGCCCGGCGCCTTGTCGGGGGGGCAGCGCAGCCGGGTCGCGCTGGCGCGGGTGCTGCTGCGGGCGCGGCCGCTGCTGCTGTTGGATGAACCCTTTGCCGCGCTGGGGCCCGCGCTGAAGGCCGAGATGCTGGCGCTGGTGCAGGCGCTGGCGGCGGAAACCGGCGCCACGCTGCTGATGGTCAGCCACGATCCGCAGGATGCCCGCGCATTGGCCGGCAAAACCGTTCTGGTGGCCGGGGGACGCGCCCATGCGCCGCAGGACACCGCCGCGCTGTTCGCCAATCCGCCACCGGCGCTGGCCGCTTATCTGGGATGAAAAAAGCGCGCCCTTCGAAGGCGCGCTTTGAACTTTTGAGACGGTGGGAAAGGCTCAGCTTTCCTTGGTCTTGTGCTTGATCGGGGCCCAGATCCGCTTGTTCGTCAGGTAAAGCAGAACGGTCAGCATCGTCAGGAACAGAACGCCGATGAAGCCCGCGCGCTGACGCGCCATCATCTTCGGCTCGGCGGTCCACATCAGGAATGCGGCGATATCCTCGGCCTCGTGATGCAGTTCGGTGGAATGACCGTCGGCAAATTCCACATCCTCGCCGACCAGCGGCGGCGACATGGCGATCCAGCCGCCGGGGAAGGCGGTGTTTTCGTAATAGATCGTGCCGGCCTCTTCCTTTTCCTCGCCGGTATAGCCGGTCAGGATCGAGACGATGTATTCCGGGCCGCCGATGCCGTTGAACAGCTGGCTCATGCCGCTGCCATACGGCCCGTGAAATCCGGCCCGCGCCTTGGCCATCAGGCTGAGGTCGGGCGCGTTGGGGTCATTGGAACCCGGGAACTTGTCAGCCGGGGTCGCGGGGCGGATGTCGTCCAGCTCGGGGTCGAACGTATCCCACTGGCCGGCATAGGCGCGCACCTGATCTTCCGGCAGATGCGGGCCGCCTTCGTCACCAAGCGTGCGGATGGGCACGAATTTCAGCCCGTGACAGGCCGAGCAGACCTCGGTGTAGATTTGCAGGCCGCGTTGCAGCTGGTTCTGGTCGAACTTGCCGAACGGCCCTTCGAAGGCGAAGTCCACATCATGGGTGTGGCCGTCGCCCGCCGCCAGCGCGGCTCCCGCGCTCAGGGTCAGGGCGGAAAGCGCCGAAAGGGTGAGTTTCCTGATCATGCTCTTGATCCTCTTTCTCACTCGGCCGGAGCCGATTGGGCCACGGCGGCATCGGTTCCGCCCTTGCCGTAGTGGGCGTTGAAGTCGTCTTCGATCGTTGCGGGCAGGGCCGCGGGCTTCTCGATCACGCCAAGCAGCGGCAGGATGATCA
Organism: Actibacterium sp. D185-2; assembly: GCF_054954595.1. Lineage (NCBI taxonomy): Bacteria > Pseudomonadati > Pseudomonadota > Alphaproteobacteria > Rhodobacterales > Roseobacteraceae > Actibacterium > Actibacterium sp. D185-2. The sequence continues at coordinate 394,079 of NZ_JBPWNX010000001.1, forward strand.
GGAAGTAGGCGAACCAGTAGGTCGCAGCGATCAGCGAGATATAGGGATAGATGCCTTCGGTCGGCATGGCCCCCACCCAGGTCAGCACGACGAAGTCGATGCAGAACAGGGCGAACCACCATTTGAACATCGGGCGGTACTTACCCGACCGTACCGACGACGTATCCAGCCAGGGCACCAGCGCCATCACCAGGATCGAGCCGAACATGGCCAGCACGCCGAAGAACTTGGCGTTGACGATGCCGAAAGTGATGAATTCGACGAATTGCACCGCCCAGACATCCGAGGTGAAGGCGCGCAGGATCGCATAGAAGGGCAGGAAATACCATTCCGGCACGATATGCGCGGGGGTCGAAAGCGGGTTTGCCTCGATATAGTTGTCGGGGTGGCCCAGATAGTTCGGCATGAAGCCGACGATGGCGAAGAAGATGACCAGGATCACCCCCAGCGCGAACAGGTCCTTCATCACGAAATAGGGCCAGAACGGAACGGTGTCTTTCTTGGCCTCGGCTTTCGAGATGCGGCGCACCTCGACCCCGGTGGGGTTGTTGTTGCCGGTGGAATGGAAGGCCCAGATATGCACCGCCACCAGCGCCGCGATCACGAAGGGCAGCAGGTAATGCAGGCTGAAGAAGCGGTTCAGCGTGGCGTTGTCCACCGCAGGCCCACCCAGCAGCCAGGTCTGGATCGACTCGCCGATGAAGGGGATCGCGCCGAACAGCCCGGTGATCACCGTGGCGCCCCAGAACGACATCTGGCCCCAGGGCAGCACATAGCCCATGAAGGCGGTGCCCATCATGCACAGATAGATCAGCATCCCGATGATCCAGGTGATTTCGCGCGGAGCCTTGTACGAGCCGTAATAGAGGCCGCGGAACAGGTGCAGATAGACCGCGACAAAGAACAGCGATGCGCCATTGGCGTGCAGATAGCGCAGCATGTAGCCGCCGTTCACGTCGCGCATGATATGTTCGACCGACGCGAAGGCCAGGCTGATATGCGGCGTGTAGTGCATCGCCAGGACGATGCCGGTGACGATCTGCAGCACCAGGCAGAAGGTCAGGATGATGCCCCAGATCCACATCCAGTTCAGGTTCTTGGGGGTGGGGATCATCAGGGTGTCATACAGCAGGCCGACGATCGGCAAACGGCTGTGAAGCCATTTCTCGGCCCCGGTCTTCGGTTCGTAATGGTCGTGCGGAATTCCAGACATCGTGCTCTCCCTCAACCCAGCTTGATCGTCGTTTCATCGACGAATTCGGCGACCGGAATATGCAGGTTCTCGGGCGCGGGGCCTTTGCGGATACGACCGGCCATATCGTAGTGCGAACCGTGGCAGGGGCAGAACCAGCCGCCGAAATCGCCCGCGGCGTTGCCGATCGGCACACAGCCCAGATGGGTGCAGACGCCGATCATGACCAGCCACTCGCCGGCTTCGTCCATGGTGCGGTTCTGGTCGGCCGCGTCCGAGCCGGGCAGGTTGGGGTTCTGCGACGCGTCGTCGATCAGATCGGCCAGCGGAACGGCGCGGCCTGCCTCGATTTCCTCGGCGGTGCGGCGGCGGATGAAGATCGGTTTGCCCAGGTATTTCACGGTCAGCTGGGTGCCGACCTCCAGATCGGCCACATCCACACGGATGGAACTGAGCGCCTGAACGTCCGCCGACGGATTCATCTGATTTACCAGGGGCCAGATGGCGGCACCGGCAGTCACGGCGCCAGCGCCGGCGGCTGCGTAGTAAAGAAAATCGCGGCGGGTGCTATCGTGATCTTCAGCTTGGGACACGAGACTTCTCCCTTCCTTGGCCCTGCATTGGCCAGCACCCCCTAAAGGGGTGCGATATCGTTGCAATCGGCGCGGTTTTAGCGGCGTTCTGGCGCATCGTCCAGCAATCATTCGCGCATGCGGCGCTAATGTCACTTGGTAGCGCTCTCAATTCCCGGAAGGATTGGCTATGCTTGCACCATAGGCGACTTTGGACGAAGAAGTTGTCGCATGGAATTCCCGGCATAGATCCGGTAAAAATCCGCAATCAACGCCAAAACCGGAGTGGCCCAGCATGAAGACCCTGATCAAAGCCCTTGCGCTCATTATTTCGTTCTCGGCGCCGGCCTGGGCCGAGATCGAGGTGAGCCTCTATACCGGCGCGCAGTCGGCGCCGCACAGCCGGGTCGAGGGGAACGATCCGGGCGGGCTTGGCGATTTCAGCTTTCGTGCGAAATGGGAAGGCAAGTCGGATTCGATGCCGCCCTATTACGGTGTGCGGGCGACCTGGTGGCGCGACGAGCGGCTTGGCTTCGGTCTCGAATTCAACCACGCCAAGGTCTATGCCGACGATGAGACCCGCGCCGATAACGGTTTCAACATCCTGGAATTCACCGACGGTCTGAACCTGTTTACCGCCAACGTGATGTACCGCTGGAAGTCCGAACAGCGCCGCTGGACGCCCTATACCGGCTTCGGCGTGGGGTTTGCGATGCCTCATGTCGAGGTTGAAACCTCGGGCGGCCGCACGCATGAATTTCAGGTGACCGGCCCCGCTGTGAAAGCCATCGCCGGGATCAGCTATGAGATGAACGACCGCTGGGCGGTGTTCGGCGAATACAACATCTCCTATTCGCAGAACGAGGCCGATCTGGACAATGGCGGCACCCTTGAGACCGACATCGTGACCAACGCCCTGAATATCGGCCTGGCCTACCGGTTCTGAGGGGATCAGGCGGCCGGCATGGTCGCCTGCATCGCGGGCCGCTGCGCAAATTCGGCGGCCCAGTCGGCCAGCGCATCGCGCCCCGCGCGCCAGTCGCGGGCACCGTGCCGGAAATCGAGATAATCCAGCGCGCAGCCCACGGCGATCTGCCCGATATCAAGCGGCCCGGCCAGGTGGCTCATCCAGCGGGTGTTCAGGGCGGTCAGCGCGCGGTCGATCTTGTCCCACTGCCCGTCCACCCAATCGGCAAGACGCATCGCCTCGGGGCGGCAGCGCGATTCATAGACGATCAGAACCGCGGCATCCATGATCCCGTCGGCGGTCGCTTCCAGCGTCAGGGTTTCCCAAAGACGGGACGCGGGATAAAGTGTGCCCCCGGCCCGGTCATTCAAAAACCGGCAGATCACCCGGCTGTCATAGATCGCCGGCCCTTCGTCACGCAGCAGCGCGGGGATTTTGCCCAGCGGATTATGCGCGGTCGGCATTTCGGCCTGGGCGATGGGATGGCCAACCGCCGGCAGCAGCTCGACATCGTCGCTTTGCCCGGTTTCGGCCAGCACCACACGCACCTTGCGGCAATAGGGTGAGGCGGGATTGTCGAAAAGCTGCATGGCGTCCTCCGGCTCTGCGCCGGGGCACGGTAGGCGGCGGGTTTTGCCCTGTCCAATCAAGAATTCACGACAGCCCCATCAACGCGGCCAGCGGGTGCGTGCCGGGTGCGGGGCTGGTGGCGTCCAGATGCCGGGCGGCCGACAGGCGGGCGGTGTCGGGCTTGTTCTGGCCCAGCTTCCAGGTGCCCTGCACATCGGTGATCCGCATCCGGCAGGGCACGATCGCGCGCATCATCTTTTGCAACGTCTCTGCGGGCATTTTGTCGGCGGTCCATGGTGGTTTGGGTGCCAGCCGATCCTCGAAAAACGCCGATTGCCGGTCCAGCAGGTCGCGCAGCCCGTCGGCCGGGCACAGTTCCAGCGTGCCGCGCAGGTGTATCGCGACATAGTTCCAGGTCGGCACCTGATCGGGCAGATCGTACCAGTCGGGCGAGATATACCCCTCGGGGCCCTGTACTGCGATCAGGGCGGGGGCGGGCAGGGTCCGCGCGACCGGGTTGCTGCGCACCAGATGGGTTTCCAGCACGGTTCCGTCCTGCGACAACAGGAACGGAACATGGGCGGCAAGCGGTCCGTCAGGCCCGTTCACCATCAGCGTGCCAAAGGCGGCCTGACGCGCGAAGGCCAGGTTGGTTTCCCTGGGCGTGGCGCGGAAGGCGGGGTTGGGGTGCATCAGATTTCTTGCCTCCGGCGGGGATATTTTTACGAAAAAGAAGCAGGGAAAAGCGTTTCCGGGTCGCCCGCCTGCCATTGCGGATATTTCGCCATGATCGCGGAAAACCGGTCGGAGGCAAGGAAGGTGTTCAGCCAACGCGCCAGATGCGTCCAGGGCTGCGCGTCGAACCAGGCGCGGTCGGTCAGGGCGAACTGACGGATGAAGGGCAGCGTGGCCATGTCGGCCAGCGTGGGCCGGTCGCCGAAAAGCCACGGGTGATGGGCCAGCATCGCATCAAGGCCGGTCAGATGGGCGGCGGCGGCCGCGCGTTCGGCCAGTGGATCGACGCCGTCATGGCGGCTGGCATATTTATAGCGGTCGAGCGCGGATTTGAACGGACCCTCGAAACGGTCGATCAGGGCATGGCCCGCCTCGGGCATGTTCAGCCAGTGTTCGGGGTCGTGCTGGCGCAGCGCCCACAGCATGATGTCGCGGCTTTCGTCGATGATCCGTTCGCCCGCCACCAGCACCGGCACGGTGCCCTTGGGCGAGGCGGCGAGCATCGCGGCGGGTTTGTCGCGCAGCACCACCTCGCGCAGATCGCAAGTAATGCAGGCGCTGGACAGGGCCAGGCGGGCGCGCATCGCATAGGGGCAGCGGCGGAAGGAATAAAGGATCGGGCGGGGCATTCGGCTTCCTTGCCTCCGGCAGGGATATGTTCGGAAAGACGAAAATCAGGCGGTGAGCTGCTGGCCGACGGTGCCGGTCATCCGGGCTGTGACGATCCGGCCTTCGGTCTGGTCCGTGCTGAATGTGACCTCGGTGAATTGCTCGGTCCGGCCCATGCGCGGGTTTTCCATCAGCACGCGGTGCGTCCTGCCGATCTGTGCGGTCAGGTGGCGCGCAACCTGTGCCTCGCCCGCAGCGCGCAGGCGGGCGGCACGGGATTTGATCGCCGTGCCCTGGACCTGTGGCATCCGCGCGGCGGGGGTGCCGGGGCGCGGGCTGTAGGGAAAGACATGCAGCCAGGTCAGGTCGCATTCGGCCACCAGCCTCAGCGAGTTTTCGAACATCGCCCCGGTTTCCGTTGGGAAGCCCGCGATGATGTCGGCGCCGAAGGTCATGTCGGGGCGCAGCGCGCGGGCCTCCTGGCAAAAGCGGATGGCGTCGTCGCGCAGATGGCGGCGTTTCATCCGTTTCAGGATCATGTCGTCGCCCGCCTGCAGGCTCAGATGCAGGTGCGGCATCAGGCGCGGTTCGGTCGCGATGGCCTGCATCAGGTTTTCGTCCACCTCGATACTGTCGATGCTGCTGATCCGCAGCCGTGGCAGATCGGGCACCAGTTTCAGGATGCGCATCACCAGATCGCCCAGGCGCGGAAGGCCCGGCAGATCGGCGCCCCAGCTGGTCAGATCGACGCCGGTCAGCACGACCTCGTTATAGCCCTTGTCCACCAGCCGCTTGATCTGATCGACCACGACGCCCGCGGGGACCGACCGGGAATTGCCGCGCCCGAAGGGGATGATGCAGAAGGTGCAGCGGTGATCGCAGCCGTTTTGCACCTGCACATAAGCGCGGCTGCGGGTGCCGAACCCGTCGATCAGGTGGCCGGCGGTTTCGGTCACCGACATGATGTCGTCGACCTGCACCTTTTCGGTGTCGCCGATGAAATCGGGGCCCTTGGCCATTTGCGCCCAGGTGGCGGGCTGCATCTTTTCGGTATTGCCGATGACCATGTCCACCTCGGCCATGGCCGAAAACGTCTGCGGTTCGGTCTGGGCGGCGCAGCCGGTGACGATCAGCGTGGCGCCGGGATTATCGCGGCGCAGCTTGCGAATCTCCTGCCTTGCCTTGCGTACGGCCTCGGCGGTGACGGCGCAGGTGTTGACCACCACGGCATTGTCCAGCCCCGCCGCCGCCGACAGCTCTTTCATTGCCTCGGTTTCATAGGCGTTCAGGCGGCAGCCCAGCGTGGTGAATTTCGGCGCGGTGGTCATCCGACAGTTTCCAGAAAGGCGGCGGTGAAGCTGCCGCTGAACACATGTGCGGTGGGGCCGGTCATCCAGACGCCGTCGTCGCGCCAGTCGATATCCAGCGTGCCGCCGTCCAGATCGATCCGCACCCGGCGCCCGGTCAGCCCGCGCCGCGCCGCCGCCACCGCCGTGGCGCAGGACGACGAGCCAGAGGCCAGCGTGACCCCCACGCCACGTTCCCAGACCCGCATCCGCAGATGATCGGGGCCGATCAGCGACGCGAATTGCACGTTGGTGCGTTCGGGGTAAAGCGGGTGATGCTCTACCTCGGCGCCGCGGGTTTCCAGATCGACCGCCTCGGCATCGCCCACGAAGAAGGTGCAATGCGGGTTGCCCATGCCGGTGGCGGTGGGGGCGCCCTCGATCGGCAGGGCCAGTGTATCCATTTCGCGGGCCAGCGGGATTTCATCCCAGGTCAGCTGCGGCGGCCCCATATTGACCGAGGTCAGGCCGTTCCCCGCATCCAAGGCCGACAGCGTACCGCGTTCCGTGATCAGGGTCAGGGCGGTCTTGCCCGTCGTATCCATGATGTGGCGCGCGATGCAGCGGGTGGCGTTGCCGCAGGCCGCCGATTGCGAGCCGTCGGAATTGTAGAAGGTCAGCCGCGCGTCGGCGGATCGGGCGGATTCGATCACCGCAAGCTGGTCGAACCCCACGCCCCGGTGCCGGTCCGCGATCGCCACGACAAGCGCCGCCGGCAGCGGGGCCGCGCCTGCCCGCTGGTCTATGACCACGAAGTCATTGCCAAGCCCGTGCATCTTCATGAACGGCAGGCCAGAGGTGTTTATCGCCTTCAGCATGGGGCGGCATATAGCGCGCGCTTTTCATTGAATCCAGAGACCCGCGAAAAAAGCGCAAAATTGGGCTTGACCGCCCCCGCAGCTTTTCCTAGGAAGCGGGCCTCGAACGGGCCATTGGCGCGGTTGGTCGAACGACCGGCTTTCAAGCAATGGGCCGCTGTCTTGAGTTTGATCGCACGGGCTGTGCTTTTCAGTTCAAGATCGACGAGGACGACGGTTTCAGGGCCGTGGAAAAGATGATGTGGGCCGGTAGCTCAGCTGGTAGAGCAACTGACTTTTAATCAGTAGGTCCCGGGTTCGGATCCCGGCCGGCTCACCATCTTTTAATGCACATGTCCTGAGTTCCCCGGTCAATACCTTTCCTTTTAGCGACATCACGATGCGGGCCACCGCCGTGTGTCCGGAATTTTGCGCTTTTCATGCGCGGCTTCCGGCACAGGGCCGCAGCATGGTCTTTGCCCCGGTCCGCAGCGATGATAGGCGTCGAAGTGTCACGTCAAGCCGGTGGGGGCGATGCGGGTACTGTTGATTCTCGGGGTTTCGCTGGTCTGGGCCGTTGCGGCGCAGGCAGCTGAGTTGCGTCTGGATGCGCCCGGCGCAAGCGATGGGATGCGCGATAACCTGCGCGCCGCGTCGCTGACCTTTGCCGCGGCGCAGGAAGACGGGGCCACGCCGCAGGATCTGTTGGCGGCGGCGCGGGCCGATTATGCCCGTCTGGTGGGCGTGCTGTATGCGGCGGGTTTTTACAGCCCGGTGATCCGGATCGCCGTCGACGGGCGCGAGGCGACGGATCTGTCGCCCTATGCCGCGCCCGACCGGATCGGGCAGATCGTCCTGCGCGTCGAGCAGGGGCCGCGTTTCGTCTTTTCCCAGGCCCGCGTGGCGCCGCTGGCCCCCGGCACCGAGCTGCCCGAGGGCTTTTCCAGCGGCCACACCGCGCACAGCACATTGATCCGGGATGCCGCACAGGCCGGTGTCGGCGGTTGGCGCGACGCGGGTCATGCCAAGGCCGCGCTGACCGGGCAGCGGATCGTGGCGGATCACCGGGCGCACACGCTGGCGGCGGATATCGGGATCGATCCGGGGCCGCGGCTGACCTTCGGCGATCTGCTGATCGAGGGCAAAAGCCGGGTCCGCCCCGCACGCATCCGGGCCATCGCCGGGCTGCCCAAGGGCGAGGTGTTTTCGCCCGACGCGCTGGCGCGCAGCGCGACCCGGCTGCGCCGGTCCGGCGCGTTCCGCTCGGTCGCGCTGAGCGAGGGCGAGGTGGTCAACGCGGATGGGTCGCTCGACATCACCGCCGCGCTGATTGACGAAAAGAAGCGCCGGCTGGGCGTCGGGCTGGAGTTGTCCTCGTTCGAGGGGCTGGCGATTTCGACCTATTGGCTGCATCGCAACCTGATGCGCGGGGCCGAGAGGTTTCGTTTCGACGCCGCCATTTCCGGTATCGGCGGCGATTCGGGCGGGGTCGATTACAGTTTGGGCGCCAGCCTGCTGCGCCCGGCCACCTTCAACCCCGATACCAGCCTGCGCCTGTCGGCCCTGCTGGAAGAGCTGGACGAGCCCGATTATTTCGAGCGCAAGGCAAGCGTCGGCATCGGGCTGACGCGGCAGTTTTCCGACCGGCTGACGGTGGGGGCGGAAATCGGGCTGCGCTATTCCGATGTGGAAGATGACCTTGGCGGCCGGAATTTCAGCCATGTCCTGTTGCCGCTGACCGCCACCTGGGACGGGCGCGACAATATGCTGAACCCCGAAAGCGGGCTGTTTCTGGACACGGTGGCCGAGCCCTTCGTGGGCCTGTCCGGCAGTGCCTCGGGCGGGCGGCTGTTTGCGGATGGGCGCGGCTATTACGGGGTCGGGGTTGATGATCGCGTGATTCTGGCCGGGCGGGTGCAGGCCGGATCCGTCATCGGTGCCGGACTGACCGAAGTGCCGCCCGACATGCTGTTCTTTTCGGGCGGCGGCGGAACCGTGCGCGGCCAGCCCTATCAGGAACTGGGTATCGACCTGCCGGGTGGCGAACGGGTTGGCGGGCGCAGCTTTCTGGGCCTGTCGGCCGAGGTGCGCGTCGGTGTGACCGACACGATCGGGCTGGTGGGCTTTGCCGATGCGGGGTTCATCGGGGCCGACAGCGTGCCGGGTGCGGATGGCGATTGGCATTCGGGCGCTGGGCTTGGCCTGCGCTATAATACGGGGATCGGGCCGATCCGTCTGGATATCGCCGCGCCGGTGGGTGGCGATACCGGCGAGGGGGTCCAGATCTATGTGGGGATCGGACAGGCGTTCTGATGCGGTATCTTCTTGCTTTTCTCTGGGTCTGCCTTACCCCGCTGGCCGCGTTTGCCCAGGATGCGGCGCAGACTGATCGCGGCGTGTTGCAGGCGTTTCTGGAAGACAACCTGTCCGATGCGGGCCGCGACGTGCGGATCATCGGGTTCAAGGGGGCGCTGTCGTCGCGCGCCACGATCGAGGAACTGACCATCGCCGATGCCGACGGTATCTGGCTGACCCTGCGCGACGTGGTGCTGGACTGGTCGCGCGCGGCCCTGCTGGGCGGGCGGCTCGAGGTGCGGGAACTGACCGCCGCCGAGATCGTGTTGCCGCGGCTGCCCGGCGGTGGCGGTGTCAGCGCGTCGGATGCCGAGGCCACGCCGTTTCAACTGCCCGATCTGCCGGTTTCGGTGAATATCGGAAAGATCCGCGCCGACAAGGTGGTTCTGGGCGCGCCGGTTCTGGGCGAAGCGGCAGAGGTGCAGCTGGACGGCAGCCTGTCGCTGGCCGGGGGCGCGGGCAAGGCCGCGTTGGAGGTTGCGCGCATCGACGATGAGGTCGGCACGCTGACCCTGGATGCGGCCTATGTGAACGAGACCGATCAGCTGACCCTGGATCTGGCGCTGGCCGAGGGGCCGGGCGGGATCGTCAGCACCCTGCTGTCGCTGCCCAGCCGCCCGGCGCTGTCGCTTGCGGTTACCGGCGATGCGCCACTGTCGGATTTCACCGCCGATATAAAACTGGCCTCGGACGGGCAGGAACGGCTGGCCGGGCAGGTCCGCCTGACGGCCGAGCCGGGCGCCGAAGGGGCCGCGCCGTTGCGCCGGTTCTCGGGCGATCTGGGTGGCGATATCGCGCCCTTGTTCGCGCCCGATCTGCGCCCCTTTTTCGGCCCTGCGATGCAGCTGTCCTTTGCCGGAGCCCGGGCGCCGGACGGGCGGCTGGATCTGTCGGCGCTGTCGCTTTCGGCGGCGGCGATGACGCTGGATGGCAGTTTCGTGATCGGGGCCGACGGGATGCCCGAACGGTTCGATCTGACCGGCCGCATCGCGGGCGACGGCCCGGTTCTGCTGCCGCTGTCGGGGCCCGAAACCCGCATCACCCGCGCCGACATCACGGCCGGGTTCGACGCGGCGCGGGGCGAGGGATGGACCGCGCAGGCCACGGTTCTGGGCCTGTCGCGCGAGGGGCTGGCGCTGGCACGCGGCTTTGTCACCGGCACCGGCACGATCAGCCGCAGCCAGCCCCGCGCGGTGACCGCCGATCTGCAAATGGGCGCCGAGGGCATCGCCCCGGCCGACCCCGCGTTTGCCGCCGCGCTGGGCGACACCCTGACCGGCAGCGCCACGCTGGCCTGGCAGGCGGGCGTGCCGCTGCGCCTGTCGGCGCTGGAACTGCAGGGCGCCGGGCTGCGCCTGACCGGGCAGGGCGCGCTTGAAGGGTTCGCGAACGGCTATCCGGTCAGCGGCGACCTGCGCCTGAACAGTGACGACTTTTCGCGCTTCTCCGGGCTGGCCGGGCGGCCTTTGGCGGGGGCCGGATCGGTGGATGTGACCGGCAGCGGCACGCTGCTGGGCGGGGCGTTCGACATCGATCTGCGGGCCGGGATCACCGATCTGCAAACCGGCACCGCGCAGCTTGACCCGCTGCTGGCGGGGCGCAGCCTGTTGTATCTGGTGGCGCGGCGCGGCGCGACGGGCACCGTGGTGGAAAAACTGACCCTCGACAATACCGCGATCAGCGCCAGCGCATCGGGCACGCTGAACGGTCAGGCGGGGGGCGCGGTCCTGTCGGCGCAGTTGGCCGATCTGGCGCCGCTGGCGCCCGGCCTGACGGGTCCCGCCACACTGGAGGCAGAGGCGACATGGACCAAGGACGCCCCGCTGCAGCTGAACCGGCTGATGCTGACAGGGGCGGGGGCGGTGCTGACGGCGTCCGGCGCGGTGGTGCTGGACGACGCCTTGTTGCCCGCGACCGGAACGCTTGATCTGCGCGCCGCCGATCTGGCGCCGTTTTCGCGGCTTGCCGGGCGGCCCCTGCGCGGCGCGCTGAATCTGGCCGTCAAAGGCAGCGGGCAACTGAAGGGCGGCGATTTCGATCTGGATATGACCGCGTCGGGTCAGAATCTGGCCGCCGGTCTTGGCGATGCCGACAGGGTATTCGCCGGGGCCAGCGGTCTGAGCGCGCAGATCGGGCGCAAGGACGGGCGGCTGACGGTCGGGGCCTTCGCGCTGACAACCCCACAGTTGACGGCGGCGCTGTCGGGCGGGGTGGGCGAAGGCGATGTGCTGGATTTCACCGCGCGGCTGGCAGATCTGGGCCTGTTGGTGCCGGATTTCCCCGGCCCGGTGGCGGCGCAGGGTACGATTCGCCCGGCCGGACCCGACTGGCAGGTGGCGCTGGACGTGACCGGCCCCGGCGGCACCGAGGCGCGGATCGGCGGCCAGGTGGCCGGTAACGGGCAGAGCGTGGCGGTTTCGGCCGTGGGCAGCGCGCCGCTGGGCCTGGCCAACACGTTCATCGCGCCCCGCTCGGTTCTGGGTGTCGCGCGTTTCGATCTGCGGATGGACGGCGCGCCGGGGTTGGCGGCCCTGTCGGGCAGCATCGCGACCAGCGGCGCGCGGGTGTCGGCGCCGACGCTGGGCCTGTCGCTGACGGGGCTTGATGCCACGGTTGGCCTGTCGGGCGGGCAGGCCACAATTTCCGCGTCCGGCAGCGTGGCCGGCGGCGGGCGGCTGACGGTGAACGGGCCGGTCGGCCTGTCCGCACCCTATGTGGCGGGATTGCAGATCACCGCCGCCGGGGTCGTGTTCGAGGACCCCGCGCTGTACCGAACCACGGTCAACGGCGCCGTCGCCGTGCAGGGGCCGCTGACCGGCGGCAGCCTGATCAGCGGCACGATCGAGCTGGGCCAGACAGAGATTCAGGTGCCGTCGACCGGGGCCGGGCCGGGGGGCGAGATTCCCGACGGCCTGACCCATGTGAACGAACCTGCCGATGTGCGGATCACGCGGGGCCGGGCCGGGCTGATCGGGGCGGCGGACGGCGCGGCGACGGGCGGCGGCGGGCTTGGGCTGGATTTGACGATCCTGGCGCCAAGCCGCATCTTCGTGCGCGGCCGCGGGCTGGACGCCGAACTGGGCGGTCGGTTGCGCCTGACCGGCACCACCTCGGACGTGGTGCCGGTCGGCCGGTTCGAACTGATCCGCGGCCGGCTGGACATTCTGGGCAAGCGCCTGACCCTGGTCGAGGGCGCAATCCGCCTGCAGGGCGCGTTCAACCCCTATATCCGGCTGGTGGCCGAAACCCAGTCCGACGACACCACCGTGCAGATCGTGACCGAGGGTCCGCTTAGCGAGCCCGAGGTCAGCTTTCTGTCGCAGCCCGAACTGCCACAGGACGAGGTGCTGGCCCGGCTTTTGTTCGGGCGTGGCATCACGACCCTGTCGCCGCTTCAGGCGGCCCAACTGGCGGGCGCGGTGGCGACGCTTGCGGGCCGCAGCGGCGGCGGGATCGTCGCGAAGCTTCGGCAGGGATTCGGGCTGGACGATCTGAACATCACCTCGGACGGCGCGGGTGCAACCCAGCTGCGGGCGGGCAAATACCTGTCGGAAAACATTTATACCGACGTGACCGTCGACAGCGCCGGCACGAGCGAGATCAACCTGAACCTGGATCTGTTACCGAATGTCACGGTCAAGGGGGGCTTGGGCGATACCGGGGATACCAGCCTGGGGATTTTCTATGAGCGCGACTATTAACGCGGGTGCACAGGTATTTCGCCAAGGGTCGCATATGTGCCCCTAGATCAATCCCAGAGTCGTCGCGCACCACAGGCTTGCGTCGCCGCCCACGGTCTGGCGGTGCAGTCCGGCATGGCGCAACAGCCGGATTCGGTCGGGCAGATGCTGGCTGCGGGTCCGGGCGAACGTGGCCAGAAGCGCGCGGTTTTCCGGGGTGAAGCGATGGGCCGAGGCGGCCAGCGCACGAATGTTGACATCGTTCCACTGTCTGAACCGGCCCTGAAACAGCATGACTGCCCGCCGCGCCCGCGCCATGCACGATCTGTTGGCGCCGATCAGATTACGCCTGTGCTGGCGATACAGAACCATCGGCTCCGGGTCATAGACGACGTGGCCGCCGACCCCGGTGACCAGTTGGTAAAGCCACCAGTCATGCGAAACTACCGCACCCGCTTCGGCGCTGGCGGCGCGGGCCAGGGCCAGGGCCGCGCGGTTCAGAACCATCGTGTTGCCGCCGCCGATATTCTGCACAAGCGCGTTTTCAAAGCAGGGCGGGCGCCGAAACAGCGGCGAGCGGCCCTGCGGTGTCAGCGCCTTGTCGCAAATCCAGGTCCGCCCGCAGTAAAGCGCGGGCCGGTCCGCCGGAAGGGCCTGCAGCGCGGCGATGGCGCGGTCAAGCTTGCCGGGCAACCAGACATCGTCCTGATCGGACAGGGCGGCGAAGGCCGCCTCGACCCCGGCCTTCGCGAAGAGGTGCATGAAGTTCCGCGCAAAGCCCCGGCAGGGACCCCGGCAGAGGGTGATATCGCGGTCCGGATTTTGCTTGGCGAAGCTGGTCAGTAGGTCCGGGGTGCCGTCGGTCGAGCCGTCATCCGAGGCGATCAGGCGCCAGCGGCGATGTGTTTGCGCCAGAAAGCTGTCGAGCTGCGGCCCCAGCAGATCGGCCCCGTTATGGGTTGCCAGCAGGATGGTGACCTCGGGTTGATGGGTCATGCACGCCCCCTATGCGGCCGGTTTCAGCCGGTTGTCGAAACCGAACGCGGTCTGCAGATCGTCGGTTTGCTTTTGAAAGACTGCTTCGATCCAGGCGATGCGTTCCGGCGTTCTGCCGGTATCCGGCGCGCCCACCTGTTTCAGTGCGGCGCGCAGCATGTCGCGGATTTCGCCGGGCGCGGTCCGGCCTGCATTGACCGCGGCGGCGATCCGGTCGCAATCTTCCATCCGGAGCGAGGGGTTCGATTGGTCCCGCGGCAGATCCCAGCGCATCCCCTCGACCCCAAGCAGCCGTTCGAGGGTCGGGCGAATCTGATGATGGTGGGCCAGAAGCGGCGCGTGATCCGGGAACCGCCGCTGCCACCCTTTCAGAAATCCGGTCGCGGACATCGCCCGGCTGCGCTCTACGGTGAATTGCTGGAATGTGCGCCCGTCGAATGCGCGCCCTTCGGTCAGGAAACGGTCCAGATGCTGTTTGATGAACTGCGAGTAATCCCCGAATATGAACTGACTGAAGGGGCGCAGAAAGGCGACGATCTGTACGGTGATGCCATTGCGCGCGGTCAACTCGGACAGGGACTGCGCCTTGCCGGCCGCTGCGAACAGGTCCTCGTGGGACAGAACGACCAGATTGTGCCCGTCGAATATCTGCGCCAGCCGACCTTGGGTCATGATCAACGCCGCCAGCCCGTTTCCGGGATGCGCCGTGCCGTCATGCGGATAGTGGATGCCGTTTTCCGACAGGTATCCGCGATTGGCCAGCATGACCTGTTGCAGATAGGTGGAGCCGCATTTCGGCGACCCCACATGGAGGATCAGGGTTCTGCTCATGCGCATTTCCTTTCCAAGGCCCACGCGCCCCGGATCGTTGCGGCCAACCTGTCCGCCGTTGCCTGCAACGGGGGGCCCAGCGGGGCCAGGTCGAAATCACGGGCATGCCGGTCGGGCGCGGGGGCGGCCCAGGCCCGGCGCAGCGTTTCGGTCAGGGCGGGTACGGTCGGCGCGCAGGAATGGATCGCGGGGCTGAGGCACGACAGATCCTTGGGACCGAAGTGGTTGGTCACGACCTTCGCGCCGGCGGCCGCCATTTCCAGCGGCAGGTGGCTGGGATGCGGCGAATACATCAGCGAGAGTCCCAGATCGACCGTGCTCAGAAAATCGGGGTAATCGGACCAGGGCAGTTTGCCGAGGCTTTCAAGACGCAACTCGCCGGGCATCCGCAGATCGCCATGTTTCAGTCCGACGCTGACCAGTGAAACGTCGTCGCGGGTCAGGTTTTCGGCCTGCAGGAAGTGGCCCAGCGCGCCGATCGCCTGGGGGAACATGTTGCGGGCGACCTCGGGCCGGCCATAAAGCGCGATACGTTTGCGGGCGGTGCGGCGGTCGGGTAGCCCGGCGTAGCGGGCGATGTCGATCGACGGGCGAAACACCATGGCGGCCGGCGTCGCGAAGTCGAAGCCTTGATCGGCGAAATAGCGACGCAGGGGGGCGGAGTTGAAGATCGGGATGAACCGGAAGCCATAGCTTTCCACAGCCCCCGCATATTCGGCGCCCCAGGGATAGAAATTCGGTTCGTAATCCTGAATCAGATAAAAGAACCGGTCCTGTGCGAACCCGCCCGTGTCGATTTGCGCCTGGGCGATATGGGCCGTCCACCAGGCCGTGGCGAAGAACATGTCGTCGGGGTGGCAGGGCAGGGTCGCCTCGCTCACCCCGCAATGCAGCGACAGGCGCGCGGCGATGGCGGTGCGGTCGGCCCCGGCGGGCAGGCGGTGCAGCAGGAACGCGCGTGCGGCAGCCTGTGCGGCAATGGGCAGATCGGTCGCAACGAAGCGCACCGGAATGCCGCGCGCCGCGACCGCCAGGCCGAACTCCAGCGCCGTGGCGATTCCGGCGAAAATCTCGGCCGGGTTCAGCGTGGGCACCAGAACGACAAGCGCCGGGGCATCGGCGCTGAAGACCGGGTGCCAGCGGGCGATGGTGCGCGGATCGGTCTTGTGCGTCCAGTCCTCTGCCGGGGCGGCGGGGGGCGGGTTCCGCGGGGCGCAGGGCATCTGCCCCGGGGACAGGGAATAGGCGCGCTGATCGAAGGCTTGCAATGCGCTGTCGAGCCCGGCGTGCAGCGCGTGCCGCAGCGCCCAGACCGACCGCCCGGCCGCAATCACCGCATAGGACAGCGCGATCCGGGATTGCTGCGCTTTGCCGATCAGGGCAAGTCGCGCGGCGTCGCGTATGAACCGTGGACCCGCCGACAGGCGCCGCAAGAACGGGCGGAGCGGGGCCAGCCGGGCAAGATGCGCCGGCTCCTGCCCCAGCCGCAGCACAAGCGAGCGTGCCAGATACATCGCCAGAGCATAGGAGGCCGCCCGCTGGCGCAGCCAGTGCCGGCCGAGGGCGGGCCCGGGCGCGGCGGGTTGCTCGATCGCCCCCACCGCATTGCCGCCATGCTGGCGATACGCCACCAGCGGCTGTTTCAGAAACACAGGCTGCGACAGCACCGTGCCGACCAGCGCCAGCCACAGATCGTGATAATAATGCACCCCGTCCTGCGGCGGGAACGGCAATGCCGTTTCCACCAGGCGACGGGTCATCAGCATGGTCATGCCGGTCACGGTGTTGCGGTAAAGCAAATCGCGCAGCCCCGGCGCGGTTTGTCGGTTTTCGAGACGAAACAGGGAAGCGTGCCGTTCGCGCCCTGCGGCGTCGACGACACGCGCATCGCTATGGGCCAGATCGGCGCCGGACCTTTTCAGCGCTTCCAGGCTGAGTGCCAGTTTGTCGCGGTGCCAGATGTCGTCCTGATCGGCCAGGGCGAAGAACTGGACGCCGGGCGCACGCGCTATTGCCTCGGACAAGCCGAATTCGAAGGCGCGCACGGCGTCCATCGGGGCGGCGGGCGTCACTGTTTCAAAAAGCAGGCCGGCCGCGCGGGCCTGCGTCTTGATCAGCGGGGCCGAAGTGGTGTCGGCGGCCACGAACAACACCGAAATATTGGGGTGGGTCTGCCGCGCGATCGAGTCGAGTTGAGCGGCGAAATGGCTTGGGTCGGGATGGTAAACAGCAACGACAACAACGATTTCTGGGGCCATGGCGTTCTGTCCTGTCTCACTTTTCCTGGGCCGGGCGACCCCGGCAGACCCGACGTTATGGGTGAAATATTGAGAAACGGTTTCTGGAGCCGCAGTCAGTTCTGTGGCCCGCAAAGCGCTTGATGATGGCGGATGGCCGCGTCCACATCCGCGTAATAGGTCAGCTTTCCGTCCTCGAGCACGGCGGCGTGGTCACACAGCCGCTGGACCATGCCCAAGGCGTGCGACACGATGATCGCGCCGCTGGTTTTCAGCCGCTCGGCAAAGAGTGCCTCGCTTTTGCGTTTGAAGGCGATGTCGCCGACCGATGTGACCTCATCCACCAGATAGGTATCGAACGGGATCCCCATCGACACCCCGAAGGCCAGCCGCGACCGCATCCCCGACGAATAGGTCCGGACGGGCAGGTGAAACTGCGGGCCCAGCTCGGCGAACTCGGCGACGGTGGCGGTCAGCGCGTCGGTATCGACGCCATAAACCCGGGCGATGAAACGGGTGTTCTGGGCGCCGGTCAGCTCGCCATGAAAGGAGCCGGCAAACCCCACCGGCCATGACACCGTGCCGGTCGAAATGATCCGGCCCCTGTCGGGGTCCATGGTGCCGGCAATCATCCGCAGCAGGCTGGATTTGCCGGCGCCGTTGCGCCCCAACAGCGCCACCGCCTTGCGCGCCGGGAAGGTCGCGGTGATGTGGTCGGCCACCACTTTGCGCTGGCCGTGCAGGGTGTAGGTCTTGCACAGGTTTTCGATCCGGATCACGGGCAGGCCTATCGGCGGTCACGGAGGCTGTAATAGATCAGCGTCAGGATCGACCAGCCGATCAGCAGAAACACCGACACCAGCGCCAGCAGCGTCAGCCGCCGGGGATATTCGGCGCGTTCGGCGCGGGTGGGGCCGACATAGGCGGCCAGATAGCGCGACTGGCGCTGGGCCTGGGCGCGGGCGGCCTCATGCGCGGCAAGCGCGGACAGATAGGATTTCTGGGCAAAGTCCATCTCGACCGTCAGGCTTTCATATTCGGCCATCAGGTTGGCATAGGCGGCGTCCCCGTCATCGGCGCCGCCGCCGAACCGGCGTCGTTCGGCGGCGATCCGTTGCTCGATTACCGCGACGCGGCGCTCGGCCTGCAGCACCCGGGTGCCGACCGCAGCCTTGGTATGGCCGCCTGGCCCGGTGCCACCGGTGGTTATTCGCAGCAGGTCAAGGTCGATCACCGCTTCGGCCAGTTGCGCCTGCAGATTGGCCAGCAGGCCCATCCGGCCCTGGATATCCGCGTTCGGGTCGACGATCTGGGTGCGCGAGCGGAAGGCAGTGACGGTCTGGCGCGCGGTTTTCAGTCGGGCCACGGCGCGGTCGAGCTCCTCTTTGGCATAGCGCGTGGCATCGTCGCGCGCGATGGCCGACAGGGTGTTGATCATCGCAGAGCTTTCATCGAACACCGCTCGGGCGATGGCCTGCGCGTCCTCGGGCGAAAAGGCCAGCACCCGCAGCTCGATCAGCCCGCTGGCCGAATCGTAATAGACCTTCACCACGCGGTGCCAGTGATTCACCAGATCCTCGATCGTGGGATCGGCGGGCAGGCTGAACAGCGGATCGCCCGGCGCGGCATAGAGCGTTGCCAGATCCAGCCGGTCATCGATCTGGCGCACAAGCTGTTGGCTGCGGATGAACTCGAACAGGATATCGGTGTCGGATGAACTGGACCCCGACAGTTCGGTAATGCCGCCCAGCAATTCGATCGGCGATCCGGCCTCCTCCTTGCGGACCGAGAACCCCACGCGCGAGGCATATTGATCCTGCGCTACGCGGAACAGGTAATAGGCCGTCGCATCCATCGGCAACAGCACCAGCAGAAAGAAACTGACGATCAGGCCCAGATGGCGGTGGCGCAGCCGGGCCGGGCCGGCCAGGCCGCTTTGACGCCGCAGCGCCGGGGGGGCCGGTTGCGCCGGAAAGGGCAGGGTCTCTGCGCGGGCCTGTGTCACGGTATGTTCCTTCTGGTAACCTTCGGTTGAGACCTGCGCGCTATGCCGAAAGGGCGCAGCCCATCGTCCGGGCCGACGCTACCCGAAACGAAGTTGATAAAGCGTTCACAGCATGACAACCGATCTGATCCGCCCCCGGCCCGTGCGCCGCCTGCGTACCGCGCGCACCGTCTTTGCCCTGATCGTGCGGGAAATGGCGACGACCCATGGCCGTTCCGCCGGCGGCTATCTGTGGGCGGTGCTGGAGCCGGTGGGCGGCATCGCCCTGTTGACGCTGATCTTTTCGCTGGCCTTCAGCGCGCCGCCGCTGGGGCAAAGCTTTCCGTTGTTCTATGCCACCGGGTTTCTGCCGTTCATGATGTACATGGATCTAAGCCAGAAACTGACCGTGGCGATCCGGTTTTCCAAGCCGCTGCTGTTCTATCCCGGCGTCAGTTTCGCAGATGCGCTGATGGCGCGGTTCGTGCTGAACGCCCTGACCCAGGTGCTGGTCATGACGATTGTCGTGGCCGGGATCGTTCTGGCCTTTCGCGTCAACGTGATCTTCGATTTCCCGGCCCTTGCGCTGGGCTTCGCGATGGCGGCCGCGCTGGGCCTGGGGGTTGGGACGCTGACCTGCCTTCTTGTCTCGCTCTTCCCGGTGTGGGAGCGGCTGTGGGCCGTTGCCAACCGCCCGCTATTTGTTGTCTCGTCGATCTTCTTCGTGTTCGAAAGCGTGCCGCAGCCATGGCGCGGCTGGCTGTGGTTCAATCCGCTGGCGCATGTGATCGGGCAGATGCGCAAAGGCATCTATCCGACCTATGCGGGCGACTTCATCTCGCCGCTTTATGTCTTTGGCTTCGGCGGGGTGACGCTGTTGGCCGGGCTGCTGTTTCTGGGCCGGTATCACCGCGACATCATCAACGGCTAACCGATCAGACGAAGATGAAATCCCCGGTGCTCAGATCATCCGCCTGAACCCCGGCCAGACGGATGATCTGGCCGTCATATTCGATCTGCGCATAGGGCGCGTCGTTGATCCAGACATCGCTGATCTGCAGCGCGCCGAACTTGCCGGGCACACCGCCCAGGCGAATCCGGTCCTCGCCAAGCTCGAAATCCTGGATCGTATCGATCTCGCCCGCGGTGAAGTCGTTGAAGACGAAGATATCGGCCCCGGCCCCGCCATACAGCGCGTCATTGCCCAAGCCCCCGTTCAGCGTGTCGTCGCCGTCTTCGCCCCACAGCCGGTCATTGCCGTCGCCACCACCGATGAAATCATTGCCGGTGCCGCCCCAGGCCAGGTCGTCGAAACTGCCCGCGCCGATGCTGTCATCGCCATTGCCGCCGTAAAGTTCATCCTTGCCGGTGCCGCCGCCCAGACTGTCATTGCCATCGCCGCCCTGAACGATGTCGTTGCCATAGCTGCCGGCCAGCGTGTCATGGCCCGCGCCACCGATCACCACATCGGCGCCGTAGCCGCCGCTCATCCGGTCATTGCCGTCGCCGCCGTCGAGATAGTCATCGTCATTGCCCGACCCGATCTCGTCATTTCCGGCACCGCCGAACAGCGTGTCGCGCCCGTTGCCGCCGCCGATCTGATCGTGCCCGTCGCCGCCATCCACGAAATCATCGCCGTCCGAGGCCGAGATATTATCGTTGCCGCCGTCGCCATAGATCGAATCGTCGCCGTCGTGCCCCAGCAATTCGTCATTGTCGGCGCCACCGCTTATCTGGTCATTGCCGCCGCCGCCTTCCAGCCGGTCGCGCCCGTCGCCGCCCCGCAGCACATTGTCGCCCGCGTCGCCGATCAGCCGGTCGTCGTGATCCGAACCCGACAGCCCCTCGATCCCGTCATAGCTGTCGCCGGCGGCGTCGCCGGAATTGACCGAGGGATCGGCCAGGCTGGCGCGCACACCTTGCGCGGCGTCCGAATAATCGGCCAGATCGACGCCTTCGCCGCCATCCATCACATCGGCCCCTGCGCCGCCGGTCAGGATGTCGTCGCCGCCCCGGCCCATCAGCGTCTGATCAGACGCGCCGCCCAACAGGTGATCGGCGGTCTGGCCGCCCACCAACAGGGCCTCGTCGCTGCCGGTGGGGCCGGTCACCTCGGGGCCGAGAAAGAGGCGCGGCACGTTGATCACGTCCGAGGTCTTGAAATCCGCAGGATCCAGCGGCAGCCCGTCGGCGCTGATCAGCACCACGGTTTCCACGCCGAAGGTCAGCTCGGCCCCGTCTGAGGTTGCGGTGATCTGGATGTCGGACACGTCGTACAGCATCCCGAAGGCCGACAGATCCAGCTGATCCTCGCCCAGCCGGAAATCGGTGATTGTGTCGACCTCGCCATCCAGCGACAGCACGAAAATATCGGCCCCCGGGCCCCCCGCCATCACATCGCTGCCCGCCCCGTCGATCAGAATATCGTCGCCCGCCCCGCCGAGGATCACGTTATCGGCGGCCCCGCCGCCCAGCAGATCGTTCCTGGCGGTTCCGTTCAGCGTGGTTCCGCCGCCCTGCACCAGATCGCCCAAGGGTCCCGGGGTGATGGTGAATTGCGACAGGCCCGCCTCGGCGCCCGAGACCACGAAAAGCTGCACCTCGCCATCGACGATCTGCACCGACATGTCGGTGATGTTGGCCAGACTGGTCTGCGCGGTGTCGACCAGCGTTTCCAGATGCAGCAGCCGCCCGTCAGGCAGCATGGTGAACAGCGACAGCCCGTCGTCGCTGCCGGCGGCCAGCACAAAGACCCGCCCGTCCACGGTGAAACTTTCCATGACCGACGCATTGGCGAAACGGGTGTTCAGATCGTCCATCACCTGATCGACCGGCACCATGGTTCCGTCCTCCTCCAGCCGCAATACGGTCAGGCTGGAGGACCCCGATGCGGCCACGACGATGAATTGGGTGCCGTCCATCTCGACCATTTCCAGCGCCTGCGGATCGTTGATCGGCAGCAGATCGCCGGCCCCGATCGCATCGACCTGCGTCAGGCTGCCATCGGGGTCGACGCGATAGCTTGTCAGCCCGTCCTCTGCGGCCGAGGCGGCGATGACATAGCTGGTGCCGCCCAGTTCGGCCGTGGCCAGCGCGGTGATCCCGGCGGCAAGGCTGTCGGCGTCATCCGGGATCGCCTCGATCAACACCAGATCGCCGTTGGGCTGCACCGCATAGGCCGACAGACCGCTGGCATTGGTATCGGCCAGATAGAGATAGGTCTGCCCGCCCTGGTTCAGGGCCAGTGCCTCGATCCGGTCGGATTGCTCGCCCGAGCGGTTGGCATAGATCGTCTGACTGTCGGATTCGCTTTGGGCGGCGACGGCGGCCAGATCGTCCTTGCCCAGCGTCACGATCCGCCCGCCCAATACGGCCGAACTGGTCTGCGTCAGGGTCGGGGGATAGGCGGTGTCCTCTGCCACCACGGCAAGCTGACCATCGTCAAGGGCGAAGGTGACGCGCTGGCCCGAACCGTTATCGGTCAGCACAAGCGTGCCGGGGCCGCCCGTCGCGCCCGCATCCAGCCGCCCCACCACTGTCGGTGTTTCCAGCACACTGTCGAATAGCGTTCCCTGATAGGCGAAATACGACATCTCAACCACCCTTTCCACGCACCCCTGCGTCCGGGACAGGATTTGCGGATCGGGCTTAACCGCGTTTTGCCAGAATGTGTCAGGCGCGGGGCGCTTTCGGAAAATGTGAATGGTTTGGCGGTGGCTGCGGGGCTGGAAACCTCTCGCTTACCTTCTGCTGCTAGGGGTGAAGGGAGGACGGGTTCGGCAACCGGAAAAGGGATCTGAATGACGCTTTCCAAACGTGTGTTCGATGTGGTCTTGGCGCTGCTTCTTACGGGGCTTTTGGCACCGCTTATGATGGCTGTCGCGGTGCTGATCCTGCTGCGCGACGGACGCCCGGTGTTTTACCGGGCCGAACGGATGCGCGCGCCGGGCCAGCCCTTTGCGTTGTGGAAATTCCGTACGATGCGCCCCGCCGCAGGCGCGGCCCGTGCCAGTGGCGGCGATCAGGCTGCCCGGATCACGCCGCTGGGGCGGGTGCTGCGACGCCGGCGGCTGGATGAGTTGCCACAGTTGATCAACATTCTGCGCGGCGATCTCAGCTTTGTCGGCCCGCGCCCGCCGCTGCGCCGGTATGTCGCGCGGTTTCCGGACCTCTATGCGCAGGTCTTGCAAAGCCGCCCCGGCGTGACCGGGCTGGCCTCGTTGCTGTATCACCGGCACGAGGAATGGCTGCTGGCGCCCTGCCGCACCGCAGCCGAGGTGGACGCGACCTATGCGCGCCGCTGCGTGCCGGCGAAGGCGCGGCTCGATCTGACCTATCAGCGAAGCCGGTCCTTCGCGCTTGATCTGTGGGTGATCTGGCGGACGGCGCGGGTGGTGTTTGGCAGGGCGGTCTAGGGCGATGATCCGGGCGTTTTTTTCTGCCGCCGCACGGCTTTTCGCAGGGTTGCGGTGGCGCATCGGGCGGGCGGTTGATACCGCGCCCGGCGGCCCGCGACGGGGTCCGCCCGATCCGCCGCGCGTTTCCGACTTGTTGGGCCGGGCCGCGCAATGGGCGGCACCAGACCCCGTGTATCCCGCATATCAGGGCCGATCTGTGCTGGTTTCCGGGGCGGGCGGGTCCATCGGGGCAGAGCTGTGCCGCCAGATCCTCGGGTGCGGTCCGCGCCGGCTGGTGCTGTTCGAACTGGGCGAGTTGGCCCTTTATACGGTCGAACGGGACCTGCGCGCCCTTGCCGACGGGGCCGGGGTCGAGATCGTGCCGGTTCTGGGCTCGGTCGGCGACGAGGCGCTGGTGCGCCGGGTGCTGCGCGCGCAAGGGGTCGAGGTGATCGTGCACGCCGCGGCCTATAAACACGTGCCGATGGTCGAGGCCAACCCGCTGGCCGGCATCGGCAATAACGTGTTCGGCACCGCCACCCTGGTACAGGAGGCGCGGGCGGCCGGTGTCGGGCTGTTCGTGCTGATCTCGTCCGACAAGGCGGTGCGCCCGGCCAATGTGATGGGCGCGACCAAGCGCATGGCCGAACTGCTGGTGCTGGATCAGGCCAGCCGGGCGGCGGGCACGGTTTTTTCGATCGTCCGGTTCGGCAATGTGCTGGGGTCGTCCGGATCGGTCGTGCCGCTGTTTCGCGAACAGATCGCCAAAGGCGGGCCGGTGACGCTGACGCATGAGCGCGCGACCCGTTTTTTCATGACGGTGCAGGAGGCGGTGCAACTGGTGCTGACCGCGGGCAGCCTGGCGCGGGGCGGCGAGGTGTTCGTGCTGGACATGGGCGCGCCGGTGCCGGTTCGCCGACTGGCCCGCCGGATGATCGCGGCTGCGGGCCACAGCCTGCGTGACGCCGCCAATCCCGGCGGCGACATCGAAATCGTGGTGACCGGCCTGCGCCCCGGCGAAAAGCTGCATGAGGAGCGGATGATCGGGCAGGGGGCAATGCTGACCGCGCATGGCAAGATCTTTCAGGTGCCCGAACCCGGCCTGTCGGAACTGGAGGTCGCCGCCGCCCTGCGCGATCTCAAAGAGGCACTGGCGGCGGGCGATGACCAGACCGCGCGCAGGGTGCTGTTCCGCCGGATCGCGCCATATCATCCGGCCCCCGCGGCGCAGGCGCGATAGGCGCCCGGTTCAGCCGCGTTTCAGGGTTTCGCCACAGCTCAGACGCGGGGTGAGTTCGATGCGGTCCCCCGCGAAGCTGACCCCGCTTTCCGAGCATCGCGCGATGATTTCGGCCGCCTTGGCGCCGATTTCGTGGCGGCAGGCATCCATCGTGGCCAGGCGCGGGTTCAGACCGTCCAGCAATTCGATCCCGTTGAACCCCGCCAACCCGACCTGCCCCGGCACATCAATGCCGTTGTCCAGGCAATGCAGCAGCCCGCCCGCGGCGATCATGTCGTTCGAATAATACAGAAAATCCACATCGGGGGTGCGCTTGAGGACGGTCTCGGTCATCTCGCGCCCTTTCAGAAGCGCGGAGCCGCCGGAATAGAATTCGTGATCGGCGATCTCGATGCCTTCGCGCGCCAGCGCCGAGGTCAGCCCCTCGAACCGTTTGCGCGCCCGGTGGTCCAGCGGCATTTTCGTGCCCAGAAACGCAATGCGGCGATAGCCGGCCCGCGCGATTTCGCGGGCCATCTCGGCGCCCGCGCGACGGTGCGAGATGCCGACCACGGAATCCACCGGCTCGCCATCGGTATCCATGATCTCGACGATCGGAATGCCGGCGTTCATCAGCATCGCACGGGCGGCATCGCTGTGTTCCAGCCCGGCGATGATCACGCCCGAGGGCCGCCAGGACAGCATTTCATACAGCACCCGCTCTTCGCGTTCGGGGCGGTAATGGGTGATGCCCACCACCGGCTGCAACGGCCCGTCCTCCAGCGCCTTGCTGATGCCGGTCATCACCTCGGGGAACACCATGTTCGACATTGACGGAATGATCACCGCCACCAGATTGACCCGCTGCGAGGCCAGCGCGCCGGCGATCTTGTTGGGCACATAGCCCAGCCGTTTCGCGGCCTGCTGCACCCGTTCGCGGGTGGCCTGGCTGACATCGCCCCGGTTGCGCAACACGCGACTGACCGTCATTTCGCTGACGCCCGAGGCCTCGGACACATCACGAAGGGTCAGAGGACGGCGCGGCCGGGAAGGCGGTGTGTTTGTCAATGGAATGCCCTGTTGCTCGATGCTGCTTCTTTTAGTTAGCGTCTATGGCCGGCTTTGTCCAAGTCCGAACAGATTCCGGCGGCGCGACCGCAGGTCCAGGGTTGAAACCGTCTGTCTTTCCGGCAAGAAAGGCCGCAATGGCCCCGTAGCTCAGCAGGATAGAGCGACCGCCTCCTAAGCGGTAGGTCGGTGGTTCGAATCCACCCGGGGTCACCATCCCGCCCTATCCGGCCAGCAATGCGCGATGTTCGGCGATCAGGTCGTGCAGGAAATCGGCGACGGCGCGGACGCGCGGCACGGTCGCAAGGTCGCGGTGGATCACCAGCCACATGTCCTGGGTCAGGCCGGTTTCGTCACCCGCGCGGGTCAGCCCCAGACGGCGGCCCAGAAAATCGGGCAGCACCGCCAGCCCCAGGCCGGTTTGCGCGGCGGTGGCCTGGGCCGAAAGCGTCGTGGTCGTCAGAACCGGCGACCGACCGGCCAGCCGGGCGGTGACCCAGCGCGCGGCCGGCAGGTTGGCGTGGCTTGCGTCCCACCCGATCAGCGGCACCTGCGCGCCGCCGTCATGCGCGGCGACCATCTCGGCCTTGCCATACAGGCCATAGCCCAGCCGGGTCAGCCGCTGTCGGGTGACGTGGCCCTGCAGCGGCACCTGCATCCGCAGCGCTAGGTCGGCCTCGTGCCGGTTCAGATCGACCGAGGCGATATCGGTCGAGAGCGCCAGCGACAATCGCGGATGGCGGCCCAGAAGCCGGGGCAGGGCGGGCAGGATCAGTTCGGCGGCCAAAGTCTCGGCCGTGGCCAGGCGTACCTGCCCGGCAATCTGCGAGCGGGCGCTGGCCCCGGCGTCGAAGGCATGGGCCGCGGCCTCCAGCGCCTCGGCGCGGGACACAAGCGAGGCGCCCTCGTCCGACAGCCGATAGCCGGACTGATTGCGCAGGAACAACGGCACACCCAGCGCGGCCTCCAGCCGCTCGACCCGCCGGGCGACGGTGGCCAGCCCCAGGTCAAGCGCACTGGCCGCGCCGCGCAGGCTGCCGGCACGCGCCACCGCCAGAAACACCCTGGCATCGTCCCAGTTCATCGTGGCCTCCTGTTCCGAAAATGGAAAATGGATTGCCGGTTTCGGCCATAGCGTACCGCTCGCGGAAACCTAGGTAAACGCTATCGTTTGAACAGGAGAATGCACGATGCAGACCCGTAACCTGACAAAAGACCTGACCGTTTCCGCGCTTGGCCTTGGCTGCATGGGGATGAGCGAATTCTACGGCGCGCGCGACGATGCGGAATCGCTGCGCGTTCTGGACCGTGCGCTGGAACTGGGGATCACCTTCTACGACACGTCCGACATGTATGGCCCGCACCATAACGAAGAGCTGCTGGGCGGCTGGATGAAGGACAAGCGCGACCGTGTGGTATTGGCGACCAAGTTCGGCATCGTGCGCGACCCCGGCGCATATGGCCGCAGTGTGGATAACAGCCCCGCCTATGCCCGCAAGGCGCTGGAGGCGTCGCTGACGCGGCTCGGCACCGACCATATCGACCTTTACTATGTTCACCGGATCGAGGCCGGCCGCCCGATCGAAGAGGTGATGGGCGCCCTGTCGGACTTCGTGGCCGAGGGCAAGATCCGCCATATCGGGTTGAGCGAGGCCAGCGCCGAAACGCTGCGCCGGGCCCATGCGGTGCATCCGGTGGCCGCCCTCCAGACCGAATATTCGCTGTGGACGCGCGAGGTGGAGGCCGAAATCCTGCCGACCTGCTGCGCGCTTGGCATCGGGTTCGTGCCTTATTCGCCGCTGGGCCGCGGCTTTCTGACCGGACGGTTCACCGGCGCGCAGGATTTCGAGGCGGGCGATTTCCGCGCCGCGCTGCCGCGCTTTGCGGGTGAAAACCTGCAGGCGAACCTGGCCCTGGCCGACAAGGTGCGCGACGTGGCCCAAGATGCGGGCGCGACCCCGGCGCAGGTGGCGCTGGCCTGGCTGCTGGCGCAGGGCGACGATATCGTGCCGATCCCCGGCACCAAGCGGGTGAAATATCTGGAAGACAACGCAGGCGCGGTCGGCCTGACGCTGAGCCCGGCGCAGATGACCGCGCTGACCGAAGCATCGGATACCTTGCCGGTCCTCGGCGCGCGTTACACCGAGGAGGGGATGAAAGGGGTCAACGTCTGATCCGCGTCAGATCATGCGGATCACATCCTTGTCGATCGACAGCATATAGCCCTTGCGCGCGATGTTCTTGATCAGCAATTCGCTGACCATCTGATTGCCCAGCGTGTCGCGCAGCCGCTTGATGCGGGTGGCTCCGGCGGCCTCGTCGCAATCGGCGGCGTGGCGGCCGGAGATCACCGCCTCGATCTCGGCGCCGGACAGGATGTCGTCGTCCATCCGGGCCTCGGCCAGCACCGACAGCGTTTCGATCGCGGCTTCGGTCAGCGAGAATTCCATGTCGTTCAGGATCACGGTGTTTTCGCCCCGGCTGATCAGCAACGAAGAAACCTGAATGCCCGTCCTCTCGATCTCGCCCATGCGGCGGTTCAGGCCGATGATCGTCAGCAGAAACACCAGCGCGGCCACCAGCAACGCGGCGGCAAAGACCAGCAGCACGAAGATCACCACCCGGTAGGAGGACAGCACGTCCGAAAAGGTGGTGCCCGACTGGGCCAGAATTTCCAGAAGCTTGATCTCGGCGCCTGAGGTCAGGTCGTCATTTTCGATGAATATCCGCTCGACCCGGGCGTTGAAGGCGTTGGCGTCCGGCAGGGTCACAAACAGCAAAACCGCCACCGCCAGCAGGATCAGCACGATCGCGGCGATCCCCCATTGCGCCACATGCGCGCCCTGTCGCCGGGATTCAGTAGCGAAGGTAGAATTTCCCGGCACTCTCTTTCCTTTCCGCCAGCCCGCCTTTCTCGAATATCGACATGACGTTCAGCAGTTTCCAGCCGTCCCTGGCGATGCGCTTTTCGATTTCGCGCGCGGCGGCTGGGCGGCCTGTGCAGGCGGCATCGGGCAACTCGATCACCCCGTAATGCAGGCGCAGGGGCGTTTCCTGTTTGGCTTTGTAATCGGCATAGCAGCCGGCCGAGGCGGGCAGCGCCGCCAGCAGGGCAGCGACCAGGGCGGCGGGGAAGAGGATGCGATTTTTCATGCCCGCAGAATGGGTCAGAGCCCGCCGTTATTCAATAACAACCCTGCGTGTGGCGCGCGTTATCCCATAGCGGGGCGCTGTTATTGCCTGCGGATGGGGGCTGGCCGACCCTTGGGCATCACCCGACATGCAGAACGCAGTAGCAGAACGCAGTAAAGGATAAACCGATGACCAAGACCCTTACCGCCACCGTGCTGGCCGCCGCCCTGGCTAGCGCAAGCCTGCCCGCCGCCCCCGCCCATGCCGGCGGCAGTGGCGATGCGGCGGTGATGATTGCGCTGGGCGCGGCTGCGGTCTTCGTGCTGGCCGATGTCCTTGACGGCAACAAGGGCAAGAAGAAAGCGCCGGCGCAGGTCCAGGCCAGCCCGGCGCCGAAGACGAACGACTGGTATGGCTACGGCTACGACGATCATCACCACGGCAAGAACGGGCAGTCCAATGGCAAGCCGCGCCATCACGCCGGACCGCCGAACCCGAATATCCTGCCATCGCAATGCGTGCGCCGGATCGATAAGCGCAAGCCGCAAAACCAGCGTCAGCAACAAGGCTACATGCCCGCAACCTGTCTGAAGCAGGCGGGCTATCGGGGGCATCTGCCCAGCACCTGCGAAAAGACCTATTTCACCGAACGCGGCAAGCGGGTGGGATACGCGACAAGCTGCCTGATCCAGAACGGCTATGTCATCGGCTATACCCGGCCCTGACATGCACCGGCGGCGGAAGGGGGCGGCTTGCGCCGCCAGTTTCCGCTTGCGGCGGGCCGGGTCACGGGGGATGACAGGGGCATGACGAAACCCGCCCCCGATTTCAGTTTCGAAACCGCCGCCCTGACCCGCGGTGCCCGGCTTGTGGTCGGGGTGGATGAGGTGGGGCGCGGTCCGCTGGCCGGTCCCGTCACCGCCGCCGCCGTCTGGCTGGATCCCGCGCGCATTCCGGTGGGGCTGAACGATTCAAAGATGTTGACCGCCCGCCGGCGCGAGGCGCTGTGCGCCGAGCTGTTGCAAGTGGCCGAAGTGTCCGTCGCCCATGCCACGGTCGAGGAGATCGACAGTCTCAACATCCTGGCTGCATCGCATCTGGCGATGCGCCGGGCCATCGCCGGGCTGCCACGCGCGCCCGACTACGCCCTTATCGACGGTAATCTGATGCCAAAGGCCCTGCCCTGCGCGGGCGAGGCGATCATCAAGGGCGACGCGCGTTCGGTGTCGATTTCGGCGGCGTCGATCGTGGCCAAAACGTACCGCGACCGGCTGATGGTGGATTTGGCGCAACAGCATCCCGGCTATGGCTGGGAAACCAATGCCGGTTACGGGTCCAAGGCGCACCTTTCCGCGCTTCGAAATCTTGGTGTGACCCCACACCATAGGCGTTCGTTCAAACCCGTCCACAATATCTTGTATCAAGATAAATCAGTAAGTGACTGATTCAAAAAAGAATTTGACGGCGAATCGGCAATGACTCATCTTTGACCTCAACATAACGACGCCAAAACGGCGCGGCACAGAGGCAGAGATGAAGACAATGACCAAGGTGAAGGAGACGCCCGCGCTTCCGCTCAATCAGATTGTGGCCGGCGATTGCGTGGAGGTGATGAACAGCCTTCCGGAAAATTCCGTCGACCTGATTTTTGCCGATCCGCCCTATAATCTTCAGCTCAAGGGCGATCTGCACCGGCCCGACAATTCCAAGGTCGATGCGGTGGATGACGCCTGGGATCAGTTTTCCAGCTTCGCGGCCTATGACCGGTTCACAGACGCCTGGCTGACGGCCGCCCGGCGCATCCTGAAGCCCCATGGTGCGATCTGGGTGATCGGGTCGTATCACAACATTTTCCGCGTCGGCGCGGCGTTGCAGAATGCGGGCTACTGGATCC
This sequence comes from Actibacterium sp. D185-2, assembly GCF_054954595.1. Classification (NCBI taxonomy): domain Bacteria; kingdom Pseudomonadati; phylum Pseudomonadota; class Alphaproteobacteria; order Rhodobacterales; family Roseobacteraceae; genus Actibacterium; species Actibacterium sp. D185-2. Next base: position 424,660 of record NZ_JBPWNX010000001.1, read on the forward strand.
TCAACGATGTGGTCTGGCGCAAGTCGAACCCGATGCCGAATTTTCGCGGCAAGCGTCTGACCAACGCGCATGAGACGATGATCTGGGCCAGCAAGGAAGAGGCCAGCAAATACACCTTCAACTACGAGGCGCTGAAATCCCTGAACGAGGGTATCCAGATGCGCAGCGACTGGGTGCTGCCGATCTGCACCGGACACGAGCGGCTGAAGGACGAAAACGGCGAAAAGGCGCATCCGACGCAAAAACCCGAAAGCCTGCTGCACCGGGTCATGGTGGCCAGCACCAACCCCGGCGACGTGGTGCTCGACCCGTTCTTCGGCACCGGCACCACCGGCGCGGTGGCCAAGATGCTGGGGCGCGAATTTATCGGGATCGAACGCGAGGAGGCCTACCGCAAGGTCGCCACGGCCCGGATCGCGAAGGTGCGCAAGTTCGACAAGGAGGCGTTGTCGGTCTCGACCTCGAAACGGGCAGAGCCGCGGGTGCCTTTCGGCCAGCTGGTCGAGCGCGGGATGCTGCGCCCGGGCGAGGTGCTGACCTCGCCGCGCGGCAAGGTGGCCAAGGTGCGCGCCGATGGGACGCTGGTGGCCAATGACGTCAAGGGTTCGATCCATCAGGTCGGCGCGGCGCTGGAAGGCGCGCCAAGCTGCAACGGCTGGACCTACTGGATGTTCAAGCGCGACGGCAAACAGGTACCGATCGACCTGCTGCGCCAGCAGATCCGCGCCGAAATGGCCGAGCGTCCGAACTGATATCCCACATGTGAAAGTTACCGCTGGTGCCTGTGGCCTGACACCACGGCATCAACTTGCCCCGCCTTCTGGCGGGGCTTTTTTTGGTCTGCCGGTGCGATTGCCGCCCAGCCTGCGGGGCTGCGGCGGAAGATGTGGGTGGTGGCCAGCCGGAACTGTGGCGTTCTCCCGTCTGCCGCCATGCGCTGAATCACCGCCTTGTCGCCTTCCAGCGTCAGAATGGCGAAATCGTTGGGCTCGTCGCGCAGCCGCGTGGACAGGCCGGTGCCGACATGAAGCTGCAACATCCGCCTTTGGTTCGTGCGGCTGAGGAACGGATCGACCTTCCAGCTGTGCAGATGCCCGCTCAGGACGATATCCGCGCCGCATTCGGCCAGCCTGTCGATCGCACCCGAGGCACCGCGCATCAGTTTCTTGCGCGCGTCCGGCCCCTGCTCCAACGGGTGATGCGCGACCAGTATGTTGACCGGGCCGGTTTGCGCAAAGGCCCGGCACACCCGCGCGACCGCGCGGCGGCGGATCAGGCCGCGCTGACCGCTATAGGGGTTGACCGTGTTCAGCCCGGCCACCCGCATTTGCGGATCGCTGTGGTCTGGTTCCAGCCGGTCGCCGATCCAGCGCCGGTAGCGGGCGAAGGGCGTGATCCAGCGCAGGAACGGATTGTACAGCGGGATGTCGTGGTTGCCCGGTACGATCAGGCTGGGCGCTTCGATCCGGTCGATGAAGGCGCGGGCCTGCCGGAACTGACTGTGCCGCGCGCGCTGGGTCAGATCGCCCGAGATCACCACCAGATGCGGCGCGGCATCGTTCACGGCCGTCAGCAGCGGATCCAGCAATTCGGGCCGCGTGCGCCCGAAATGCAGATCCGACATGTGGACGATTCGCCTCATGCGTCCCCGTCATCGGCCGGAACGATCACGCTCAACGCATCACGCCGCAACTGAAAGTGCAGCGGGGCGGTCATCACTTCCTTTTCGCCGTCGCGCGCGATCAGGTTCTTGCGGCGCCGGGTTTCGATCACGATGTCGCGGCCGCCGATCAGCTCCACATCGCGGCCCACCTGCATGTTGCGGTTGGCCAGCATCAGGGCATGGCGCACCAGCCCCAGACGCCCGTGATCGGCGGCGACATACAGGGCGAACCTGCCGTTGCGCACGTCTTCGGCGCCCTCCAGTTCGAATTGTTCGAGCTGATAGGCGCTGTTGGCGACAAAGGCCAAGGGAGAGCGCATCCGGCGCACCTCGCCATCCACGACGATGCGCATGGTCAGCGGGTTGGTGAAATTCACCAGCGCCACGATGACGGACCAATAGGCCGCGATCCGGCTGCGGCCCCAGCGGCGATAGACGCCTTCACGCTGATCCAGAATGGCGGGATAGGCGCCCAGACTGGCGTTGTTCAGAAAGGTCCTGCCGTTCACCTCGCCCACCGAAACGGGCGCGGTCTGCCCGCCGCGGATCACGGCCATCGCCTCGTCCGGGGCTTCGGGGATGCCCAGTCCGCGCGCGAAATAGTTGAAGGTGCCCAGCGGCAGCACGCCCATCACATGATCCGTGCCCTTCAGCTGCGAGGCGACGGCGCAGATGGTTCCGTCGCCGCCCGCCGCAACGATGGTGCGGTATCCTTCTTGCATCGCCTGGCGGGTCTCTTCGACGATATCGTCGCCTTTGCTGATCTGTTTCAGGTCGCTGCGTCCCGGATAGTCGCGCAGCCATTTTTCAAGGGTTGCGCTGGTGCGCGCGCTGTCGTCGGCCCCGGCGCCGGGGTTGAAGATCACGCACAGGTCGCGTCCTGCGACGGCGTTTGCGTCTGGCATATGTCTGACCGCCTGGTTCGGGCCCGGCTGTCCGAGCAGTTGCATCATGCAAGCCAAACGTGGCGGCGGCCGACTTGTTCCGGCAAAGATGCGTCAGGCCCCGTGCGGCAGTGGCGTGTCGCCTTTGTTATAGGGCGTCCAGTCGTCGATTTCGGGATAGAACTGCCTGCGCCAGGCGCGCACCCGCGGGTTCATCCGCCGCCGCCACAGGGGCGGGATCATCGCCAGCGTGGTCATCGCGGGATAGCCCATGGGCAGTTGCGGCGCATCATCCGCCGCATAGGTTTGCAGCAGGGGAAAGCGCCGGTCGGGTTTGTAGTGATGGTCGGAATGGCGCTGCAGGTTGATCAGCAGCCAGTTCGACGCGGTATGTGATGCGTTCCAGGAATGGCGCGGCAGGACATGTTCATATTTGCCCTCGCCCAGATGTTTGCGGGTCAGGCCGTAATGCTCGACGTAATTGGTCAGCTCCAACTGCCAGATCGCCGAAAGCGCCTGCCATGTGAACAGCGCGATGCCGATCCAGCCGCCGGCCAGATAGGCCAGCGCCAGTGCGCCCAGTTGCAGCGCGCCATAGCGCCAGAACGGGTTGGTGCGATGCCAGGCCGGCAGCCCCTTGCGCGCCAGCATCTGCGCCTCGGCCCGCCAGGCCGAGTGTGGGCATTCGAACAGTACGCGGAAAAAGAAGCGGTGGAAGCCTTCGTTATAGCGCGCGGTGACCGCGTCGCGCGGGGTGCCCACATGGCGGTGATGGACCTGCAGGTGCTCGCTGCGGAAATGGCTGTACAGGACCGTGGCCAGCAGCAGATCGGCCAGCCAGCGTTCCCCCCGGTTTTTCTGGTGCATCAGTTCGTGTGCATAGACGATCCCGATCGTGCCGGAAATCACACCGACGCCGAAGAACAGCAGAATGATTTCGCGCGGCGACAGGTGATCGGTATGGGTGACCCACCAGATCATGCCATAGATCGCGGTGAACTGGATCGGGAACCAGATCAGGGTGATCAGACGGTACCAGAACAGATCGCGTTCGGGCGTCATCGGATCGGCGTTGGTCAGGTTCAGCCCGGTCAGCGCGTCCAGCACCGTGATCAGCAGCCAGGCGTAAAGCGGCATCAACAGGACGGTCCAGCCACCCTGTGTCGCGCCGACGATGGCCAGCGGGATCAACAGCAGCGACAGCCAGAAGGGCAGCGCATTTCGCATCCGTGCAGTTTGCGGCGAAGGGGTCATGCCTTGCTCCGGGTCAGATCTGCGCATCCGATACAACTATATCGCGCGATCAGGCCGGGTTCAAAGCGGATTGCGCCAGATCGAAGGCCTTGCGCATCACCGTGGGCAGGTCAGAGGGGCGAAAGGCGTCGCGCCCGATGAACTGGCCGCGCTGTGGCGTGGTCCCCGGCGGCACCTCGGCCACGCGCAGGGCCAGCCGCAGGTGGAAATGGGTGAAGGTGTGGCGCACCTCGGCGCCGGGGTCGTGCCAGTCGGCGCGCAGCGGCGGGGCGTCCGTGGGTGCGTCGCCCCAGTCCGACCCCGGCCAGCCCAGCATTCCGCCCAGCAACCCTTTGTCGGGGCGCCGTTCCAGCAGCCAGGCGCCATCGGTGCGCCGGGCCAGATAGGCGATGCCGTATCGCGTGGGCTTGGCCTGTTTGGGCAGTTTGCGGGGCAGCGTGGCCTGTAGGCCAGCGGCCCGCGCCTGACAGGGATCGCGCAGCGGGCAGATGCCGCAGGCGGGTGATTTCGGGGTGCAGATCGTGGCGCCCAGATCCATCACCGCCTGGGCGTGGCAGCCGGGGCGCTGCTGTGGCGTCAGCCGGGCGGCCAGATCCGTCAGTTCGGGCTTGGCGGTGGGCAGCGGCGTGTCCACGGCGAACAGGCGCGCCATGACCCGTTCCACATTGCCGTCCACCACCGTGGCGGGTTCGTCAAAGGCGATCGCGGCGATCGCGGCGGCGGTATAGGGGCCGATGCCGGGCAGCGCCAGCAGCGCCGCGCGGCTTTGTGGAAACTGCCCGCTGTGGTCGGCCGTCACGACGCGGGCGCATTTCAGCAGGTTGCGGGCGCGGGCGTAATATCCCAGCCCGGCCCATTCGCCCATCACGTCACCATTCTGGGCCCCGGCCAGGGCCTGCACGTCGGGCCAGCGCGTGGTGAAGCGGTGGAAATAGTCGCGCACGGCGGCCACGGTGGTCTGTTGCAGCATCACCTCGGACAGCCAGACCGCATAGGGATCGGGCCGCGCCCCGGCCTTGCGCGCGTCCGGGCCAATGCGCCAGGGCATCGCGCGCGCGTGGCGGTCGTACCAGTGCAGCAGCGCGCTGCTCATGTCGTCATAACGCAATCTTTATGCCCTCCGCCCCGGTATTTCATTGGCTGCGCCCGCATTGGCGCATAAGAATAGCCGCGAGCGAGGGAATTGACAGGCACGATGCGCAGCACTTTCCAGAAAGGCCGCCCCAACCGCCGGATGCGCGGGTTCGAGAGGACATCGAGCCTGTTGACCGACCGGATTCGCACCGCCGGTGAAAAGCGAGGCTTCGCGGTGACCCGCCTGCTGACCCATTGGGCCGAGATCGTGGGCGAGGAAACCGCCCGCGCCGCCCGCCCGGTCAAGGTGCATTACGGGCGCGAAGGGTTCGGGGCCACGCTGACCGTGCTGACCACCGGCGCCCATGCCCCGATCCTGGAAATGCAGAAAGAGGCGATCCGCCAGAAGGTCAACGCCTGTTACGGTTATGCCGCGATCTCGCGCATCAAGCTGACCCAGACCGCGCCCACCGGCTTTGCCGAGGGGCAGGCGCAATTCGCCCCGGCCCCGCGCCAGACACCGCCGCCCGACCCGCAGACCCAGGCCGCCGCCGCGGCCCTGTCGGGCGAGGTGGCAGATGACGGGCTGCGCGCAGCCCTTGAAGCCCTTGGACGGAACGTCTTGTCCCGTCCGAAACGGTAAGGAGACCGAAGTGATGAACCGCAGAACTGTCCTGTCCCTGGGTGCCGCAGCGCTGGCTGCCGGTGGGTTTTGGCTGAAAGGGCTGACGCCCGTTGGCCCGGCCCGGGCCGAAGCCGCCCCGCTGATCGAGGACATGGCGATGGGGGCCGCGGATGCGCCGGTGACGATCATCGAATATTCTTCGTTCACCTGCCCGCATTGCGCGACGTTCCACGACACCGTGTTCAAGAAGCTGAAGCCGGAATATATCGACACCGGCAAGGTGCGGTTCGTTTACCGCGAGGTCTATTTCGACCGCCCCGGCCTGTGGGCCGCGATGGTCGCGCGTTGCGGCGGCGAGATGCGTTATTTCGGAATTTCCGACATGCTGTTCGCCAAGCAGCGCGACTGGATCGGCGACGGCTCGGGCGAGGCGATCGCCGCCAATCTGCGCCGGATCGGCCGCAGTGCCGGGCTGAGCAACGCCGAACTGGACGCCTGCCTGAACGATGGCGACAAGGCCCAGGCGATGATCGACCACTATGATGTCATTATGAAAGAATACGACATCAAGGGCACGCCGACGGTGATCGTGAACGGCACGTTGCACAAGAACATGAGCTATCCCGACCTGAAAAAGATCATCGACGCGGAACTGGCCGGGTAACCCGTGGCTGCTCCGCTTGCTGGCCTGAAGGTTGTTGAACTTGCGCGCATTCTGGCCGGCCCCTGGGCGGGTCAGACCCTGGCCGATCTGGGTGCCGACGTGATCAAGGTCGAAAGCCCCGAAGGCGACGATACCCGCCGCTGGGGGCCGCCCTTCGTTGACCGCGACGGCGACTGCTCGGCCGCCTATTTCCACGGCTGCAACCGGGGCAAACGATCCATCGCGGTGGATTTCCGCACCCCCGAGGGGCAGGCGACGGTGCGCGATCTGGTGGCCGATGCCGATATCGTCATCGAGAATTTCAAGCTGGGCGGGCTGGTCAAATATGGCCTCGATTACGACAGCCTCGGGGCGGTCAACCCGCGGCTGATCTATTGCTCGATCACCGGGTTCGGGCAGGACGGCCCCTATGCCCACCGCGCCGGGTATGATTTCATCATTCAGGGTATGTCCGGCCTGATGTCGGTCACGGGCGAACCGGACGGCCAACCACAGAAGGTGGGCGTGGCGGTGACCGACATTTTCACCGGGGTCTATGCCGTCACGGCGATTCTGGCGGCGCTGCATCAGCGGGCGCAGACCGGCAAGGGCCAGCAGATCGACATGGCGCTGCTGGATGTAGCCACCGCGATCACCGCCAATCAGGCGATGAACTATCTGACCACCGGCACCCCGCCCACGCGAATGGGCAATGCGCATCCCAATCTGGCGCCCTATCAGGTGTTCGATTGCGCCGACGGCCATATCATCATCGCCACCGGCAATGACGGTCAGTATCAGCGGCTGTGCGTCCTTCTGGGCCTGCCCGATCTGGCGCAGGCGCCGGAGTTTCTGACCAATGCCGATCGGGTGGCCAATCGCGCCGATCTGACCGACCGGCTGACCACCGCCACCCGGCGCTTTGCCAAGGCCGATCTGCTGGCCGCGTGCGAGGGGCAGGGCGTGCCCGCCGGGCCGATCAACGACATGGCCGGGGTGTTCGACGATCCGCAGATTCAGCACCGCCGGATGGCCCGGGTGCTGGACGGGGTGCCGACGGTGCGGTCGCCGCTGGTGTTTTCCGACGCGGAACTGGCGCTGGACCGTCCGGCGCCGAAGCTGGATGAACACGGTTCAGAAATCCGCGCCCGGCTTAAGGGCGGCTAAGCCCCAGCCGGTCCAGCGCGGTATCCAGCGCGGCCCAGTCCGACAGGTCCAGCCGTACCGGCAACGTCAGCACCTTGCGGCGAAAGCTGTGCGGCAGGCGCACCGCGTCCTTTTCGGTGGTGACCAGTTGGGCGCCAAGTGCCGCGGCCTCGACCTCCAGCCGTTTCATCAGGGGTTCGGTCAGCGGCTGGTGATCGGCCAGCGGCTCGGCCCGGCGCAGGTGGGCGCCCAGGCCGCGCAGCGTGGCAAAGAATTTCTCGGGGTGGCCGATCCCGGCAAAGGCCAGCACATCAAGCCCGGCCCAGTCCATCCCGGTGGGCAGCGGGCGCAGCGTCCCGGTCAGATGCGGCAGCGCGATCTGTGCACCCCAGGTTTCGGCGAACTGCCGTTGCGCGGGGCCCGGCCCGATCGACAACAACAGATCGGCGCGGGCCAGCCCGGCCCCCACGGGTTCGCGCAGCGGTCCGGCGGGGATCACCCGCCCGTTGCCAAAGCCCTTGGCCGCATCGACCACGATCAGCGACAGGTCCTTGGCCACGGTAGGGTTCTGAAACCCGTCATCCAGCAGGATTACATCCGCACCCGCCGCTTCGGCGGCGCGCGCACCCGCGGCGCGGTCCTTCGCCACCCAGGTCGGCGCGAAGGCGGCCAGCAGCAGGGGTTCGTCGCCGACATCGGCGGCGCCGTGCGTGCGTTCGGCCACCTGCACCGGCCCCGCCAGCCGTCCGCCATAACCGCGCGAGACCACATGCGGCGTCAGCCCGCGCGCGATCAGCCGCAGCACCAGCGCGATCGCGGTCGGGGTCTTGCCGGTGCCGCCCGCGTTCAGATTGCCGATGCAGATCACCGGCACCCCGGCGTGAAAGGGTGTGCCGCGGCGCAGCCGCCGGGCGGTGGCGCGGGCATAAATCGCGCCCAACGGGGCCAGCAGCCGCGCGCGCGGGTCGGGCCGGTCGGGCGGGGTGAACCAGAAACCGGGCGCCTGCATCAGCCCGCCTCCCCGCCATCGAGGTCGGCCAGCAGCCGGGTCGTGATCCGGTCGGTGGTTTCGGCCCCGGCCGATGACACTTCCCACGCGTTATGGGCCAGCTCGGCGGCCTTTTCGGGCGCGATCAGCGTGGCCAGCATGCGGGCCAGGCCGGGGGCGTCACGCACCGTGCGCGCGGCCATGGCTGCATCCAGACGGGCGTAAAGCTTGTCATGACCATCGGTGCGCGGTCCGTGCAGAATGGCCGAACCAAGCCCCGCTGCCGGGGCCGGATCGATCCCGCCGCCCGCCTGCGGATCCAGCGAGCCGCCCAGGAAGGAGATCGGTGCAAGGCGATACCAAAGCCCCATCTCGCCCTCGGTATCGGCGACGAAGATCTGGGTTTCCTCTTCGGGTTCTTCATCGGCCGACCGCAGGGCAACGCGCCAGCCTTCGCGCCGCAGGCTGTGCGCCAGATCGGACCCGCGCGCGGCATCATCGGGCACCAGGATCAGCAACAGCCGATGCGCCCGTCGCGCCGCAGCGGCCTGGGCCGCGACCACGGTCAGATCCTCTGCCGGGCTGGTGCTGGCGGCCAGCCAGGATGGCCGCCCGGCCAGCAGACGGGCTAGGTTGTCGCGCTCGGTCTCGTTGCAGGGCGGCGGTGGCGAGGTGGCGCACAGATCGCCGGTGACCTCGATCCGGGCCTCGGCGATGCCCTGCTTGCGCAGCATCCCGGCCAGATCGGCGGTGGTGGCGAAAACATGCCGGAAGCGGCGCAACAGGCCGCGCGGCAACGGGCCATGGGCCGGGTCGCAGATCAGGTAAAGCGGCAGCGCGCGGCGGTCGGCCTCGGCGATCAGCGCCGCAGGCAGGCCGGTGGCGAAGATCAGCGCCAGATCGGGCTGCCAGTGATCCAGGAACGCCTGTCCCGGGCGGGGGCCATCCTGTGGCGCGGGCTGACGCAGCAGATGCGGCATGTCGGACCCGGCGGTATCGGGGCCCGACGGGCCGGTGACCAGAAAGGTCAGCCCGCCATGGGCCTCGTCCAGCGCGGCGATCAGTGCCCGCACTGCCCCGTCATTGCCGGGCACCGGATCGTGAATCCACAACACCGGCCCCGACGGGCGCGGCAGCGTGTCTGCCTCTGTCGCAAGCGGGCGGTCAAATGCGCCCCGGTTGGTTAACCGGTCGCGCAGCCTGTCAAGCCAGAGCGGCATGGCGGGGCGGCTCAGCCGTCGAGTTCTTCGGTCGGGCTGGCCTCGACCTCTTCGTCGCGCAGGCGGTGCAGATGGGCGATGAAATAGCGCATGTGGGCGTTGTCCACGGTGCGATGCGCCTCGGCCTTCCAGGCGTCATGGGCGGTGGCATAGTCGGGATAGATGCCGACGATATGAATATCCTCAACATCCTTGAAGGCGGTCGTGCTGGGGTCCACCAGCTCGCCTCCGAAAACAAGGTGCAGGCGCTGTGTCATGTCGGTCTCCGCTTCCTGTTCATGCCGCTGGGGTCAAACTAGACGATGCCGCGCAGCGGCGAAAGGGGCGCAATGTGTTCAGGCCAGCCGCTGCACCATCTCGCGGTGCACCGCCGGGCTGCCGGCGACCACGCCGGGCGAGGCCGGATGCGCGGTGTTGAACCGCAGCGCGCCGCCCTGTCGGTCGGTGATGCAGGCGCCCGCCTCGGTCAGGATCAGCGTGCCGGCGGCGATGTCCCAGTCCCAGCTGTCGCGGATGGTCAGCACCCCGTCGAAGCGCCCCTCGGCCACCAGGCACAGCCGATAGGCCAGCGACGGGCGCAGGTGGCGGTGCACGTCAGGCACCGGACCGTTCCAGTATTTCTGTTCCAGCGCCGGGCGCGCCACCAATATTTCGGCCCCGTCCAGCGTCGCGCGCCGCCCCGCGCCGATAGCGGCGCCGTTCAGCGTGGCCCCCTGTCCCAGCGCGGCGGTATAAAGCTTGTCGCGCAGCGGCAGAAAGACGACACCGGCGATCACGATCCCGTCCTCGACCACCGCCAGCGAATGGGCGAAGGTGCGGTCGCCGTTCATGAAGGCGCGGGTGCCGTCGATGGGATCAACGACAAAGGCGCGGCGGGTGGACAGGCGCGCCGGGCTGTCGGTGGTTTCCTCGGACAGCCAGCCGTAATCTGGCCGCGCCCCGATCAGCCGGTCGCGCAACATGTCGTCGATTGCCAGATCGGCCTCGGTCACCGGGCCCTGATGGTCGGGCTTGTCCCAGGACTTGGGCGCGTTGCGCCAGAAGCGGGCGGCGATATGCCCGGCCTCATGCGCGGCCTCGGTCAGCAGGGAAAGGTCATTCTCCGGCAAGGGTCAGACCTTCGATCAGCAGGCTGGGCACCTGACGCGACAGATGCGGGCGGGCATCGTTGGCGGGCCGGATGGTTTTCAGCATGTCGCGCAGATTGCCGGCGATGGTGCATTCATTGACCGGATAGGTGATCTGTCCGTTCTCGACCCAAAAGCCCGACGCGCCGCGCGAATAATCGCCGGTGTTGGAATTGATCGAGGTGCCAATCATCGAGGTCACCAGCAGGCCGGTGCCCATCTCGGCCAACAGGTCGTCGCGGGTTTGCGTGCCCTGGGTCAGCGCCACATTGGTGATTGCGGGCGACGGCGGCGCGGACACCCCGCGCGCGGCGTTGGCGGTGCTGTTCAGCCCCAGCTTGCGCGCGGTGGCCAGATCCAGAATCCAGCGTTGCAGCACGCCGTTTTCCACGATCGCGCTGGGGGCGGTGGGCAAACCTTCGGCATCGAACGGGCGCGAGCCGGAAATCCGGGCGCGGTGCGGATCCTCGATCAGCGACAGATGTGCGGGCAGCACCTGCTGGCCCATGGCCCCCCGCAGCCAGGATGCGCCGCGCGCGATGGCGGCGCCGTTGATCGCGCTCAGCAGATGGCCGATCAGCGAGGATGAAATCCGTTCGTCGAACAGTACCGGATAGGCGCCGGTTTTCGGCTTGCGTACCCCGGCGCGGGCGATGGTGCGTTCGGCGGCGATGCGGCCCACCTCTGCCGCGTCGGGCAGGTCGGCCTGAAAGATGCGGCTTTCGCCGTTATAGTCACGCTCCATCCCGGCGCCGGTACCGGTGATCGCGACGCAGGACACGGCCCGGTCGCTGCGTCCGTAGCCGCCCTCGAACCCGTTCGAGGCGGCAAGGTGAAGCTGGCGCCGGCCATAGGCGGCCGAGGCGGATTGGACCTGCGAAATACCCTTGACCGCCAGCGCGGCAGCCTCGGCGCGGCGGGCGTCTTGCTCCAGCGTGGCGGGGGCGGGATCGGGCGCGGGGTCGGACAGTTCCAGCGCGGCGATGTCCCAATCTGTGGCCAGCTGCGCCGGGTCGGCCAGCCCGACGGTGGGATCCTCGGGCGCCTCGCGCGCCATGGCGACGGCGCGTTCGGCCATTTCGCGCATGGTTTGCGGCCGGGTGTCCGACGCCGAAACGCAGGCCTGCCGCCGTCCGATCATCACCCGCAGCCCGATATCGGTGCCTTCGGACCGTTCGGCCTGTTCCAGCTTGCCGCCGCGCACGTCGATCGACAGCGAGGTCCCCTCGACCGCCATGGCATCGGCGGCATCGGCCCCGGCGCGGCGGGCGGCGTCAAGAAGCTGGGCGGTCAGCGAGGAAAGCGTATCGGGCATATGCGGTCCGTGATTGCGGTGGGTCACCCGCACCTAATGTGCAATACCGCCCCGCGCAAGAAAGCACGGGGCGTTTTGCGGCCGGTTTGCCGAACTGGCGTTATTTCAGGCGCTGGCCGTTGGCCAGAACCTGACCGTCATCGGTCACTGTGATCTCGGACACCAGGGTATCGTCGCCTTCGCCGGGGCGGGCGAACAGGCCCAGCATCATGCGAAAGCCCATCACCTGATCCTCGGGCAGCAGGCCCATCGCCACCAGCTTGTCCATCAGGCCGTTGCCGCCGGTCAGCTTCAGGTTGGCCGCGCCGGCGGGGGCGGGCATGCCGTTGAACGTGGTCAGATCGGTATTGTCGAAGGTGAAACCGCCCGTGCCGGTCAGCGAGGCGCCCGCCACGGTCAGTTCCAGATCGTTGATATCCAGCGCGTGCAGCTCGCCCGCCGCACCGGTCAGTTGCTGCGCGGCGGCGGGGTCGAACATATCGAAGGCCAGCCTGGCCTTGCCGGACAGGTCCAGCACCAGGTTGGCCGGATCGCGCGGCAAGGTGCCCGCCGGGTCGAACAGGCCCCAGACGTTGTCGCCAAGGGTCAGGCCCCTGAGCGCGGTCAGCAGCGCGAAATCGGCGGGCGTGTCGGACTTGGCGATGGGCATCATCAGATTGAAGGTGGTTTCAGCCATCCGGGCCGTGATTTCGGGGACCGGGATCTGCGAGCCGCTGATGGCGATGTCAACGCCGGTCTGGCTGCCGCCATAGGTCATCGTCTCACCGCTCATCGCGATATCGAGCGACCCGCCGCTGGCCGAGGCCTTGATGACGCCGGATTCCACCTCATCGGCGAAATCGAAGGTCATGGCGGCGGGGCCATAGGTCATCTGCCCGTCGGCCACCATGCCCGCTTTCAGCAGCGCGGCCATATCGCTGAAATCGCCCGCGACCGGAAGGGTGGAGCGGTTGGTGCTGCTCAGGTCGGCGATGCTGGCGCTCATGTTCACATGGCCGGTCTCGTCCTCGGGTGCCACGACGTTGAGGGTCATGCCAAGCGCCTTTGCGGTCAGGGCAGAGGTCACGCCCTTCATCGTACCCATCTGCGTGATCCGGTATTTTCCCGCCAGGGCCGCGAGGCTGATCAGCATATCCATTTCCAACGGCTCGCCGTCCACTTTCATCTCGGACAGGGCGATGGCGAATGTATCGGCGGAGGAGTCGTAGGCCAAATCGTCAGGCGTGCCGCTGACGATGGTTTTCAGGCCGCTCTGGCGCAGCACCATCGCGATATCGACGTCTTCGCCGTCTTCCGGGGTGATGGCCATGGTCATGGGGAATTCGGTCCCGGCCGTGACCTCGACCGTGCCATTGCCCAGTTCTTTCAGGGCGATGTCGCCCAGTGTGCCGGTAATCGTCGCCTCGGGCGCCGCGAAGGTAAATCCGGCATCCCTGATCGTCAGCGTATCGCCCGACATGGACGGCGTGCCGGTGATCTGTTCACCATAGCTTTCGCCAAGCGCGGTTATTGCATCCCAGGCCTGTTGCGCAGTGATGTCGGCGGCGGCGCTTTGGGCGGAAAATGCCCCGGCCAGCAGCGCCGCCGTCGAAATGGATGCCCAGTATTTCATCACGAACCCTTCCAGTCTGAAATCGCTGGCCAAACCTTCCGCTTTCGCATCGGATGGGTCAAGGGAATGATGCGGGTGGAAATCCCCTTGCCGGGCGGGTTACCAATACGTGAACCGAAGGAGCGGATCATGGCTGATATGACGGGAAAGCGTGTTTTGATTACCGGCGCAAGCCGGGGCATTGGCGCGGCGGCGGCGCGGGCTTTTGCCGCGTCGGGCGCAAGGGTGGCCCTGCTGGCGCGGGACGGGGCGGCGGTACAGGAACTGGCCACGGATATCGGGGCGGGGGCGCTGGCGCTGCCCTGCGACGTGGCCCGGTTCGCGGCGGTCGAAACCGCGGTGAACGTGGCGGTGCGAGCCTTTGGCGGCCTGGACGTGCTGATCAACAATGCCGGTGTGATCGACCCGATCGGCGGGCTGGACAACATCGACCCCGAGGCCTGGGGGCGGGCCATCGACATCAACCTCAAGGGTGTCTTCCACGGTATGCGTGCGGTGTTGCCGGTGATGTTGCCGGCGGGCGCTGGCACGGTGATCACGGTCAGTTCGGGGGCGGCCCATAACCCCCTGGAAGGCTGGAGCGCCTATTGCAGTTCAAAGGCCGGGGCGGCAATGCTGACCCAGTGTCTGGATCGCGAAACGCGGGGCAAGGGCATCCGCGCCATGGGCCTGTCGCCGGGCACGGTGGCCACCGACATGCAGCGCCGGATCCGGCAAAGCGGCGTGAACCCGGTCAGTCAGCTGGACTGGACCGATCACATCCCGCCCGAATGGCCGGCGCAGGCCCTGCTGTGGATGTGCAGCGCGGACGCGGATGAATTCACGGGTCAGGAAATCTCGCTCCGCGACGAAGCGATCCGCAAGCGCGCGGGGCTGATCCGGTGATCGCGCTGGAGCAGGGCGACCGCCGCTGGACCGTGACCATCGACCGGCCCGACAAGGCCAATTCCCTGACCAAGGCTATGCTGCGCGAGTTGGAGGTGATCCTGTCCGAGGCCGCCCGTGCCGACATTGCGGCGCTGGTGCTGACCGGGCGGGGCAAGGTATTTTCCGCCGGGGCCGATCTGGACGAGGCCAAGGCGGGGCTGGCCACCGACGCGGTGTGGGAGCGGCTGTCGTCCCGCATCGCCGGGCTGAACTGCCTGACCATCGCGGCGCTGAACGGCACGCTGGCTGGCGGGGCGTTCGGGATGGCGCTGGCCTGCGATCTGCGGATCGCGGTGCCGGGGGCCAGGTTCTTTTACCCGGTGATGAAGCTGGGCTATCTGCCGCAGCCCTCTGACCCCGGCCGTCTGATTGCGCTGGTCGGCCCGGCGCGGGCCAAGCTGATCTTGATGGGTGCAGCCAAGCTGACCAGTGACGAGGCGCTGGCCTTCGGTCTGGTGGACCGCATCGTGGCGCCCGAGGAACTGGGCGCGGCGGTGGATGATCTGGCCGAAGCGGTCGAAGGTGCGCCCGCGCGGGTGCGCATTGCGATCAAGGACATGTGCAACGGCAAGGGTGCCTGACGCGCCATGACCCAGGCGGTGGATGCCCTTGTGATCGGCGCCGGTCCGGCCGGGCTGATGGCGGCCGAGGCATTGGCGCAGGCCGGGCGGCGCGTCATCGTGGCCGAAGCCAAACCTTCGGCCGGGCGCAAGTTTCTGATGGCGGGCAAGTCGGGGTTGAACCTGACCAGGGACGAACCGTTCGCGCAATTCCTGGCCGCCTATGGCCCGGACGCCGCGCGCCTGCGCCCGATGTTGACGGCGTGCGGCCCGAACGACGTTCAGGATTGGGCGCGGGGTTTGGGGCAGGCGGTGTTTACCGGCTCGACCGGGCGGGTGTTTCCAGAGGCGATGAAAGCCTCGCCCCTGCTGCGGGCCTGGCTGGGCCGGTTGCAGGGGTTGGGCGTGGAGTTGCGCACGCGTTGGGCCTGGCGCGGCTGGGACGGCGACGCGGCGGTGTTCGACACGCCGCAGGGGCCGGTGCGGCTGTTGCCCGGCGTGACGGTTCTGGCGCTGGGCGGGGCAAGCTGGGCACGGCTGGGATCGGACGGGCAATGGGCCGGGGTGCTGGCCGCGCGCGGCGTGGCGCTGGCGCCGTTCAGGCCCGCGAATATGGGGGTGGTGGTGGACTGGTCGGCACCGATGCAAAAGCAGTTCGGCCAGCCGGTGAAAGGCACAGCCCTGTACGCGGGCGGGCAGGTGGTACGTGGCGAATATGTGATCTCGGCCCGCGGGCTGGAAGGGGGCGGTATCTATGCCATCTCGCGCGCGGTGCGTGACGGGGCGCCGCTGCTCATCGATCTGATGCCGGACCGAAGCGAAGGCTGGATCGCCGACCGGCTGGCCCGTCCGCGCGGCAAGGCCAGCCAGACCACCCATCTGCGCAAGGTGCTGGCGCTGGACGGTGCGCGGCTGGCCCTGCTGCTGGAATTCGGCCGCCCCCTGCCCGCGGGTGCGGCGCTGGCCCGGCTGATCAAGGCGCTGCCGGTGGCGCACGCCGGCCCGCGCCCGATCGACGAGGCGATTTCGACCGCCGGGGGGGTGATGTGGGATGCGCTGACCGCCGATCTGATGCTGAAGGCGTTGCCGGGCGTGTTCTGCGCGGGCGAGATGCTGGACTGGGAGGCGCCGACCGGCGGCTATCTGCTGACCGGCTGTCTGGCGACGGGGCTGTGGGCCGGGCGGGCGGCTAGCCGGTACGCTGCTGCGCGCGCTGAAAGGCCGGGCGCGCAGTGATCCGTGTGGCATAATCGGCCAGCGCGGGCTCTTCGAGCGGGAATTTTGCGGCCCGCGCCCAGATCAGGCAATGGGTCAGGATGATGTCGGGCACCGTCATCGTCTGCCCCATCAGGAACGGGCCATCCCCCATCCGGGCGACCAGCGTCTTCTGGTTCTGGGCGAATTCCCAGCGCAGGCTGTCCTTGACCTCGGGGCAGCGCCGTTCCTTGGGCAGGATGAAACTGTGGCGCGCGCCTGCCCACAGCACGGCGTCGAATTCATCAAGCAGGAACTGAGTCAGGCTGTCCTGGCGGGCGCGATCCAGCGTGCCCGCGGGAAAGGTCAGTGCGCCATGCTTGTCGGCCAGATAGGTCACGATCGCGGTCGAATCGGTGATCGTCACACCGTCCTCGATAAAGACCGGCACCTTGCCCGCCGGGTTCGCCGCCCTTGCCGCATCCGACCGGGGCGCGGCCGGGATATGGTCATAGGGTTGGTCAAGCTCTTCGAGCATCCACAAAACGCGCAAGGCGCGGCTTTCGACGATACCGATCACTGTGTACATGCGTGTCCCTCCCCGTGACGCGTACAAGTGTGACCTGCCGGGCCGCCCGTGTGCAAGGGCCGGGGTGGGGTCAGCGGTTCAAATCTTTCATCACCCCGGCCGCGATGCGGACCGAATGCAGCCGCGCCGTATGGTCGTGGATCTGGGCGTTCAGGATTACCTCGTCTGGCTTGTGACGGTCGATCAGCGCGGCGATCTGGCGGTGTAGCGTATCCGGCGCGCCGGTGGCCGAGAGCGCAAGCGCATTGTCGACCGCCGCGCGGATATGTGGCGCGATCACCGCCGCAACATCCTCGACCGGGCGGGGCAGGAGGCCGGGCTTGCTGGTGCGCAGATTGGCGAAGGCCTGCTGCATGGAGGTTTTCAGGAACGCGCCCTCGGCATCGGTATCGGCGGCGAAGACGTTTATCGCCATCATCGCATAGGGGCGGGCCAGTTGCGCCGAAGGGCGAAAGCTGCGCCGATAGACATCGAACGCCTGCTCCAGCGCGGCCGGGGCGAAATGCGACGCAAACGCATAGGGCAGGCCCAGAAACGCGGCCAGTTGCGCGCCATAAAGGCTGGACCCCAGTATCCAGACCGGCACATGGGTGCCCATGCCCGGCACGGCGCGAACGCGCGCATCGGGGGCTGGATCGCCCAGATAGGCGATCAGTTCCTGCACGTCGTCGGGAAAGGTGTCGCCGGGTCGCATCCCGCGGCGCAGGGCGTGGGCGGTGGCGCCGTCGGTACCCGGCGCGCGGCCCAGGCCCAGATCGATCCGGTCGGGGTAAAGCGTGGCCAGTGTGCCGAACTGTTCGGCCACCATCAGCGGCGCATGGTTGGGCAGCATGATGCCGCCCGCGCCGACGCGGATGCGCGTCGTTGCCCCCGCCACATGGCCGATCAGCACGGCGGTGGCGGCGCTGGCGATGCCGGTCATGTTGTGATGCTCGGCCAACCAGTAGCGGTGAAACCCCCAGTCTTCGGCATGGCGGGCCAGATCGCGGGTATTGGTCAGCGCGTCGGCGGTGCTGTGCCCGTCGGGAACGGGGGCGAGATCGAGCAGGGAATAGGGGGGCATTGCGGGCCTTTCTGTTCGCTTGAACAATGTGGTCCACGCGGCCCGAAAGGAAAGAGGCGTGTGGGCGCAAAATATTATACGGCCGTACCGGCATGTCCTTGAAAACGGGTTCGTCCAGGCGTAAATTTCAAGTGAGATGTGACAAAGCCTGCCAGGCAATGCAGGCAAGGATCTCGAAGGTCGTTGCCCGACCGAAGGTGCCCCTAGAAACTTTGTATCGGGCGACGCGAACGTTCTGAAAATACCCCCGGTCTGATCTGGTTGGATCAGGCAGGAATCGTTCTAGGCGTGTCCGCGCAGCATTCTGTGCGGATGATCGCGATGTCGTGGCCGTCGGCCGCCTGCCCGCAGCAAGCAAAGCTTGTTCTTTCCGGGGCGGTCGCACTTTCGAAAGGAAATCCAATGAGTAAAGGTAACAAGCAGCACGGCAACAAGGAAGCCAAGAAACCCAAGCAGGAAAAGCCGAAGGTTCTGGCCACCGCGAATTCCAACGCGGGCAAGGCGCCTCTTGTCGTGGCGGGTAAGAAAATCAAATAATCCAATCGCCTTGCGGGCCGGTGCAACACCGGCCCAACTGCCTAGCGCCCGCCCAGCATCGCCAGCCGGATCAATGTGCGTTCGATCACCGCCATGGCGGGCGCGCGCGAGGTGGAGCGCAGTTGCAGATCGGTATCGGTCAGGATACCCAGCGCCTGTTCCAGCCGGTGCACCCCCCATTTCGACGCCTGCCGGGTCATCCGGTCGCGCCGCGGGCCAAACACCGGCGGACGCATCCGGGCGATGCCCGCCGACGGGCCGCCGGGATCACAGGCCGCCGCGTGCAGGGTGCGGAAGTGGCGGGTGGCGCCGATGCACAGGCCGACGGGCTGCACGCCCTGGCTTTCCAGCTTGCGCATGATCGGGCCGATCTCGCCGGTGCGGGCCTCGGCCACGATATTCAGCACATCGTCCAGCGCGGCCTCGGTCGAGGTCGGCGCGCAGGCGGCGACATCCTCGCTGCTGGCGGGGGTGGGGTCGCCGTATTTATAAAGCGCCAGCTTTTCGACGGTCTGGCGGAAATCACCCGGATCCAGCATCCGCGACAGCGCGGTCAGATCGGTCATCGCGTCGCGGTCGGCGGTGACGCCGGCCTTTGCCAGCTCGGCCTCGATCTCTTCGCGGGTGGGCGGGTCGTCATAGATGCCGACGGCATAGGCGTTATTGTGTCCCTCGAACAGCTTGCGCAGGGCCGAGCGGGCGTTGAGCTGTTTGGCGGTGACGATCACCTGCGCGTCGCCCTCGCGCCAGTCGGACAGGGCGGTCTTGAGCACATCGGCCAGCGCGTCGCCGGCATCTTCCAGAAAGGCCACGCGCGGGCCGGGGAAAAAGCCCTGCGCCTTGATCGCGTCGGACAGCAGCGCCGGGTCCGAACGCAGGTCCGAGGCGCTGATCCGGGTCAGGCGCATTTCCTCTTCGCCCTGGGGTCCGACCAGTGCCGCGATGACCTGTTGCCGTTTCAGCGCCACGCGCATCGCGTCGCCGCCATAGATCAGCAGCCCGGTGCGCTGCGGTTCGGGCCTGGCGAAATAGCGTGTGGCGTCCCGGGCGGACAGTTTCATAGCGACAGCGACCCGGCGCTGGCGATCAGCCGGGCGACGATCTGATCGGCCAGAATTACCATCAGCCGCTCATGCGCGTCCTGCTCGGCCGCCCGGGTGGATACGGTGGTGCCGGTCGCGGAATAGCCGGCGAAGTTGTTGACCCTGCCGCTGAGTGCGGGCGCCCCGGTGCGCCGGTCGGTCAGGGTGAACGCCACCTCGCCCAGCAGGTTATAGCGCGTGGTGACCTGTTCGGGCGTAATCGCCAACCCCTCGCGCTGGACCTCCAGCTCATAGTTCAGATCGTAAAGCGGCGCGTCGGGGCGGCCCAGCCGCTCCTCCAGCCGGCCCACCAGCGCAAAACTGTCGCGGTTGGTCGGGTCGGCGGCGCGGATGCGGCCATGCAACCCCCGCGCCGCGCCGTCGGTGCCATAGGCGGGCGCAAATCCACAGCCCGCCAGCGACAGGGCGGCCAGACCAAGAAGAACAGTGCGGCGGTCAGATAACGACATTGATGATGCGGCCCGGCACGACGATCAGCTTTTTCGGGGCGCCGCCATCCAGCGCCCTGATCACAGCTTTATGGGCCAGCGCCAGCTTTTCAACCTCTTCCTTCGGCATGTCCTTGGGAACGGCGATTTCCGCGCGGCGTTTGCCGTTGATCTGTATCGGCAGCGTCACCGTATCCTCGATCAGCATCGCGGGGTCGGCCTGCGGCCAGGGCGCGTTCGCGATCAGCCCTTCGCCGCCCAGCATCTGCCAGATCTCTTCCGACAGGTGCGGGGTCATCGGCGACATAAGCTGGGCCATGACCTTCATCGCCGCGCGCCGGGTGGCGGCCCCGGCCTTGGACTTGTGAACTGTGTTCGTGAAGGCATAGAGCTTGGCCACGGAGGTATTGAAGCCGAAGCTTTCGATCCCCATCGTGACCTCGTGGATCGCCTTGTGCGTCGCGCGCATCAGGTCGTCGTCACCTTCGCCGCCTCCCTCTTGCGCGGCAATGTCGCTGGCCATGCGCCAGACCCGGCCCAGATGCCGGAACGCCGCCTCGGCGCCCGAGGCGGTCCATTCCACATCGCGTTCGGGCGGGCTGTCGGACAGCACGAACCAGCGTGCGGTGTCGGCGCCGTAGGCGTCGATGATGTTGACCGGATCGACGACGTTCTTTTTCGACTTCGACATCTTGGCCGAGGGGATCACCTCTACCTTTTCGCCGGTGGCCCCCAGGCAGGCGCCGCTTTCCGTCCATTCGATATGCTCGGGCAGGTGATAGACCGGGCGGTCACGGTCATCGCGCGTGACGTAAATCTCATGCGTGACCATGCCCTGGGTGAACAGCGCCTCGAACGGCTCGATCGCCTTGGCGGGCAGATGGCCGGTGATCTGCATCGCGCGGGCAAAGAAGCGTGAATAGAGCAGGTGCAAAATCGCATGCTCGACCCCGCCGATATACTGATCGACGTTCATCCAATATTCGGCTTCGGCCAGGTCGGTGGGCGTTTTGGCGTGCGGCGCGGTGAACCGGGCATAGTACCAGGACGAATCGACAAACGTGTCCATCGTGTCGGTTTCGCGCCGGGCCGGCGCGCCGCAGGTCGGGCAGGTGCAATCGCGCCAGGTCGGGTGGCGGTCCAGCGGATTGCCGGGCGTATCGAATGTCACATCCTTGGGCAGCTCGACCGGCAGGTTTTCCTTTTTCTCGGGTACCACGCCGCAGGTGTCGCAGTGGATCACCGGAATCGGGCAGCCCCAATAGCGTTGCCGCGACAGGCCCCAATCGCGCAGGCGGTACTTGGTCACGCCGTGGCCCACGCCATTCTTTTCGCAAAAGTCCACGGCGCTTTCCACCGCCGCGTCGCCGGTCTGTTCGGCCTCGCCGGCAAAGCCGCGCAGATAGCGGACCGTTTCCGATTTCTGCGGCACGAAGGCCGCGTCCGCAGGCGCGTCACCATCAAGCGGGGCAAAGACCGGGGGGATGGACAGGCCGTATTTGGTGGCGAACTCGAAATCGCGCTGGTCATGCGCCGGGCAGCCGAAAATCGCGCCGGTGCCGTAATCCATCAGGATGAAATTGGCGATATAGACCGGCAGCTCGCACGCGGTGTCGAACGGGTGGCGCACGGTGATGCCGGTGTCATAGCCCAGCTTTTCGGCTGTCTCGATCGCCTCTTCGGTGGTGCCGCCCTTGCGGCATTGGGCGTTGAAGGCGGCGATGTCGGCGTTGTGGGCCTCCAGCTGTTTGGCCAGCGGGTGGTCGGGCGAGATGCCGACGAACGAGGCCCCCATCAGTGTGTCGGGCCGGGTGGTATAGACCTCGATCCGGTCGAACCCGTCGGGCGCGTCCACCGTCGAAAACGCGAATTGCAGCCCGCGCGATTTGCCGATCCAGTTGCGCTGCATCAACTTGACCTTCTCGGGCCAGTTATCCAGCCCGTCCAGCGCATCAAGCAGGTCTTCGGAAAAGTCCGAGATCTTGAAAAACCACTGGGTCAGCTCACGCCGTTCCACCAAGGCGCCCGAGCGCCAGCCGCGCCCATCCTCGACCTGTTCATTGGCCAGAACGGTCATGTCGACCGGATCCCAGTTGACCACCGCGTTCTTGCGATACACCAGCCCCGCATGCATCATGTCGATAAACATGGCTTGCTGCTGGCCGTAGTATTCCGGGTCGCAGGTAGCGAATTCACGCGACCAGTCGATCGACAGGCCCAGCGGCTTCATCTGGGCGCGCATGTCGGCGATGTTCTGATAGGTCCAGTCGCCCGGATGGACATGCTTTTCCATCGCGGCGTTTTCGGCGGGCATCCCGAATGCATCCCAGCCCATCGGGTGCAGCACCGAAAACCCGCACGACCCCTTATAGCGCGCGATCACGTCGCCCATGGTATAGTTGCGCACATGACCCATATGGATGCGCCCCGACGGGTAGGGGAACATTTCCAACACATAGTATTTCGGCTTTGCGGTGTCATGGCGGGCGGTGAAGGTGCCGGCCTCATCCCAGGTGGCTTGCCATTTTGGCTCGATCGCGCGGGGATCAAAACGGGACATGTTGCGGGGTCCTTGTCGGTCAAACGCCGGGCGCGATGGCCCGGCGTGGTGATATTGGTGGCTCGGGTGGGCCTGGGATCAGAGGTTGCTGTCGCGGATGCGAATCTGGCGCGCGCGGGTCAGGATCGCATCTTCCACGGCGCGGGTGGTGGCGGCATCGACCGGGCCCGACTGCGTGGCCAGCGCCACCTTGAGCGAGCGGGCGTCCAGCGCGGGGTCCTGTACATAGACCGTCGCGCGATAGGCGCGTCCGCCGCCCGGCGGGGTGCCATAGCCGGTGATGATCACGCCCGAAAACGGATCGACCGTCTGGACCGGCAGGAAGTTCAGAACCTCAAGCGAGGCCTGCCACAGATACTTGTTCACCTCGATGGTGGTGTTTGGATTGTCCGCGTTGCTGAACAGATCCCAAAGGGTCGAGCCTTCCTTCTGCTCGCCGAGCGGGGTGTTCTCGCGCTGCCGGGCGATCGCCTCTTCCGAGGCCGGTTGTGATTTGTTGAACAGCCCGCTGTCGCCACAGCTGCTGACGGTCAGGGCCGACAGGGCAAGTGTTGCCGCACGCAAAATGCTCTGGAAGGTCATGTAGTCCCGCCCCCGTTTATTCCTTTCCGTTCTCTAGCCGAGCCGGTTGGGAGGGACAAGGATTTTCCCCGCTACCGTTATTATAGGCGCGCCGTGGGCCCGCGCGCCCGCCCGATGGCACGGTGTGGCAAAGCTGCATCATTCCAGCCAGCAATGCCGCGGAGCATTTCGGCTTTCTTGCAATTGAGCGGGCGAAGAGCGACACAACAGCATACTCAGTTCGCCACTGGATTGAGGTCACCTTTTAATGAATGAGGGAAAACCATGAAAAAGGTTCTTCTTGCTACCACGGCGCTGATGGCGTCTGCTGGTTTCGCTTCCGCTGAAATGTCCATCACCGGCTTCGCCGAAATGGGTGTCTTCGGTGGCGATTTCTACGGCTCCGACAACGACGGCATGCAGTTCCACAACGACTTCACCCTGACCTTCGACGGGTCGAGCGAATCCGACAACGGTCTGAGCTTTGGCTTCCACATTGAAATCGAAGAGTCGAACGGCGCGGGTGCCATCAACGGTAACGGTTCTTCCGACACCAGCACCCTTGCTGGTCGCCGCGATGCTTCCGGTGCTTCGTTCGACAACGAGGCCGTGTTCATTTCGGGTGCCTTCGGTACCTTGACCTTGGGTGAAACCGACGGCGCCTATGACAAGCGGCTGACCGAAGTTGCGCTGGCTGGCGGTACCATCGCTGACGATGAAACCACCCACGCCGGCTTCAACGGCAACGGTAACTCCGACGGCACCGAAGACAACCAGGTTCTGCGCTACGACTATTCGTTCGGTGATTTCGGTCTGTCCGTGTCGATGGAGCAGAACAACGATGGCGGTGACGATCCCGCCAACGACGACGACATCTTCGCTCTTGGTGTCTCCTACGACATGGACCTGGCCTCGGGTGTCGCGCTGGGCTTTGGCCTGGGTTACCAGTTCGGTGGTGATGATGACTTCGACCTCATCGGTACCTCGGTTTCCGCTGATTTCGGCAACGGCTTCCAGATCGCTGTGAACTACAGCGATTACGACGGCGATGACGACGATGTCACCCACTATGGCATTGGTGTGGCTTACACCATGGACGCGTGGACCTTTGCCGCCAACTACGGTGACTATGACCGCGATGTCGCAGAAGATTCGAGCGGCTATGGCCTGCTGGTGAACTACGATCTGGGCGGCGGTGCCGTTGTTCAGTTCGGTTACGGTTCCAGCGATTTCGACAGCTCCGAGGATACCGAATCCTACTCGCTGGGCGTTGCAATGTCTTTCTAATCGAAGACATTCTTGTCTTGGGAAGAGCGGGCCTTGGCCCGCTCTTTTCCGTTTCGGGCGGTTCAAAATCGACAAGCCCGCCCGTGCATGTTAGCGAAGGCTTCTCGCTGTGACCCTTGCACGGATATATACGCATGCTGCCTTTGAACCCTGCCCAGATCACCGGCCTTTATAACGAGGCGCTTCGCCTGCAGACGGCCGGAAAGCTGGCCGAGGCCGAGGCGAAATATCGCGCGATCCTGGGTGTGCGCCCGACCCTGCCCGAGGTGCATTTCCAGCTTGGGCGCATCGCGCTGGCCGCCGGCGATCCGGCCCGGGCCGCAACGCATTTCGACCGCGCCGCCGCCGCGAAACCGCGCGAGGCGGCGATCTGGCAGCACTATGCCCAGGCCATCGGCGCCCAGAACGACGCAGCCCTTACCAGCGGTTTTCTGAAAAAAGCCAAGGCGGCCCGCATCGACCCGCGATTGCTGGTCCGTCTGCAAGAACAGCTGTCGCCGGCGAAGACCCGCTCCAGAACAGGGATCGGCACCGCGCGGCCCGAGGATATCCAGGCGCTGATCGGGCTGATGAACAAGGGGGCCTTCGCCCAAGCCGAAACCGCGGCGGCAAAGCTGCGCGCGCGGCATCCCGACGTGGCGATCATCGCCGACATTCTGGCCAATGCGCAGGTGGCGCTGAACAAACCGGCCGCGGCAGAGGCGAATTTCGAGGCCGCGATCCGTCTGGACCCCGGATATGCCGAGGCACACAATAATTTCGGCCGTTTTCTGATTGAAACCGGCCGGATCGACGAGGGGATCGCGCAGGTGCGCGCGGCCCTGAAGCTGGTGCCGAAAATGCCGCTGGCGTTGCAGAACCTGGGCATCGCCCATGCCCGCCGGGGCGAGGCCAAGCTGGCAATCAAGGCATTGCAGGCGGCGCTTGCGGTCAAGCCCGACCTGATTGCGGCGCAGGTTCAGTTGGGACACCAACTGAGCAAGACGCGCGACCATGCGGGGGCGGTCCGGGCGTTTCAGGCGGCGATCCGACATGGCGACACGCGGGCGACGACGCTGGTGCATCTGGCACAGGCGCAGGCCGCCGACGGGCAGGATGCGGTGGCGGTTGCAGCGTTCGACAAGGCCATCGCGGTCGAGCCGGGCCTTGCGATGGCTTATGGCGCCAAGGCGAAGATGCTGCAAACCATGGGCCGCTTCGATGAGGCGGACACCCTGTTTCGCAAGGCGATCGAGCTGGACCCCGACAATGGCGAGCATTACCGGCTGTTCATCGCATCGTACAAGGTCCGGCCCGACGATCCGCTGATCGCGCAGATGCAGGCGCGGTTCGACGCGCCCGGCCTGAGCGATGACAGCCGGATGAATCTGGGTTTCGCGCTGGCCAAGGCGCTGGAGGATACCAAGCAGCATGACCGGGTGTTCAGCTATCTGAACCCGGCCAACGCCTTGATGCGAAAGAAATATCCCTATGACATCAGCGACCGCCGTGTTGAAATCGACGCGCTGAAAGCGGCGTTTTCCGATACCGATTTCAGCGCGCGCACCGTGGCCGGGACCAGCGATTTCGCGCCGATTTTCGTGACCGGCATGCCGCGGTCCGGCACCACATTGGTAGAGCAGATTCTGGCCAGCCATTCGCAGGTGACCGGCGCGGGCGAGGTCGGCGTCGCGGTCGAGCGCGCCTTTCATCTGTTGACTGATGTGGCGGGGGCGGGGTTTCAGCCCGTTTCGGCGCTGCCGGATCCGCAGATTGCCGCGCTCGGCACGCAGATCGAGGCGCATTTCGCCGCCCGTTTTCCGGGTGCCGACCGGGTTACCGACAAGTCGATTCAGACCTATCTGATGACCGGGCTGATCCATCTGGCGCTGCCCAAGGCGAAGGTAATCGTCGTGCGCCGCGATCCGCGCGATACGCTGCTGTCGATCTACAAGAACGTGTTTGCCGAAGGCACGCACCGCTATGGCTATAACTTGCGCGATCTGGGGCTTTATTACCGGATGTTCGAGGAGATGGTGGCGTTCTGGCGCGAAAAGCTGCCGGGCGGGTTTCACGAGGTCCAGTATGAGGATCTGATCGCCAATCCCGAGGACGAGGCGCGCAAGCTGATCGCCGCCGCCGGGCTGGAGTGGCAGGATCAGTGCCTGAACTTCCACCAGAACACGCGCCGCGTTTCGACGCTGAGCGTGTATCAGGTGCGCCAGCCGATCTATAAATCCTCGATGCAGGCGTGGCAGCGCTATGAGGATGATCTGGGCGAGTTGTTCGAGGCGCTGGGCGACGCGATATAGGAGAGGGGCAGATGGGGCTTTCTGAAATCAAAGAGCGCATCGCGAAGGCCGAGGCCGGGGCCGGGCGCGCGCCGGGATCGGTTACGCTGATTGCCGTGTCCAAGGTGCAGCCGCTGGAGCGGGTCGAGGCCGTTCTGGACCAGGGCCAGCGCGTGTTTGGCGAGAACCGGGTGCAAGAGGCCCAAGGCAAATGGCCCGCCTTCAAAGAGCGGTTCGATGGGATTCAGCTGCACCTGATCGGCCCGCTGCAAAGCAACAAGGTGCGCCAGGCGCTTGAGCTGTTCGATGTGATTCACACCGTCGACAGCGAAAAGCTGGCCCGCCGCATCGCCATGATCGGCGCCGAGATCGGGCGGGTGCCGCAGGTGTTCGTGCAGGTCAATACCGGGAATGAGCCGCAAAAGGCCGGTGTCGCGCTGGATCAGGTCGATGCCGTTGTGGCCCTGTGCCGTGAGCTGGGCCTGCCGCTGCTGGGGCTGATGTGCATCCCCCCGGCGGAAGAGGAGCCGAGCCTGCATTTCGCGCTGCTGGCGAAGATCGCGGCGCGCAACGGGCTGGAAGGGTTGTCGATGGGCATGAGCGGCGATTTCGAGCGCGCGATCGCGCTGGGCGCGACTCATGTGCGGGTGGGCAGCGCGATTTTCGGTGACCGCAGCGCGGGCTGAGGTCACGGCGATTTTTCTGCGAAAAATCGGGCCTCCGGCGGGAGTATTTGGCACCAAGAAGAAGCGGGTGTCAGGCCAGAACGACGATCCGGGCGCCGGGCCGCCAGGTTTGCGCGATCCAGCGCAGATCGGCGGGGGCGAAAGCGATACAACCTTCGGTCGGATGGCGCGGTTTGCGCCAGCGGTGCACGAAGATGGCCGAGCCCCTGCCGGGAGTGGCGTCGGGTCCGTTCCAGTCGGTCAGCAGCACCAGATCATAAAGGCGGTCGGCCCGGCGCAGCCGTTCGTGGCGAAACGGGTGCGGGGCGCGGACCAGATGGTTATAGGCAGGGTCGTCGCCATCGTCGGACCACAGATCGCGGGGGCCGATTGGCGCGGCCCCATGCGCGGGCGGCGGTATCCGGTCGGCGCGGTAGAGCATTCCGGCGATCTTGTGCACGCCCAGGGGCGTGGCGCCGTCGCCTTCGCGCTTATGCGCCGCGAGGCCACCCTTGCCGATCGCGCAAGGGATCCGGCGGCCGCGATAGCGCGCGCCCCAGCGGGTCACCACCAGATCGCCCCGGCGCGGAAGTGTCACAGAAGATGCCCCGATTTCGCGGCCTTGGTGGCCAGATAATGGGCGTTGTGGCAGGTTTCACCCACCTTCAACGGTACGCGCTCGGTGACGGCGATGCCATTGGCCTGCATCATCGCCACCTTGGCGGGGTTGTTGGTCAGAAGCCGGGCCCGTGAAAACCCCATTAGCCGGAGGATCGCGGCACCGATGCGGAAATCGCGCTCATCATCCTCGAAGCCGAGCCGGTGGTTGGCCTCGACCGTGTCGAAGCCCTGATCCTGAAGCGAATAGGCGCGCATCTTGTTGGCCAGGCCGATGCCGCGGCCTTCCTGGTTCAGATACAACAGCACTCCTGCGCCTTCCTTGCCCATCTGGTCCAGCGCGCCGCGCAGTTGCGGGCCGCAATCGCATTTCAGCGATCCCAGCAGATCGCCGGTGAAACAGGCCGAATGCAGCCGCGTCAGCACCGGCTTGTCGCGCGGCGGCTGGCCGATTTCGACGGCGTAATGCTCTTCGCCGCCGTCTTCGGGGCGGAAGACATGCAGCCGCCCGGCCTCGGACACCTCTAGCGGGACGCGGGCGCTGACGATCGGGTGCAGCGGGCTGCTGGCGGCGGCGGCGTGCTGGGCATCGGTCAGCGCCAGGACCGTCAGGTTGTTCTCGGTCGCGAAGGTCGCGGCGGCGGGCAGTTGCATTGTCAGAACGGCAGGCAGCAGGCGGGCGGATTTGGCGATGTTGATGGCGGCGCGGTGCAGGGCGGCATCGCCGCCGCGCAAGCTTTGGAACGGGCCCTTCATCGGCGCGTTCAGGTCGTCGGCCGGGTTGGCCACCGACTGAACCCAGCCGGGTGTGGCATCGGCGGGCACGTGCAGCCGGGCGATATCGCCGTCATAGGCGCGCGCCTTCAGCGTTTCGGCCCGGCGCGCGGTGATGACCAGCGTCAGCCCCGCGCCCATCGCGGTCATCCGGGCCAGCCGCTCGGGGGTCAGGGCCTCGGCCGCCAGAAAGACCAGACCGGCCGCACCGTCCGACAGCACGACGGGCACGCCCATGCGCAGATCGGCGCGGGCGCGGGCAAGGCGTTCAACGGGGTTCGGACCAAGGCTCATATGCGCCCTTTCTGCGGCAATCTTTGCAACAGGATGTAACCTGTTTGGTTGAAATATGAAACAAAGCCGGGGTTTGCCACACGGTTGCGTGATATTGTTGCAGAAAATCTTGTCGGCACGGGGCTGGGCGAACATGTCTAGCCCAACACAACATGGAGGGCCGACATGGGCAATCTGAAGAAAATCCTGCTTGTCGACGATGACGACGACCTGCGCGAGGCGCTGAGTGAACAGCTTGTCATGACCGAGGATTTCGACGTGTTCGAGGCCGCGAGCGGCGCGGGCGCGATGGAGAAGGCCAAGGAGGCGCTGTACGATCTGGTCATTCTGGATGTGGGCCTGCCCGACACCGACGGGCGCGAGCTGTGCCGCCTGCTGCGCAAGCAAGGCGTGAAATGCCCGATCCTGATGCTGACCGGCCATGATAGCGACGCCGACACCATTCTGGGCCTCGATGCGGGCGCCAACGACTATGTGACCAAGCCGTTCAAGTTTCCGGTCCTGCTGGCCCGGATCCGTGCGCAGCTGCGTCAGCATGAACAGTCGGAAGACGCGGTGTTCCAGCTTGGCCCCTATACGTTCAAGCCGGCGATGAAGATTCTGGTGGACGAGGCAGAGCGCAAGATCCGCCTGACCGAGAAAGAAACCAATATCCTGAAATTCCTGTATCGCGCGGCCGAAGGCGTGGTCGCCCGCGATGTGCTGCTGCATGAGGTCTGGGGCTATAATGCGGGGGTCACGACCCACACGCTGGAAACCCATATTTACCGGCTTCGCCAGAAAATCGAACCGGATCCGTCCAATGCGCGCCTTCTTGTGACCGAATCCGGCGGTTATAGATTGGTGGCATAAGGCATCCCGCCCGCGCCCGGGTTATGGCGCGAACCTCCCTGTTGGACTGGCCCGGGCTTTGCGTCCGGGCCTTTTTTGTGGCGTAGCCTGGCAGGCATCCGGCGCAACCACGGCTTGAGGCCCCGCGCCGCAGGCACTAGGTTTGCGCGACCCGATCCCAAGCGAGATGCGCCATGCCCTTTACCGTCGCCACCTGGAACATCAATTC
The DNA here is from genome assembly GCF_054954595.1 of Actibacterium sp. D185-2. Lineage (NCBI taxonomy): Bacteria > Pseudomonadati > Pseudomonadota > Alphaproteobacteria > Rhodobacterales > Roseobacteraceae > Actibacterium > Actibacterium sp. D185-2. The sequence continues at coordinate 454,701 of NZ_JBPWNX010000001.1, forward strand.
CGTCCGCCTGCGCGAGCCGATCGTGCTGAAGCTGCTGGCCGAGGAGGCGCCCGATGTATTGTGCCTTCAGGAATGCAAAAGCCCGGTCGACAAGATCCCGCTCGATGGGTTCCGGGCACTGGGCTATGGCCATATCGTGGCGCGCGGGCAAAAGGGTTATAACGGCGTAGCGATCTTGTCGAAACTGCCGCTGGAGGATATGGGCGAGATGGATTTCGCGGGCCTTGGTCATGCCCGCCATGTCGCGGCGCGGCTGGAAAACGGCGTGGTGATCCAGAATTTCTATGTCCCTGCGGGCGGCGATGTGCCCGACCGCGACGTGAATGAGAAATTCGGCCAAAAACTTGATTACCTGACCGAAATGCGCGACTGGTTCCACGGCGACCGGCCGGAAAAATCCATTCTGGTGGGCGATCTGAACATCGCCCCGCGCGAGGATGACGTTTGGTCGCACAAGCAGCTTTTGAAAATCGTCAGCCACACCCCGATCGAGGTCGCACATCTGGCCGATACCCAGGAGGCCGGCAACTGGGTGGATATCACCCGCCAGGATATTCCCGAGGGGCAGCTTTACAGCTGGTGGTCCTACCGGGCGCGCGAATGGGATGTGGCGGACAAGGGGCGCAGGCTGGATCATATCTGGGCGACGCCGGATATCTCCAACGCGGGCCATGATTCGCGCATCCTGCGCACCGCGCGCGGCTGGGAAAAACCCAGCGATCACGCCCCGGTCTTTGCGACATTTGATCTCTGACATTCGCCCTTGGGTTTTTCGTCAAAAGCGCACATATAAGGCGCAAAGCATCTGAGCGGATGGAGACGGACATGCTGGAACTTGGTGGAACCCAGAACGCGGCGCCGCAGGGCGGCCTGATCAAGGACATCACGGAAGCGACCTTTCTGCAGGATGTGGTCGAGGCCAGCCGCGAGGTGCCGGTCATCGTCGATTTCTGGGCGCCGTGGTGCGGCCCGTGCAAATCGCTTGGCCCGATGCTGGAGCAGGCCGTGACCGAGGCCGGCGGCAAGGTCCGCATGGTCAAGGTCAATGTGGACGAAAGCCAGCAGATAGCGGCCCAGCTGCGCATTCAGTCGATCCCGACGGTTTACGCCTTTTTCGACGGTCAGCCGGTGGACGGCTTTCAGGGCGCGCTGCCCCCGGCCGAGATCAAGGCGTTCATCGAGCGGGTGATCGCCGCCGGTGGCGGTGAGGAGGACGGCGGCCTGGCCGAGGCGGTCGAGGCGGCCGAGCAGATGTTGGCCGAAGGCGCCGTCGTGGATGCGGCCCAGACATTTGCCGCGATTCTGGGCGAAGAGCCCGAAAATGCCGCCGCCTATGGCGGGCTGATCCGCGCCCATCTGGCGCTGGGCGAGGTAGACAAGGCCGAGGCGCTGCTGAAAGCCGCCCCCGCCGCCATTGCCACATCGCCCGAGGTCGAGGCCGCGAAGGCGCAGATCGAACTGGCCCGTCAGGCCGAACAGGCCGGCCCCGTGACCGAGCTGCGCGCGCAGGTCGATGCTGACCCCGACAACCATCAGGCGCGGTTCGATCTGGCGCTGGCACTGCATGCCAATGGCGATGTCGAGGCGGCCGTGGATGAACTGCTTGACCTGTTCCGCCGCGACCGCGAATGGAACGACGGTGCCGCCAAAGCCCAGCTTTTCACCATCTTCGACGCGCTGAAGCCCCAGGATCCGATCGTTCTGGCCGGCCGACGCAAATTGTCGTCGATGATATTTGCCTGACGGCGCGGCAGGTCTACCTTGCGGGCTATGTTCTCAGTTGCTGACCTGCCTTCGACCATTCCGGTCTTTCCGCTGCCCGGCGCGCTTTTGCTGCCGCGGGCGCGGTTGCCGCTGCATATTTTCGAGCCGCGCTATCTGGCGATGCTGGAGGATGTGCTCAAGACCCGCGATCGGCTGATTGGGATGATGCAGCCCTGTCAGGTGCCGGGCGGTGCGGCGAAACGGCTGCATTCCATCGGCTGCGCGGGTCGGGTCACGGCCTTTTCGGAAACCGAAGACGGGCGCTATATGATCACGCTGACCGGGATTTCGCGCTATCGGATCCTGCGCGAGATCAGCAGTTTCAGCCCCTATATCCGCGCCGATGTGTGTTGGAACGGGTTCGACCGTGATCTGGGCCACGCCGAAAAGGACGCAGGGTTCGACCGGGGCGGTTTCATGGGGCTGCTGGGGCGCTTCTTTCGCGAACGGAACCTGTCGACCGACTGGAGCAGCCTGAAAGGCGCCGATGATGAGTTGCTGATCAATTCGCTGTCGATGCTGTGCCCGTTCGAACCCGAAGACAAGCAGGCGCTGCTGGAGGCGCCGACCCTGACCAACCGGCGCGAAACGCTGACGACCCTGATCGAATTCGCCCTGCGTGGCGGCAACAACGAAGAAATGATGCAATGAGCGATGCGACGAAACCCGACCGCCGGATGCTGGAGGCGCTGGTTTGCCCGGTCACCCACGGTGTGCTGAGCTATGACGCCGAAAAGCAGGAACTGGTGTCGAAAGCGGCGCATCTGGCCTTTCCGATCCGCAATGGCATCCCGATCATGCTGGTGGACGAAGCGCGCCAGATCGACTGAATCCGGGCGTTCAGATCGGGCGGCCCGTCATCAGGCGCGGCAGATCACCATTCAGCCCGGCAGCTTCACGGATGAAATGGCGGCGCAGGCCGGGCAGGGCGTTTACCGCCCCCAGTCCGAGGTCGCGGATCCCGCGCAGTATCGGGTTATCATTTGAAAACAGACGGTTGATTCCGTCCGTCGCGGCGGCCAGCGTGGCGGTGTCCCAACGCCGCCAGCGCTGATAGCGGGCCAGCACATCGGTCGCGCCGATCTCTTCGCCGCGGCGGTGGGCGTCGACCAGCACCTCGGCCAGCGCGCCTACGTCGCGCAATCCCAGGTTCAGCCCTTGCCCCGCAATCGGATGCACCCCGTGCGCCGCATCGCCCACCAGCGCCAGCCGCTCGGCCACGAAGGCATTGGCCAGCGTCAGGGTCAGCGGATAGCTGAACCGCGCGCCGGCCAGCTGAATGTCGCCCAGAAAATCGCCGAACCGTGGCCGCAGCGCCGCCATATAGCCCGCATCGTCCAGCGCCTGTATCTGGGCCGCGCGGGTGTGGGTTTCGCTCCAGACGATGGAGCAGAAATTGCCGGGCAGCGGCAGGATGGCCAGCGGCCCCGGCGGCATGAAAAACTGATGCGCGATGCCGTGATGCGGCTTTTCATGGCCGATGGCACACACCAGCGCGGTCTGGCCGTAATCCCAGCCGGTGCGCCTGATGCCCGCGCGTTCGGCGGTGCCGCTGCGCCGCCCGTCGCAGCCGATCAGGATCCGCGCGCGCAGGGTCCGCCCCGAGGCCAGCGTGGCAGTCACGCCGCCCGGCTGCACCTCCTGCGTGACCACGGTTTCGCCGGAAATCTGGGTGATGCGCGGATCGGCCGCCATGCCATCCAGAAACGCGCGGCGCAAAAACCGATCTTCCAGCATATAGCCCATCGGGCCTTCCTCGATCTCGGCATGGTCGAAATCCAGCACGAAGGGCGAAGGGCCGGTGCCCGCGTGCCCGTCGCTGACCTTGATTTCCAGAATCGGCTGAGACTTGTCGGCGACGCCGGCCCATATCCCGATGGCCGACAGCAGCCGCTGCGACGCCAGCGCCAGCGCATAGCCGCGCCCGTCGAAGGCGTCGTCGCTGCGGGCCGCCACCGGCAGGGCGTCCACGACGGTCACGCTCAGCCCGCCCTGCGCCAAGGCCAGCGCCAGGGCCGGGCCGTTCAGCCCGCCGCCCACGATCAGAACATCGGAATCATATGTCATGCCCCGCACTATGCGCGCTGATGCGGGATTGTCCATGCGCCGCCCGGCCGCTACCGTCATTGGGATGGCAAGGAGGCGGCAATGGGCAAGGATTGGCTTTACATGGGCGCGGCGGCGCTGGGGCGTGGGATCGCGGCGGGGCAGATCGACCCGGCCGCGCTGACCCGCACCTATCTGGACGCGATCGAGGCGCATCCGCTGACCCCGCGCATCTATGCCCGCGTGACGCCCGAGCGCGCCATGGCCGAGGCCGAAGCCGCCAGCGCCCGCGCCGCAGCGGGCCACCGGCTGGGCCTGCTGGACGGTGTGCCGGTGTCGTGGAAGGATCTGTTCGACACTGCGGGCGTGGCGACCGAGGCGGGATCGGCCCTGTTGGCCGGGCGGGTGCCCAAGGACGACGCCGAGGTGCTGAAAAACGCCACCGCCGCCGGCACGGTCTGTCTGGGCAAGACGCATATGTCCGAGTTGGCCTTTTCCGGGCTGGGGCTGAATCCGATCACCGAAAGCCCGCCTTGCGTGAACGACGCCGAGGCGGTGGCGGGCGGGTCGTCTTCGGGGGCGGCGACATCGGTGGCGTTCGGGCTGGCGCCCTGTGCCGTGGGGTCCGATACCGGCGGATCGGCGCGCATTCCGGCGGCGTGGAATGATCTGGTCGGGCTGAAAACCACCTCGGGGCGGTTGTCGCTGAAGGGCGTGGTGCCGCTGGCCGAAAGTTTCGACACGGTGGGGCCGCTGTGCCGCACGGTCGAGGATGCGGCGCTACTGTTGGCGGTGCTGGAGGGCGGCACGCCTGCCGATCTGCGCGGTGCCAGCCTGAAGGGTGTGCGGTTCATGGTGCTGGAGACGTTGGCGATGGACGATCTGCGCGGTGCCCCCCGCGCGGCGTTCCAAAGCGCGGTCGAGCGGTTGCAGGCCGCCGGCGCCCTGGTCAAACGCCGCGAGGTGCCCGCGGTCGAGGCGGCGATGGCGTTGACCGCAGCCTTGTACACGACCGAGGCCTACGCCACCTGGAAAGACCTGATCGAGGCCGCACCGGAAAAGATGTTCCCCGAAATTCTGGAACGGTTCCGCGCGGGGGCGGCGTTTTCGGGGGTGGATTTCGTGGCCGCCTGGCAGCAATTGCACAAGCTGCGGCACATCTGGGCGGAACAGACCGCCGGGTTCGACGCAGTGATTCTGCCCAGTTCGGCGATCATGCCGCCCCATGCCGACCGGCTGATCACGGATCACGCCTATTACGTCGCCGAAAACCTGCTGGCGCTGCGCAACACGCGGATCGGTAACCTGATGGGCGGGGCGGCATTGACCCTGCCTACGGGCGTGCCGTCGACCGGGATCATGTTTCTGACCCCGCCGGGCAGCGAGGAACGGCTGCTTCGGGTCGGTGCGGCGGCCGAGGCGGCGCTGGCGTAAAAGCCACAGATTCGTCCGTCAAGGCGTGAAATTTGCGGGCTTTTTCTGGACCGGCGCGCCGGTTGCCGGTATCTTGGCAGTCAAACGGGGCGACATGACCCCGATCCCTGAGGCAGTACAGTCGGTCCCATGACCTATCCAGAGCGGTTTTCGAACCTGCCAGAATACGCATTCCCGCGTCTGCGCGGCCTTCTTGACGTGCATGCGCCGGGCGGCGAGGTCATGCCTATGACCATTGGCGAGCCGAAACACGCCTTTCCGGCCTGGGTCAGCGACATCATCGCCCAAAACGCCGCCGAGTTCGGGAAATATCCCCCGAACGAGGGCACGCCCGAATTGCGCGCCGCGATTTCCGGCTGGATCAACCGCCGCTTTGGTGTGGATGCCGATCCGGAAACCCGGATCGTGGCGCTGAACGGCACGCGCGAGGGGCTGTTCAACGCCGCCCTGGCGTTGTGCCCGGAACGGATACGCGGCAAGCGCCCGGTGATCCTGACGCCCAATCCGTTCTATCAGGTCTATGCGGTGGCCGCGCTGGCGGTGGGGGCCGACCCTGTCTATGTCCCGGCCGACGCGGATAACGGATTCCTGCCCGATTACGGCGCACTGGATGCGGATGTGCTGGACCGGGTGGCGATTGCCTATCTGTGTTCGCCCTCGAACCCGCAGGGCGCGGTGGCGACGCGGGATTACTGGGCCGATCTGATCGCGCTGGCGGAAAAGCACGATTTCAGGATTTTCGCGGATGAATGCTATTCCGAGATCTACCGCGACGCGGCCCCGGTGGGGGCCTTGCAGGTCGCGCGTGAGATGGGCGCGGATCCAGAGCGGGTACTGATCTTTCACTCGCTCTCGAAACGCTCGAACCTGCCGGGGCTGCGGTCGGGTTTTGTGGCGGGCGGGCCGGGCTGTATCGCGCGGATCAAGCAGTTGCGCGCCTATGCGGGGGCGCCGCTGCCGCTGCCGCTGCAACGGGCGTCGGAAAAGGTCTGGGCGGACGAGGCACATGTGGTCGAAAACCGTGCACTTTACCGCGAAAAATTCGCGGCGGCCGATCACATTCTTGCCGATGTTCCGGGGTATGCTGCCCCGCAGGCCGGGTTTTTCCTGTGGCTGCCGGTCGCGGATGGCGAGCAGGCCGCGCTGAAACTTTGGCGCGAAACCGGCGTGCGGGTCCTGCCCGGCGCCTATCTCGCCCGGGATGTGGGCGGGCACAATCCTGGCAAGGGATATATCCGGGTCGCCATGGTGGCCCCAATCACAGAAATGCAGCGCGGGCTGATCCAGCTTCGCGACTGTCTCTACAGGTAGGGTAAGAAATGGCATCGTATCAGATGAAACAGCGTGATCCGCTCTTCGATACCAACATACAGGCCGCGATCGAGCGGCGCGGCAAGGAATTGCTGGGCCTGAGCATGATCGTGCTGGGGTTGCTGACCGCGATGCTGCTGGGATCCTATGTGCCAGAGGACCCGTCCTGGCTGTCGGCGACGGATGCGCCGGCGGCGAACCTGCTGGGCCGGTTCGGCGCCTCGCTGGCGTCGCCGCTATATGTGATCGTCGGGCTCGGGGCCTGGGGGCTGGCGCTGGTTCTGGGGGCCTGGGGGGTGCGCTTCGTGCTGCATCGGGGCGAAGAGCGGGCGCTGGGCCGCGTGGTCTTTGCGCCGATCGCGATCGCGCTTGCCTCGGTCTATGCGGCGACGCTGGCCCCGGCGGCGGGCTGGACCCATGATTTCGGCATGGGCGGGCTGTTTGGCGACACGGTTCTGGGTGCGGTTCTGAGCATCGTGCCCGGCGCGGTTGCGTTCGGGGTCAAGCTGATGGCGGCGGTTGCGTTCCTGCTGTTGGTGGCGATGACGTTCTTCGTGCTTGGCTTCGACCGGTATGAAATGAAGACGCTGGGCCGGTTTCTGCTGGTCGGTCTGATCATGGCCTATGCCAGCGCGATGAGCCTGCTGGGCCAGGGCGCCAACGGTGCGGTTCGGGGCGCGCGCGCCCTGCATGCCCGCAACCAGGCGCGCAAAGAGGCCCGCGCAGCAGCCCCGGCCATGGCCGCCGCCCATGCGCGCGACCCCGTGGTGCGCCGTGCCGCCACCCCGGAACCCGCCGCCGTACCCGTGGCTGCCCCGCAGCCGAAACCGGGCCTGCTGGCCCGTGTGCCAACGCTGATGAAACGCGCGCCCGATCCCGAACCCGAACTGGTGGAACCGGTTCTGCCGCCGCAGGCGATGGCCGGCGCGGATATGTCCGAAGAGCGGATCAAGGCGCGCATCGCCGATGTGATCCGCAGCCGGGTACGTCAGGCCCCGTTGGTGCATACCGTCCGCGCCGAGCCGCCGCTGCGGGCGTTCGACGTTGCCGCCACGATTGCCCGGCGCCGTGGGCCCGACCCGCTGCTCGCCGATACCAGGCCACGTATGGCGCCGCCGCCGCAGCCGCTTGTGCCAGAGCCGCAGGATGAGGCCGAGCCGCTGTTCGAAGAGCCGCTGGCCGACCCCGCGATGGCCTATGAACTGCCGATGACGCAGGCCCGCAAGGTCGTGCAGCACCCGCCGAAAAAGCCGGTGCAGCCGTCGCGCCGCGCCCAGGAAGAGGCACAGCCCGCCCTGCAATTTGACGAATCCGCAACCGAGTACGAGCACCCGCCGCTGTCGCTGCTGACCAGCCCTGTGGTGGTCGAACGCCACCACCTGTCCGACGAGGCGCTGGAGGAAAACGCCCGGATGCTGGAAAACGTACTGGACGATTACGGTGTGAAGGGCGAGATCGTTTCGGTTCGCCCCGGCCCCGTGGTCACGATGTATGAGCTGGAACCGGCGCCGGGCCTCAAGGCCAGCCGGGTGATCGGCCTGGCCGACGATATTGCCCGCAGCATGTCGGCCCTGTCGGCGCGGGTTTCGACCGTGCCGGGGCGCAGCGTGATCGGGATCGAGCTGCCCAATGTGAACCGTGAAAAGGTCGTGCTGCGTGAAATCCTGTCGGCCCGCGATTTCGGCGACAGCAACATGCGGCTGCCGCTGGCGCTGGGCAAGGATATCGGTGGCGATCCGGTCGTCGCGAACCTGGCCAAGATGCCCCACCTGCTGATCGCGGGGACCACGGGATCGGGTAAGTCGGTGGCGATCAACACCATGATCCTGTCGCTGCTTTACAAGCTGACGCCTGCGGAATGCCGCCTGATCATGATCGACCCCAAAATGCTGGAGCTGTCCGTCTATGACGGCATTCCGCATCTTCTGTCGCCGGTTGTGACCGACCCGAAAAAGGCCGTGGTCGCCCTGAAATGGGTCGTGGGCGAGATGGAAGAGCGCTACCGCAAGATGTCGAAGATGGGTGTGCGCAACATCGAGGGTTTCAACGGCCGGGTACGCGATGCGCTGGCCAAGGGCGAGATGTTCAGCCGCACCGTGCAGACCGGGTTCGATGACGACACCGGCGAGCCCATGTTCGAGACCGAGGAATTCGCGCCCGAGGCGTTGCCCTATATCGTCGTCATCGTCGACGAGATGGCCGACCTGATGATGGTCGCCGGCAAAGAGATCGAGGCCTGCATCCAACGTCTGGCCCAGATGGCGCGGGCGTCGGGCATTCACCTGATCATGGCCACCCAGCGTCCGTCGGTCGATGTGATCACCGGCACGATCAAGGCCAACTTCCCGACCCGGATTTCATTCCAGGTGACCTCGAAAATCGACAGCCGCACCATTCTGGGCGAGCAGGGCGCCGAGCAGCTTCTGGGCATGGGTGACATGCTGTATATGGCTGGCGGTGCCAAGATCACCCGCGTGCATGGCCCCTTCGTCAGCGACGAAGAGGTCGAGGAAATCGTGACCTACCTCAAGGCGTTTGGCCCGCCCGACTACATGGGCGGTGTGACCGAAGGCCCGGACGAGGACCGCGAAAGCGATATCGACGCGGTGCTGGGCCTGTCGAGCGGTGGCAATACCGATATGGAAGACGCGCTGTACGACACCGCCGTGGCGATCGTTCTGAAGGACCGCAAATGCTCCACCTCCTATATCCAGCGCAAACTGGCGATCGGCTATAACAAGGCCGCGCGTCTGGTCGAACAGATGGAGGATCAGGGCGTGGTCAGCCCCGCCAACCATGTCGGCAAGCGTGAAATTCTGGTGCCCGAGCAGCAATAACGCGCCTGTCGCCATTTCGTGAGGTGCAAACCCTTCGGCGCGTACCTAGATTGGGAACATGAAATATTTGCGCCTTGTCTCACTGGCCGCTGCGGTCATCCTGTTCGCCCTGCCCGCCATGGCGGATAAAATCCCGCTGTCGCGGATTTCCAACTATTTCAATGGGTTCAGCACCGCCCAGGGGCAGTTCACCCAGATCAATGGCGATGGCACGATTTCCACGGGTACGCTTTACATCAAGCGGCCGGGGCGGGTGCGGTTCGAATATGATCCGCCCGAGGCGGCGCTGGTCATGGCCGGGGGCGGGCAGGTGGCGATCTTCGATTCGAAGACCAACCAACCGCCTGAGCAATACCCGCTGGCGCGCACGCCGCTGAACATCATCCTGGAACGGAATGTGGATCTGTCGCGGGCGAAGATGGTCGTGGGCCATGTCAGCGACGGCACCACCACCGCCGTGGTGGCGCAGGACCCCGTGCATCCTGAATACGGTACGATCCGGCTGGTCTTTTCCGACAACCCGGTGCAGCTGCGCCAATGGGTGATCTCGGATGACGTCGGCGGCGAAACCACCGTCATCCTGGGCGATCTGACCATGGGCGGGCAGCTTTCGTCGCGCCTGTTCAGCATCCCGGCGGAAACCAACGCACGGCTCGGCGTCGATTAACGCCGACAGCTATTTAGCTGGACCTGATAGGTTTCCGACCGCGCCGCGACCGAATTGGCCACGTTCAGCAGCCAGGGCTTGCCGTTATAGCTGCCGCGGGCATAGCCGGTCTGCCCTTCGTGATAGGCCAGATACTGATTGCGCGCATCGTGCAGCGGAATGCCGTTACGCTCGCGCGTTTTGTTCATGTACCAGCCCATGAAATCGGTGGCGTCGTCGATCCGGTCACGCTTGGCACCCCAGCGCCCGGTTTCGCGGCGGTACTCATCCCAGGTGGCATCCAGCGCCTGGCTGTAGCCATAGGCCGAACTTTGCCGGCCCATCGGGATCACCCCCAAGGCGAACCGGTACGGTGTGCGCGCATCGCCGTCGAATTTGCTTTCCTGATAGATCGTCGCCATCTGGACATGCACGGGCACGTCCCAGCGGCGCTCGGTCTTGTTCATGGCGCGCAGATAGTTCGGGCGCTGGCTGACGATGCTACAGGCGTTGTCCAGATTGCTGGGCGGTGATTTCGCACCGCCGCCGCATCCGGCCAGCCCGGCCAGGCCCAAAAATACTGCTACGCGAAGAAGTCTGCTCATTGGCCTCTCGCATTTCATTCTTTGTTTTGCAGCAGAATACGTGAATTCGGGCGGGCGGGCAAATGCTCTGCCGGTCTGTCAGATCAAAAATGCGAGGGTGAGCGGAATTGTCACCACCGACAGCAGCGTAGAGACCACCACAAGCCCGGCCACGGCATCCGAATCAGCGCCGTATTTTTCCGCCAGCAGATAGGATGTGACCGCCACCGGGGTCGAGATTTGCAGCACCAGCACCGCGAACGGCACCGGCGGCAGCGCGAACCAGTGCCCGACCGCCCAGGCCGCGCCCACGCACAGCACCACCTTGATCGCCGACAGCGCCAGCGCCCGGCCCAGCCGCCCCGGATGCAACCGCGCCACCGCCACGCCCAAGGTGATCAGCATGATCGGGATCGCCATCTGGCCGATCAGATCCAGCGCATTGGTCAGAAACCGCGGTGTCTGCCAGCCCTGCCACAGGAAAATCCCGCCCAGAACCGTGGCGCCGACCAGCGGCTCCCTGAGCACCTTCAGCGGTGATCCGCCGCCTGAAACCAGCCAGATCCCGAAGGTGAAGGAATAGATCGCCATCACCGCAAACACGACCACCGCATAGCCCAGGCCCGCCTCGCCGAATGCAAACAGGGCCAGCGGCAGGCCCATGTTGCCGGTGTTGCCGAAGATCAGCGGGGCAAGATAGGTGCGCCGGTCCAGCCGGGCGACGGCGATCAGCGCAAAGAACAGAACCGTCACCACGCCATAGGCCGCCAGCGACGCCAGCGACAGGGTGGCCAGCGCCTGTGGCTCGATTTCGGTTTTCATAAGGGACGTGAAGATCAGGCAGGGGACCGACAGGGTCATCGCCAGCCGGGTGACGAATTCAACCCGGTATTCGAAGCCCATCCTGACCCAGCCGAACCCGATCGAGGCCAGCAGAAAGACCGGTGCCACTACTTCCAACACTGTCAGGACGAGGTTCACAAACTGTTTCCCGAAATTGGCACCGCCTGCATGGACATTGCCCCTTCTGAGGCATTACTAATGGTCGCCGGGGGTTGCAACATTATGCTGAAGACACACGCGAAATATCATCTTGGCCAGGTGCTGCGGCATCGCAAGCACCCTTTTCGGGGTGTGGTTTTCGATGTGGACGCGATGTTTTCCAACACCGAAGACTGGTACGACGCGATTCCCGAAGACAGCCGTCCGTGCAAGGATCAGCCATTTTATCATCTGCTGGCCGAGAATGACCAAAGCTATTATGTGGCCTATGTGTCCGAGCAGAACCTGCTGCCCGACGAAACCGGCGAACCGGTGGACCACCCCGATCTGGATGATCTGTTCGGCGAATTCGAAGACGGGCACTACCCGCTTCAGTTTCAGCTGAACTGAAACGCCGGGCGCCAGGGTCAATACCCCAGCGCACAGCCATCCTTGCGCGGGTCAGACCCACCCTGAAGCACACCCGTTTCATCGTCGACCAAAATCGCCTGCGCCCCGCCGATCGGCGTGTCGGGCGTCGTCACCTTGTGGCCCATTTCGGCCAGTTCGGTGCGCACCGCGTCGGCATAGCCGCGCTCGATCTTCATTTCACCGGCGTCGGAAAAGCTGCGCGGGGCGTCGATGGCGGCCTGCGGGTGCATTCCGTAATCCACCACATTGGTCAGGAACCGCGCATGGCCGTTGGGCTGATAGGCGCCGCCCATCACCCCGAACGGCATGATCACCTTGCCGTTCTTGCGGATCATGCCGGGGATGATCGTGTGCATCGGGCGCTTGCCGCCCATCGCCTCGTTCGGGTGGCCCGCTTCCAGGGTGAAACCGGCGCCGCGGTTCTGGAAATTGACCCCGAACCTGTCCGAGGCCAGCCCCGCGCCGAAGCTGTGGAACACCGAATAGATCAGCGAGACCGCCATCCGGTCCTTGTCGACCACGGTGATATAGATGGTGTCCTTGTGCACCGCCTCGCTGATTGCGGCGGGGCTGTCCATCGCGCGTTTCGGGTCGATCAGCGCGGCAAGTTTTTGCGCGGTTTCCGGCGCCAGCATGTGGTCCAGCCGGGTGGCATAGGCGGCATCGGCGATGAAACGGTTGCGCGCGTCATAGGCCAGCTTCGCGGCCTCGGCCTCGATATGCGCGCGGGGGGCGCCGAAGGGATCCATGCCGGGCAGGTCGAAATGACCCAGGATATTGGCCATCAGAATCGCGGTGGCCCCCTGACCGTTGGGCGGATGCTCGACCAGATCGACATCCTTGTAGGTGCCGCTGACGGGTGTGGTGTAGTCACAGGCGGTGGCGGCGAAATCGTCCAGCGTATGCACCTCGCCCAGCGCGTTCAACGAGGCAACCATGTCTTCGGCGACTTCGCCCTCGTAGAACCCTGTGCGCCCCTCCATCGCGATGCGGCGCAACACCTCTGCCTGACCGGGCGCGCGGAACACCTGGCCCGGCTGGGGTGCCTTACCGTTCAACAGATAGTAGTCGCGTGCGACGCCCTGCAACGCGGGTTCCGCCGCCGCCCAGTCGAACGCTGTGCGTGGTGCGACTGGCACCCCGGCCTCGGCATAATGGATGGCGGGGGCCAGGCTGGCCTTCAACCCGATCCGGCCCCAATCCTTCGACAGGCGGCAGAACGCGTCGATCGCGCCGGGGACGGTTACGGCCTCGGGGGCGCCCAGCGGAATGGTCGCCAGTCCGCGATCGCGCATCGCCGCGGCGGACAGCGCGGCGGGCGCCCGGCCCGACCCGTTCAGGGCAACAACGGTGTCATCGCCCGCAGGTTTCAGCAGCACGAAGCAATCGCCGCCGATCCCGGTCATCTGTGGTTCGCAAATGCCCAGCAGAACCGCGCCCGCAATCGCGGCATCCACCGCGTTGCCGCCGGCCTCCAGGATCTGAACAGCCACCTTGGCCGCCAGCGGATGCGAGGTGGCACAGATACCGTTCTGGGCAAAAACCGGCGAGCGGCCGGGCAGGTGAAAATCGCGCATCAATCCCATCCTCCTGTCGCGAAGTTACAGGCTATGAGAGCGGGAATGAAATTCCAATGCGATTTTCGAAAGAGGCTGCAAAGGTAGACCTCGACGCCGCGCACTGGGTGGGGGCTGAAGACGCGACGCCGAGGGAAGCCATATGCAGCTACCCCTACGTTATCTTCAGCCAATCGGGCTGCGATGAGGTCGCTTTGTGGCGGCATTGCGGCAATTGCCGTCGCGTTATCCCTGCCGCGCCGTGTCTTCCAGCCGCAGCCGCAGTTTGAGGCAGTTCGTTGCCCCGTCGCGGCAGTAACACAGGTCGCGCGTCAGCGCATGGATCAGGAACCAGCCGAATCCGCCTTCCGACAGGTCCTGCGGTTCGGGGCATATCGGCGTCGCGTCCTGTGCCGGCAGGACGATGGCCGGAATCGCGCGGCCCTGATCTTGCAATTGCAGGCACAGCTCGCCCCGATGATGCGCGACTGACAGCTTCACAGGTCCGGTTTCGCCGCCGTCATAGGCGTGTTCGGTGATATTGTTCAGCACCTCGGCCAGCACGATTTCCACGTTGCCGCAATCACCGGGGCCGATCCCGTCGTCCCGAAGCCATCCCAGCACCTGACCAAGGGCCCGGCGCACCGCCATCGGTTCGCCCGGGAAACACAGATGCAGGCCGGGGGCCGTCTGACAGGGTGTTCCGCCGCAGTCGATCATGGGCGCAGCCCTGCCGGTCATGCAGCATCCGCGCCTGGGGGCAAGGCGGCGGCAAGGCTGTCGTGAATGGTAAAGATCGTGTCCATCCGCGTCAGGCGGAACACTTTTGCGACCGTCGGGGTCAGCCCGGCCAGGTCCAGACTGCGCCCGGGCGTCAGCAGTTTCATCACCGCCACCACCGCGCCCAGCCCGCTGCTGTCCAGAAATGCCACGCGCGACAGATCCATCACCACGCGGGGATGTGGGGTCGCGGTCAGTTCGCGCATCCGGTCCTTGAACTGGATCGCGACGGCGGCATCCACGCGATCGTCCATCACGGTTACAAGCAGCGTATCGCCGCGCTCTTCGGTCAGAAGCTCCATCCAACTCTCCTTGGGTCGTTTCAGCAAAGGCTAGACGGCAATCCTTACCATTCGGTATCCATGAAAGAGCAAGCTTGGGGGAGGAAATCCAGATGCAGGATGTGGTGATTTGCGGCGCGGCGCGCACGCCGATGGGCGGCTTTCAGGGGGCCTTCGACGGTGTCGATGCGCCAACGCTTGGCGGTGCCGCGATCCGCGCGGCAATGGACGGTGCGGGGGTGGCGCATATCGACGAGTTGCTGATGGGCTGCGTTCTGCCCGCCGGTCTGGGGCAGGCCCCCGCGCGGCAGGCGGGATTCAAGGCCGGGTTGGGCGACGATGTGCCCGCAACCACGGTGAACAAGATGTGCGGCTCGGGCATGAAAACGGTGATGATGGCGCATGACCAACTGGCGCTTGGCCACACCGCGCTGATGGTCGCGGGCGGCATGGAAAGCATGACCAATGCGCCCTATCTGTTGCCCGGGATGCGCGGCGGGGCGCGGCTTGGCCATGGTCAGGTGATCGACCACATGTTCCTGGACGGGCTGGAAGATGCCTATGACAAGGGCCGCCTGATGGGCACCTTCGCCGAGGATTGCGCCGAAACTTTTCAATTCACCCGCAGCGCGCAGGACGACTATGCGCTGCAATCGCTGTCCAACGCGCTGGCGGCGCAGAAATCCGGCGCTTTCGCGGCCGAGATAACCCCGGTTATCGTTCCCACCCGCAAGGGCGACCTGACCGTGGCCGAGGATGAGCAGCCAGCGCTGGCCCGGCCCGAGAAGATTCCGCATCTCAAGCCCGCCTTCCGCCAGGGCGGCACGGTGACGCCGGCCAATTCCTCCTCGATCTCCGACGGGGCGGCGGCGCTGGTACTGGCCACCGGGGCCCACGCCGCGGCCTGCGGCCTGCCGGTCCGCGCGCGGATCATCGGGCATGCCAGCCATGCCCAGGCGCCGGGCTGGTTCACCACCGCGCCGGTGCCCGCCGCGCAAAAGCTGCTGGCGCGGATCGGCTGGGCGCCCGAAGACGTGGATCTGTGGGAGGTGAACGAAGCCTTCGCCGTCGTTCCCATGGCCTTCATGCGCGAACTCGACCTGCCGCGCGACAAGGTGAACGTCAACGGCGGCGCCTGCGCGCTGGGCCACCCGATCGGTGCCTCGGGCGCGCGGATCATCGTCACCCTGCTGAATGCGCTGGAAACACGCGGGCTGACGCGCGGGGTGGCCGCGATCTGCATCGGCGGCGGCGAAGGCACCGCGATCGCCATTGAACGCCCCTGACCTCTGGCCTTTTCTTTTTCGCGAAAATATCCTCGGGGGTGAAAGGCCCGGCACGGGCCTGAGGGGGCAGACAGCCCCCTTTTCCCCATCTCGGAAAGCCCGCCATGATCGACTACCGGATGCTCGCCAAAACCATTGCCGCCCTGACCGAGGGCGAAACCGATGTGGTTTCCCTGATGGCCACGCTTGTGTGCGAGTTGCATCACGCCGACGACCGCTTCGACTGGACCGGATTCTATCGCAATGTCGGTAACGAAACGCTGAAAATCGGCCCCTATCAGGGCGGACATGGCTGCCTTGTGATCCCGTTTTCGCGCGGGGTCTGCGGGGCGGCGGCGCGTACCGGAACGGTGCAACTGGTCGATGATGTTGCGGCCTTCCCCGGCCATATCGCCTGCGCCGCCTCGACCCGGTCGGAAATCGTGCTGCCGGTGCGCAACGGCGCGGGCGCGCTGCTGGGCGTGCTTGATATCGACAGCAACCGGCCTGCCGCCTTCACCCAGACGGACGCGCAGGAATTGCAGGCCATTCTGGATGCGACCTTCCGCTGAACCCGCCGGGCGCCGGGAAAACCGGTTGCCGTGCGCGGCGGATTGCGCCTTGATGCAAAGGCAGGAGGACAGGATATGAGCTTTCACGGCTGGATCGTTTTTGCGCTGTTTTGGGTGGTCTTCGTGACCACGCCGGGGCCGAACGCGGTGAATTGCATCACCAACGGCATGACCTACGGCTTTCGCCGCGCGCTTTGGGGGGTGCTGGGGATCCTGACCCAGGCAATGCTGTTCCTGACCCTGTCGGCACTGGGCATCACCGCGCTGATCGCGGCCTCGCCCACGGTGTTCTTCTGGGTGAAACTGGCGGGGGCCGGGTTTCTGATCTGGTTGGGGGTTCGCGGCTGGCTGAATGCGCCTGTCGCGGTGGCGCCGCGCGGGGCCTCGGGGGGGTCGATCTACGGCAAGGCGGTCCTGATCGCCACGATCAACGCCAAAAGCGTGGCGGGCTATCTGGCGGCCTTTTCGCAATTCGTGCAGCCGGACGTGCCGATCTGGGATCAGATGGGGGCAATCTTTCCGACCGCGCTGTGCATCACCGCCCTGTCCTATACCGGCTATACCGCCTTGGGGGCGGGGCTGGGCCGGCTGGCGCTGGGGGCCGTGCTGAATGCCTGGTTCCGCCGGGCCATGGCGGTGTGTTTCGTGATCTACGGGGTGGCGCTGGGAACCAGCACGCCCCTGCCGGCGAAAGGATGACCATGTTGAACGGATCATGCCTGTGCGGGGCGGTGTCCTTTACGGTCCGTGGCGCGGTGCCCGGCCCGTCGATCTGCCATTGCAGCCAGTGCCGCAAGCAGTCGGGCCATGTCTGGGCCTCGACCTACGCGCCACGCGATGATGTGGAAATCCGCGGCGATGTGACCTGGTTTCGCGCGTCCGAACTGGCCGAGCGCGGGTTTTGCGGCACCTGCGGATCGTTCCTGTTCTGGCGCCGCGACGATGAAGACACGATCTCTTTCGCGATGGGATCGCTACAGGCCCCGACCGGCCTGACGCTGGCCAAACATATCTTCACCGCCGACAAGGGCGACTATTACCAGATTGCCGACGGGGTGCCGCAATCCTGACCGGTGCTTGTGGGCCGCGCCGGAATTGGGTACCCGCGCAGGCATGAACGATACCTACACCCCGCCCGACACCCCGCTGGAGGTCCTGTATCAGGACCACGAGTTGCTGCTCGTCAACAAGCCCGCCGGGCTGTTGTCGGTGCCGGGCAAGGGCGCGCATCTGGCCGATTGCCTGCTGTCGCGCATTCAGACGGCCTTTCCCGAGGCGCTGCTGGTGCACCGGCTGGACCGCGACACATCCGGCGTGATGGTGTTTGCCCTGACCCCCGCCGCGCAGCGCCACCTGGGCCTGCAGTTTGAGAAGCGTCAGGTGAAAAAGACCTACGTCGCGCGGGTCTGGGGCCGGCTGGAGCCGAAAGTGGGCACCATTGATCTGCCCCTGATCGTGGATTGGCCGAACCGTCCGAAACAGAAGGTGGACCACGAAAACGGCAGGTCCGCCATCACCGACTGGCGTGTGGTGCGCTATGAGGAGCACACGACGCGGGTGCGGCTCTATCCCAAGACCGGGCGCAGCCATCAGCTGCGGGTGCATATGCTGGCGCTGGGCCACCCGATTCTGGGTGACCCGTTCTATGCCGAGGGCGCGGCCCGCCACGCCCCCCGCCTGATGCTGCATGCCGAAAATCTGCGCCTGCGCCACCCCGATGGCGGCATGGGGCTCAGCTTTTCGGCCAAATGCCCGTTCTAGTCAAAACCGGCGGTGCCTCCGGCGGGGATATTTAGCCCAAAGCAAAACACGAAGCATCGCGCTTCAATTGCTTTGGTGCAAATATCCCGGGGTTTGGGGCAGCGCCCCAATCGAACGCATGTCGTGCGCCGCAGGCGCGCCTTTATTCTGCCGCCCAGCCGCCCACCGATTTGACCTCGCAGAAATCCTCCAGCCCCCAGGTGCCGCCTTCGCGCCCGTTGCCCGATTGTTTCATGCCGCCAAACGGCGCCCCGGCCGCGCGGGACTTGCCGTTGATCTCGACCATGCCGGACCGCAGCTCCCGCGCCAGACGGTTGCAGCGCGCGCTGTCTTGCGACTGCACATAGTTGGTCAGGCCGTATTCGGTGTCGTTGGCGATGGTCAGCGCCTCTTCTTCACTTTCAAACGGGATGATCGACAGCACCGGGCCGAAGATTTCCTGCCGCGCGATGGTCATGTCGTTGGTCACATCGGCAAACACCGTGGGGCGCACGAAATACCCGCGGTTGAAGCCTTCGGGCCGGCCCAAACCACCGGCGACCAGCCGCGCGCCTTCGGCGATGCCGGTTTCGATCATTCCCTGGATCTTGTCGAACTGCGCGGCACTGACCACCGGGCCGATATGGCGGCCTGTGTCATGCGCCGATCCCACGGCCAGTGTCTTGGCGACCTGGGCCGCGGTTTCCACCGCCGCGTCATACACTTCGCGCTGGACCAGCATCCGGGTCGGCGCGTTGCACGACTGCCCGGTGTTGTTGAAGCAATGCAGCGCGCCGCGGGTGACCGCCGCCTCGTCCGCATCGGCGAAGATGATGTTGGCGCCCTTGCCGCCCAGTTCCAGATGCACGGGTTTCAGCGTGTCGGCGGCGTTCTTCGAGATCGCGATCCCGGCGCGGGTCGAGCCGGTGAAGCTGATCATGTCCACATCCTTGTGGCCCGACAACTGGGTGCCGACGCCCGGTCCGTCGCCATTGACCAGGTTGAACACCCCGGCGGGGACCCCGGCCTCGTCCAGTATCTCGGCGAACAGCAGCGACGACAGCGGCGCGATTTCCGAGGGTTTCAACACCATGGTGCAGCCCGTCGCCAGCGCCGGGATTACCTTCAGCGTGACCTGATTCATCGGCCAGTTCCACGGCGTGATCATGCCGACCACGCCGACCGGATCCATCAGGATGCGGTCATTGGGGGCGTGATCGCCCAGCGGGCGCTCGAATTCGAACGCCTTGAGCGCGGTGATGAAATTGCGGATATGCCAGCTGCCGGCGCCGACCTGATTGGCGCAGGCAAAGTCGATCGGCGCGCCCATTTCAAGGCTGATCGCGGCGCCCATTTCATCGGCGCGGCGGGTGTAGATCGCCAGAATCCGCTCGATCAGGGCCAGGCGGTCGGCCTTCGATGTGCGGGCATATCCGGCAAAGGCGGCCCGCGCGGCGGCGACGGCGGCATCGGTATCGGCCTGCCCGCCGAGCGAGATCACCGCGCAGCTTTCCTCGGTCGAGGGGTCGATCACGGTGCAATCGCGGGGCGCGGCCGGGTCGACCCACATGCCGTTGATATAGAATTGGCGCTTCTCGATCATGGGAACCTCCTGTGGCGCATCGTGGCGCTGTCGCGCGACACAGTGTCACCAACAATATTTGCCTGCAAGCAGGTGTAGAAGCGCACAGAATATCCTATCATAATACTGGGACATGTTTCCGAATATGAGGAAAGGATACGCCATGGCGCTCCGCATCAATGACACGGCCCCGAATTTCACGGCCGACACGACCGAAGGAACCATCGATTTTCACGAATGGATCGGCGACAGCTACGCCATCCTGTTTTCCCACCCCAAGGATTTCACCCCGGTATGCACCACCGAATTCGGTGCGGCGGCCCAGCTTGCGGGCGAATTCGCCAAACGCAACACCAAGGTGATCGGGATTTCCGTGGACGGTGTGGAAGAGCACATGAAGTGGAAAGCCGACGTCGAAAGCTTTGCCGGCGTCAAGATGGGCTTCCCGATCATCGCCGATGACGGGCTCAAGATTGCCAAGCTTTATGACATGCTGCCGGCAGAGGCCTATCTGCCCGATGGC
The DNA here is from genome assembly GCF_054954595.1 of Actibacterium sp. D185-2. NCBI lineage: Bacteria > Pseudomonadati > Pseudomonadota > Alphaproteobacteria > Rhodobacterales > Roseobacteraceae > Actibacterium > Actibacterium sp. D185-2. The sequence continues at coordinate 475,035 of NZ_JBPWNX010000001.1, forward strand.
CGCACCCCCGCCGATACCGCCACGGTGCGCACGACCTTTATCATCAACCCCGACAAGAAGATCGAGCTGATGCTGATCTATCCGATGTCGGTGGGCCGCAACTTCGACGAAATCCTGCGCGCGCTGGACGCGATTCAGGCGTCGAAGGGTGTTCCGATCGCCACGCCGGCCAACTGGAGGCCGGGCGATGACGTGATCGTGGCGCTGTCGCTGACCACCGAACAGGCGAAAGAGAAGTTCGGCGCGGTGAAGGAAATCTTCCCCTACCTGCGCACGGTCAAGGCGCCGGACTAAGCCGTTCAGGGACGTGGCGGGCGCATTTGTCGCGCCCGCCTATCCCGTCACTGCCAGATGCCGTATTTTTCCTGAAAATACCGGACGCACTGGATGTTCGCCGCCATTCTGCCGACGCCCTCTTCGCTGTGCGTGGTCAGCGGTGCGACGTCATGCGGGGCTTCCGGGTCGAGCAGGGCACGCATCGGGTTGCTGGTTGTCCGAAGGGCATGGCCCGTGCGGGTAAGATGCCCGGAAAGCCAGATATCATCGACTGTCCACAATATTTCGGGGATGTCGAACACCTCGTCGTCGAAGAAGCGCGGCTTGACCGATATTCCGCGGAAGCCTTCGACGATGTCGACATAGGCCCAGGAACCATAGGCGGGACGGGGCGGCGTATACATGCCAAGGCTCAACACACGTTTGGCCCGATGGATCTTTCGCTGGGTCCAGGTGATCTTGCGCAGGCGTGGCTGCGGCGGGTTCGGGGGGATCGGCAGGCCGAGATATTGAAAATCGAACCCATGTTCGCAAAGCACGGCGTCAGGACATTTCCTGCGGTCCGCAGCGAACCTGCCGGCCCAGAACCGATCATAACGCTGGTCATCATCGCAAAACAGTATGTCGATATCCTTGTCCCGCCATTTGTGGACGGCCGGCAGGATCTTGGTTGCCGGACCGAAGTCCTGCTCTGCGGTGATGACGGTCACCCAGTCGGGCAGTTCGGGCAGGCTTGGGACCGCGCCGGGGAAGCGGCGATAGGTTTTGGCAACGTAAAGTTCGACAGCGTCGGGCCGGTGCCGCTGTTTGCCGAGCTCTTTGAAGAACGCGGGCAGATAGCGCATCCTGGGCGGGATGCTCGTGCAGGTTATGATCATGGCATGGTTCCAACACGGACCGTAAGAGTGGCATTGAACATGGGTTGCCCGCCCCGACAGGTACGGCGGGCATTAGCGGTGCCAATGTGCTGATCTGACAAAGTATTTTTTCTAAAAGTCACTTGTGCGAATGCACGTTAGCGACAACCGGGGAACCCTCAATAAGAAAAAAGCCCCGATGGAAACACCGGGGCTTTCGTATTCTCAGAAATTGCTCAGAAACCGGCGCGGATTACTCTGCGGTGGTAGCTTCCTCGCTTGTCAGCTCTTCGCCGGTCTCCTGGTTGACCATCTTCATCGCCAGGCGCACCTTGCCGCGATCGTCGAAGCCCAACAGCTTGACCCACACTTCCTGACCTTCCTTCAGAACGTCCGAAGGATGGTTCAGGCGGCGGTTTTCGATCTGGCTGACATGGACCAGCCCGTCACGCTTGCCAAAGAAGTTCACGAAGGCGCCGAAATCGACGATTTTCACGACCTTGCCCTTGTAGATCTTGCCCTCTTCCGGCTCGGCCACGATCGAATAGATCATGTCATAGGCCTTCTGGATGGCGTCGGCATTGGCCGAGGCGATCTTGATCACGCCATCGTCGTTGATATCGACCTTGGCGCCCGACACTTCCACGATCTCGCGGATGACCTTGCCGCCCGAGCCGATCACTTCGCGGATCTTGTCGGTGGGCACGGTCATCGTTTCGATCCGCGGCGCGTGGGCCGAGAATTCGCCGGCTTCGGTCAGCGCCTTGGCCATTTCGCCCAGGATGTGCAGACGGCCGGCCTTGGCCTGTGCCAGGGCTTTTTCCATGATCTCGGACGTGATGCCCGCAACCTTGATATCCATCTGCAGCGAGGTGATGCCGTTTTCGGTGCCTGCAACCTTGAAGTCCATGTCGCCGAGGTGATCCTCGTCGCCCAGGATGTCGGTCAGAACGGCATAACGGCCGTCATCTTCCAGGATCAGGCCCATGGCCACACCGGCAACCGGCGCTTTCAGCGGCACGCCCGCATCCATCATCGACAGCGAACCGCCGCAGACAGACGCCATCGAGCTGGAGCCGTTGGATTCGGTGATCTCCGACACGATGCGGATCGTGTAGGGGAAATCGGTCGCGGCGGGCAGAACGGCCTGAAGGGCGCGCCATGCCAGTTTGCCATGGCCGATTTCGCGGCGGCCGGGCGATCCAACGCGGCCAACTTCGCCCACCGAATAGGGGGGGAAGTTGTAATGCAGCAGGAAATTGGATTTGAAGTTGCCGTGCAGCGCGTCGATGAACTGTTCATCGTCGCCGGTGCCCAGCGTGGTCACGACCAGGCCCTGGGTTTCGCCACGGGTGAACAGGGCAGAGCCATGGGTGCGCGGCAGCAGGCCGGTTTCGCAGACGATCGGGCGCACGGTATCCAGTGCGCGGCCGTCGATCCGCTTGCCGTTGGTCACCACATCGCCCCGCAGAACGGCGCTTTCCAGCTTTTTCAGGGCGGCGCCGAGGTTCGTATCTTCCAGCTCTTCCTCGGACAGGCCCGCCTTGGCGGTCTCCTTGGCGGCGGCAACGGCGGCGGTGCGCTCTTGCTTGTCGGTGATCGCATAGGCGGCGTGCATGGCCGCTTCGCCGGCGGCTTTCACCTTGGCATACAGGTCCGAATAATCGGGGGCCTGGAAGTCAAAGGGCTCTTTCGCCGACGCTTCGGCCAGGCTGATGATCAGGTCAATCACCGGCTGGATCTGCTCATGCGCGAAGGTCACGGCGCCCAGCATTTCGGCCTCGGACAGCTCATAGGCTTCCGATTCGACCATCATCACGGCGTCTTTGGTGCCGGCGACAACCAGATCAAGCCGCTGCTCGGGGTTGTTGCGCAGGTTCTGCATGTCGTCGACTTCGGGGTTCAGGATGTATTCGCCATCCACGAAACCAACGCGGCAACCGGCGATCGGGCCCATGAAGGGCGCGCCGGAAATGGTCAGCGCGGCCGAGGCGGCGATCATCGCCACGATATCGGGATCGTTGACCAGATCGTGGCTCAGCACGGTGCACATCACCAGAACTTCGTTCTTGAAGCCGGGTACGAACAGCGGGCGGATCGGCCGGTCGATCAGACGCGCGGTCAGCGTCTCTTTTTCGGTCGGGCGCGCCTCGCGCTTGAAGAAACCGCCCGGGATTTTACCGGCGGCATAGTATTTTTCCTGATAGTGGACCGTCAGCGGGAAGAAATCCTGACCCGGCTTCGGTTCCTTGGCGAAGGTCACGTTGGCCATGACCGAGGTTTCGCCGAGGGTGGCGATGACAGAGCCATCGGCCTGGCGGGCAACCTTGCCCGTTTCAAGTGTGAGGGTCTCGTCGCCCCACTGCATCGATTTTGTCGTAACGTTAAACATTTCGTTTCCTATGTTGGGGGTGGGACCCTCCCGTTCCCCCGATTGCGTACGGGGCCGTATGCCCCGTGGCCTCTTGGTCTTTCCATCCTGCCCACCCCACAAGGCCCGGTAGGGCAGGCTGCGGACGTCTGACAGAGCTGCCGGGCCTTCGGGCCGCTGCGGCAGATGCCATGATCTGAAAGAAGAACGCGCCCCCGGATCGGAGGCGCGGCCTTGTCTTAGCGGCGAATGCCGAGGCGCTGGATGAGGTTGGTGTAGCGCGCCTCTTCCTTGCCTTTGAGGTAATCCAGAAGTTTCCGGCGCTGGGCGACCATCATCAGCAGACCACGGCGGGAATGGTTATCCTTTTTGTGGTCTTTGAAGTGTTCGGTCAGCGTGGAAATCCGCGAGGTCAGGATGGCCACCTGCACTTCGGGCGAACCGGTGTCGCCTTCCTTGGTGGCGTATTCCTTGATCAGGCGATTTTTCTCTTCAGCAGTAATCGACATCGGGGTCTCCTTTAAGCAAAGGGTGAATGGCACAAGCCGGGATGTCGTCCAGCAGGGCCCGTGGAGAAGTTGACCGCCAATTGACAGGCGGATGCGCGCGTATAGGGGATTTCGCGGCAAAAGGAAAGGGGGCAGAGGTTTACTGCACCGGCTCCATCTGTCCGTGGTTGATTTCCTGCGCGATGATCCCGGCCCAGTCGCCGATGATCGGGATAAAGTCGATCTGGGCCAGGAAATAGGCGGCGACCGACACCAGGATCGTGGCGCCCACCACCGTGCCCAGCCCCATCGCGACTCCGCGCATGAACTGATAGCCCAGAAGCCGCCAGAACGAATTCTGCACTTGCACGAACCGGTGTTGGTTGAAGGTTCTGATCTCTTCGCGCAAACCTGCGATCTCGTCGGTCAGGCGGTCGGGCTGGGGGTCAATCTTGGTCACGGCGCAATCGTCCCGATGGCTGTTCGCCGCCACCCTAGCCCTGCGGCACGGCGCGGCCAACCCCGCGCGGATATCAGGCGGCCACACCCATTTCCATGGCAAGGGCGCTTTGCGCCACCAACGAGATGTGGGACAGGTCGAGCCCGGCGGCGTCGGTCAGTTCCACCAGCGGCATTCCGTCCAGAAACACCATCGTAGCATCGGGGTCAGTGTCCGAAGGTTCGATGGACAGTTCCGGGTCGGGATGGGCCACATCGTCGTACAGAACGATCAGCGCGTCCTCTTCGCTGTTGTAATCCTCGATCAGGGCGGGGCCGCCGTCGTCGATCCAGTCGCCCAGGGTAAAGGTGTCGGCCCCGTCGCCGCCGGTGGCGTTGTCGCCGCCGCCGATCACCAGCAGATCGTCACCATCGCCGCCGTTCAGATAGTCGCGGGCGCCGTCATCCTCGATCGCGCCGGTGTCGGGGTCTGTGTTGACCCCGGCGATCGTGTCATCGCCCAGATTGCCGTTCAGCACGTCGGCGCCGTTCCCGCCGGTCAGGCTGTCGTCGCCTTCGCCGCCCATCAGACCGTCATCGCCGGGGCCGCCATTCATCTGATCGTCGCCGGGGCCGCCGATCAGCGTGTCGTCGCCCGCGCCGCCGTCCAGAATATCGTCGCCGGCCTGGCCCAGCAGCTCGTCATTACCATCGCCACCGTTCAGAGTATCGTCGCCGGTGCCGCCTTCCAGCGCGTCTTCGCCGTCTTCGCCCATCAGGAAATCGTCGTCTTCGGCGCCCAGCAACAGGTCGTCGCCGCCCGCGCCGTTCAGCGTATCATCGCCGCCGCCGCCGAAAAGCACATCGTCACCCATATGGGACAAAAGCGAGTCGGCCTCATCCGTGCCTTCCAGCGTTTCATTCTCGGGCACCTCGTCCGAAAGCGTATCGCCGTCAGGATTGTCTTCGTCCGCGGTCGGTTCAGCAATGTCGCTGACATCGACCGAAAAACCGACCATCAAAAGCCCAAGCAGACCTGCCAAGCCAAACATGACCCATACCCCTTGTCACCCATGCCGCCGCACAGGATGCGGGGCACTCTCCACCATCTGCAGAATACGGGGCAGGCACCGGAGGGCTACTGGTTTCCAAGTCATTGGTTAACCAGTTCTAAAGGTTTAACCAATTTTGAAGCATTGGCCGGCGCGGCGGTCAGCCCCAGGATTCGGGCTGGCGGGCATAGGCGATGTAAAGCGGATGCTTGGGGTGGCCCGCCTGACTGAGCCCGAGGTGATAAAGCGGCAGGCCGGTGGCGCGCAGCAGGCGTTCGACCTGCGGGCCGCGGCCCAGATGCGCGCCATGGGTGCCCCAGGCACAGATGATCCGGTCGGCCCAGGGGCAGCTTTCCAGAATCGCGGCGTCGTTTTCGGGCCCCACCGGATCGGTCGCCGCGCGCATCTTTTTCGGGTCAGTGTCGCGCCAGGCGAAAATGTTGGTCACCCGGAACCCCCCGAAACCCAGTGCGCGGGCGCGCCGTTCGCAGCGTTCCACGGTGGGATCGTTCTGCACCTCGGTCGCGGTGGAGGGGTTGAGCATGATGAACAGTGCCTTTTGCCCCTCGGGGTTCCAGACGCGGGTCAGGGTATAGCGGTAGCGTTCGCAGGGTGAATAGACGGCGGTCGAGGCGGCGTCGCCCTTGAGATGGGTGCGTGTGATCATGGCCCGGTTTTGGCGGCGCTTGGCTATTTGCGCAAGGGGTTGCGCTTTTTCCGCGAAAAAGCGGGGCGAAAATTCTGCGAATTTTCGGGCCTCCGGCGGGGATATTTGAACGGAAAAGAAGCCGGGGGTTACGGGTTGAACACCCGGCTGGGATGCAGTTCGCCCGATTTGTAGATACCGACCGCCACCGCCTTGCCATCGAGCGAGGCCCAGGCCTCGTCGCCATATTCAACGTCCGAGGTCAGCACCATGCCGGGATTGCCGTTGCGCAGTTTCGCCGCGCCCTCGGGGGTGCAGCGCAGTTCGGGCAGGTCTTCGAGCCCCTGTTCCAGCGGGCGCAGGTAGTTGTCCAGTTCGGGGGTTCTGGCCAGTTTTTCGACCAGTTCCATGCTGATCCCGTCCTCGGCGTCGAAGGGGCCCGACCAGGTGCGCCGAAGGGCGCGCACATGGCCGTGGCAGCCCAGCACCGCGCCCAGATCGCGGGCGATGGCGCGGACATAGCCGCCCTTGCCGCAGACCATTTCCAGCGTCACATGGTCGGCATCGTCGCGGGCGATCATTTCCAGGCTGTCGACATAGAGCGGGCGGGCGGCGATCTCGAACTCTTCGTCGTCGCGGGCCAGTTTATAGGCGCGCTCGCCATCAATCTTCACGGCCGAAAACTTCGGCGGCACCTGCATGATGTCGCCGGTGAACTGCGGCAGGGCGGCGCGGATTTCGTCGTCCGTGGGGCGGGCGCTGCTTTCGGCGATCACCTCGCCCTCGGCATCGTCGGTATTGGTGGCCTGCCCCAGCCGCACGGTAAACACATAGGCCTTCAGCGCGTCGGTGATATAGGGCACGGTCTTGGTCGCCTCGCCCAGGGCCACGGCCAGCACGCCGGTGGCTTCGGGGTCGAGGGTACCGGCATGGCCCGCCTTCCTGGCGCCGAACGCCCAGCGGACCTTGTTCACCACCGCGTTCGAACTGATGCCGGCGGGTTTGTCGACCACCAGCCAGCCTGAAATGTCGCGTCCCTTACGGCTGCGGCCCATGGGTTTGTCTCCGGTCCTTGTGCAAGGCCCGCGTGCTAGCGAAGCGGGGCGGCGGCGTCAACGGTGCCGATGATCGGCCCCATCGGAAAGCCGCCATCGCTGCGGCCCAGGTCGGGGGAATACAGGCGCGAGATATTGCCGTCGAGGAACAGCGCCTCGGGCGTGTGCAGCGCATCGCGGAACAGGGTGGCGAATTCATGGAACGTCACCGGGCGTTCGGAAATCGCGAAGACGACCGTGCCGGTTTCGGTCACGCCCACCCCGTTACGGATATAACGCGAGGTGCTGTCGGGCAGGAAACGCGGATGCAGTGCACCGCCGGTGACCAGCATCGGCCCCGATTGGGTGGCAAAGCGGCAGGCGGGCGGGTTGGCCAGATAGGCGCGGGTTTCGATCACCTGCGCGGCGCCGTCGGTGATGCAAAGCACCCCGTTGGGCAGCATCCCGAAATTGCCGGGTCCGGCCGAAGGGATGGCGCGCATCTGTTGTGTGCCGTTTTCGATATACAGGCCCACCGGCGCACGATCCTGATGGTACATCCCGGCGTTCATGGCGAAGGTCAGGTCTTTGCCCTGCCCGGCCAGCATATCGCGCAGGCGTTCGAAACTGCCCAGCACCTGACCGCTCGCATCCAGCCGGAACAGGCGCAGATCCTCGGTGGCGGGGTCGATGGTGCAGACGGTATAGGGCAGACCGTCATGGGCGAGGGGCGCGCAGGTCGCATGGGCCAGCGCCGGAAGCAGGACAAGCGGAAGGACGGACAGGAGGCGCTTAAGCCTCGTCATCCTCTTCCCCTTCCAGATCGCGGCGCACGTTGTCTTGCGACAGCAGGCGGCGGGTTTCGTCCATCCGGTCGAATGTTTCGTCAATGGCAAAGCGGATCTCGGGCGAGAATTTCAGCGTCAGCGCCTTGGACACCGCGCGGCGCAGCTCGAACCGGTTGCGGCGCAGGGCGGCCAGGGCTTCTTCGGCGTGGTCACCGCCCAGCGGCAGCACGAAGGCGGTGGCCACCTTGAGGTCGGGCGAGGTCCGCACCTCGCCCACGGTGATCGACATGCGGTTGAGATCGGGGTCATGTATGTCGCCGCGCGCCAGCACGTCGGACAGCGTGCGGCGGATCAGCTCGCCCACGCGAAGCTGGCGCTGGGAAGGGCCTGCGCCCGTGTTGAACCTGTTTTTTGCCATGACGTGCATCTAGGCGATGGCGCGGCGTCGCGCAAGCGGGGCTTTGCTTATGCCGGGCGGCTCGGCTAAACCGGGCCGATGGATAGGATGGAGAACAAGATGACCGATCGTCCCGGAATTGTGATCGCAGGCGCGTCGGGCCGGATGGGGCGGATGCTGATCCGTACGGTGCTGGAAAGCGATGCCGCGCGGCTGGTCGGCGCGGTGGAACGCGCGGGCAGCGACTGGATCGGGCAGGATGCGGGCGCGCTGGTGGGCGAGCCGGATACCGGGGTGATCGTGACCGACGATCCGCTGGCGGCGATGGCCAGGGCGCAGGCGGTGATCGACTTCACCGCGCCCGCCGCGACGGTGGAATTCGCCACATTGGCGGCGCAGGCCCGCGCGGTGCATGTGATCGGCACGACCGGGCTGATGGCCGACGATCTGGCCAGGATTGCCGCCGCCGCGCGCCATGCGGTGGTGGTGCGGGCGGGCAACATGAGCCTGGGCGTCAACCTTTTGGTGCAACTGACCAGGCGGGTCGCGGCGGCGCTGGATGCCGATTACGACATCGAGGTGATCGAGGCGCATCACCGCCACAAGGTCGATGCGCCCTCGGGCACGGCGCTGATGCTGGGCCGGGCTGCGGCCGAGGGGCGCGGCGTGGATCACGATGCGGTGGCCGAGCGTGGCCGCGACGGCATCACCGGCGCGCGCGATCGGGGGGCGATCGGTTATAGTGCCATTCGCGGCGGCGATATCGTGGGCGAGCATGACGTGCTGTTCGCGGGCGAGGGCGAGCGGATCATCCTGCGCCATGTAGCGACCGACCGGCGCATCTTTGCCCGCGGCGCGCTGAAGGCGGCGCTTTGGGGGCAGGACATGCACCCGGGCGAGTATGACATGGTGGACGTGCTGGGGATCTGAGCCGGCCCGCCCTCAGAAGTCTATGGCGAGGCCCTTCTTTTCCCAGTCGCCATAGCGCACGGGTTCGGGGCCGTCGCGCCCACCCAGTTCCTTGGGCAGGGCGGCCCGGTCGGCGGCCTTCTTGCGCCGCTCCTCGGCCTCGGCCAGGGCGCGGATCGCGGCGGGCGGCAGGTCTTTGCGGGGGTCGTCGCTCATGTCGGCACTCCTTGTGGGCCTGGTTCCCTTGATATACGGGCGGGGCAGCATAGCGGCAAGACGGGATGGCAGATGGCAGACGGCTTTGACACGGCAAGGGGCGCGGCGGCAGACCTGTTGCATCTGGTGCTGCAAGAGCACCGGCAGATGGCCGAACTGACCGGCGAGGATGGCCCGCTGGCGCGGCTGGAGCCGTCAGAGCGGGCCCGGGCGCAGCGGCTGGCGCTGTCGACGCTGCGGCATATGGGCCGGGCCGATGCGGTGCTGGCGCCGATGCTGCGCAAGCCGCCACCGGCCGAGGCGCATAACGTGTTGCGCCTGGCGGTGGTCGAGATGCTGGAAGAGGGCGCCGCCCCGCACGGGGTGGTCAATTCCGCCGTTGCGCTGCTGCGCAAGGGGCAAAAGACCCAGCATCTGGCCGGGTTGGCCAATGCGGTGCTGCGCAAGGCGGCCGAGACCCCGGCCGATGTCTGGGCCGCCCTGCCGCCGCAGCGGATGCCGGGCTGGCTGCGCGGGCGACTCGAAAGCCTTTATGGCCGGGCTGGTGTGCTGGCGTTGGAAGCGGCCCACGCCAGGGGCGCGCCGCTGGATTTGACCCCGAAGGATGGCGATGGTGCCGGGCTGGCCGAAGCGGTAGGCGGCGATCTGTTGCCGACGGGGTCGGTGCGGATCAGCGGGCCGGTGCAGGTGTCGGCCCTGCCGGGCTATGGCGATGGCGCGTGGTGGGTGCAGGATGCCGCCGCCGCGCTGCCTGCCAGGCTGCTGGCGGCGCAACCGGGCGAGCGTGTGGCCGATCTGTGCGCGGCGCCGGGGGGCAAGACGATGCAGCTTGCCGCCGCCGGGGCCGATGTGACCGCGCTGGACATATCCGAGCAGCGGCTGGCGCGGCTTGAGGAAAACCTCGCCCGAACCGAACTGGAGGCGCGGATCGTCGTCGCCGATGCGCTGACATGGCAGCCCGAGGCGCCGTTTGATGCGATCCTGCTGGATGCGCCCTGTTCGGCGACCGGCACCCTGCGCCGCCATCCCGATCAGCCCTTTGCGCGCACCGGCAAGGACATCAAACCGCTGTTCGCGCTTCAGGCGCGGATGATCGACCGGGCGCTGGATTTTCTCAAACCCGGCGGGCGGCTGGTGTTTTGCACCTGCAGCCTGCTGCCTGAAGAAGGCGAGAAACAGATCGCGGACGCCCTTACCCGTCACCCCGGCCTGACCGCCGCGCCGCCCGACGCGCCCTGGGTCGAGGATGGTTGGCGCGATGCGCAGGGCGGGGTCCGCCTGCGCCCCGATTTCTGGCCCGACCGGGGCGGAATGGACGGGTTCTATATCGCCGTGTTGCGCAAACCCGCCTGAGCCGGGTTTTCGCCGGTGACAGGCCGCGCGCCGAACGGTATGGTCGCGCTTAAAATCGGGTCCCCCGCCCAGAGCAGATAACGGACAGGATGGCAGGCGTTTCGCACACCGGAAGCTGGCAGGCCAGGCGCAGCGGTTTCATGGACCGTCTTCACGCGCGTCTGTCGACCATGGCGAAACCGGCCACCGGCTTTACCTCGCAGCCCGAGCCGCGCACCATCGGGTCGTTTGCCCGCGGGCGGCAGCTGATCGGCGGGAATTTCCTGTTCGCGGGCTATCTGGTCGAGGCGCCGGAAACCGCGATCTGGGATCTGCCGATGCCGTCATCCGTTTTCGAGGAAGAGCTGCACGGCTTTACCTGGCTGGACGATCTGGCCGCAGTGGGCGACGCCGCCGCACGGACCCGCGCGCAGGGCTGGACCGCCGAATGGATCGCGCGCCACGGGCGTGGACGCGGGCCGGGCTGGTCGCCCGACCTGACCGGGCGGCGGCTGATCCGCTGGATCAATCACGCGATCTTTCTGCTGGGCGGGCAGGAAAGCAACGGGTCCGAGGCTTATTTCCGCTCGCTGGGTCAACAGACCATCTTTCTGTCACGCCGCTGGAAAAGCGCGGCCCCCGGCCTGCCGCGATTCGAGGCGCTGACCGGGCTGATCTATGCCGGGCTGGCGCTGAGCGGTATGGACCGGCATGTGGCCCCGGCGGCACGGGCGCTGGCCCGCGAATGCCGCGAGCAGATCGACGCCGAGGGCGGCATCCCCACCCGCAACCCCGAGGAATTGCTGGAGGTGTTCACCCTGCTGACCTGGGCCGCCGCGGCGTTGTCGGGGGCGGGGCAGGTCACGCCACGCGACCATGTGCAGGCGATCGAGCGGATCGCGCCGACCCTGCGTGCGTTGCGTCACGCCGATGGCGGGCTGGCGCGGTTCCATGGTGGCGGGCGCGGGGTCGAGGGGCGGCTGGATCATGCGCTGGCGGCCTCGGGCGTGCGGGCCACGGCGAATACCGGCCTGGCCATGGGCTATGCCCGGCTGTCCGAAGGGCGCACCAGTGTCATCACCGACGCCAGCGCGCCGCCCGCGCCGGCGGTGTCCTATAACGCCCATGCCTCGACCCTGGCGTTCGAGCTGACCTCGGGGCGGCGGCCGGTGGTGGTCAACTGCGGCTCGGGCGCGTCCTTTGGCGAGGAATGGCGCCGCGCCGGGCGGGCGACGCAATCGCATTCGACGCTGGCGATCGCGGGCTATTCGTCGGCCCGGCTGGGGGCTGCGCGTCTGATCGGGGGGCGCCGCCGCGAATTGCTGGCGGATGCGCCCAAGGATGTGGGCGCCCAGCAAAGCGCCGGCCCCGAGGGGCAAAGCCTGACCGCCTGGCACGATGGCTATGCCACGACCCACGGGCTGATCCATGCGCGGCGGCTGGATCTGTCGTATAACGGCCGCGCACTGAGCGGCGAGGACACGCTGGGCGCGTTTTCCGACCGCCAGCGCAAGGTTTTCGATCAGGCGATGGACCGGGCCCGGCTGCAGGGCATCGCCTATGCGCTGCGCTTTCATCTGCACCCGGATGTGGACGCCGCGCTGGATATGGGCGGCACCGCGATTTCGCTGGCATTGAAAAGCGGCGAGATCTGGGTGTTCCGCCATGACGGCCACGCCGAGCTACGGCTGGAACCCAGCGTCTATCTGGAAACCGGCCGGCTGAAGCCGCGCGCGACCCAGCAGATCGTGCTGGCATCGCGGGTGCTGAACTATGCGGGACAGATAAACTGGACGCTCGCCAAGGCGCAGGATACACCGCTCGGGATTCGGGATCTGGTGCCGGATGACGGCCCGCTGTCCGTGTGAAACTGAACAGGATGACTCTGTATGACTGACCTCGTGCCCCTTTGCCGCGCGCTTCTCTCCGTTTCCGACAAGACCGGGCTGATCGATTTCGCCCGCTCGCTTGACGCACGGGGGGTGGAACTTCTGTCCACCGGCGGCACCGCAAGGGCGCTGCGCGAGGCGGGGCTGAGCGTGCGCGACGTGGCCGATGTGACGGGCTTTCCCGAAATGATGGATGGCCGGGTCAAGACGCTGCACCCCAAGGTGCATGGCGGGCTGCTGGCGCTGCGCGACGATCAGGAACATCTGGCCGCGATGGAGGCGCATCAGATCGCCGCGATCGATCTGCTGGTGGTCAATCTGTATCCGTTCGAGGAAACCGTGGCCAAGGGCGGCGACTATGCCGATTGTATCGAGAATATCGATATCGGCGGTCCGGCGATGATCCGCGCGGCGGCCAAGAACCATGAATTCGTCACCGTGGTGGTCGATGTCGAGGATTACCACGTCGTCCTGGCCGAACTGGATCGCAACGACGACCACACCACGCTGGAAACCCGCAAGCGCATGGCGCAGACCGCCTATGCCCGCACCGCGGCCTATGATGCGGCGGTGTCGACCTGGATGGCGGGCGCGATCGGGGTCGAAACCCCGCGCCGCCGCGCCTTTGCCGGCGATCTGGCGCAAAGCCTGCGCTATGGCGAAAATCCGCATCAGAAGGCGGCGTTCTATACTGATGGCTCGGCCCGGCCCGGCGTGGCGACGGCGCGCAAATGGCAGGGCAAGGAACTGTCCTATAACAACATCAACGATACCGACGCCGCGTTCGAACTGGTTGCCGAATTCGCGGGGGCCGGCCCGGCCTGTGCGATCATCAAGCACGCCAACCCCTGCGGCGTGGCCACCGGGGCGACCCTGACCGAGGCGTATAGCCGCGCGTTCGATTGCGACCGGACCTCGGCCTTTGGCGGAATCATCGCGCTGAACCAGCCGCTGGACGGCCCCACCGCCGAAGAGATCGCCAAGATCTTCACCGAAGTGGTGATCGCGCCGGGGGCCGACGGCGCCGCGCGCGAGGTGTTCGCGAAGAAGAAGAACCTGCGCCTGCTGACCACCGATGGGCTGCCCGATCCGGCGGCGGCCGCGATTGCGTTCAAGCAGGTGTCGGGCGGGTTTCTGGTGCAGGACAAGGACAATGGCGAAATCAGCGCCGCCGACCTGAAAGTGGTCACCAAACGCGCGCCGACCGAGCAGGAGATCGCCGATCTGCTGTTTGCTTGGACCGTTGCCAAACACGTCAAGTCGAACGCCATCGTCTATGTCAAGGACGGCGCCACCGTGGGCGTGGGGGCGGGCCAGATGAGCCGCGTCGACAGCACCCGCATCGCCGCGCGCAAGGCACAGGACATGGCCGAGGCGCTGGGCCTGCCCGCGCCGCTGACCCATGGCTCGGTCGTGGCGTCGGATGCGTTCTTTCCGTTCCCCGACGGGTTGCTGACCGCGGCCGAGGCGGGGGCCACCGCGGTAATCCAGCCCGGCGGCTCGATGCGCGACGACGAGGTCATCGCGGCGGCGGACGAGGCGGGGCTGGCCATGGTGTTCACCGGCATGCGCCATTTCCGGCACTGAGGCCCCGATGCGCTTGCTGACCCTGACGGCAATTCTGGTTTTCGTGGTCGATCAGGCCACGAAATACCTTGTGGTCTTCGGGCTGGATCTGCGTACCAGACTGTCGATCGACGTGGTGCCGCCATTCCTGAATTTCCGCATGGCGTGGAATCGCGGCGTAAATTTCGGCCTGTTCACCCAAGAGACCGATATCATGCGCTGGGTGCTGGTGGCGCTGGCGCTGGGGATCGCGGGGTGGGTCGCCTTCTGGGCCCGCCGGGCCCCGCGCGCGCCGCGGGTTCTGCTGTCGGCCGGTCTTTTGGTCGGGGGCGCGCTGGGCAATGTGGCGGACCGGATCTTTCTGGGCGCGGTGGCGGATTTTCTGAACATGTCGTGCTGCGGGATTCGGAATCCCTATTCCTTCAACGTGGCCGATATCGCCATTTTCGCGGGGGCGGCGGGGCTGCTCCTGTTCACCGAGGGCAAGAAGACCCCGTGACGCGCCCCCGGCCATGCGCTAAAGAAGGCCGAAGACAGGTGCCAAGATCGGGTGCAAAAGACGTGTGGAGGAGGCCGGGATGCGTGGTTCGCGCGTGGTGATTATGATCTCTGTGATGGCGGCGCTGGCGCTGGCCGGCTGCGCGGGCGACAAGCAGCCCGAGCTGATGAACATCCGTGCCTCCACCATCACACCGGATGAATTCGCGATCCTGCCGAACAAGCCCATCGCCATGCCCGAGGATCTGGCCGCCCTGCCGGCGCCCACACCGGGCGGGTCGAACCGGGTGGACCCCACCCCCGAGGCCGACGCCGTCGCCGCGCTTGGCGGCAATCCCGCGCGGCTGGCGGTGACCGCCATTCCGGCCTCTGACGGCGCGCTGATGGCGCAGGCCACGCGGTTCGGCACGGCCACGGATATCCGTCAGACCCTGGCGGCCGAGGATCTGGACTATCGCCGGCGCAACGACGGCCGGCTGCTGGAACGGGTGTTCAACGTCAATGTCTATTACAAGGCCTACCGCAAGCAATCGCTCGACCAGCACGCGGAGCTGAACCGCTGGCGCCAGTTGGGCGTGCGTAACGTGGGCGCCCCGCCCGCGCCGGAATAGCACGCTCACAACCCTGTGGTCGGCCTTGCACCCGCGCGATATTGTCATAGCTTAACCGTGCATCAACCCGGAGTCCTGCCATGCTGCGCCATATCGGCCGGTGCCTGAGCACCTTTGTCCTTTTGCCGCTTCTGGTCCCGGCCGCGTTTGCGGATACGGTGACGGATTTCACCCTTGATAACGGGATGCAGGTCGTGGTGATCGAGGATCACCGCGCCCCGGTCGTCGTCCACATGGTCTGGTACAAGGTCGGCGCTGCGGACGAACCTGCGGGCAAATCCGGGATCGCGCATTTTCTGGAACATCTGATGTTCAAGGGCACCGATGCCTATCCGGCGGGGACGTTTTCCGACATTGTCGAGGCAAATGGCGGGTCCGACAACGCGTTCACCTCGTGGGATTATACGGCCTATTTTCAGCGCATCGCGGCCGACCGTCTGGCCCTGATGATGCAGATGGAGGCCGACCGGATGGAGGGGCTGACCCTGTCGGAAACCGACGTGCTGACCGAACGCGACGTGATTCTGGAAGAGCGCAACCAGCGTACCGAGAACAGCGCCGCCGCCTTGTTCAGCGAACAAAGCCGCGCGGCGCAGTACATGAACCACCCCTATGGCATCCCGATCATCGGCTGGCGGGCCGAGATGGAAACCCTGTCGCGCGCCGACGCGCTGGCCTTCTACCGTGCCAACTATGCCCCGAGTAACGCGATTCTGGTGGTGGCGGGCGATGTGACCCCCGATGCGGTGCGCGCGCTGGCCGAAGACTATTACGGCCCGCTGGCGCCCAGCGACGCGGCCATGCCCCGCGCCCGCCCGCAAGAGCCGCCGCAACTGGCCGAGCGGCGGCTGCGCTTTGCCGATCCGCGCGTGGCACAGCCCTATGTCATGCGCACCTATCTGGCGCCCGAGCGGGACGCGAGCGACCAAAAGACCGCGGCGGCGCTGGTCTATCTGGCCGAATTGCTGGGCGGCGACGGCGCGACCTCGCTTCTGGGTGAGCGGCTGCAATTCGACACCCAGACCGCGCTTTACACCGCCGCGTTCTATGATGGCGGGTCGATGGATGACACGACCTTCGGTCTGGTGGTGGTGCCGGCCGAGGGCGTCAGCCTGCAACAGGCCGAGGACGCGATGGACGGGGTGATCGCCGAATTTCTGGACACCGGTGTGGATGCGCAGAAATTCGACAGCCTGAAAATGCAGATGCGGGCCGCGAATATCTATGCCGACGACAACATTCAGGGCCTGGCCCGCAAATATGGCGAGGCGCTGGCCATAGGGTTGCGGGTGCGGGACGTGCAGGACTGGCCCGAGGTGCTGCAACAGGTTACGCCCGACGATGTGATGACGGCGGCCCATATGGTCTTTGACCGCGACAAGGCCGTGACCGGCTGGCTGATGCGCGACGATGCGCCGGAGGTGACCCAATGATCCGTTTCGCCGTTGCCTGTGTTCTGACACTTCTGGTGTCGCTGCCCGTTCGCGCGGCGGTGGACATTCAGGAAATCACCTCGCCCGGCGGGATCGACGCCTGGCTGGTGGAAAGCCACGAGATCCCCTTCGTCGCGCTGGAGATCCGGTTCAAGGGCGGTGCCAGTCTGGACGCGCCGGGCAAGCGCGGGGCGATCAACCTGATGACCGGACTGCTGGAGGAAGGCGCGGGCGATCTGGATGCGCGCGGCTTCGCCACCGCGCGCGATGCGCTGGCCGCGTCGTTCAAGTTCGATGTCTATAACGATGCGCTGTCGGTTTCGGCGCAGGTCCTGACCGAAAACCGGGATCAGGCGGTCGATCTGCTGCATCAGGCGCTGATTGCGCCGCGGTTTGACGACGACGCGGTGGAACGTGTGCGCGGGCAGGTCCTGTCGTCGATCCGGTCGGATGAAAAGGACCCCGACAAGATCGCCTCGCAGACCTTCAACGCGCTGGCCTTCGGCGATCACCCTTACGGTACGGCACCGGATGGGACAGCGGACAGTCTGGCCGCACTGACCCGCGACGACCTGATCGCCGCCAAGGACCGGGTGATGGCGCGCGACAGGCTGTACGTCTCGGCGGTGGGGGACATTTCGGCGGCGGAACTGGGCGCGCTGCTGGACCGGCTGTTTGCCGGGCTGCCGGACACCGGCGCGCCGATGCCCGGCCCGGCCGACTATCAACTGGGCGGCGGCGTGACCGTGGTGCCGTTCGACACACCGCAATCGGTGGCTGTGTTCGGCCACGAAGGCATCGCGCGGCGCGATCCCGATTTCTTTCCGGCCTTCGTTCTGAACAGCGTTCTGGGCAGCGGCGGGTTTTCGTCGCGGCTGATGGAGGAGGTGCGCGAAAAGCGCGGGCTGACCTACGGTGTCTATTCTTACCTCTACACGATGGACCATGCCAATCTGGTGCTGGGGCAGGTGGCGTCGGCCAACAATCGCGTGGCCGAGGCGATCGGCGTGATCCGGGACGAATGGGCCAAGGCCGCGGCCGAAGGTGTGACGCAAGACGAGCTGGACGCGGTCAAGACCTATCTGACCGGCGCCTATCCGCTGCGGTTCGACGGCAACGAGCGGATTGCCAACATCATGGTGGGCATGCAGATGGAGGGGTTGGGCGTGGATTACATCGCCACCCGCAACGACAAGGTGAATGCCGTGACGCAGGCGGATCTGCGCCGGGTGGCGGCCCGCCTGCTGGATGCCGACGCGCTGCATTTTGTGGTGGTGGGGCAGCCCAAGGGGCTGGAGAGCACCAACTGAACCGGTGGTTTTTTCGAAATGCCGCCCGTTCCGGGCGATTCCTTTCATCTCGCCGCCAAGGGCGGCTCGGGTATGCCTCCGGCGGGGATATTTGTGCGAAGAAGAAGCAGGGGGTGTGAAACCCCCATGGTCGAATCGGGATTGGGCGTGCTAATTCTTGTGGTATGAATTCGCCCCACCCCAACATAAGCGCTGAGCCGCCGGTCATTCGGCAGCTGGACGAGGCCGCGATCAACCGGATCGCGGCCGGTGAGGTGGTCGAGCGCCCGGCCTCGGCGGTCAAGGAACTGGTCGAGAATGCGCTGGATGCCGGGGCGCGGCGTGTCGAGGTGGCGATTTCGGATGGCGGCAAGACGCTGATCCGGGTCAGCGATGACGGGCACGGGATCGCGGCGCGGGATCTGCCGCTGGCGCTGTCGCGCCATGCCACGTCCAAGATCGACGGTTCGGATCTGTTGAATATCCACACCTTTGGTTTCCGGGGCGAGGCGCTGCCGTCGCTGGGGGCGGTCGGGCGGTTGAAGATCACCTCGCGCGCGGGTGGCGCCGCGGCAGAGATCGCGGTGTCGGGCGGGCAGGTGGCGCCGGTGAAGCCTGCGGCACTGACGCGCGGCACGGTGGTCGAGCTGCGCGATTTGTTCTATGCCACGCCTGCGCGACTGAAGTTTCTGCGTTCCGACCGGGCCGAGACCCAGGCGATTTCCGATGTGGTCAAGCGGCTGGCCATGGCCGAGCCGTTTGTCGGCTTTACCCTGCGCGATCTGTCGGGCGGTGGCGAGGGGCGGGTGACGTTCCGGGCCGATGCCGAATCCGGCGACATGTTCGACGCGCTGCACGGGCGGCTGGCGCGGGTGCTGGGCACCGAGTTCGCCGAGAACAGCCTGCCCATCGATGCCGAGCGCGAGGGGCTGCATCTGACCGGCTATGCCGCGTTGCCGACCTATTCGCGGGGGTCTGCGGTGGCGCAGTATCTGTTCGTCAACGGGCGGCCGGTGCGCGACAAGCTGTTGGTGGGGGCGTTGCGCGGCGCCTATGCCGATTTCCTGAGCCGGGACCGGCATCCGGCGGCGGCGCTGTTTCTGGATTGCGATCCGCATCTGGTGGATGTGAACGTGCATCCGGCCAAGGCCGAGGTCCGGTTCCGCGATCCGGGGGTGGCGCGCGGGTTGATCGTGTCGGCGCTGCGCCATGCGCTGGCGGCGGCGGGGCACCGGGCGTCGAGCACCGTGGCCGGGGCGACGCTGGGCGCGATGCGGGTGGAACCCGTGGGGCCGGCGCGGGTCTATCAGATGGATCGCCCGTCGCCCGGCGCATTGCGGGCCAGCCATGGCGCGCAGGCGCCGCAGGATATGCCGGGTTTTGCCGAGGCGGCGGCACCATCGGGCCGGGTCGAGGAGACCGGGGTCGAGGCCGCCGATCTGCCGCTGGGCGCGGCACGGGCGCAGGTGCATGAAAATTACATCATCGCCCAGACGGCGGGCGGCATCGTGATCGTTGATCAGCACGCGGCGCATGAGCGGCTGGTCTATGAAAAGCTCAAGCGTCAGATGGCCGAAAACGGTGTGGCGGCGCAGGCGTTGCTGATCCCCGAGATCGTCGAGATGTCGCAAGGCGATTGCGCGCGGTTGTTGGAGGTTGCGGGCGATCTGGCGCAGCTGGGGCTGGTGATCGAGCCGTTTGGCGGCGGGGCGGTGGCGGTGCGTGAAACCCCGGCCATTTTGGGCGAGGTGAACGCGGGTGCGATGCTGCACGACATTCTGGATGAGCTGGACGATCTGGGCGACAGCCAAAGCGTGAAGGCGCGGATCGAGGCGATCCTGAGCCGCGTGGCCTGTCATGGCTCGATCCGGTCGGGCCGCTGGATGCGCGGCGAGGAGATGAACGCGCTGCTGCGCGAAATGGAGGCCACGCCGCATTCGGGCCAGTGCAATCACGGGCGGCCCACCTATGTGGAACTGAAACTGTCTGACATCGAAAGGCTGTTCGGACGCACATGATCCAGATCGGCGATCAGAGCTATATGTTGAACGACCCGCTGGTGCTGGCGGTGCTGGTCGTGGCGGGCGTTATCGGGCTGGTGCTGATACTGCTGGTGATGGCGGTGCGCCGGGCCGGGCAGTCGGCGCAGATGAGCGCGCCGCTGATCTATCAGATGGATCAGCTGGGCCGCAGCGTTCAGATGCTGTCGGACGGGCAGCAGCAGCTTGCCGGCGGGCTGAACCATGTGTCAGAGGCGCAGGCGGCAAGCCAGACCAACATGCTGCACCTGATGGAGCAGCGCCTGGCTGACGTGACCCGCGTGATGGGCGAGAACCTGCAGGGCACCGCCACCCGCACGGCGCGCAGTCTGGGCGATTTGCAGCAACGGCTGGAAACCATCGACAAGGCGCAGGCGAATATCGAGAAACTGTCGGGCGATGTCCTGTCCTTGCAGGATATTCTGTCGAACAAGCAGACCCGCGGCGCGTTCGGCGAGATTCAGTTGAATGATATCGTCGGCAAGGCGCTGCCGTCGGACAGCTATACGTTGCAGGCGACGCTTTCGAATGGCAAGCGGGCCGATTGCCTGATCCATCTGCCGAACCCGCCGGGGCCGATCGTGGTCGACAGCAAATTCCCGCTGGAGGCGTACGAGGCGCTGCGCCGCGCCAACACGCAGTGGGAACTGAACGAGGCCGCCAAGCAGTTGCGCACCTCGGTCAAGGGGCATATCCGCGCGATTTCCGAGCGCTACATCATCGAAGGCGAAACCGCCGACGGCGCGCTGATGTTCCTGCCGTCCGAGGCCGTTTACGCCGAATTGCACGCCAATTTCCCCGAACTGGTGCGCGAAGGCTTTGCCGCGCGGGTCTGGATCGTGTCGCCGACCACCTGCATGGCCACGCTGCACACGATGCGCGCGATCTTGAAGGATGCGCGGATGCGCGAACAGGCCGGCGCCATCCGCAAGACTCTGCGCCAGCTTCACCGCGATGTGGAAATCGTGGTCGAGCGGGTGGGCAAGCTTAACACCCATTTCGCCCAGGCGCGCGGCGATCTGGACGGGATCAGCACCGCCGCCGAGCGGGCGGGCAAGCGCGCGGCACGGCTGGACAATTTCGATTTCGAAGAGGTCCCCCCCGAGAGCGTGGAACCGGTTGTGCCGCTGGCAAAGCACGACTGACATGTATCTCCTCTTGTGCATCTGTGCTGAAGGGGCGAAACTGCCCTGACCCTGTCGGGAGGAATGAAATGCTTGAAATCAACCCCAGTAAAGTTGCCTACGTGATCCTTCGCGCGCGTGAAATCGACGTGAAGGTGGGCCGTTGGGACAGCCCCGGCGACACGGCGGATGCCGATACGATCCTTGAGGCACGCGCAGGCGATGCCACCGAAGCCGAGCTGCGCGCCTTCATCGACGCGCTGAACGCGGATGAAAAGGCCAGTCTGGTGGCGCTGATGTGGATCGGCCGCGATACCTATAGCGTGGACGATCTGGACGAGGCGATCCAGACCGCCAGGGACGAGGCGACCACCCCCACGGCAGACTATCTGCTGGGGGTGCCGCTGCTGCCGGACTATCTGGAAGACGGGCTTGATAAGCTCGACCTGTCGGTGACCGACCTCGAAGAAGACCTGTACTAGGGCTCAGCCCTTCAGGTGGTCGACCACATGAAGATGCTGTGCAAGCCGGCCGGTGGTTTCCATCCAGCGGGCCACCAGTTTCGGGTCGCTTGGTGCCGCGCTGACCCCGGCGGGGATTTCACGGTTCAGAACCGCCTCGACCGCCAGCGACACAGGCACCGACACCAGCCGCGCCATCGCGGTGCTGCGTACGTCGCCCCAGGCGTCCATCACATAGGTCTTGTGATATACGGGGGCGCCGTTGCGCGTGACCTTTAGCGCGACGCACAGCACCACGCGGTCGGGTTCGCCTTCGTCATAGGCGTTTTCGGTCCAGAACTGATCCGACATCTCTTTCAGCCGCGCGTCGCCTTCGGGGCCTTCCAGCGTCTCGACCTCTTTGAATACATCGCCCCAGGCGTCGGCCCAGCCGTTCAGCCGCAGGGTGCCGCGCACGAAGCTTTTGACCTTCCAGCCCGGCTCGAACCCGTAGTCTGCCATGAAGGGCAGTGAATCGCGGTTCGGATAGACCTCGAAGCTTTCGGGTTGCGGCAGGGGTGCGGTATAGCTGCTGATCGCATCCCAGGGCCGCGCCACATCCAGCGTCGAAAAATCCCGGATCGAGCGCGAGGCGGAGCGCAGCGCCTTCAGCACGCCCAGCGGCGACCAGCTGAACTTGTAGCGGAACGGGTTCGGTTCTTTCGGCACCCCGCCGCAATACGAAATGAATTCATATTCATTGGCGGCATTATAGCTGCCCGAGGCGCGGTAATCGGCCATCAGCCAATGCGCCATGACATGGTCAATGCCGGGGTCCAGCCCGACCTCGTTGACCAGCGCCACACCTGCCGCGCGCGCGGCATCGTCCAGCGCGCGCATCTCGGGCGCGATATAGCTGGAGGATACGAAATGCGCGCCCTTGGCGATCGCCAGTTCGGCCAGCGGCACATGCCATTCGGCGGGCAGCATGGACACCACCACATCGCCCTTGGCCAATGCCTCGGCCAGATCGTCGATGGCGAAGATGCGGATGTCGGCGGTCAGGTCGCCCACTGCCGCCTGCGCCTTGTCGCGCGTGCGGTTCCAGACGGTCACATCATGGCCCGCTTCGATCAGCCGCCGCAGGCCGGGAATGGCGGAAAGGCCGGTGCCGCACCAATGGATTGTCATTGTGTTGTCCTTTATGCCGTCACTTATAGATCAGTTTGGCCAGAACGATCGCCCCGACCAGAAGAACCGAGATCACATTAGCAATGATCAGCGGCCAGGAGGCCAGCAGAATGCCATAGGCAAGCCAAAGGCTGACCGTCATCAAAATCAGCAGATTGGTCCAGAGCGAAAGGTCCCTGGTCGCTTTGGTCTTCCAGGTTCTGAAGGCCTGCGGCAACCAGCAGATCGTGCCCAGCCCAGCCGCTGCAAAGCCGATGACATCGGTGGTGTTGGCCATGTGACCTTCCTCAGACATTTTTGACATGCATGTCGAACTCGGCCTTGGCCCGACCCCAGAGACCTGTGTCCAGAGTGTCGAGCGTCAGCAGCGAAGGCAAGAGCTGCCCGGCGTAATCTTGCGACGATTCGACCGGCAGCATCGACGGCAGGTTGTCGATCGCCATCACATCCAGCACCGGGTCGGTGGCCACGCGCAGAACGGGGGCTTCCCATGTGGTGGCGCGGTCATAGACGGGGACCGGGTTATAATCGCTGTCGGGGTCGCAGGCGACATCGCCGATGGCGGTCAGCCTGCGCTCGGCCGTCAGGGCCGAGGCGGGCACGAAAACGGGCGTGCCGGGGCGCGCGAAGATGCAATTGAGGAACAGGTCATGGGTCAGCAGCTCGGGGAAGGGGCCACCGCTGGCGGTTTCGGCCATGTCCCATTTGGTAACGGCGACGCCCATTGCTTCGCACAGATCCGCAGCCCCCGTGCCGACGCGCCCCAGCGCGCCGATGACGATGGCCCTGGGGCGGGCGGCGTCGCCGAGATCCATGGCCAGATCGGCCAGCAGGGCCTCTTTGCCGGGATAGGCACCGACCGGGCCGCAGATTGCGCCGCGCTGCTGGGCGGCCCAGGCCTTCAGCGTGACCGCAGCACCGGCATAGCCCGCCCAATAGCCGAAGGCGGCGACGCGGCGCCCGGCCTCGTCCACCAGATATTCCAGATCATACAGGGTGCCGCCGCCGGCCTTGAACCGCTGCAACAGCGCCTTGCCCGAATGCTGCCCCTTGTAGGCGTGGCCGAACATGATGTGGCGGTGCGGCAGGGGGGTGCCATCCTCGGGCAGTTCTTTCAGGCCAAAGATGATCGCGTCCTGCGGCGCGTCGGGCCAGGCGTTTTCGGGGGCGATGCCGCAGCCTGCGGCGCGGTAGCCGTCGATCGGGATCGCGCGGGTTGCGCTTTGCTCGACCGTCACGCGAATACCCTTGTCCAGCAGCGCCCTGGCCCCATCGGGGGTCAGGCCCACACGTTCCTCATGCGGGCGCTGTTCGGCCCGGACCCACAGATGCGTCATCGGCTGTCTCCTTCGTCTTCACATCCTCCCTAGGCCATTGATCGGGCGGGGCCAAGGGTTGGCGTTTCGTGCGCGTGGCTGTTAGGTCTGGGCGCAGACCCTTCCCCGACCGCAGGTGTGCCATGACCCCCGATCCCGACCGTTTCCTTGCCAGTCTGCACGCCTTGCGCCGGATCGGCGCGGTGGGCGACGGCGTGGTGCGCCCGGCCTATTCCGACAGCGATATCGCGGCCCGAAAATGGCTGGCGGATCAGTTCGCCGCGGCCGGGCTGACACCGTATTTCGATCCCGTGGGCAACCTGTTCGGGTTGGCCGATGGACCCGGCCTGCTGATAGGCTCGCACAGCGACACGCAGCCCGAAGGCGGCTGGCTGGACGGTGCTTATGGCGTGATGGCGGCGCTGGAGATCGCCCGCACCGCGCGGGCGGCCGGCGGGCCGCCGGTTTCGGTCGTCAGCTTTCAGGACGAAGAGGGCCGGTATGGTGTGACCACCGGCAGTACCGTCTGGGCCGGCGGGCGGACATTGGCCGAGGCCGATACGCTGATCGCGCCCGATGGCAGCAACTTTGCCGCGGGGCGGGCCCGGATGGCCGATCTGGTGACGGGCGATTTCATATCCCCCGCGCGGTTCACCGGGTTCATTGAGGCGCATATCGAACAGGGCCCCTATCTGGACACGGCGGGCGCGGCGATCGGCGTCGTGCGGTCGATCGTCGGGATCCGCGACATGCGGATCACGTTCGAGGGCCAGCAGAACCATGCCGGCACCACGCCCATGCATCTGCGCCGCGATGCGTTTCAGGGGTTGGTGGCGTTCAACGCGCGGATCAACGCGCGGTTCAGGAATGTCGTTTTGCCCGAAACCGTCTGGACCATTGGCCATGTCACCCTGTCGCCCAACGGCGCCTCGGCGGTGCCGGGCAAGGCGGTGTTTTCGATGCAGTGGCGCGACGGCGACAGCGACCGCCTGACCCGGATGGAGGCGATCATCCGCGACAGCGCGGCAGAGGTGGCCGCCGAGCGCGGGTTGAGCCTGAGCTTTGGTCCGATGCTGGGGCTGGAGCCGGTGGCGATGGATGCGCGGCTGGCGGGTGCGCTGGCGGAGGCGGCCGAGGCCGAGGTGCCGGGCCGCTGGCGGCACATGCCGTCGGGCGCGCTGCACGACACCACCAACCTGGCGCGGCACATGCCGGTGGCGATGCTGTTCGTGCCGTCGATCGGCGGGGTGAGCCACAGTTTCGACGAGGATACGAAAGAGGCTGATCTGGTGACCGGGCTGAAGGTGCTGGCCGGGGCGGTGGCGCGGCTGGGCTGACCGGATCGACGCCCTGCGGGCGACGCCTTTGCATGCCGCGCGCGGGCGCGCGGGACAGGGGGCTTCTGCCCCCTCAGGCCCTGCCGGGCCTTTCACCCCCGAGGATACTTGTACGAAAAAGAAGCGGGGTCAGGTCCAGGCGACATCGCCCAGAAACAGATAGCCCGCGCCGTAGATCGTTTTGATCAGGCGGGGGTTGCGCGGGTCTTCGTCCAGCTTGGTCCGCAGACGCGAGATGCGCACATCCATCGCCCGGTCAAAGCTTTCGCCGGCCGCGCCGCCCAGCGATTCCTGCATCTGCGCGCGCGAGATCAGGCGTTTGGGGCTTTCGAGGAAGAGGCGCAGCACCTCGCCCTCGGCGTGGGAGAAGGGCACGTCGCGCCCGTCGGGCGCGGTCAGCACATAGCGGTCGAAATGCGCGGTCCAGCCTTCGAACCGGGCGGTGGCGGCGGTGGGGCCGGTCTCGCGCCCCTTGCGCAGGCGGGCGCGGACGCGGGCCACGACCTCGGCCGGATCGAACGGTTTGATGATGTAGTCGTCGGCGCCCAGTTCCAGTCCTGTCACCCGGTCCTGCACCTGCGCGCGGCCCGAGATGATGATGATCGCGGCACCGGATTCGAGGGCCAGCCGGTGTACCAGCGCCAGCCCGTCGCGGTCGGGCAGGCCGAGATCGACAAGGCAGACATCGGGCGCGGTGCGGGGCAGGGCGGCCTCGAATTCCGTGGCGCGGGCGAAGCTTGCGGTGCGAAAGCCCGCATCGCCCAACGCTTCGGACAGCATCTGCCGGATTTGCGGCTCGTCGTCCAGAATCGCGATCATCGGGGCGGTGGTCATGTGGTGGGCTCCGGGGACAGGAAGCGGGCCAGTTCCTGTGCGCTGAAGGGTTTGGCGATCAGCGGATGCCGCGTGGCGGCGGCGCGGCGCAGGCTGTCGGCGGCGGGCAGCGCGCTCATCAGCAGGCGCTGGGCTGGGTGATCCTTGGCCGCCAGCGCATCGAGCAAGGCCGCGCCGGTCCGCCCGCCGCCCAGCATGATATCCGACAGCACCAGATCGATGCCGGGCAGATCGGCCAGCGCCTCGGCTTCGTCGGCGCGGGCGGCTTCGATCACCGCATGGCCCAGCCCGATCAGCATCTCGCGCACGGTTTCGCGGATTTCCGGCGAATCCTCGACCAGCAGCACCAGTTTCGGGTCGGCGCCTTCGACCGCCAGGCGCAGCGGCAGGCGCAGGGTGACGCAGGCGCCGGCCGGGCCGTTGCCCAGCGTGATGCGCCCGCCGCACAGTTTGGTCAGGTCATAGACCACCGACAGGCCCAGGCCGGTGCCGTCCTGCCCCTTGGTGGAAAAGAACGGATCGAGCGCATGGATCAGCGCTGCGTCGCTGAAACCGGGGCCGGTATCGGTGACGGTGATTTCGGCCCAGGTATCGCCCAGCGCGCGGGCGGTCAGGCTGATCTGGCCGGGCCCTGTGCCGATCGCGTCGCGGGCGTTCAGGATCAGGTTCAGCAGCGCGTCCTGCAGCGCACCCGCGTCAAGCATCAGGGGGCCAGGGAATGGACCGGTTTCGATATGCAGGGCCATGCCGTCGGGCAGGGCGGGGGCGGCAAGGGTGTGCAGATCGGCCAGAAAGACGGCCAGGTCGGTGGGTTCGGGGCGCATCTGCCGCTGGCCCGAGATCGACGCGATCCGGTCGAGCAGCGTGCCGCCGCGCCGGGCCGCGGCCTGGGTGGCGGCGATCAGCTCTTGCGCGCGGGGGGCGGGCGCGACCCGTTCCAGCCGGCTTTGCAGTCCCAGGATGATGGTCAGAAGATTGGCGAAATCATGCGCCATCCCCGAGGTCAGATGCGCGGCCAGTTCGCGCTTGTGGGTCTGGGTCAGGGCGGCGCGGGCCTGGGTTTCTTCGGTGACGTCCATCGACAGGATATAGACCCCGTTCACCGCCCCGTCGGGGCCGAGTTCGGGGGTGAAGGCCGCGCGGATGCGGCGGCCGCTTTCCTCGTGGTTGAATTCGAACACGCTGGGTTCGGCGGCCAGGGCGCGTTGCAGGTGCGGGGCGATCTTGGCGAAGGCCTCGTCGCCCAGGGCCTGGGCCGCGTGCAGCCCGACGATATCGTTGGGGCGGCTGGGCATCACCATGCCAAGGCGGCGGTTAGAATAGGTGTAATGCCCGTCGGTGCCCAGATGGGCGATATGGGCGGGCATCATTTCGGTGACCATCCGGGTGCGCGCCTCCATCTCGGTCAGCTGGCGCTTGGCCTCTTCAAGCGCGGCATTGGTGGCGGCCAGTTCGCGGTTGGTCTGGGCCAGTTGTTCGGCATGGGACAAAAGCTGATCCGACAGCTCCTCTGACCGGGTACGCAGCAGTTGTTCCTGACGCTTGATCCCGGTGATGTCGGTATAGACCGTGACCCAGCCACCCTGCGGTAGCGGGCTGCCCTCGACGCTGATGGTGCGGCCGTTGGCGCGGGTGCGTTCCATGTAATGGGCCTGAAAGGCGCGGGCCTGATCGACCCGGTCCGCAACAAAGGTGGCGGGGTCGTCGACCTCGCCGTATTCGCCGCGTTCGACCAGAAAGCGGATCGTATCCCGGAAACCGGCGCCGGGGGTGACCAGGGCGCTGGGCAGGTCGAACATTTCGCGGAACATGCGGTTGCAGACCGCCAGCCGCAGATCGGCGTCATAGATCGACAGCGCCTGCTGAATCAGGTTCAGCCCGGCCTCTGTCATACGCGCGCGGTCTTTTGCGACTGTCTGCATCCTGTTGTCCTCCCGCCCCTTGGCTAGCATCGCGGCGAGGGCGCGAAAAGCAAATCCGCGTGCTGTTACAATTCGTAAGAATTGCGCAAAAGTCAGGAAAAGTTTGACCGTCACTCAGAAACAGTCACGCTAAGTGGACGCAAGAATCGCAACGAAATGCGATCGGCGCCGCCGGAACCTCGGCGCAGGGAGGAGAAGTCTTGACCACGCAAACAGCGCCTTCGGGCGAATTGTGTTCCGTGCCCGCATTGCTGGCGCGCAACGCCCGTATCCACGGTGCAAGCCCCGCCTACCGGGAAAAGGAATTCGGGATCTGGCAAAGCTGGACCTGGATCGAAGCGGCCGAAGAAATCCGCGCGATGGCGCTGGGCTTTCTGGCGCTGGGGATGGACCGCGGGGATTACGTGGCGATCATCGGCCGCAACCGGCCCGCGCATTACTGGGCGATGGTGGCGGCGCAGATGTGCGGTGCGGTGCCCGTTCCGCTGTATCAGGATGCCGTGGCCGAAGAGATGGCCTATGTGCTGGACAATTGCGGCGCGCGCTTCGTGGTGTGCGGCGATCAGGAGCAGGTCGACAAGGTCATCGACGTGCAGGACCAGATCCACCATATCGAGCAAGTTTTATATAACGACAAGCGTGGGATGCGGAAATACGACCATACCCATCTGAACTGGTTGCACGACATCCAGGCCGAGGGGCGCGCCGCCCACACCCGGCTGGAGGCGGAGCTGGACGCGCGCATCGCCGAGCTGACCTGGGATCATACCTGCGTGATGCTTTACACCTCGGGCACCACGGGTAAGCCGAAAGGCGTGGTCCTGTCGAACCGCAACATCATCGAGACCTCGAAAAACACCGCTGAATTCGACCATCTGACCCACACGGACGAGGTGTTGGCCTATCTGCCGATGGCCTGGGTCGGCGATTTCATCTTTTCCGTCGGTCAGGCGATGTGGACGGGGTTTTGCGTCAACTGCCCCGAAAGCCCCGACACGATGATGACCGATCTGCGCGAGATCGGGCCGACCTATTATTTCGCCCCGCCGCGCATCTTCGAGACCCAGCTGACCAATGTGATGATCCGGATGGAGGATGCGGGCGCCTTCAAGAAACGGCTGTTCGACAGGTACATGGCAGTGGCGCGCAGGGTCGGCCCCGCCATTCTGGACGGCAGGCCGGTGGGCGGGCTGGACCGGCTGCGCTATTGGCTGGGCAATTTTTTCGTTTACGGGCCGCTGAAGAACACGCTGGGTTTTTCGCGGGTCCGGGTGGGCTATACTGCGGGCGAGGCGATCGGCCCCGAGATTTTCGAGTTTTACCGCAGCCTCGGGATCAATCTGAAACAGCTTTACGGTCAGACCGAGGCCAGCGTGTTCATCACCCAGCAGCCCGACGGCCAGGTGCGCCCCGATACGGTCGGTGTGCCCAGCCCCGGCGTCGAGGTGAAGATCGGCGAGAATGGCGAGGTATACTATCGCAGCCCCGGCACCTTCGTTGAATATTTCAACAACCCCGAAAGTACGGCGGACACCAAGGATGCCGAAGGCTGGGTCGCCACGGGCGATGCGGGATTCTTCGAGGAAGGCACCGGCCACCTGCGGATCATCGACCGCGCCAAGGATGTGGGCAAGATGGCCGATGGCAGCCTGTTCGCGCCGAAATATGTAGAGAACAAGCTGAAATTCTATCCCGATATCCTGGAGGCCGTGGTTTTCGGCAATGGCCGCGAGATGTGCATCGCCTTCATCAATATCGACCTTACGGCGGTCGGCAACTGGGCCGAGCGTAACAATATCGCCTATGCGTCCTATCAGGAACTGGCCGGTCATCCGCGGGTGCTGGACACGGTCCAGGCCCATGTCGAAGAGGTGAACCGCAGCGTGGCCGAAGATACGATGCTGTCGGGTTGTCAGATCCACCGCTTTCTGGTGCTGCACAAGGAACTGGACGCCGATGACGGCGAGCTGACCCGCACCCGCAAGGTTCGCCGCACCATCATCGCCGAGAAATACGCAGACCTCATTGCGGCGCTCTATGACGGGTCGGCCAGCGTCCATACCAAAACCGAAGTGACGTATGAGGACGGGCGCAAGGGCGCGATCACCGCAACGCTGGAGCTGCGCGACGCGGCTGTGGCCGAGCCTCAGCACAAGAGGATGGCGGCGGAATGAAAGACATGACCGAAGGGTACACCACTGCAGATGGCCGCAAGATCGGCGGCGTTCTGATGGAGATGCGCAATATCACCCTGCGTTTTGGCGGGGTGGTGGCGATCAAGGACATCTCCTTCGACATCCGCGAAGGCGAGATCCGCGCGATCATCGGCCCCAATGGTGCGGGCAAGTCGTCGATGCTGAACGTGATTTCGGGCTTCTATGTGCCAAGCGAGGGCGAGGTCTGGTTCCACGGGCAGCGCCGCCCGCAGATGAAGCCCTATCAGGTGGCGCGTCAGGGCATTGCCCGCACGTTCCAGAACATCGCGCTGTTCAAGGGCATGAGCACGCTGGACAACATCATGACCGGGCGCATGACGCTGATGAAAACCGGGATGGCGGCACAGGCGCTGTGGTGGGGCCGCGCCCAGCGCGAGGAAAGCGAGCACCGCGAGAAGGTCGAAAAGATCATCGACTTTCTGGAAATTCAGACGATCCGCAAGACGCCGGTGGGTCGTCTGCCGTACGGGCTGCAAAAACGGGTCGAACTGGGCCGCGCGCTGGCCGCCGAACCGCGGCTGTTGCTGCTGGACGAACCCATGGCCGGCATGAACGTCGAGGAGAAAGAGGATATGAGCCGCTTCATCCTGGATGTGAACGACGAATTCGGCACCACCATCGCCCTGATCGAGCATGACATGGGCGTGGTGATGGATTTGTCCGACCGGGTGGTGGTGATGGATTACGGCAAGAAGATCGGCGACGGCACCCCGGCCGAGGTGCGCGGCAATCAGGACGTGATCGACGCCTATCTGGGGGTAAGCCATGACTGACGGCACATATCCCGGCCCGGTGGAACACCTGACAAGGGGGGCACGACATGCCTGAGCAACTTCTTTTCGCGATAGAGGTCACGCTGAACGGCCTGATGGCGGGTGTGATGTATGCGCTGGTGGCGCTTGGCTTCGTTCTGATCTTCAAGGCAAGCGGCATTTTCAACTATGCACAGGGCGTGCTGGCGCTGTTCGCGGCGCTGACGCTGGTCGGGCTGCAACAGGGCCAGGTGCCGTTCGCGCATCTGATCAACGCGATCTTCGGCACCGATGTGCATCACTTCGGCTGGCACCTGCCGGGGCTGGTGGCGATCGTGCTGACCGTGGGGGTGATGGTGCTGCTGGCGATTGCCATCAACAAGTTCATCCTGCGGCATCTGGTCAACCAGGAACCGATCATCCTGTTCATGGCCACGATCGGTCTGGCCTATTTTCTGGAAGGTTTCGGCGACATCATGTGGGGGGCCGAGATCAAGAAGCTGGATGTCGGGCTGCCGCAGGGCATGTCGGAAATCATCGACAACGTGACCTATAACATCTTCGGTTACGGGTTCTTCATCGACCGGCTGGATATCGTGGCCACGGTGATCGCCGCGCTTCTGGTCGTGTCGCTGACGCTGTTTTCGCAATACTCGAAACAGGGCCGGGCGTTGCGCGCGGTGGCCGACGACCATCAGGCGGCGCTGTCGGTCGGCATCTCGCTGCGCTTCATCTGGGTGCTGGTCTGGTCCATCGCCGGGTTCGTGGCGCTGGTGGCGGGCATCATGTGGGGCACGAAATCGGGGGTGCAGTTTTCACTGTCGCTGATCGCGCTGAAGGCGCTGCCGGTGTTGATGCTGGGCGGCTTCACCTCGATCCCAGGCGCGATTGTCGGCGGGCTGATCATCGGGGTGGGCGAAAAGCTGTTTGAATTCACCATCGGCCCGATGATGGGCGGCGCGACCGAGAACTGGTTCGCCTATGTGCTGGCGCTTCTGTTTCTCGTCTTCCGGCCGCAGGGCCTGTTCGGCGAAAAGATCATCGAGAGGGTGTAAGCCATGTTCTATCGCGAAGCAGGTGACTTCAAGACGTCCTACGCTGAGGACAGCCAGACCTTTCCGATCAAGTTCGACCGGATGCGCTATTACGTCGTGCTGGCGGTGGCTTTCGGGATCATTCCCTTTGTCATCAACGACTATTGGGCCAATGCGGTTCTGCTGCCGTTTCTGATCTATTCGATCGCCGCAATCGGGCTGAACATCCTGACCGGCTATTGCGGGCAGGTCAGCCTTGGCACCGGCGGTTTCATGGCGGTGGGGGCCTATGCCTGCTACAAGCTGATGACGGCCTTTCCCGACATCAGCATCTTTATCCATGTGCTGCTGGCGGGCGGTGTCACGGCGCTGGTCGGGGTGGCGTTCGGGTTGCCCAGCCTGCGGATCAAGGGGTTCTATCTGGCGGTTGCGACGCTGGCCGCGCAGTTCTTTCTGGTGTGGCTGTTCAACAAGGTGCCGTGGTTTTACAATTATTCGGCCTCGGGCCAGATCAATTCGCCCGAACGCACATTGCTGGGCGTGGCGATCACCGGCCCCAATGCCACCGCCATGGCGAAATACCTGTTCTGTCTGGTGATCCTGGTGGCGCTGGCCTGGGTGGCGCGCAACCTGACGCGCGGTACGGTCGGGCGCAGCTGGATGGCGATCCGCGACATGGACATCGCGGCGGAAATCATCGGGGTGAACCCGCTGAAGGCCAAGCTGACCGCCTTTGCGGTATCATCCTTCTTTGTCGGTGTCGCGGGTGCGCTGTTCTTCAGCGTCTATCTGGGCGCGGTCGAGGTGGGCGAGGCCTTCGGCATCCAGAAATCGTTCCTGATCCTGTTCATGGTGATCATCGGCGGGCTTGGGTCCATCTTCGGCAGCTTTGCGGGCGCGGCGTTTCTGGTGCTGCTGCCGGTGCTGCTGAAGAACGTCTTCGTCGGCGCACTGGGCTGGCCCATCGATCTGGCCGCACATCTGGAACTGATGATCCTGGGCGCGCTGATCATCGTCTTTCTGATCGCCGAGCCGCACGGGCTGGCCCAACTGTGGCGCGTGGCGAAAGAGAAGCTGAGACTTTGGCCCTTTCCGCATTAGGGCGGGGCCGGAATTGGGCAGAGCGCCGGGAACAGGCGCCTGTCACCCCCGCGAAACGGGGCATATCGGACAACCCAATGGGAGGAGAAAACCGATGAAGATGAAACTGGCAACTATGGCGTTCGGGGCGGTCATGGCCGCGGCACCGGCGATGGCGGATCTGGTGTTTCCGTCGCTCAGCTATCGCACCGGGGCCTATGCGGCGGGGGGCATCCCCTATGCCGACGGCTATGCCGACTATTTCACCCTGGTCAACGAGCGTGACGGCGGTATCGGCGGGGTCAAGGCGAAGGTCATCGAATGCGAGACCGCCTATAACACCGAAAAAGGCGTGGAGTGTTACGAGGCCACCAAGGGCGAGGGCGCGCTGGTCTATAACCCGCTGTCGACCGGGATCACCTATCAGCTGATCCCGAAGGTCACGGCGGATGGCATTTCGCTGTACACGCCGGGTTACGGGCGCACCTCGGCCGCCAATGGCAAGGTGTTTTCCAACGTGTTCAACTTTCCGGCCAACTACTGGAACGGCGCGTCGCTGGTCGTCAACCACCTGCTGGATATCAACGGCGGTGACATCAACGGCAAGAAGATCGCGCTGATCTATCACAACTCGGCCTATGGCAAAGAGCCGATCCGCACGCTGGAGGAGCTGTCGGCCAAGCACGGGTTCGACCTGACCACCATCGCGGTGGATCATCCGGGCCAGGAGCAAAAGTCGCAGTGGCTGCAGATCCGGCGCGAGCGGCCCGATTACGTGGTCATGTGGGGCTGGGGCGTGATGAACCAGGTCGCGGTGCAGGAGGCCGCCAATATCCGCTTTCCGATGGAAAACTTCATCGGCGTGTGGTGGTCGGGTGCCGAGCATGACGTGATGCCGGCGGGCGACAAGGCCGATGGCTACAAGGCGGTGACCTTCCACAATGTGGGCGCCGATTTCCCGGTCTTCGACGATGTGCAGACCTATGTCGTGGACAAGGGGCTGGCCGCCGGCGCGGGCAACAATATCGGCACCGCGGTCTACAACCGGGGCTTCTATGCCGCGATGCTGATGACCGAGGCCGCCCGCAAGGCGCAGGAGATTCACGGCACGCCGAATATCGACGCGGCGATGATGCGCGACGGGATCGAGGCGCTGGAGATCACCGAAGAGCGGATGACCGAGCTGGGCATGCCGAATTTCGGTCCGGCCTTCAAGGTGAGCTGCGAAAACCACGGCGGCCCCGGCACCGGCGCGATCCAGCAATGGGACGCGAAGGCGCAAAGCTGGTCGCTGATTTCGGACTTCGGGCCGTCGGACATGGCGGTGATCCAACCCCTGATCGACGCCGACAGCCAGGCCTATGCCGCCGAAAACGGCATCGCCGAGCGCTGCAACTAAGCGCTTTTTCCCGGCCGCCGCATTGCGTGGCGGCCGGGGATTTCGAGTATTTTTGCCGAGAAGAAGAGGGGGCGTCGGGCCTGTCCGACGACCGCCGCAACAAGGTGACAGACCATGCTGGATGCCGCACAGACCGACGAGACCCTTTTGGAGGTCAACAATATCGAGGTGATCTATAATCACGTGATCCTTGTGCTGAAAGGGGTCAGCCTGAGCGTGCCCAAGGGTGGAATTACCGCGCTTTTGGGGGGCAACGGGGCGGGCAAGACCACCACGCTGAAGGCGATTTCCAACCTGCTGCGGTCGGAGCGGGGCGAGGTCACCAAGGGGTCGATCATCTATCGCGGCGAGGGCGTGCAGGATCTGGCGCCGTCCGATCTGGTAAAGAAGGGCGTCATCCAGGTGATGGAAGGGCGGCATTGTTTCGAGCATCTGACGGTCGAGGAAAACCTGCTGACCGGCGCCTATACCCGGACCGGGGGCAAGGGTGCGATCGCCGCGGATCTGGAGATGGTTTACGATTACTTCCCGCGTCTCAAAGAGCGGCGCAAGAGTCAGGCGGGCTATACCTCTGGCGGCGAGCAGCAGATGTGCGCCATTGGCCGCGCGCTGATGAGCCGGCCCGAGATGATCCTGCTGGACGAGCCCAGCATGGGGCTGGCGCCGCAACTGGTCGAGCAGATCTTCGAGATCGTGAAATCGGTGAACGAGAAAGAGGGCGTCAGTTTCCTGCTGGCCGAGCAGAACACCAACGTGGCGCTGCGTTATGCCCACTACGGCTATATTCTGGAATCCGGGCGCATCGTGATGGACGGCCCGGCGAAGGAACTGCGCGAGAACCCGGATGTGAAGGAATTCTATCTCGGCATGTCCGATGAGGGACGCAAAAGTTTCCGCGATGTGCGCAGCTATCGGCGGCGCAAGCGGTGGTTGAGTTGAGAGGGGGCGGGCGCATGGCCTATTTCGACGATCTGGAAACCCGTTCGGCCGATCAGCGCGCCGCCGATCTGGCCCGCGTGCTGCCCCGGCAGATCGCCCGTGCGATGGGTGCGCCGGGGATCGCGGCCCTGTTGGGCGATGTGGAACCGGAGGCCATCACCGATATAGGGGCGCTGGCGGCGCTGCCGGTGATCCGCAAGTCGGAACTGAGCGCGGCGCAGGCGGCGAATGCGCCCTTTGGCGGATTCACCACCGCACCGGCGGCGGGCTTCGATCATATCTTTCAGTCGCCGGGGCCGATCTATGAGCCCGGCCGGGTCAGCGACGACTGGTGGCGGATGGGCCGGTTTCTGAACGCCTGCGGCATCGGTCGGGGCGATATCGTGCAGAACTGTTTCGGCTATCATCTGACGCCTGCCGGGATGATATTCGAGAATGGCGCACGGGCGGTGGGGGCTGCGGTGCTGCCCGCGGGCACCGGGCAGACCGAGTTGCAGGTCCGCGCGGCGCATGACGTGGGGGTGACCGCCTATGCCGGAACGCCGGATTACCTGAAGGTGATCCTGGACAAGGCCGATGCGATGGGGCTGAATCTGTCGCGTCTGACGCGGGCGGCGGTGGGTGGCGGCGCGCTGTTCCCCAGTCTGCGGCAGGAATACGCGGATCGCGGCATTGCCTGTCTGCAATCCTATGCCACCGCCGATCTGGGCAATATCGCTTATGAAAGCCCGGCGATGGAGGGGATGATTGTCGACGAGGGCGTGATCGTCGAGATCGTGACCCCCGGCACCGGCACCCCGGTGGCCCCCGGCGAGGTGGGCGAGGTTCTGGTGACCACGCTGAACCCCGACTATCCGCTGATCCGCTTCGCCACCGGCGATCTGTCGGCGGTGATGGGCGGGCAAAGCCCCTGCGGACGCACCAATATGCGCATCAGGGGCTGGATGGGCCGGGCCGATCAGACCACCAAGATCAAGGGCATGTTCGTGCGTCCCGAACAGGTGGCGGCCTTCGTCGCGCGCCATGCCGAGGTGGCCCGCGCCCGCGTTATCGCCACCCGCGAGGGCGAGATGGATGTGATGACCGTGCAGGTGGAAACCGATGCCAGCGATCCCGCGCCCTATGCCGCCTCGGTGTCAGAGGTTCTGAAGCTGAAGGGCCGGGTTGAGATCATGGGCCGGGGCAGCCTGCCCAATGACGGCAAGGTGATCGACGACCAGCGCGATTACCGCAAATAGGCGGATGGATTTCGGGCCCTGCTTTTCGCGCAAAGCAGGGCCCGAATATGGTATTTCACGACGACCCGCCCTCTGAC
Source organism: Actibacterium sp. D185-2 (assembly GCF_054954595.1). Taxonomy (NCBI): domain Bacteria; kingdom Pseudomonadati; phylum Pseudomonadota; class Alphaproteobacteria; order Rhodobacterales; family Roseobacteraceae; genus Actibacterium; species Actibacterium sp. D185-2. Next base: position 512,063 of record NZ_JBPWNX010000001.1, read on the forward strand.
TGGCGGGGGCCTATTTCTGATAGATATAAGTGCCCGGCGCATCGTCCATCGGCGGCAGGCCCATATCGGGCGCACCCATCGCGGGCGGCGTGACATTTTCCCCGTTGTTCTTGCTGTGCAGCCATGCGCCCCAGTCTTCCCACCAGGAACCGGGTTTCTTTTCATGCTGGCTGATCCAGGTGTCGGGATCCATATAAAGCTTGCCCGCCGTGCGGTGGCCGATCCGGTAGTGCCGGCCCCTGTGCCCCGGCTCGCTCAGGATGCCGCCATTGTGGCCGCCCTTGGTCAGCACGAAGGTCAGTTCGCTGTCGGTGAACAGCGCGGTTTTATAAACCGAATGCCAGGGCGCGATATGATCCTTTTCGGTGCCCACCACGAAGAAGGGCGCGGTGATGTCCTTCAGCGCGATCACCCGACCCTCGACCGCGAACCGGCCCGAGGTCAGGCGATTTTCCAGAAACAGTCCGCGCAGATATTCCGAATGCATCCGATAGGGCATCCGCGTGGCGTCGGCATTCCAGACCGAGATGTCGAATTCCTCGTCTTCGGCACCCAGCAGGTAACGGCGCACCGCGCGGGTCCAGATCAGATCCTCGGCCCGCAGGGCACGGAAGGTGCCGGCCATCTGCTCTTGCTTCAAAAAGCCCTGATCCCACATCATGTCTTCCAGAAAGGCGATCTGGCTTTCATCGAGGAACATCATCAGTTCGCCCGCTTCGGTGAAATCGGTCTGGGCCGCCAGCAGCGTGATCGAGGCCAGCCGGTCGTCGTGGTTGCGCGCCATGGTGGCCGCCGCGATCGACAGGATGGTGCCGCCCAGGCAATAGCCGCAGGCATGGACCTTTTGGTCGGGGATGATTTTCGTCACCGCGTCCAAGGCCGCCATCACCCCGTCTTCGCGGTAATCGTCCAGCGACAGTTCACGTTGATCGGCGGTGGGGTTGCACCACGAAATCATGAAGACGGTAAAACCCTGCCCGACCAGATAGCGCACAAGCGAGTTTTCCGGGCTGAGGTCAAGAATGTAGTATTTCATGATCCAGGCCGGCACGATCAGAACCGGCTCGGCCCGGACGGTCTCGGTCTGCGGGCTGTACTGGATCAGCTCGAACAGCTCGTTGCGGTAAACCACCTTGCCCGGGGTGCAGGCCAGGTTTTCGCCCACCTGATAGGTGCTCGAAGCGGTTGGCGGTTCATGGGTGATTTCGCGCATCATATCTTCGACGAAGTTGCGGCTGCCTTCCAGCAGGTTCCGGCCGCCGGTTTCCATCGTCTTTTCGATGATTTCGGGGTTTTGCAGCGGCGAGTTCGAGGGCGAGACCACATCGAGCATCTGCCGCGCCATGAAGGCCACGCGATCTGCGCTTTGCTTGCGGGTGCCGCGGACCTGTTCGGTGGCGCTGCCCCACCAGTCCTGAGTGGCCAGGAAGGACTGTTTCCAGAAGCAGAATGGCGGCTTGTCCCATCCGACGTGGTCGAAGCGGTGGTCATCGGGATGCGGATCGAAGGGCGGTGATTCCAGGTCGCTGCCCGGCATCCCGAGCGTATAGGCAAACAGTTTCCACAGGTTGGTCTGGGCGCGTTCGGCCAGTTCGATCTGGCGGCCCGGGGCGCGCGACAGGTGCAGCAGCCAGTCGGACAAAGCGGCGCTCGAGGCGTGGACCGACACGCCGTTGGTCACCCGCGCGGTCATTGCCCGCGCGGCGCGATCCAGCGTGTCCATCGGATGCGGATTGCCGGGGACGGGGTTTGGGCGCGGCAGTTTGTGCTTGGTCACCACAGCGGGGAGTTTCGGGACTTCGATGGTGGTGGGGGCGGTCTCGGCAGGATCGGAGGTGCTCATGGGTCACTCTCGGCATGGAATGGGGACTTGCCTTTATCAGATGGGAAAAGCATCTCACTTTTGCGACGGGCACACCTTGAGATGGCGCAAGTTTTCGCCTGGGCCGTGAAGATAAGTCGCAGGTGACCGGCGGGCCGGCGCTAGCCTTGCAGCACCAGCGCGGGCGGCGTCACCGCCAGGCCCAGTGCCGCGCCGACGGCGGCATAGGTCAGCTTGCCCGCATGGGTGTTGAGCCCGGCCAGAAGATGCGGATCGTCGGCGCAGGCCTGTCGCCAGCCCTTGTCGGCCAGCGCCAGCAGGAAGGGCATGGTGGCGTTGCCAAGCGCGATGGTCGCGGTGCGCGCCACCGCACCCGGCATGTTGGCCACGCAGTAATGCAGGATGCCGTCCACCGCATAGATCGGGTCTTCGTGGGTGGTGGCGTGCGAGGTTTCGAAACAACCACCCTGATCAATAGCCACATCGACGACCGCCGCGCCGGGCTTCATCGTTTTCAGATGCGCGCGGGTCACCAGCTTGGGCGCCGCCGCGCCGGGGACCAGCACCGCGCCCACCACCAGATCGGCCTCGGCCACCAGATCGGCCAGCGCCCCGGCCGAGGAATAGCGGGTGGCGATCTGCCCGCCGAACACATCATCCAGATAGCGCAGCCGCGGCAGCGAACGGTCCAGCACCGTCACGTCCGCGCCCATCCCGGCGGCCACCCGCGCGGCATGGGTGCCGACCACGCCGCCGCCGATCACCAGTACGCTGGCCGGGCCGACGCCGGGCACACCGCCCAGCAGCACGCCGCGCCCGCCATTGGCCTTTTGCAGGGTCCAGGCGCCGACCTGCGGCGCCAGCCGCCCGGCCACCTCGGACATCGGCGCCAGCAGTGGCAGCCCGCCCTGCGCGTCGGTCACGGTTTCATAGGCTATCGCGGTCACGCCGCTGTCCAGCAGGTCGCGGGTCTGATCGGGATCGGGGGCAAGGTGCAGATAGGTGAACAGAACCTGACCTTCGCGCAGGCGCTTGCGTTCGACGGCTTGCGGCTCCTTCACCTTCACGATCATGTCGGCGCGGGCAAAGACCGCCTCGGCGGTGTCGACAATTTCGGCCCCGGCGGCGATATACGCCTCGTCACCAAAGCCCGACCCGGCGCCGGCCCCGGTCTCGATCAGCACGGTGTGGCCGTGGCTGACGGCCTCGGTCGCCGCATGGGGCGTCATGCCGACGCGGTATTCCTGCGGTTTGATTTCCTTCGGGCATCCGATAATCATTCTGCGTCTCCCTGCATATGGATTCATCCTGCGCTTCTGCGTGTCGAATTCCATTGTTATTTGCAGGCTGCCCCTTGCTGGCGGCGTGAAGATTCGTGCATTCTATGGCGAATTAATCGAAGGATCATGCGTGCAGATGGAACTGGACGAGACGGACCACCGGATTCTGGCCGTGCTGCAAAAGGCCGGGCGCATTTCCAACGCCGAGTTGTCGGAGCGGGTGAACCTGTCGCCCTCGGCCTGTCACCGGCGGGTGCACCGGCTGGAAGCGGCGGGCTTTATCCGCGATTATGTGGCCTTGCTGGATGCGCGCAAGATGGGCCGCCCCACCACCGTGTTCGTCGAGATCACCCTGTCAAGTCAGGCCGACGATCTGCTGGACCGGTTCGAGCGCGAGGTGGCGCTGATCCCCGACGTTCTGGAATGCCACCTGATGGCGGGCAGTTTCGACTATCTGCTGAAGGTGGTGGCCAAGGACAGCGAGGATTTCGCGCGCATCCACCGCCGCTATCTGACCCGGCTGCCCGGCGTGGCCCAGATGCATTCGGGGTTTGCGCTGAAAACCGTGTTCAAGACCACCGCCCTGCCGATCTGAGCCCTTACCAGCGCCAGAAACGCGGCATCAACAGCACGAAGACCGACAGCAGCCCCAGCCGCCCCATCAGCATCGCCAGCACCATCAGCCATTTCGCCGGCGCCGGGAAATCCACCATGGTGCCGGTGCGCTGTACCAGCGGCCCGAAGCCGAAGCCGATATTGCCGATCGAGGTCCAGATCGCGAAAAGCGCCGATTCCTCGTCGACGCCGACCATGTCCATCCCGATGGTCAGCACGCCCAGCGTCAGGATATAGCCGCCGACATACAGCACCAGCGCATCCAGCACGTCGCGCTCGACCTGGCGTCCGTCATATTTGATGATACGGATCGCAGAGGGGGCATATAGCTGCGCCAGCCGGGTGCGGATTTCCAGAAAGGTCAGCTGCCAGCGGAACACGCTGATACTGGCCGAACTGGACGAGGTGCAGCCGCCGATCATCCCGACCAGAAAGGCGATGACGACCGGAAAGGCGCCCCAGGCCGCCACATTGGCCGATCCGAACCCGGTGCCCGAAAAGATCGACACGATGTTGAACAGGCTTTCGCGCAGCACCGTCTCGAACGGATCCTTGCCTGTGGCGACGCGAAACGCCACGACCGCGCCCACCGCATAAAGCAGCCAGCGCAGATAGGCCCGCACCTGCGGGTCGCGCAGCAGCGGCCGGGCCGAGCCGGACAAAAGCTGCACGAAGCGGATATAGGGCAGGCTGGCCAGGATCATGAACAACGCGCCCACATATTCCGCCGGGCCGCTGTATTTGCCAAAGGACGCGTCCGAGGTGGAAAAGCCGCCGGTCGAAATCGTGGCGAAGGCGTTAACCACTGCGTCCAGCGGCGTCATGCCGACCAGCAGATAGGCCAGCACGGCCGCGCAGGTCAGCCCGGCATAGATGATTACCAGCATCCGGGCGATATCCTTGGCCCGCGGCAGCACCTTGCCCAGCGTGTCGAATCCTTCGGTGCGGAAGAACTGCATGCCGCCGACCCGCATCACCGGCAGAAAGATCATCGCGACGAAGGCGATGCCAAGCCCGCCGATCCAGTTCAGCATACCGCGCCACAGCAGCACGCCCACCGGCAGCGTATCGAGCCCGGTAAAGACCGAAGAGCCGGTGGTGGTGATGCCCGAGACCGCCTCGAAATAGGCATTGGTGAAACTGGCATGGGGCGCGCCTTCCATGAAGGGCAACGCGCCGAAGACCGGCATGACGGTCCAGATGCCGGCGGTCAGCACGAAGGCCTGGCGCAGCGACAGGCTTTGGCCCAATCCGTTGCGGCAGGCCATGGCCAGCACAGAGCCCGCCAGCAGGGTCTGGATCGCGGTTTCCAGAAAAGTCTGCCAGTTCGGATCGCCCATGGCCAGATTCAGCGCCATGGGAAGCAGCATCAGCCCGCCGAGCGCAACGAGCAATTGACCGATGACATATCCGACCGGGCGCAGATCAAGCATGATGCGCAACGCATGAGCGCATCCCCGGACCAAGTCAAGCGATGTCGGATCGTGGCGCGGTTGGCGGGGGCTGCCCTTCGGACCGGTTTTCTGACACAAAATGTTCAAACCGGGCTGCTAGCGACGACTCGGACCCCATACAGCGCCCGCATCCGTGGCAGCGAACCCAGGAGAGACCCAGAATGGACAGGCCGGAAGAGGACACGACACGAGACTGGCTTGAAGCCGAGCTGGAAGACACGCTGGACGAAGATTTCGAGATCGAGTTCAACGAGCCGATGCTGTCGATGGAGATCCGCAAGATCTATAACAAGCAGCACCCCGAAATGCTGGACCGCAAGGTGTATTTCCGCAACCTGCTGCGGCTTCAGGCCGAGCTGATCAAGTTGCAGGACTGGGTGCAGCACACCAACGCCAAGGTCCTGGTGATCATGGAGGGGCGCGATTCGGCCGGCAAGGGCGGTGTGATCAAGCGCATCACCCAGCGGCTGAACCCGCGCGTGGCGCGTGTGGTGGCCCTGCCGGCGCCGTCCCGGCGCGAGCAGAGCCAGTGGTATTTCCAGCGCTACGTGCCGCACCTGCCCGCCGGCGGCGAGATCGTTCTGTTCGACCGTTCATGGTACAACCGCGCCGGGGTGGAACGGGTGATGGGCTTCGCCACCGACGATCAGGTCGAAACCTTTTTTCAGGACGTTCCCGAATTTGAGCGGATGTTGGTGCGGTCTGGCGTGATCGTGCTGAAATACTGGTTCTCGATCACCGACGAGGAACAGCAGCTTCGCTTCCTGATGCGGATCCACGATCCGATGAAACAGTGGAAACTGTCGCCGATGGATCTGCAAAGCCGGGTCCGGTGGGAGCAGTACACCAAGGCCAAGGAAGATATGTTCCTGCGCACCAACATCCCCGAGGCGCCGTGGTACATCGTCGAAGGCAATGACAAGAAGCGCGAGCGGCTGAACTGCATCGAGCATCTTTTGTCGAAGATTCCGTATGAGGAGGTCCCCTCCGAAAAGGTCGCGCTGCCCGAACGGGTGTTCAACCCGGACTATGAGCGCAAGGTGCTGCCCGACGAGCTGTATGTGCCGAAGGTGTATTGAGGGGCGGTCGGAAAACGGGCGAACCCCGGCGGGTTTCGGCCGCAGTTCGTGTCGGGCGGCTATGGGGAGGGGCGGAGCGGGCTTTGGTATGCGGCTTCAAGTGCTGTCGGCCCATGCGGCCATTGTGGGGATGTTCTGGTTTTGCGTCGCGAAACCCTGAACCGGCCATTCACACGCTGGCGCGGAAAAGCCGGTTCATAAATTAGGCTCGGTGGCCCGAAGTATCCGTGCAGTGACATTGGGTATCTGTTGTCCTCGGATCGCCGCTCCGTTCACTTGTCAGATCCGGTTGAAACGGATCAGACAAGCCTGTGGCCCCCATCGACGACAAGGGAAATGCCATTCACGAACCCGTTGTCGATCAGGAATGCCACCGATTTGGCGATGTCTTGCGCAGTGCCGATGCGTTTGACCGGCAGCGCGCCCGCGATATCGTTTTTCACGGCTTCGGCCATCTCATCGCCCATAATTCCTTCCCACACGCCGGTGTCGATCACGCCGGGGACAATCGTATTCACGCGAATCGGGGCCAGTTCGAAGGCGAAGATCCGGGCCGCGGCCTCTGTTGCGGCTCCGGCGGCCGCGAACATTGTGCTACCGGCAAGGGGTTTTTGCGTAACCGTGCCAGAGAACAATGTCATCGAACCCGTTTCGCTGATCTGTTTCACGCCGTGATGGACGCACAGCATCTGGCCCCATTGCTTGCTGTCCACCAAGGCGTGCGCCGCGGTCCAGTCCATGTCGCGGATCGGCGCGAACATCCCTGTTGCGGCCGGGGTGACGAGGTGGTCGAAGGCGCCGACGGTGGCGAAAAATGCGGCGACCTCGTCCGGTTTCGTGACGTCCATGACATGGCCGGAAATCTTCCCCTCCAAGGGCGCAATGGCAGTATCCAGCTTGTCTTGCGAACGGGCCGAGACGACGACCTCGGCGCCCTGCGACAGAAGCAACCTGGCGGTTTCCTGCGCGATGCCTCCCGTGATGCCCGTGATGATAATCTTCTGTGACGTAAGATCGGTGATCATTTTCATACTTTCTTTAGGTGTTGTGTTGGGCGGCTCCGGTGGCGACGTCGCCGTAACCGGAAAGGGTCAGACCGCAGGGGGCAGGGCGAAGGGCTTTACGGGCCCGTCAAGTTCGGTATGGGCAAGGGCATTGGTGAAGTTCGACAGGGTCTTGGCCGCGATCCCGACAAGCACCTCAAGCGCCTGCTTCTTGCTGTATCCGGCATCGAGAAACGCCTTGAGGGCGCCGTCACCGATGTGACCCCGCTTTTCGACCAGGTTCTTGGTGTAGACGCGCAGCGCCTCCAGTGCGGGATCCGCAAGGGCACGACCGTCCCGCAGCGCATCAATCGTCTCTTGCGGGGTCTTTGCCATCGTCAGCATCATCGAATGGGCTGCGGTGCAGTAGTGGCATTCATTGATGACGTTGACGGTCATCATCACCACCTGCTGTTCCAGACTGGAAAATTCCGATTGTTCGGTGAAGAGCCGATACGTCTCCTGATATGCCTCGTAGATAATCGGCGCCTCGGCCATCACCCGGTGCAGCATCGGGTGGAAGCCATAGACCTTCTTGGATTGTTCCAGCAGCGGCACAGAGGCTTCGGGGGCGGTTTCAGGGGTATGGTAGTCAAACATGATTTCGCTTTCCAACTGGTTGCGGGGCCGCTGACTGCCTCAGTGGCGAGCGGTATCTTTGCAGGCCCGTAGAGTTTTGTTCATTTATGTATAAAATGGAGTTCAGCGTTTTGTCCACACATGGATAAAACCTTTGAAATCACAAGGCAGTGATGCGGATGCCGCCGCTCTGGCTGGCCGTCGATCACGAAGGCAAGGCGCAGGAACCCAATGTCACGAAGCGATGAGATCGCAACGTGGCGTTGAGTTTCTTAAGGAAATTAATGAAAGGATATGGTCGGATGCATGCCATCGTGACCGACAGGTTTGGGCCTTGCAGCGTCGCGGTGAAGGTCATCGTCAACGTCGACGAGCTGGAAACCGGCCGCCGGTTGAACATTCGCTTCGAAAAAATCTGGCTGCACGACCAAGTACTGCGGCGAAAGTCAGACTGCCGCCCACCGATGATCAACGCACCATCCTCCGCCGCACATGCGCGTCGTGGATAAATCACCCCAACCGGCACCCCAAAAACAACAAACCCCCGGGCATTCGCACGGGGGTCGTCGCAACGAAGGCCGAAGCCTCGGTTCGCCTTGTCGAAAAGGGGCCTTAAAGACCGTTCTCGCGCTGGGCCTTTTTACGGGCGAGCTTGCGGGCACGGCGGATGGCCTCGGCCTTCTCGCGTGCTTTCTTCTCGGACGGCTTCTCGAAATGTTGCTTGAGCTTCATCTCGCGAAACACACCCTCGCGTTGCAGCTTCTTCTTCAGGGCGCGAAGCGCCTGATCGACATTGTTGTCGCGAACACTAACCTGCATGTGGTTTTCACCACCTTTCTAGTCTGGAGTTTCGGTAAATTGCAGGAGGTGGCCGTATAGCAAAGCGATGCTAGCTTGTCTACACTCAAGCTGTAAATGAAGTGAGGCCGACATGACCCCGCACACCCCCGACCCCAAACAGCAGCTTCTAAAGGCCGCGCTGACCCATGTGCCGTTCGACGGCTGGGGCGCGGCCACGTTCCGCGCCGCCGTGGCCGATACCGGGCTTGACCCCGCGCTGGCCGATGCGGTTTGCCCGCGCGGGGCGGTCGATCTGGCGCTGGCCTATCACCGTCAGGGCGACGTGGCGATGGCGGCGCGGTTGAACGCGACCGATCTGTCGGCGCTGCGGTTTCGCGACCGGATCGCCATGGCCATCCGGTTCCGGCTGGAGGCCGCAGGCGACCGCGAACTGGTGCGCCGGGGCACGACGCTGCTGTCCCTGCCGCATCACGCCGCCGACGGGGCCAGGGCGATCTGGGACACGGCCGATCTGATCTGGACCACGCTGGGCGATACCTCGGGGGATGCGAACTGGTACACCAAGCGCATGTCGCTGTCGGGGGTCTACGCGTCCACCGTGCTGTTCTGGCTGGGCGATGACAGCCCCGGCTATGAAAAGACCTGGGCCTTTCTGGACCGGCGCATCGGCGATGTGATGGCGTTTGAAAAGCTCAAGGGCCGGGTGCGTGCCAACCCCCTGCTGAAACCTTTCCTTGCCCTGCCCGAACGCGCGCTCGGCCGGATCAGGCCCCCGGCGCGGACCCCGCGCACGGATTTGCCCGGAACCCTGACCGCCGAAGGGGCCCAGCACCCATGACCCTGCCTCAAACCATGCGCGCCGTCGAAATTTCCGAACCCGGCGGTCCGGCGGTTCTGCGCCTGACCAGTCGCCCGGTGCCCGTGCCCGCACCCGGCGAGATCGTGATCCGGCTGGCCTATGCCGGGGTGAACCGGCCCGACGCGTTGCAGCGTGCGGGATCCTATGCGCCGCCGCGCTGGGCGTCGGACCTGCCGGGGCTGGAAGGCGCGGGTACGGTGGCGGCGCTGGGTGCCGGGGTACACGGCTGGGCCGTGGGCGATCAGGTCTGCGCCTTGCTGCCCGGCGGCGGTTACGGCGAATACGTGGCGACGCCCGCGGCCCATGCCCTGCCGGTGCCCGACGGCATGACGCTGAAACAGGCCGCCTGCCTGCCTGAAACCTTCTTTACCGTCTGGTCCAATGTGTTCATGCGCGGCGGGTTGCGGGCAGGCGAGCGGTTCCTGGTGCATGGCGGCTCAAGCGGCATCGGTACCACGGCGATCCAACTGGCCAACGCCTTCGGCGCGCGGGTCTTCACCACCGCCGGATCGGCCGCCAAATGCAAGGCCTGCCTGCGGCTGGGCGCGGAACGGGCGATTAATTACCGCGACGCGGATTTCGTCAAGGTGTTGCGCGACGAAGGCGGCGCCGATCTGATTCTCGACATGGTCGGGGGCGACTATATCCCGCGCAATATCAGGGCACTGGCCGATGATGGCCGACTGGTGAACATTGCCTTCCTGTCCGGCCCGAAGGCCGAGCTGAACTTCGCCCAGATCATGGCGCGGCGGCTGACGGTCACCGGCTCCACCCTGCGCCCGCAATCGAACCTGGCCAAGGCGGGGATCGCCGACGCGCTGCGCGAACAGGTCTGGCCGCTGTTGGCGGCCGGGCGCGTGGCCCCGGTGATGGATTCCGAATTTCCGCTCGATCAGGCCGCCGCCGCCCATGCCCGCATGGAAAGCTCGGCCCATATCGGCAAGATCGTGCTGAAAATTACCTGATCGCTTCTTCTCGGCGCAAATACTCGAACCTGAGACGCCGAAGGCGGCGAGGTGAAAAAATGACCGCCCCATCGGGGCGGTCTCCGCTTTGAAAAAACTCCGGCGCTCCTAACGGATTTCCTCCAGCAACGCGTCCGTCATCCGGCAATCGTTTACCACACCGCTGCCACAGTCGCGGATCTCCAGATCCCGGGTCAGGCAGACCCGCGCCTCCTGTATCCGCCCGGATTTGCAGGTGATCGTCACCATGTCGGGGGTCCAGCCGGGGTTGGCTTGCAGAAACGCCTCCTCGACCACGGCGGCGGGCAGTTTCACCGGCCCGGTCAGTTTGCGGAATACTTCGGGCCGGGTGACCGCCTCATAGGCGCGGCGGGCCGTGTCGAAATACGCCTCGGCCGACAGGCCCGAGCAGCGGCCATGCTTTTTCCACTGATACCAGGCCAATCCGCTGGTCCCCATGATATCGGCCATCGCAGTGGTCAGGCCGCGCGGCGGGTCCCGTTGCACCGTTCGGCAATAGCTGGGATAGCCATAGTTATATTGCGGCCACAGCCCGTGCAGGACCCAGCCGAAATCCTGTGCCGGATCACATTGCGGTGAGCTGCGGGCGTCCCCCTCCAGGGCGCACCATGTGGGCGACCAGGACAGCGACAGCACGTAATAGTCGAAATCCCCGGCCCGTTCACCATCGGCCAGCGCCAGCCGCGTGGACAGAAGCAGGATCAGAAACCAGCGCATTTTCTCTTTTCTCCGGGGCAAGGCGTGCTTATATACGGGCCAAACCTCCCCGAAAACGAGGATAAGGTCCAGCCGGACCAGCCGTTTTCCCGGCGCGGGAGAGATTTGTGTAAAGGAGTAGGTCCATGGACAAACCGATCATGGCGAAGGCCACCGCCGTCTGGCTGGTGGACAACACGACGCTGACCTTCCGGCAGGTCGCAGATTTCTGCGGTCTGCACGAGCTAGAGGTACAGGGCATCGCCGATGGTGATGTGGCCGCCGGCGTCAAGGGGTTCGACCCGATCGCCAACAACCAGCTGACCCAGGAAGAGATCGACAAGGCCGAGGCCGATCCGCTGCACAAGCTGAAGCTGAAATTCAACGCCGCCGCCGTGGGCGAGGAAAAGCGCCGCGGCCCGCGGTATACGCCGCTGTCGAAACGCCAGGACCGTCCGGCCTCGATCCTGTGGCTGGTCAAGTTCCACCCGGAACTGTCCGATGGCCAGATTTCCAAACTGGTGGGCACCACCAAGCCGACCATTCAGGCGATCCGTGAACGCACCCACTGGAACATTTCCAACATTCAGCCGATCGATCCGGTTGCGCTGGGCCTGTGCAAACAGTCCGAACTGGATGCTGCCGTGCAGAAGGCCGGCGCCAAGAAGGCCGCCGACGGTGCCGCGATGAGCGATGACGAGCGCCGCAAGCTGCTGTCGACCGAGCAATCGCTGGGGATGGAGGCAGAGGCGCGGATGCCCACCGCGATTTCCGGGCTGGAGACCTTCTCGCTGTCCAGCAACGACGAGGACGAAAAAGAAGCGCCGCTGCCCGATGCCGACAGCTTCTTCAACCTGCCCGATAATGACGAAGACGACGAAGACGACGACGCATAGCCCGCAGGTTCCGCACTACGCGCACGAAAGCCCGGCTTGAATGCCGGGTTTTCTTTTTGTCCGTACGCCTCGGGCTTTGCTTTTGTGCCGCCCGCTTTTAGGCTTGGGCGGAATTTGCGAAAGGTGGCGGTATGGCGATTGCGGTTCTGGGGCGCGGGCTGATCGGGTCGGCGGCGGCGCGGCATTTGGCCTGTGCGGGCGAAGAGGTGGTGCTGATCGGCCCGTCCGAGCCCGCCGACAAGACCAGCCACACCGGCGTTTTTGCCAGCCATTACGACGAGGGCCGGATCACCCGCGCGTTGGACCCCTGGCGGTTCTGGAGCAAGGTCAGCCGCGCCTCGATCGCCCGCTATGCGCAGATCGAGGCCGACAGCGGCGTGCGGTTCTTTTCGGATGTGGGCGCGATGATGGCGGGCCCGGCGCGGGGCGATTTCATTCGTCAGGTCGATACGGTGCGGGCCGAGGCGGGGATCGTCGCCGAACGCTATGGCGGCGCGGCGCTGGCGGCGCGGTTTCCCTATTTCGATTTCCCCGAAGGTACGCTTGCGCTGTATGAGCCCTCGGGGGCGGGCTATATCTCGCCGCGCAATCTGGTGCGGGCGCAGGGCGTGGCGGCGCAGCGCGCGGGCGCGCGGATCATTGATGCCACCGCGACCGGGATCACCGAGGATGCGGCGGGCGTGACGGTCCAGACCGATGCGGGGCCGGTTGTCGCCGATCGGGTTCTGGCGGCGGCGGGCGGCTTCACCAACATGATCCTGTCCCGGCCGCTGCCGCTGCGGGTCTATGCCCGCACCGTGGCCCTGTTCGAGATCGACGCCCAGGAAGAGGCGCGGCTGGCCGGGATGCCGTCGCTGATCTATCTGAAACCCAATGGCGAAGATCCTTATCTGCTGCCGCCGATCCGCTATCCCGATGGCAAGACCTATCTGAAACTGGGGGGCGACCCCGCAGATGTGCCGCTGGCCGATGCGGCGGCGGTGAAGGCCTGGTTTCGCAGCGGCGGTTCTGCGGACGTGGCTGAACGGCTGACGGCGCAGATGCGCGAACGGATGCCGGGGCTGGCGATCCGGTCGGTGCAGCGCGCGGCCTGCGTGACCACCTATACCGACCGCGACGTGCCGCTGATCGACCGGCTGTCGGATCGGGTGGCGGTGGCCGTGGCGGGGTGCGGGCGCGGGGCCAAATGCTCGGACGAGCTGGGCCGGCTGGGGGCCGAGGCCGTGCTGGGCCGCTGCGACCCGGAGCTCAGCCTTTAGGGCGTATCAGAAGCTTTTGCGCGCCTTCAGCGCGGCGCTGATCGTGCCGTCATCCAGATAATCCAGCTCTCCGCCGATCGGCACGCCCTGCGCCAGCGAGGTGACGGACACACCGCGCCCGTCCAGCTGATCGGCGATGTAATGGGCGGTGGTCTGGCCGTCGACGGTGGCGTTCAGCGCCAGGATCACCTCGGTGATACTTTCGGCGGCGATCCGGTCCAGCAGTTTGGGGATGCGCAACTCGTCCGGGCCGATGGCGTCCAGCGCCGACAGCGTTCCGCCCAGAACGTGATAGCGCCCCTTGAACGCCTGCCCGCGTTCCATCGCCCAGAGGTCGGCCACGTCTTCGACCACGCAGATCTGGCCGGTGGCGCGCTTTTCGCTGGCGCAGATGTCGCAAATCTCTGACGTGCCGATATTGCCGCAGTTCAGGCATTCGCGCGCCGTGGCGGCGACCTGATGCATCATATCGGCCAGCGGCGTCATCAGCACTGCACGTTTCTTGATCAGGTGCAGCACCGCGCGACGGGCCGAGCGGGGCCCGAGCCCCGGCAGCCGGGCCATCATGTCGATCAGGTTTTCAATGTCGCGGGTGGCGTCGTCGGACATGGGGGGCCTTGTGTGGCGGTTCCCCGCTTTCGCGGGGAATGGCAGGCGATAGGTTTCAGGGGGGGGCGACACTGACCCGCCGCGCAAGCGGAGGTCAGAACGGCAGGTTCATATCCGCCGGCAGGCCCAGGGCCTCGGCGATCTTAGACATTTCTTCCTTGGCGCGGTCGCTGGCCTTGGATTGCGCATCCTTGATGGCGGCCAGGATCAGGTCTTCGACCACCTCCTTGTCGTCCCCGGAAAAGATCGACGGGTCGATATCCAGGCTCAGCAATTCGCCCTTGGCGGTGGCCACGGCCTTGACCAGCCCGGCACCGCTTTCGCCGATGACGTGGATGTTGTGCAGGTCTTCCTGCATGGTCGCCATCTTGCCTTGCATTTCCTGCGCGGCTTTCATCATCTTGGCCATGTCGCCAAGGCCGCCAAGTCCTTTGAGCATGTCTTTCTCCTTACTCTTCCTCGAACGGATCCCATTCATCCTCGACCTCTGGCAGCGCGTCTTGCGCGGCGGATTGGGCCAGGTCTTCGGGGGTTCGGATTTCGATAATTTTTGCCGTGGGGAAGGCCGCGAAAACGGCCTGAACCAGCGGGTGTTGCTTGGCCTGCGCCTCCAGCGCCAGCTGGTCGGCGTCGCGCTCTTCGGCGATCGTCTTGCCGCCGCCGGTGCCGGTGACGGACACTGCCCAGCGTGCGCCGGTCCAGACCTGCAGGCGGCTGCCCAGCCGCGCGGCCAGATCGCGGGGCGCGTCGGCGGTGGGTTCGAATTCGATCCGGCCGGGGGAATAGCTGACCAGCCGCAGGGTGGTTTCCACCTCGACCAGCAATTTCACGTCGCGGTTGGTGCGGATCAGTTCGACCACCTGATCGAAGCGGGCATAGCGGGCCAGCGCGCTTTCGGGGACCTGCGCCAGCGCAGCCACCGGGCCGCCGCCGCTGGGTGCCCCGCTGGCGCGGCCGGTGGCATAGGCGGTGGCGCCGCCCTGCGACGGGGCGGGCGCAGGTGCGCCGGGGCCGGGGCTGGGCGGTAGTGGCGGCGGGGTGTCTTGCAGCTTGCGCACCAGATCCTCGGGCGCGGGCAGGGTAGAGACGTGGGTCAGCCGGATGATCGACATCTCGGCCGCCATCATCGCGTTCGGGGCCTGCGCCACCTCTTCCAGCGCTTTCAGCAGCATCTGCCACATTCGCGTCATGGCCCGCATCGGCAGCTTTTCGGCCATGGTCAGTCCGCGCGCGCGTTCATCGGGCGAAACGGTGGGGTCCTCGGCCGCTTCGGGGGTGATCTTGATCACGCTGACCCAATGGGTGATCTCGGCCAGATCGCGCAGCACGGCCATCGGATCGGCGCCATCGGCATATTGCGCCGACAGCTCGTTCAGCGCGCCGGCCGCGTCGCCGGCCATGATCATGTCGAACAGGTCCAGCACCCGGCCCCGGTCGGCCAGACCCAGCATGGCGCGGACCTGTTCGGCGGTGGTTTCGCCCGCGCCGTGGCTGATCGCCTGATCCAGCAGGCTCATCGCGTCGCGGACCGACCCTTCGGCGGCACGGGTGATCAGCGCCAGCGCGTCCTCGGCGATCTGGGCGTTCTCCTTTGCCGCGATGCCCTGCAGATGGGCGATCATCACCTCGGGCTCGATCCGGCGCAGATCGAACCGCTGACAGCGTGACAGGACGGTGACCGGCACCTTGCGGATTTCGGTGGTGGCGAAGATGAATTTGACGTGGGCGGGGGGCTCTTCCAGCGTCTTGAGCAGCGCGTTGAACGCGCTGGTGGACAGCATGTGAACCTCGTCGATGATGTAGATCTTATAACGCGCCGAGGCCGCCCGGTAATGCACCGAATCGATGATTTCGCGAATGTCGCCCACCCCGGTGCGCGATGCGGCGTCCATTTCCATCACGTCCACATGGCGGCCTTCGGCGATGGCTACGCAATGCTCGCACACGCCACAGGGATCGGTCGTCGGCCCGCCGGTGCCATCCGGCCCGATACAGTTCATTCCCTTGGAGATGATCCGCGCGGTGGTGGTTTTGCCGGTGCCGCGAATGCCGGTCATGATAAACGCCTGCGCGATGCGGTCGGCGGCGAAGGCGTTGCGCAGGGTGCGCACCATCGGCTCCTGCCCGATCAGATCGGCGAAGGTCGCGGGGCGGTATTTACGGGCGAGCACCTGATAGCCGGTGCCGGGGGTGTCGGACATGGGGCCTCTCGGATTCGAAGCAAGTGGCAGAGTAGGCGCTGGCTTGTCCGGCGTCCAGCGCTGGGCTATGGTATCAGTGGCCGTACGGGGTTCGGCCACCTGATCCGCGGAAAGCCGTATCGGCACCCCTTTCGACGAACCGACCACATCTTTCGGTTTTGCTCAGGCCCGGGCAGCGGATTATCGGGCGTTCTGATGAGGAAGCCGATGACACTTTCCCTGGAAAGACTGCGCCGTTCTGCGAAGGCGCTGAAACTGGACTATGAGGCCGGCGCCCCCGCCGCCGCCGCCCGTCTCCGCATGCACCCGCCCCGGCCCGCCGGTACGCCGTTGCGCCATGCCGATTTTCTGCATGTCGTGGCGCGCGAAAACGGGTTCGAAAGCTGGCCGCGCCTGAAATTCGCGGCCGAAACCGTGGGGCTGGACCGCGCGGCGAAACAGCAGCGGTTGAAGATCGCGCTTTTTCACGGACAGAATTGGGTGGTCGAGCAACTGCTGGCCGATACGCCCGATCTGGCGCAGGGGCTGCTGGGGTTGCAGGTGGCGCTGTATGACCGCGCGGCGGTCGCGGCGGCGCTGGCGGTCGATCCGGGGGCGGCCATCCGCGACTACGGGCCGCGCCGCCCGATCCTGCATCTGGCGTTTTCGCGCTATATCCATGCGCGCCCCGATCTGCGTGACGACATGCTGGCCATTGCCGACATGCTGGTGGCGCATGGGGCGGATGTGAACGACGGCTATCCGGCCAGCCCCGGCGATGATCATATGCTTTCGGCGCTGTATGGCGCCATTGGCCATGCCGACAACATGGTGCTGGCGCGGTGGCTGCTGGAGCAGGGGGCCAACCCGAATGACGGTGAATCCCTGTATCACGCGACAGAGCTGGGACATCACGAGGGGCTGAAGCTGTTGCTGGATCATGGCGCCGACCCGCGCGGCACCAATGCGTTGTTGCGGGCGCTGGATTTCAACGATCACGGCGCGGTGCGGATGCTGCTGGACGCGGGCGGGCTGGCCGACGAATTCAACGGCGCGCCCGTGGGCGGGGAACGCCCCTGGGTGCTGCCCGCGCTGCATCAGGCGGCGCGGCGGATGTGCGACGACGAGATGGTCGCGCTGTTGCTGGACGCAGGCGCCGATCCGGCACGGGTGTATGACAGGGCGACGGCCTATGGCTTTGCCCGCGTGTTCGGAAACGATGCGCTGGCCCGCGCGATCGCGGTGCGCGGAACCCCGCCCGCGCTGAGCGCGGAGGAGGAGGCCCTGGCGCTGGCCGCCGATGGGGTGGATACGGCGGGGCGGTTCATCGATCCAGGAAAGCTGCCCGACAGCTATCGCAATATCCTGCGCATGATCGTGCACCTTCCCGGCAAGCTGGATCATATGAAACGGCTGGTGGCGCTTGGCGTGGAATACGACCGCCCCGATGCCGAAGGTCTGACGCCGGTGCAGGTCGCCGGGTGGGAAGGCTTGCCCGCGGTGATGGCCTGGCTGCTGTCGCTGCGGCCCGATCTGAGCCATGTGAACGGATATGGCGGCACGCTGCTGTCCACCATCATTCACGGGTCGGAAAACTGCCCGGCGCGGGCTGGGCGCGATCATGTGGAATGTGCCCGCCTGGCGCTGGAACAGGGCGTGGCTCTGCCGCGCCGGGCGCCGGATCAGGCCGGGCAATCCGACATGGCCGCGTTTCTGGCCGATTGGGCGGATCGCTATCCGGGGCAGGTGGTCGATGGCAGCGTCTGAGCCGCGCTTGCCGCCGGGGGCCGGGCTGGCGGGGATGGGTCCGCTGCCCGGCCGGGGGGTTATTCCCATTCCATCTGGCTGAAGACTTCCTGCGCGTTGCGGCGCGACAGCATCTCGAAATCCTGAAGATAGGCGAACGCCTGCTGGTCGACCCCGACCGCGCCGATGATGTCGCCGCCCGCGTCGATATGCGCGGCCATGCGGGCGCGCAGGTTCACGAGGTAGTCATAGGTGTCATGGGTCGCCGTGGCCAGATCGGTGGCGGGGCCGTGGCCGGGAACCACATGGGCGGGCTGATGGGCCGCCATCGCGGCGAAACTGTCCACCCAGTCGGCGGAGGAGGAATATTCCATCACCCCAAGGATCCGCCCGACATAGACGATATCGCCGGTGAACATGACCGACGCGGCGGGCAGCCATACGAAACTGTCGCCGGACGTGTGGGCGGGGCCGGGATGGGTGATGTCCAGCACCACCCCGCCAAGGGTCAGCTCATAGTGGTCCGCGAAGGTGATATCGGCGAAGGCAGGCTCGGTGCCCGCCACGCCGTCGCCCACAAGCTGGGTCAGCATCGTCAGTTGCATCGACGCGCGCGCCGCCTGATCGGCCACCGCCGCGTCCGAGGCGATGACCGTGGCGCCCTGTTGCTTCCAATAGCCGTTACCAAGCCAGCGATGATCCTGCCCGCCGGTATTGATGACAAAGCGCACCGGTTGATCGGTCACAGACTGCACAGCCATATCCAGCGTTTTGGCCCCGGCCCATGTGCCGCCGGTGTCGATCAGCACCGCGCCTGCGTCGGTCACGACCAGCCCGAAGGTGGCGTTGTTGCCCAGATTGTCCGGGTCGCGCTGGCCGAAGGGGCCGGTGATGGCGAATACACCCGGCGTGACCTGCGTGACGGCAAGCGGCGCCTCGGCGCGGGCGAATGTGGCACTGATGGTCAGGGCCAGAATGGCCAGAATGATACGCATGATGTCCTCCCGACGGATGGCCAAACATAGGGCGCGGGCGCGGCGGCGCATAGGCTGCGATATGTCGCGCCGCATCGCGGGATATGATAATGTGGCGCCATGAACGAGCCCCCGACCACCCGCACCCCCCTGACGATCTGGATCGCACTGGCCCTGTGGGCCGGGGCGTTCACCTATTCCTTCTGGATATTCCAGACCACGCAGCCGCTGGGCGACGGGTTTACCCGTGGCATGAACCGGATCACCGGATTTCTGGGCTGGCAGGTTTTGTCGACGGTGTTGGCGCTGATGGTGTTCGGGCTGGGGCGGCGGTTGCCTGCGGGACCCCAACGCCGGATGAGCGCGCTGCCGCTGGTGCTGGCCGGGCTGCTGGCCGCGGGGATCGCGGCGCTGATGCTGTGGGCGGCGCTGGCCCATCCGTAAGGGGAAAGGGTGAGAGGCTGGACAACGACCCAAGCGGGGCTCGTTACGGCTGCTTCCTTCCGGACCTGACCGGGTTGGCGAGGTGCCTGCCCGCGCCAACCTCTCGATCCGTTACATAGGCCCCGCGCGCCGGATTCGCAAGAGCGGCCGGAACCAGGGCGCGGCGCGGCCGTTGACAGGGGGACAGCACTGAAAAAGGGGGCGGTTATGGCACCGTATTTTCGTTTCATGGCAATGATCGCGACATCGACTGCGGTGATGCTGGGTCTGATGTATCTGAATACCTATGCGCCGGATCATGTGTATTGGAGCGAAACCCGGTTCTACATGGCGCTTCTGATGGGCGCGGTCATGGCGGTGGTGATGCTGACGTTCATGCGCGATATGTACCGGAACCGTGCGGTGAATCGGGGCATCTATATTCTCAGCATCGCGGTTTTCGCGGTGTCGCTGTATCTGGTGCGCAGTCAGCGGACGGTTCAGGATATGGCATGGATGAAGGCGATGATCCCGCACCATTCCATCGCTATCCTGACCAGCGAGCGGGCCAAAATCACGGATCCGCGTGTGCGCGATCTGGCCAACGGAATCATCGCGACCCAGCGTCGTGAGATTGCCGAGATGAAGTCGTTGATCGCCGATCTGGACGACTGACGCGGCTTATTGCGCGGGCCGTTCGGCCCAGCCGGCAAAGACTTTCTCCAACACGACGACGATATAGTAAAGTACGATCCCCAGAAACGCGAGTGCCAGAAGCACCGCGAACATCAGCGGATAGTCGGCGCTGATCTTGCCACTGTCGAACAACGCGCCCAGGCCCCGGCCATGCGGGCTGACGATCTCCATCAGGTTGGTGCCGATGAAGGCCAGCGTGACCGCCACTTTCAGCGCGCCGAAGAATTCCGGCAGGGTCTTGGGCAGGGCGATCTTCCAGAACACGGTCAGTTGCGACGCGCCGAGCGACCGCAGGATGTCGCGATATTCGGGCTCCAGCGTCGACAGGCCGATCGAGACCGACACCGCGATCGGAAAGAACGAGATCATGAAGGCGACCAGGATCGTGTTCAGATTATGCTGACCCACGAACATCAGCGCCAGGATCGGCACCACGGTGGCCTTTGGAATGGCGTTGAACCCCACCAGAAGCGGATACAGCGCGTCACGCATCAGGCGCGAAAAGCCCATGATCATGCCCAGAAAGGTGCCGACGACAATCGCCAGCAGCAGCCCGGCCACGGTGCGCCACAGTGTCTGCCAGCCATATTCGAGAAACAATCCGCGGAATTTCCAGAACGCCGGAACGATGTCCGAGGGCGACGCCATCTTGTAATTGGGCCAGCCGTTGACCCAGACGATCCATTCCCAGAACGCCAGGAATAATACAACGGCAGTCAGCGGCACGGTGATCTGGCCCAGCTTGCGGCGCATCACGCGGCCCCCAGGCTGGCCGGGGCACGGCCCTGGGCGATCTGGATCTGGTGGCGCAGCGTGGCCAGGTATTCCACCGCGCGGGCGGTATAGAGCACCTCCAGCGCGCGGGGGCCGGGCAGTTGCACATCCAGCACGAATTGCGCGGTGGCGGGGCGGCCCGACAGCACCACCACCTCGTCGGCCAGATAGACGCTTTCGCGCAGGTCATGGGTGATCAGCAGCGTGGTAAAGGGTTCCTCGGCGCGCAGGGCGTGCATGGTCTGCCACAGATCCTCGCGCGTGAAGGCATCAAGCGCGCCGAAGGGTTCATCCAGGATCAGCACATCGGGCTTGTGCACGATGGCGCGGCACAACGAGGCGCGCTGGCGCATCCCGCCCGACAGCTCGGACGGGCGCTTGTCCTCGAACCCTTCAAGGCCGACCAGTGTCAGCAGTTCCTCGGCGCGGGCGATCCGGTCGCGCTTGGGCATGGTGGGGGCGACAATCTCCAGCGGCAGGATCACGTTTTGCAGGATCGTGCGCCATTCCAGCAGCACCGGGTTCTGAAACGCCATGCCCACTGTCTTGCGCGGCGAGGTCACCTGTTTGCCATGCAGCCAGACCTCGCCCTGATCGGGGCGCATCAGCCCGGCGATCAGGCGGGTCAGCGTGGACTTGCCGCAGCCCGACGGGCCGACGACGGCGGTAAAGGTGCCTTCGGGAATGGCGATGTTCAGATCCGCCAGAACCGGCAGCGGGCCGGATGCGGTCTTGTAGGCGTGGGTGACGCCCTTGATGTCGATAAGCTGTGTCATGGGATCGCCAGAAAGGGGCGCGGGCGGGGGTGTCGGCCCGCCCGCGCCGGGCCTTAGTTCAGGGGAAAGTTGCCGTCCGGCAGATAGGCGTCGGTGAAATAGAGCGCCGCGTCGGGGGCGGTCTTGAACTCATAGGTTTCGGCGATCTGTTCCAGCGCCTTGGCCATGCGGTCGGGGTCGATATTGCCCATGCCGTTGGCCCGCGTGTAATCGGTCACCACATTGGTGTCGATCACCAGTTGCAACCGGCGGGTTTCCAGCGCCAGATCGGCGGCCGGGTTGCGCTTCATCACCATTTCGGCACCCGCCTCGGGGTCGGCGATGGCATAGGTCCACCCCTTGGCGACGGCGGCCAGGAAGCCCTTGACCAGATCGGGGTTGGCGGCGGCGAAATCGGTATTGACGATGATCGCGTTGCCATAAAGCGCAAGGCCGTAATCGGCCATCAGGATGGTGCTGACGTCCTCTTCCGGTACGCCCAGACGTCCGAGATTGAGAACGGAGGAGAAGGCATAGCCGGTCACGGCGTCCACCTTGCCCTCGGCCAGCATCGGTTCACGGGTGGGAAAGCCCACGGGTTCGACCGTGATCTTGCTCATGTCCAGGCCGTTGGCGCCGGCAAATACCGGGAACTGCGCCCAGGCGCCATCGGGGGGCGGGGCGCCCAGGATCTTGCCTTCCAGATCCTTGGGGGCGTTGATGCCCAGCGATTTGCGGCCGATCACGGCGAAGGGCGGCTTGTCATAGGTCATCATGACCGCGATCACCGGCGCGCCGGGGTTCTGATCCAGGAACTTGACCAGCGAGTTGATGTCGGCAAAGCCGATCGGATAGGCACCGGTCGCCACTTTCGGGATCGCATCAAGCGAGCCCTGACCGGCGGTCACCTCGACCTCCAGCCCGGCATCGGCAAAGTAACCTTCGTCGATGGCGGCGAAATAGGGGGCGGCGGGGCCTTCGAATTTCCAGTCCAGCGCGAAGGGCACTTTCGTGTCCGCCAGCGCGGCGGTGGCACCAAGGGCCAGCGCGGCAAGAGTTGCCAGTGATTTTTGCAGCATGTGAGTCGTCCTTGCGTGAAGTCCGACCTATTTCTGCCCACAGGCGCGCGGCTGCGCGAGATATCGCGGGGATCGCGCACACGCGGTGCGGGAAATGCCACAAATCCAGCCGTTTGGATCGACTGGTGCCTGCCGTTTAGGCGAACCGCGCGAGAAGTCCACAGGCCCGCGCCCCGTCCATCAGGGTGTCGGCGCGAAAATGAGCGTGATCGGTGGCGGGCGGCAGCATATCCGGCACCTGCACCACGGTCATGCCTGCGGCCACGGCGGCGCGCACGCCGGTGTCGCTGTCCTCGAACGCCAGACAGCGCGCGGGATCGGCATCCAGCAGGGCGGCGGCGCGCAGGTACGGGTCGGGTGCGGGTTTGGGGCTGGCGATGCAGTCCATGCTCACCACGAAGGTGAACCTGTCGGCCAGCCCGGCGGCCTGTAGTTTGCTTTGTGCGCTGGCGCGGCGGCTGGAGGTCGCGATCGCGCGCGGCAGGCTCATCACATCCAGCAGGTCCAGCAACTCGGTCACGCCGGGCTTCAGCGGGATGCCTTGCGCAAACAGCGGCGCACAGGCCTTGTCCCAGGCGGCATTGATCGCCTCGGCCTCCAGCGCCACGCCCAGATGCGCGGACAGAAGGGCGGCGCTGGTGGTGTCGTCGATACCGACCAGCGTGTGAAAGAATTCCGGCGCGACCTCATGACCCAGGGTACGGCAGGCCGCGACCCCGGCGGCGATCGCGATGCTTTCGGTATCCAGCAGCAGCCCGTCCAGATCGAAAACGACGGCGTCGAACATCCCTAATCCCCTTGCATGTGAAAGGCGGCCCGGACCCCGGGCCGCCGCCAGCGCGTTGCGCCGGATCAAAGCGCGATGCGGAAGCGCGCGAACCCGTCCGGCCCGTCGCCGGCCGGTGTGATCTGCATTCCCGGCACCTTGTCGGCATAGGCCGCAGCCTTCGGTCCGGTGTCGAACAGCACCGACGTCCCCGGCATCGGGGCAAAGCGCCAGTTGGCATCGGCCGTCGGGTTGATGGTGCTCTGCTCGACGATATAGCGCACGATCACGTCGCGGTTGGTATCGGGCGCCTCGAACACGGTGGTGGAGCCATCGGCGCCGGGGAAATGCCCGCCGCCACCCGCGCGGTAGTTGTTGGTGGCGACGATGAAGTCCTGCGCGGGGTCCACCGGCTGCCCCTGCCAGGTCAGGTTTTTGATCCGGTTCGCGTCGGGGTTTACCACCTCGCCGGTGCTGGAATGGTATTTCGAGGGCTGGCTCAGGTCGATTTCGTACTGCACACCGTCGATCACGTCGAAATTGTAACTGGGAAAATCGGGGTTCAGCAGAACCTGATCGTCCTGCCCCGGCGTGATCTGGTTGAACATGCCGGCACTGCGTTCCAGCCATTCCTTGACCTGCGCGCCGGTCACCCGGACTGCCCGCACGGTGTTGGGGTACAGATACAGGTCGGCCACGTTCTTGATCGCCACATCGCCCACCGGCACGTCGGTGTAATAATCCGCCCCGCCCCGGCCCCCGGCCTTGAAGGGGGCAGCGGCCGACAGGATCGGCAGACCCTCATGCGCGGTGCCCTTCATCATCTGCTCAATATACCATTTCTGCGCGATCGAGACGATCTGCACCGACGGATCATCGGCCACCAGCGCGAAATAGGAATGCAGCGGCGCGGCCGTCTTGCCCACCGCGCGGCGGACATAGGCCAGGGTTTCGCCATGCTCCTTGGCGACAGCGTTCAGCACATATTGCTGGCTTTCGACCAGCGGGGTGATCTTGCGATCCTCGCCGCGCTGATAGATCGGCCGCACCTCGGAGCCGTGGCTGACGATCTTCCATGCATTGCCCGAGCGTTCGAGCATCAGATCGATCAGCCCCATATGCGAGCCCCAGAACCCGCCCATGACGGCGGGTTTGCCGTGGATCGTGCCGGCGGCCACATCGACGGCGGCATAGCCGTCGTAGGTCGAAGAGGGGAACACCAGGTGGCTGTGTCCGGTCAGAACGGCGTCAATCCCGTCGATCGCGGCCAGCGGGACAGAGGCGTTTTCCATTCCCTCGGTCAGGGTGGCCGACCCGATGCCGGAATGCGACAGCGCGATGATGATATCGGCGCCTTCTTCCTTCATCTGCGGGACATAGGCGCGCGCGGTTTCAACGATATCGCGGGCGGTGACCTTGCCTTCCAGATGGCGACGGTCCCAGTTCATGATCTGCGGCGGCACGAAGCCGATCAGCCCCACGTTGATCGGGTGGGCCTGGCCCGCGCCGTCGGTCAGCTCCCGCCGAAGGATGATGTAGGGCTTGACCAGCGTGACATCCCCGGTGGGATCGGCCCCGCGCTCCTTGACCACATTGGACGACAGGACCGGGAAATCGGCCCCGGCCAGCGATTTCATCAAGAAGTCGAGCCCATAGTTGAATTCGTGGTTGCCCAGCGTCGAGGCATCGAACCCGACCGCGTTCATCGCGGCGATGACCGGGTGCATGTCGCCCTCTTTCATGCCGCGTTCATAGGCGATGTAATCGCCCATCGGATTGCCCTGCAGGAAATCGCCATTGTCGAGCAGCATAGAGTTCGTGGCCTCGTCGCGGATCGCCTTGATATGGCTGGCGGTGCGGGCCAGGCCGACCGTGTCGACGGGTTTATCGGAGTAATAGTCGTAGGGGTAGACATGCACATGCAGGTCGGTGGTTTCCATCAGGCGCAGATGCGCCTGGTTCGCGGCCGCCCGGGCCGAAAATGGATGCAGCGCGATCAAGGACGCCCCCGCGACAGTGCCGGCAAGAAATCCCCGGCGGTTCATATTGAACGTCCGATGGTGGGTCATGATAGCCTCCGATGCATGGGATACAGCTTGGCTAGGATACCACCGTGACGGCATCATGACACTAGGGCGGTTTTCGTCGCAGGGCGAGGCTCAATTCATCTTTAAGGCGAGTTTTCCGGCATTGCTTAGACGGGCGGCGCGTGGCACTCACGCTCGCAAACGAAAGGGCGGGCGATGCAGGATGCGGAACAGGTGACATTCGGCGGTTCAGGGCTGGACCGGGCGGCGCATCTGCGTGGCGACGGGGCGGCGCTGGCGCGGCTTTGGGCCGGGGATGCGGCACGGGTGCTGCCGCTGTGGCGCGGCAAGCCGTTGTTTCGCGGGCCGGATCGCGACCGGCTGGGCTGGTTGGCGGCGGCGCATCCGGTGATCGCGGGCCGCGTCGGGGATGCGGTGTTTTTGGGGCAGGAGGAGGACGGCGCAGCCAGATTCGCGGTGGATCTGTCCGGCTGGCAGCCCGATGTGGCGCCCGAGGCGCTGAACAGCTTTCTGGACGACAGCGAACAGCGGCACCCCGACCTGCCCGCCGACACCGCCTTTGCCGAGCTGCGGTTGGTGATGACGCGGCTGACCCCGCGCGACGCCGAACTGGCCGCCACCGCCAAGGCGATCCTGGGCTGGCATCGCACCCATGGGTTCTGTTCGCGCTGCGGCGCACAATCGGCGCTGTCGATGGCGGGGTGGCAAAGCACCTGCCCGGCCTGCGGCAGCCACCATTTTCCGCGCACCGACCCGGTGGTGATCATGCTGATCACCCACGGCAATTCGGTACTGATGGGCCGCTCGCCGGGGTGGCCCGAGGGGATGTATTCGCTGCTGGCGGGGTTTGTCGAACCGGGCGAGACGATCGAGGCGGCGGTGCGGCGCGAAGTGTTCGAAGAGGCCGGTGTGCGGGTGGGCGAGGTCGGCTATCTGGCGTCCCAGCCCTGGCCGTTTCCGGCCTCGCTGATGATCGGGTGCCGGGGCCGGGCGCTGACCCGCGAGATCCAGATCGACCCGACCGAGATAGAGGAGGCCCGCTGGCTGAGCCGGGAAGAGATGCTGGCGGTCTTTGCCGGCGGCCATGATGGTGTGCTGCCCGCCCGGCCCGGCGCAATTGCACGGTTTTTGCTGGAGAACTGGCTTGCGGATCGTCTGGATTGACGCATAAAGGAACGCGGCGGGGCAGACGGCTGGACATATGAAATTTTCGACCAGAGAAGACATCGCAGCGCCCATGAGCCAGGTTTTCGCGGCGGTTTCTGATTTCGACGTGTTCGAGCGCGCCATCCTGCGCCGCGGCGTCGAATTGTCGCGCACCGACATGTTGCCCGGCCCCGGCCCCGGCATGACCTGGAAAAGCCGCTTCACCTATCGCGGACGACCGCGCGAACTGACCGCGGAACTGACGCATTATCAGACGCCGGAACTGTTGGTCATGAAGTCCCACAGCGCCGGGCTGGACGGTGCGCTGACGGTCGAGCTGTTGCAGCTGTCGCCGCGTCAGACGCGCATGGCGGTTGCGCTGGATCTGAAGCCCAACACGATCACCGCGCGCCTGTTCCTGCAATCGCTGCGGCTGGCCAAATCCAGCCTGACCCGGCGCTACAAGAAAAGCGTGCACATCTTCGCCCGCGATCTGGAGACACGGCTTGGCGCGGGCCCGCGACCGGGCTGAGGGTCAGCGCCGCCGCGGATCGGCCGGATAGACGCCGAGCAGCGCCACATGCGACGTGAAGTAATCCAGCTCTTCCAGCGCAAGTTGTACGTTGCGGTCGTCGGGATGGCCTTCGATATCGGCATAGAACTGAGTCGCGGTGAATGACCCGTCCACCATGTAGCTTTCCAGCTTGGTCATGTTGACGCCGTTGGTCGCGAACCCGCCCATCGCCTTGTACAGCGCGGCGGGGATGTTGCGCACCCGGAACATGAAGGTGGTCATCATCCCGGCGCTGCCCCGGCGTTTCAGGTCCATTTCGCGCGACATGATCAGGAACCGGGTGGTGTTCTTGTCGTGATCCTCGATATGGCGGGCCAGCACGTTCAGCCCGTAAATCTCGCCCGCCAGTTCGGATGCCAGCGCGGCCCGGCTGGCGATGCCCTCCTCGGCCACATGCTGGGCGGATCCGGCGGTATCGGCGCCGGTGACAGCCTCGATCCCGTGTTCGCGCAGAAAGCTGCGGCACTGGCCCAGCAGCACGGTATGGCTTTGCGCGGTGGTGATTTCCTCCAGCCGTGCGCCGGGCACCCCGAGCAGGTTGATATGCACCCGCACGAAGGCTTCGTCGATGATATGCAGGCCGGATTCGGGCAGCAGGCGGTGGATGTCGGCGACCCGGCCATAGGTCGAATTCTCAATCGGCAGCATCGCCAGATCCGCGGTGCCCTTGCGCACCGCCTCGATTGCGTCCTCGAAGGTCTTGCACGGCAGCGCCTCCATGTCGGGGCGGGCTTCGTGACAGGCCTGGTGGGAATAGGCGCCGGGCTCGCCCTGAAAGGCGATCCGCCCTGTGATCCGATCATTCATGTGTTTTCTTCACTTCTTGCCGACTGTTGGCGGTAACTACACCTTGCATCATGGCGATGGAAGCGCATAGATACGCGGCAAAACGGGACGGAACGGGAGCGCGTCATGTTCGACACAATGACCATTACTAAGATCGTTGGCGGGTTCTGTGGCGCCCTGCTGATTTTCCTGCTGGGGAGCTGGGCCGGGGATGCGCTGTACAGCACCGGCGGCGGCCATGGCGACGAGGGTCATCAGGCCTATGTGATCGATACCGGGGAAGACGAAGGCGGCGCCGAAGAAGCCGTGGCCGAAGTGCCCTTCGCGGACGTTCTGGCATCGGCCGACGTGGCCAAGGGCGAAAAGGTCTTTTCCAAATGCAAGGCCTGTCACAAGATCGACGGCACCAACGCCACCGGCCCGCATCTGGACGGTGTCGTCGGGCGCCCGGCGGGTGCGGTCGAGGGGTTCGGCTATTCCGGCGCACTGACCGCGGTGGTCGATGTCTGGACGCCCGAGCATATCAGCGATTTCCTGATCAACCCAAAATCTTTTGCGCCGGGCACCAAGATGTCCTTCGCCGGCCTGAAGAAGGTCGAGGATCGCGCCAACCTGATCGCCTATCTGGAAACTCTTGGCGGCTGATCCGCTATCACCGCATGGATTTCAGGGCCGCCCCGAAAGGGTGGCCCTTTTTCATGGGCGATCACCGGCGTTCACGGAATCTCAACTTGAACAAGCTGCGGCAGGCCCGTTAGCGTGTGTGACAACGGCGTGACCGCGCCCGGCCCCACGACACGACCCGCCCAGACAGGAGGACCTTGATGACCAAGACCCATGCCGTCCACGCCGTTTCGCTTTGCCCGACGCGCCGGACGACGACGCACCTGGCGCTGGTTGCAACAGTCTTCATGCTTGCCTTGCTGTGGTCGGCGCTGTTCGCACGCGCCGAGGAGCACATCATAAAGTCGCATGGGTATTCGACCTTCGGCGAGCTGAAATACGGGCCCGATTTCACGCATCTCGACTATGTGAACGCCGATGCGCCGAAGGGCGGAGAGATCTCGATCTGGGCGCCGGGCACGTTCGACAGTTTCAATCCGTTTTCGCGCAAGGGCCGTGCCGGGCAGCTTTCCAGCATCTCGATCGAACGGCTGATGATCGATGTGGCGGATGAGCCGGGCACCTCTTATGGCCTGGTCGCGGAAACCCTGGAATACCCCGAAAGTCAGGATTGGGTCATTTTCAATCTTCGCCCCGAGGCGCGGTTTTCCGACGGCACGCCGATCACCGCAGAGGATGTGAAGTTCACCTTTGATCTGCTGCTGGAACAGGCGTTTCCGTCTTACCGGGAAGCGATCAAGAAACTGGTGGAATCGGCCGAGGTACTGGGGCCGCACCGGGTGAAATTCACCTTCCGGCCGGACGTTCCGCGCGACGGGCTGATCAGCCAGATGGGGTCCAATCCCGTGATGTCGAAAAAGTGGTTCGAGGACACCGGCGCGCGGCTGGACGAAAGCAGCCTGGATCAGGTGATGGGATCGGGCCCGTACCTTCTTGACAGCTATGAAATCAACCGGCGGATCGTCTATCGCCGCAATCCCGACTATTGGGGCAACGATCTGCCCATCAACCGGGGCCGCAACAATTTCGACCGGATCCGGGTCGAGTATTTCAGCGACAGCATCGCCGCGCTGGAAGGGTTCAAGGCCGGGGCCTATACCTTGCGGGTCGAGGACAGTTCGAAAACCTGGGCGACGGGCTATGATTTTCCGCTGGTCCAGAAAGGACTGGTGATCAAGACCGAGTTGCCCGACGGCAATCTGCCCCCGGCGGCCGGCTTCATCTTCAATCTGGAACAGGAAAAATTTCAGGATGTTCGGGTGCGTGAGGCCCTGAGCCTGATGTACAATTTCGAATGGACCAACAAGACCCTGCAGTTCGGCCTGTTCCAGCAGCGGAACTCGTTCTGGGAAAACAGCGATCTGGGGGCCGAAGGCGTGCCGGAAGGGGCCGAGCTGGAGTTGCTGAAATCGCTGGGCGATCTGATCGATCCGTCGCTTCTGACCGAACCGGTGGTGATGGCGCATACATCCGGCGACCGACAGCTTGACCGGCGCAACCTGCGGCGCGCCGGCGATCTGCTGGACGAGGCAGGCTGGATAGCTGGCGAGGACGGGTTGCGCCGCAATGCCCGGAACGAGGTGCTGAGCGTCGAGATCCTTGACGAAAGCCCGGTCGTGAAACGTATCGCGCTGCCCTATGTCGACAATCTGAAGCGGCTTGGCGTCGACGCCTCGTTCAGCCAGGTGGATTCGTCGCAGTTCACCAACCGCCAGCGCGCCCGCGATTATGACATGATCCTTGATCAGTATGGCACCAACCTTGTGCCCGGCCTGGGAATGGAACAGCGGTTCGGATCGGCCGATGCCGCCTATAGCCTGTTCAACCCGGCCGGGTTTGCGAACGAGGCGGCGGACAAGCTGATGAAAAAGCTGATCGCCGCCAAGACGCGCGAGGATTTCAAGGTGACCACCAAGGCGCTGGACCGGTTGTTCCGGGCCGAACGCTTTGTCGTGCCGACCTGGTACAAGGCGAATTACTGGGTCGCGTATTACGATATGTATGAATACCCCGATCCGTTGCCCCCATATGATCTGGGGTATCTGGATTTTTGGTGGTACAACGCCGACAAGGCAGAAAAGCTGAAGACCGCCGGGGCCTTCTGAAAGAAACGAGCAGCGAATACCTTATGGGCGCCTATATTTTCCGGCGATTGTTGCTGATCATCCCCACGCTTCTGGGGATCATGATCATCAATTTCGCGTTGACGCAATTCGTGCCCGGCGGGCCGATCGAGCAGATCATCGCCCAGATGCAGGGCGGGGGCGATGTGTTCGAGGGGTTCGCCGGATCAGGCAGCGATGTGGCCCAGAGCAGCCAGGAGGAACGCTATCTGGGCGCGCGCGGCCTGCCGCCTGAGTTTCTGGACCAGCTTGAAATCGAGATGGGCTTTGCCCGGATCGTCTGTGCCGAAGGCTATACCGGCCCCCCCGACATCGAAGCGCCGGGGTGCGAAAAACAGCCGATCGGCATGGTCGAGCGCTTTTTGATCCTGATCGGCAACTATGCCACCTTCGATTTCGGCGAAAGCTACTTCCGCTCGGTGTCCGTCATCGATCTGGTGCTTGAAAAGATGCCGGTGTCGATCACGCTGGGCCTGTGGTCGACGTTGATCGCCTATCTGATCTCGATCCCGCTGGGCATTCGCAAGGCAGTCAAGGACGGGTCGAGCTTCGACACCTGGACCAGCGGCGCGATCATCGTGGGCTATGCGATCCCCGGCTTTCTGTTTGCGGTGCTGCTGCTCGTGCTGTTCGCCGGCGGGTCCTATTTCAAATGGTTCCCGCTGCGCGGCCTGACCTCGGACGGGTGGCAGGATTTGAGCCTGTTGGGCAAGATCGCCGACTATTTCTGGCACATCACCCTGCCGGTGGCCGCCTCGACCATTTCCAGCTTTGCCACGCTGACGCTGCTGACCAAGAACTCGTTCCTGGACGAGATCAAGAAGCAATATGTCATCACCGCCCGCGCCAAGGGGCTGAGCGAAAAGGCCGTGCTGTACGGCCATGTGTTCCGCAACGCGATGCTGATCGTCATCGCGGGGTTTCCGGGCCTGTTCATTTCCGTCTTCTTCGGCTCGTCGATCATCATCGAGACGATCTTTTCGCTGGACGGTCTTGGCCGGTTGGGGTTCGAGGCCGCGGTGGCGCGCGATTACCCGGTGATCTTCGCCACGCTGTATGTTTTCGGGCTGATCGGGCTTCTGGTCGGGCTTTTGTCGGATCTGATGTATGTGCTGGTCGATCCGCGGATCGACTTTGAAAGCCGGGAGACCTGACAATGCCTGTCCTGTCCCCGCTCAATCAACGCCGCTGGCGCAACTTCACCCGCAACCGCCGGGCCTATTGGTCGCTGATCATCTTCGCGGTGCTGTTCGGCCTGTCGCTGTTCGCCGAAGTGTTGGCCAACGACAAGCCGATCTTCGTGCGGTATCGCGGCGAGAGCTTCTTTCCGGTCTATAATTTCTATCCCGAAACCACCTTTGGCGGCGATCTGCGGACCGAGGCGGTGTATCGCGACATCGAGGTGAAGTGCCTGATCGTGACCGGCGGCCTGCCAGAGTGCTGGGACGACCCCGAGGCGCTGATCGAGGATGCCGGGGACGGTGTGATCGACGGCACGGCAATCGAAAAGGGCTTCGCGCTTTGGCCGCCGATCCCCTACAGCTATGGCACGATCAACGATATCGGCGGCACCGCACCCTCGGCCCCTGACGGCGATCACCTGCTGGGCACCGACGACACCGCGCGCGATGTGCTGGCGCGGGTGATCTATGGCTTTCGGCTGTCGATCCTGTTCACCATCATCGTGACCAGCGTGGCCTCGGCCATCGGCATCGTCGCGGGCGCGGTGCAGGGGTTTTTCGGTGGCTGGGTCGATCTGATCTTTCAGCGGATCATCGAGATCTGGACCTCGACCCCGCAGCTTTACATCATCATCATCCTGTTCGCGATCCTGGGGCGCAGTTTCTGGCTGCTGGCGTTTCTGACCGCGCTGTTCGGCTGGCCCGCGCTGGTGGGCGTGGTGCGCGCCGAATTCCTGCGCGCGCGCAACCTTGAATATGTCCGCGCGGCCCGCGCGCTTGGGGTCAACAACATCACGATCATGTTCCGCCACATGCTGCCCAATGCGATGGTGGCCACCCTGACCTTGTTGCCCTTCATCATCACCGGCACGAT
This sequence comes from Actibacterium sp. D185-2, assembly GCF_054954595.1. Lineage (NCBI taxonomy): Bacteria > Pseudomonadati > Pseudomonadota > Alphaproteobacteria > Rhodobacterales > Roseobacteraceae > Actibacterium > Actibacterium sp. D185-2. The sequence continues at coordinate 544,790 of NZ_JBPWNX010000001.1, forward strand.
CGGCACGCTTGCGTCGCTTGATTATCTCGGGTTCGGGCTGCCCTCCTCGGCCCCCAGCCTGGGCGAGATGGCGTTGCAGGCCAAACAGAACCTTCAGGCGCCCTGGCTGGCCTTCACCGCGTTCTTCACCTTCGCGATCATGCTGTCGCTTCTGGTGTTCATCTTCGAGGGGGTGCGCGATGCGTTCGACCCCAGAAAGACGTTTCAATGAGCGGTGTGCTGGAGGTTCGGGATCTGGTGGTCAGCTTCCGCCAGGACGGCAAGGATCATGTCGCCGTCAACGGTGTCTCTTTCGATGTGGGGCAGGGCGAGACCGTGGCGCTGGTCGGCGAAAGCGGCTCGGGTAAGTCGGTCACGGCGTTGTCCACGGTGTCCTTGCTGCCCGAAAGCGCGACCGTGTCGGGGTCTGTCACCTATGGCGGCGCGCAGATGGTCGGCGCCGACAAGGCCACGCTGCGCAAGGTGCGCGGCAACGATATCAGCTTTATCTTTCAAGAGCCGATGACCTCGCTCAACCCGCTGCATACGCTGGAAAAGCAGTTGGCCGAAAGCATCCAGCTGCATCAGGGGCTGACCGGCCCGGCGGTGCGCGTACGGATTCTGGAGCTGCTGGAAAAGGTCGGTATTCGCGACCCCGAAAGCCGCCTTGGCGCCTATCCGCATCAGTTGTCGGGGGGGCAGCGGCAGCGGGTGATGATCGCCATGGCGCTGGCCAACGGGCCGGACCTGCTGATCGCTGACGAACCTACAACCGCGCTGGATGTGACCATCCAGGCGCAGATCCTGGCCCTGCTGGCCGATCTCAAACGCGAAGAGGGGATGAGCCTGCTGTTCATTACCCATGACCTTGGCATCGTGCGCAAGATCGCCGACCGGGTCTGCGTGATGAAGGATGGCGAGATCGTCGAGACCGGCCGGACCGACGCGATCTTTGCCAATCCGCAGCACCCCTATACCCAAAAGCTGTTGGCGGCCGAGGCCGCGGGCCTGCCCGATCCGGTGGCCGCACAGGCGCAGGAGGTCGTGCGCACCGATGCGCTGCGGGTCTGGTTTCCGATCCAGCGCGGGCTGATGCGGCGTGTGGTGGGCCATGTGAAGGCGGTGAACGAGGCCAGCATTTCGGTGCGCGCCGGCGAAACGCTGGGCATTGTCGGTGAAAGCGGATCGGGCAAGACCACGCTGGCACTGGCGATCATGCGGCTGATCTCTTCCACCGGCGGAATCCATTTCGCGGGCCACGATATTCAGGGTTGGAAGTCGCGCCAGCTGCGCCCGTTGCGGCGCGACATGCAGATCGTGTTTCAGGATCCTTACGGCTCTCTCTCGCCGCGGATGACTGTCGAGCAGGTGGTGGCCGAGGGGCTGGGCGTGCACGGGCTGGAACCGGGGCAGGACCGGCGCCAACTGGTGGCCGATATCCTGATCGAGGTGGGGCTGGACCCGTCGCTGATGCACCGCTATCCGCACGAGTTTTCCGGCGGCCAGCGCCAGCGCATCGCCATTGCGCGGGCGATGATTTTGCGGCCCAAGCTGCTGGTGCTGGACGAGCCCACCTCGGCACTGGATATGACGGTGCAGGTGCAGATCGTCGAATTGCTGCGCGATCTGCAGCGCCGACACGGGCTGGCCTATCTGTTCATCAGCCACGATCTGAAAGTGGTGCGCGCGCTGGCCCATAAGGTGATCGTGATGAAACAGGGCGATGTGGTCGAGACGGGCGACAGCGCCACGATTTTTACCAATCCGCAAAGCGACTATACCCGCACCCTGATGGAAGCGGCGTTCGACCTGAAACCGGGGCAGGCGCTGGGCACCTAGATCGCCGAACTGTGCCCCGCTTTCGACAGGGCATAGGCGTCGAAGCCGCGCGCGATCATCCGGGTCAGGGGGCGGTTATCGGACGGTATGGCGAACCCGTCCGATGACAGTTCGACCACGCCGGGAAATTTCGCGGCGACCTCGGCGAACAGGGATTGAAGTCTGTCGTCCGCGATGCCGAACCGCTCTTTCATCTCGGTGGCGTCAATGCGGAAATCGCACATCAGCGCCTCGATCATGCGGCCGCGCAGCTTGTCGTCTTCGGTGAAGACGTGGCCGCGCCCGGTAGCAAAGCTGCCCTCGCGGATCCGGGCGGTGTAATCCGACGTGGCCGACAGGTTCTGCGCATAGCCTTGCGGAAACTTCGAGATCGACGAGGCACCCAGCCCGATCAACACCTCGGCGGTGTCGTCGGTATAGCCCTGAAAGTTGCGGCGCAGATGCCCGCTGCGCTGCGCCACTTCCAGCCCATCACCCGCGCGCGCGAAATGGTCGATGCCGATTTCGTGGTAATCGTCCCACAGGAACAGCCGCCGGGCGGTTTCGAACAGTCTTAGCCGTTCTTCGGGGGTTGGCAGCGCGTCGGACGGGATCATCTGCTGGCGCTTGGCCATCCAGGGGACATGCGCATAGCCGTACAGCGCCACCCGGTCGGGCGACAGCGACAGCAGCTTTTGCACGCTTTCGGCGACCCGCTGATTGGTCTGATGCGGCAGGCCGAACAGGATGTCGGCATTCAGGCTTTCGACCCCGCGCTCGCGGATCATGTCGGCGGCTTTGCGGGTCACGTCATAGCTTTGGATCCGACCGATGACCGACTGGATTTCGGGGTTGAAATCCTGCACCCCGATCGAGGCGCGGTTCATCCCGGCGGCGGCCAGTGCGTCCAGCCGCTCGGCGTCGATTTCATTCGGGTCGATCTCGACCGAGAATTCGGCCCCTGCGCCCATCGGCACCACCGCGAAGATCGCGTCGGCCAACTCGCGCATCATGTCGGCGGACAGCAGCGTCGGCGTGCCACCCCCCCAGTGCAGCCGCGACAGCCGCACCCCGTCGGGCAAGGCGCGACCGAGTGCCGCAATCTCGGCCTTCAGCGTATCAAGGTAGGTCCGGACCACCGAATCCGACCGCGTTCCCTGTGTGCGACAGGCGCAAAACCAGCACAGCCGACGGCAAAACGGCACATGGATGTAAAGGGAAATGGGCGATCCTGGCGGAATCCGGTCGATCCAGCCTGAAAAGTCGGCAGTATCCACTGACACGGAAAAGTTTGGTGCCGTCGGGTAACTGGTGTACCTTGGCACACGCGCGTCAAATAGACCAAGCCGTGCGAGTTGCGATTCGTTGCTCATTGGCCTACGTCTACGGAGGAGTGGCGCGTTGAACTTTGATCGAAATCAAAAAAGAAGTCCGATATGGCTGTGCAGGATATGTCTTTGACCCATGTGGAATGCGGCAACTGCCCGATCCGCCACCGGGCCGTCTGTGCCCGCTGTGAGCAGGACGAACTGCAATTCCTTGAGGAAATGAAATATTACCGCAGCTTCGAGGCCGGGCAGACCGTGATCTGGTCGGGCGACAAGATGGATTTCGTGGCCTCTGTGGTCGAAGGTATCGCCACCCTGACCCAGGCAATGGAAGATGGCCGGACCCAGATGGTGGGACTGCTGCTGCCGTCGGATTTCGTGGGGCGCCCCGGGCGCGACCACGCCGCCTATGATGTGGTTGCGACGACCCGCCTGACGATGTGCTGTTTCCGGAAGAAACCGTTCGAAGAGCTGATGATCCGCACCCCGCATATCGGCCAGCGCCTGCTGGAAATGACGCTGGATGAACTGGACACCGCGCGCGAATGGATGTTGCTGCTGGGCCGCAAGACCGCGCGCGAGAAGATCGCCAGCCTTCTGGCCATCATCGCCCGGCGCGACGCGACGCTGAACCTGACCACGTCATCGGGAAAGATCGTGTTCAACCTGCCGCTGACGCGCGAAGCGATGGCCGATTATCTGGGCCTGACGCTGGAAACCGTCAGCCGCCAGATTTCGGCGTTGAAGCGCGACGGCGTGATCGAACTGGAGGGCAAGCGCCACGTGACCGTGCCCGACATGGACCGTCTGATGGACGAAACCGGCGACGACACCGACGGCGGCATCCTGACCTGACACCGCCGCCGACCCGTTTTTACCCGATCAATGCGCCATCAGCACCGGGACCGAGGTGTTTTCCAGCATGTTGCGGGTCGCGCCGCCCATGATCGACTCGCGGAAGCGCGAATGGCCGTAGGCCCCCATCACCACCATATCGGCGCTGATGTCCTTGACATGGCGGTCCAGAACATCCGCTACACGCGGCATGGTCTTGGCCAGCACCGAAATTTCCGCCTTCACGCCATGGCGCCCCAGCATCTGCGACACCAGCCCGCCGGGATCGGACCGATCGGGCCCGTGCTGCGGCGGGTCGATCACGGTGATGTTCACCATATCGGCAGCCTGCAACAGGGGAAGGGCCGACCGCACCGCCGTCAGCGCCTCGGTGCTTTGGTTCCAGGCGATCACCACGCGTTCGCCGATCGTGTTCACATCGGCTTTGTCGGGCATGATCAGCACCGGCACCTTGCCGTCGAACAGCGCCGCCTCGACCGCGGCTTCATCTTCGACCCCACGGCCTTCGCCGTAAGGTTTCGGCATCACCACCAGATCCGAGAAGCGGGCGCGCTGTGCCACCAGATGCGCCAGGCCGGCGATTTGCGCCACGACGGCCTCGGACGCCCAGCGTATCGTTTCCGACGCCATGCGCTTTGCCACGGCCGCTTCGGTCGCGGCGGCATCTTCCTGCGCCCGTTGCAGGGTTTCCTGCAACAGCATCGCATTCGCTCCGGCATAGTAATAGCCGGTCTGAGTGCGATCTACGCCAAGGCACAGAATATCGAGGTGGGCATCCTCACGCCCCGCCAGCGCAATCGCCGAGTCCAACGCCGCCTTGGTCAGGTCGGGACTGGTCACAATCGTAAGTATCGTTTTGTAAGCCACCGGAGAGCTCCTTTGGGTTCGCGTCGACATTAGGGGCATACTAGCCCTGCGACATGTCGACAGCTTTGACCAAGATCAAGCCTTGCGCATAGTGGCTTTGACATGGATCAAGGCGGTCACCAGACACGCCAGCCATACCGAAAACGTGAAAAATTGACTCATCCCGCAACGAATCGGGATGGGAACGGTGAAGGGATGCAGGATGTGGGACTATGCGAAAATGGTCGTATACGGTGTGATTGCGGTGCTTGCCGCGATTGCAGCGAACTACGCCCGTGATGTTGCCTATCAGGTTCACGCGATAATCGTGATGCTGGTAGCCGCCGGTCTGTTCGTATGGACAGTGCGCGGCACAGGGGAAGCAAAGGCCGTCGATACCGGCAGCTATCTGGACGGTGTCGTCCGGGCCGGCGTCATCGCGACGTGTTTCTGGGGGGTTATCGGTTTTGCGGTGGGGACGTTCATCGCGTTTCAGCTGGCCTTTCCGGTGCTCAACTTCGACTGGGCCGCGGGATATGCGAATTTCGGCCGGTTGCGGCCGCTGCACACTTCGGCGGTGATTTTCGCGTTCGGGGGCAACGCCCTGATCGCCACATCCTTCTACGTGGTCCAGCGTACCTCGGCGGCGCGGCTGTGGGGCGGCAACGCCGGCTGGTTCGTCTTCTGGGGCTATAACCTGTTCATCGTGCTGGCCGCCACCGGCTATCTGCTGGGCGCCACCCAATCCAAGGAATATGCCGAGCCCGAATGGTATGTGGACCTGTGGCTGACCATCGTCTGGGTGACGTATCTGATTGTTTTCCTTGGCACGATCTTCAAGCGTAAGGAAAAGCACATCTACGTGGCGAACTGGTTCTACCTGAGCTTCATCGTCACCATCGCCATGCTGCATGTGGTCAACAACCTGTCGATCCCGGTGTCGATCTTCGGCTCCAAGTCGGTACAGGTCTTTGCCGGGGTGCAGGACGCCATGACGCAGTGGTGGTACGGCCATAACGCCGTGGGCTTCTTCCTGACTGCGGGCTTCCTGGGGATGATGTATTACTTCGTGCCGAAACAGGCCGAACGCCCGGTTTATTCCTATAAACTGTCGATCATCCACTTCTGGGCGCTGATCTTCCTGTATATCTGGGCCGGTCCGCACCACCTGCATTACACAGCACTTCCCGACTGGGCCTCGACGCTGGGCATGGTGTTCTCGATCATGCTGTGGATGCCGTCCTGGGGGGGGATGATCAACGGTCTGATGACGCTGTCGGGCGCGTGGGACAAGCTGCGCACCGATCCGATCATCCGCATGATGGTGGTGTCCGTCGGCTTCTACGGCATGTCCACGTTCGAGGGCCCGATGATGTCGATCAAGGCGGTCAACAGCCTGTCGCACTACACCGACTGGACCATTGGCCACGTGCATTCCGGCGCGCTGGGCTGGAACGGCATGATCACCTTCGGCGCGCTTTACTTCCTGACCCCGCGCCTGTGGAACCGTGAGCGGCTGTACAGCCTGTCGCTGGTCTCGTGGCACTTCTGGCTCGCGACCATCGGCATCGTGCTCTACGCTTCGTCGATGTGGGTGTCGGGCATCATGGAAGGCCTGATGTGGCGCGAAGTCGATGCGCAGGGTTTCCTGGTGAACTCGTTCGCCGACACCGTGGCGGCCAAGTTCCCGATGTATGTGGTTCGCGCCCTGGGTGGTGTGCTCTACGTCACCGGCGGCCTGATCATGTGCTACAACCTGTGGAAAACCGTATCCGCGGCGCCGGCCAAGGCCGAAGCCCCGCTTGCGGCCCCGGCTGAGTAAGGAAGATAGCAATGGGTATCCTCGACAAACATAAAATCATCGAGAAGAACGCAACGCTGCTTCTGGTCTTCAGCTTTCTGGTTGTGACCATTGGCGGGATCGTGGAAATCGCGCCGCTCTTCTACCTCGAAAACACCATCGAAGAGGTCGAAGGCGTGCGGCCCTATTCGCCGCTGGAGCTGGAAGGGCGCAACATCTATGTGCGCGAAGGCTGCTATGTCTGCCACAGCCAGATGATCCGCCCGATGCGTGACGAGGTGGAGCGGTACGGCCATTACAGCCTGGCGGCCGAGTCGATGTATGATCATCCGTTCCAGTGGGGGTCCAAGCGGACCGGGCCGGATCTGGCCCGCGTCGGTGGCCGCTATTCGGACGAATGGCATGTGGACCATCTGCGCGACCCGCAGTCGGTGGTGCCGGAATCGGTGATGCCGAAATATGCGTTCCTGGAGCGCAAGATGATCGACGGCAAATACATCGAGGACACGATGCGCACCAACCGCATGGTCGGGGTGCCCTATACGGACGAGATGATGGAAAGCGCAGCGGCCGATTTTGCGGTGCAGATCGACCCTTGGGGCGATACCGACGGCCTGCTGGAACGCTATCCGGGCGCGCAGGTGCGCAATTTCGACGGTGCGCCGGGGATCTCCGAGATGGACGCGCTGATCGCCTATTTGCAAATGCTGGGCACGCTGGTCGATTTTTCGACCTTCGAGCCCGTGGCGAACCGATAAGGAGGGGAAGATGGATACCTATTCCCTGCTTCGCGAATTCGCCGACAGTTGGGCGTTGCTGGTTTTGTCGGTGTTCTTTGTCGGCGTGATTGTCTGGGCGTTCCGCCCCGGCAGCACGGCCGAGCACCTGGACAGCGCGAACATCCCGTTCCGCCATGAGAAGAAACCCGCCTGCGACGACGATGAAAACGGCGCGCATATCAAGGAGGCGCGGACATGAGCACCGAAAACAACAAAAAGCCGGGCGAGGTCGAAACCACCGGCCATTCCTGGGACGGGATCGAAGAGTTCAACAACCCGCTGCCGCGCTGGTGGCTGTGGACCTTCTATGCCTGCATCGTCTATGCGCTGCTTTACACGATCGCCTATCCGGCCTGGCCGCTGCTCAAGGCCGCAACGCCCGGCATCCTGGGTTATTCGACCCGCGCCAACGTGGCCGAGGAAATTCAGCACTTCGACGCGATCAATGCCCCGACCGAGGCCAAGCTGGTCAATGCCGAACTGACAGAGATCGCCGCCGACCCGGAACTGATGAACTATTCGGTCAATGCCGGGGCCGCCGTCTTTCAGACCTGGTGCGCCCAGTGCCACGGGTCGGGCGCGGCCGGGGTTCAGGCGTCGGGTTATCCCAACCTGCTGGACGATGACTGGCTGTGGGGCGGCACGATCGAAGACATCCACCTGACCATCACGCATGGCATCCGGAATGAGCAGGACGAAGACGCCCGCTATTCGGAAATGCCGAAATTCGGCGAAATCCTGGAGCCCGAGCAGATTCCGCAGGTGGTCAACTATGTGCGCAAGCTTTCGGGTCAGGACTTCGACGCCGCGCTGGTCACCGAAGGCGAGACTGTGTTCCTCGACAACTGCGCCGCCTGCCACATGGACGATGGCACCGGCGACCGTTTCCAGGGCGCGCCGGACCTGACGGATGCGATCTGGCTGTATGGCGGTGATGTCGATGCGCTGACCGAAACAGTTACAAATGCCCGCTTCGGCGTGATGCCCACTTGGCAGGCACGTCTGAGCGAGTCTGACATTCGCGCCGTGGCCACCTACGTCCACCAGCTTGGCGGCGGCGAGTAAAACGGCTTCCGGGGGCCCTGCAAGGCCCTTGGTTGAGAGCACCGGTCCCCATCCTGTTCGCGCGTTTCCAGGGGGCCGGTGCTTATTTTCTACGAAATCGAACCGTTTGCGTCCAGTGCAGAGATTTTCCCGTTCCGCGTCCCATTCGCGCCGTATCGGGATATTCCTGTATTTGTCAGATAGGTTTGATCCACGTCAAGGAAGCGCACCCCCCGCCCCTGCCACAAGGGCGTAATCTGCGAATAGGAAGCCGGAGTGATTCCGTGAGCTCGACCGAAGACCATCCCGAACAACTCTATGCCGCCCGCGAACCGATTTTCCCGCGTCGTGTCAGTGGTAAATTCCGCACCCTCAAGTGGTGGATCATGGCGCTGACGCTGGGCGTCTATTACCTGATGCCGTGGATCCGATGGGATCGTGGCCCCAACCTGCCGGATCAGGCGGTTCTGATTGACCTGGCGAACCGGCGCTTCTTCATGTTCTGGATCGAAATCTGGCCGCACGAATTCTATTTCGTGGCCGGGCTGCTGATCATGGCGGGCTTGGGGCTGTTCCTGTTCACCTCGGCGCTGGGCCGGGTCTGGTGCGGTTATACCTGCCCACAGACGGTCTGGACCGATCTTTTCATTCTGGTCGAACGCTGGATCGAGGGCGACCGCAACAAGCGCGTGAAGCTGTGGAACGCGCCGTGGAGCGCGCGCAAGGCGCGGTTGCGGATCACCAAATGGGTGCTGTGGCTGCTGATCGCGGTGGCCACCGGCGGTGCCTGGGTATTCTACTTTGCCGACGCGCCGACCCTGTTGAAGGATCTGGCGACCTTCAGTGCCGATCCCGTGGCCTATGGCACGGTGCTGGTGCTGACGCTGACCACCTTCGTTTTCGGCGGCTTTATGCGCGAGCAGATCTGCATCTACATGTGCCCCTGGCCGCGGATTCAGGCCGCGATGATGGATGAGGACACGCTCACCGTCGCCTATCGCGACTGGCGCGGCGAACCGCGTGGCAAGCACCGCAAGGCCAATGATGCCGATCAGCTTGGCGATTGCATCGACTGCAACGCCTGCGTCAACGTCTGCCCGATGGGGATCGACATCCGCGACGGGCAGCAGCTTGCCTGTATCACCTGCGCGCTGTGTATCGACGCCTGCGACGACGTGATGGCCAAGATCGGAAAGCCGCGCGGGCTGATCGACTATATGGCCCTGACCGACGAGCCGCGCGAACGTGCCGGCATCGCGCCGAAATCGATCTGGAAGCATGTGTTCCGGGTCCGCACCATCCTGTACACTGCCCTGTGGTCGGCAGTGGGGATCGGCCTGTTGGTGGCGCTGTTCATCCGGTCTGACATCGACCTGACGGTGTCGCCGGTGCGCAACCCGACCTTCGTCACCCTGTCCGACGGCACGATCCGCAACACCTATGACGTGCGGTTGCGCAACAAACAGGGCGAGGATCGCGCATTCAGCATCAAGGTGACCGCCGATGCGCCATTCGGTGTGGCGTTGGAAGGATCGCAGGATCATACTGTTATCGTGCCCGCCGACGCGACCAAGCTGCAGCGGGTCTATATCACCGCCCCACCGCACAGCGATGCCGCGCAGGCGGCGCGCACCGAGCTGCGGCTTTGGGTCGAAGATCCGATCGCGCAGGAACGCGCCTATAGCGACACCGTTTTCAACGGGAGAGGACAATGAGCGACAAACCCCTGACCGGTCGCAAGGTTCTGTTCATCACGGTCTCTGCCTTTGCCGTGGTGATCGCGGTGAATCTGACCATGGCCTTCATGGCGGTGGACACCTTTCCGGGGCTTGAGGTCAAGAATTCCTATGTCGCCAGTCAGGAGTTCGACACCCGCCGGGACGCCCAGGAAGGGCTGGGCTGGGTGATCGACAGCGGCTATGCAGACGGCACGCTGACCGTTGCTTTCCGGCAGGAAAACGGCAGTCAGGTCACGCCAAAGGACTTTACCGTCCTTGTGGGGCGCACGACCGAGGCGCGCGATGACATCCGCCCCGAATTCACCGGCTATGCCGGGCACTACAGCGCCCCGGTCGAACTGGGGCGCGGAAAATGGATGATGCTGGTCGAGGCGGTGGCGGATGACGGCACGCCCTTCCGCCAGCGTCTGGAACTTTTCGTCAAGGGATAGCCATGACGGCAGCCTTTCCGCAACGACCTTCGGCCTGTCCGGCCTGCGCGGTGGCCCCCGCGGCCGAGGATCTGGCCCGGGCCAATGAACCGGTCGAGGCACGGCTGCTGCTGTCGCTTCCGACGATCCATTGCGCGGGCTGTATCTCGGCGGTGGAGCGCGGGCTGGCGGCTGAGCCTGGTGTGCGCGCGGCCCGGGTGAACCTGACGCTGAAGCGCGTCAGCGTCGAGGCCGACCCGGACGTGACCGCCGAGGCGCTGATCGGCGCGCTGGACCGGCTGGGATACGAGGCGCACGAGCTGGACGCCGGCGTGATTTCGGCCACCGCGACCGACCGGGCCGGGCGCGACATCCTGATGCGGCTGGCCGTGGCCGGGTTCGCGATGATGAACGTGATGCTGTTGTCGGTGGCGGTCTGGTCGGGGGCGGCAGATGCCACGCGCGATCTGTTCCACTGGGTTTCGGCGGCGATCGCGCTGCCCACCATCGCGTTTTCGGCGCAACCCTTCTTTCGCAATGCCTGGTCGGCGCTGCGGGCCGCGCGGTTGAACATGGATGTGCCGATCTCGCTGGCGATCCTGCTGGCCGGGGCCATGTCGCTGTATGAGACGATGCAATCGGGCGAACATGCCTATTTCGACGCGGCGCTGTCGCTGACCTTTTTCCTGTTGGCGGGGCGGTATCTGGATCACCGGACCCGCGCCGTGGCCCGTTCCGCCGCAGAAGAGCTGGCCGCGCTCGAAGTGCCGCGCGCGTTGCGCCTTGCTGCGGGCGGCGAAGAGGTCGTGGCGATTTCCGAACTGGCGGTGGGCGATATCGTGCGGGTCAAACCCGGTGCGCGGGTACCGGTGGACGGTGTGATCGTGGCGGGGCAGTCGGAAATCGACCGCTCGCTTCTGACCGGCGAAACCCTGCCCGCCTTCGCGGGCGAGGGCACGGCGGTCTGCGCGGGCGAGGTCAACCTGACCGGCCCGCTGGAGGTGCGGGTAACGGCGGCGGGCGAGGACAGTTCGCTGCACCGCATGGCCGATCTGGTGGCGATCGCCGAAAGTTCCAGGAACCGCTATACCTCGCTGGCCGACCGGGCCGCGCGGATTTATGCGCCGGGGGTACATCTGATCTCGCTGGCGGCCTTTATCGGCTGGCTGGTAATGTCTGGTGGCGACATGCGGCTGGCGTTGAATGTCGCGGTGGCGGTTCTGATCATCACCTGTCCCTGCGCGCTGGGGCTGGCGGTGCCTGCGGTCACCACCGCGGCGTCGGGCCGGTTGTTCAAGCGCGGGATGCTGATCAAGGACGGCACCGCGCTGGAACGTCTGGCCGAGGTCGATACCGTGGTGTTCGACAAGACCGGCACCTTGACCCTTGGCGCGCCCGAGCCCACAAATCTGGGCGACCATCCCCGCCGCGATCTGGAGGTGGCACTGGGGCTGGCCGCCGGATCGGCGCATCCGCTGGCCGTGGCGCTGACCACGGCCGCCCGCGCCGCCGGGATCAAACCTGCCCGTGTCACCGATGTGCATGAGGTGCCCGGCTATGGGGTCGAGGGCACGCTGGCGGGGAATACGGTGCGCTTTGGCCGCGCCACCTGGCTGAGCGCTGAAACCGGACGGACCACGGCGGCCTGGCTGCGTATCGGCGATGCGGTGCCCACCGAGTTCACCTTCGCCGACAGCCTGCGCCCCGGCGCGGAAACCGCCGTGGCCGCGCTGAAGGCGCAGGGTATGGCGGTGCACCTGGTGTCGGGCGACGCGCCTGGCCCGGTGGCCGATCTGGCCCGCCGGCTGGGCATTGACAATTGGGTGGCCGGGGCCCTGCCGCAGGACAAGGCGGCGTTCGTACAGGCGCAAAGCGATGCCGGGCGCCGCGTGCTGATGGTGGGTGACGGGTTGAACGATACCGCCGCGCTGGCCGCGGCGCATGTGTCGATCTCGCCCGCCACAGCGCTGGATGCGGCGCGGGTGGCGTCCGATATCGTGCTGCTGGGCAAGGATCTGGCGCCGCTGGGCGAGGCAACCGTAACTGCCCGCAAGGCCACCCGCCGGATCAAGGAAAACTTCACCATCGCCGCTGGTTACAACATGATCGCGGTGCCCATCGCCGTGATCGGGCTGGCCACGCCGCTGGCGGCGGCCTTGGCGATGTCGGCGTCTTCGATTACCGTCTCGCTCAACGCATTGCGGCTGAGGTAACCCCGATGGAAATGCTGGTCTATCTGATCCCGATCTCGCTGTTTCTGGGCGGGCTGGGGCTGGCGGCGTTCTTCTGGGCGTTGCGGAGCAAACAGTTCGACGACCCCGAAGGCGACAGCCAGCGCATCCTCAGCGACGATTGGGACGACAAGCCGAAACCCTGAGCCGGGGTCGGGGCCGGGCGTGCGGCTCAGGACGGGCCGAACGGGGTGCAGTCGGTGCCGGTTGCAGTCAGCCGCAGACAGGCCTGGGCCGCCTGATCCTGGGTCATCCCCACGAAATTCGCATCGAACCCGCGGCTGGTCGGGTTCACCTTGCGTAGCGCGTCATCCAGCGTGCCCAGTTCCTTGAGCGCGGTTTTCAGCAGCACCCGCTCGGCCTGATAGCGGGTATTGTAGCGCCCTACATTGATCCCCCAATGCCGCCCGCCAGAGGTCGAAACGCGGATCACGACCTCCTGTGCCGTGTCGCTGCCCTGCGGGAGCGAGGCAAGGGTCAGACCTTCGGGGCGCGGTTTGGGCAGCATCTTTTCGACGGGGCTGGGGGCCGCCGGGGCAGGAGCGGTCGCAACCGCGATGAGTTCGGGGGCGGGCTTCGGTGCGGGGGCGGCGTCGGGCGCGACCTTTTCTTCGGGGACTGCAATCGCCTGTTCCACGGCATCGCGGATATCGCTTTGCATTGCGACAAGCAGCTCTTCGGGCGGTGCGGCCGGGGTCAGACCGGGCCGCGGTCGCGGCCGCGCCGCAGGATTGACCGTCGTGACAAGGCGGATGGTCTTGCCCGCAGACGCCCCCCCGCCGCCCACATGGCCGGCATAGGCGGGGCGGTTCGGCGCGCGTGTCGCCACCCGGGTGGGCGCGCGGCTGAAGCCCAGATCCAGCAACTCGGCCACCTGAGCATTGCGCGAGGCAGAAGAGCGGCCGCCGAACACGGTTGCGATAATCCGTTCATTGCCGCGCTCGGCCGACGCCACGAGGTTGAAGCCGGCGGCGCGGGTATAGCCGGTCTTGATCCCGTCCGCGCCCTTGTAGCTGGACAGGAACCGCCGGTTCGAGCTGGCGACCGTCTTGATCCCGGCATCGGTGGTGACGCGCGAAAACAGATTGTAATACTCGGGGTAGTCGAAGAACAGGTGCCGGCCCAGCGTGGTCATGTCCCGCGCGGTCGACAGGTGGCCCTCTTCGGTCAGGCCATTGGCGTTCTTGAAGGTGGTGCGGCTCATGCCCAGGGCCGTGGCGGTGCGGTTCATGCGGCGGGCAAAGGCGGCCTCGCTGCCCTCGATCGCCTCGCCGATGGCGGTGGCCGCGTCATTGGCCGATTTCACCGCCGCCGCCCGGATCAGATAGCGCAGCTTTATCGTCTGCCCGGCGCGCAGGCCTAGTTTCGAGGGCGGCTCTGCCGCGGCCTTTTGGGAAATTCGCACGTCGGTATCAAGGGAAATCTCGCCATTCTCGACCGCCTCGAACGCGATATAGAGGGTCATCATCTTGGTCAGCGAGGCCGGATGCAGCCGGGTATCGGCATTGCGCGAATGCAGAACCTCGCCGGTGCGGGCGTCGATCACAATGGCCGCATAGGGCGCCGCCACAGCGCACATCGGCAGAGCCGTGGCCATCAATGCCAAAATGACGAATATCAGCCCATAACGGACGTAGTGCCGGAAAATCTGCACGGCGCTTGCCTTCTGTCTGCCTCATACCGCCCGGTTTTCCGGGTCGGCCTTTTTCGTTACGGACAGCGTAGCACAACCCAAGAGGTCAGAAAATACCCTAATTTCAAGGCGTTTAGCTGTGCTTCTTAAGGGTGGTCCATATGTAGGGATAGGGGGCCGAGCATCCACAACATGTCACCCCACGGCGCGCACCAGCGGCGGCAACGCGCCAAGGTCGGAAAGTTCGCGATAGCGGTTTTGCATAATTGGAGGTTCGGCATGTTCCAGCGCCCAGGTCAGGCCGTGCGGCACATAAATGCCCCAGGCGCCGGCCTCGATCGCGGGGATCACGTCGGACCGCAGCGAATTGCCGACCATCATCGCCCGCTGCGCGCCGTCGCCGTGGCGGCTGAAAATCTCGTCATAAACCGCGCGGGTCTTGTTGCTGACGATCTCGACCCCATCGAACAGCTCGCCCAGACCGGACTGCGCCAGCTTGCGTTCCTGATCCAGCAGATCGCCCTTGGTGATCAGAAGGATCCGATAGTCGCCGGCCAGTGCTTCCACTGCGTCGCGCGCATGGGGCAACAGTTCGATCGGGTGGCGCAGCATGTCCTGCCCGGCCGCCAGCAGCTGTCCGATGATGGCGGCGGGGACACGTTCATCGGTCACCTCGATCGCCGTCTCGATCATCGACAGGACAAAGCCCTTCACGCCGAATCCATAATGGCCCAGGTTGCGCTTCTCGGCCTCCAGCAGCCGTTCATGCAGGTGATCGGGCTCGGCGAAATCGGCCAGCAATTCGGCGAATCGCTCCTGGGTCATGCGGAAGAACTGTTCATTCTGCCACAGCGTGTCATCCGCATCGAAGCCGATTGTCGTCAGCTTTGGGGCCATTTGGGCGTTGCTCCTTGCCAGTTGGGGCCGATGGCGGGCCTTCGGCGTGCCCGCCCCCTTTTCAGAGGACCCGTGCGCCATATATATGTGGCGTCGAACCGAAACCATCCGAAACACGCGGAGCCCGTCTGTATTGACCTTCCGACCCGTCACCCTGTCCGACAAGAAGGACCAAAGCGATGATGACGCCAGCGTCATCACCAAGACGCGGCCAAAGACGCAGCGGCCGCCGCTTTACAAGGTTCTGATCCTGAACGACGACTACACGCCGATGGAATTCGTCGTGCATGTGCTGGAACGGTTCTTCGGGCTGAGCCACGCGCAGGCGTTCGAGCTGATGCTGACCGTGCACAAGAAGGGGCTGGCCGTGATCGGCGTGTTCTCCTTCGAGGTGGCCGAAACCAAAGTGGCCCAGGTGATGGATTTCGCCCGCCGCCACCAGCACCCGCTGCAATGCACGATGGAAAAGGAATAGGGCGCCGCCCGCCTGTATCATGCGTGAAAGCCGTCTCTCCCTTGCTGTGGAAACCGGGGCCGTCATCCTGCCGGATGCCGGGCCGATTGCCGTGTTCCGCCCCCGCGCCGATACCGACCTGTCGGCCCTGCCGAAAGAGCGGGTGCAGATCATTCAGGGCTTCAAGCCCGATCACGACGCCTGGGCCGCGCGCGGCTATCGCTGTTCGGTCGCGCCCGAGGAGGCCTTTGCCGCCGCGCTGATCTTTGTGCCCCGTGCCAAGGCCGAGGCCCGTGCGCTGGTGGCGCAGGCCGTGGCGCTGGTCGGGGGCGGGCCGGTTTTGCTGGACGGGCAAAAGACCGACGGGATCGACAGCCTGTTGAAAGAGTGCCGCGCGCGGGCCGATGTCGGCGCCCCCCTGTCAAAGGCGCATGGCAAGATTTTCGCCCTGACCGCCGCCCCCGGGGCATTCGCCGATTGGGCGGTCGGGGGCACGCAACTGCCGGGCGGGTTTTGCACCGCGCCGGGGGTGTTTTCCGCCGATGCGGTGGATCGGGGCTCGGCCTTGCTGGCCGACGCGCTGCCGGCCGCGATCAAGGGCCGGGTGGCCGATCTGGGCGCGGGCTGGGGCTATCTGGCGGCGCGGGCGCTGACCCGTGACGGCATCACCGAAATGCACCTGATCGAGGCCGAACATGCGGCACTGGACTGTGCGCGTGCCAATATCGACGATCCGCGCGCCCGGTTCCACTGGGCCGATGCCACCATGTTCACGCCCGAGCAGCCCTTTGACGTGATCGTGACGAACCCGCCGTTCCACACCAGCCGCGCCGCCGACCCGGCGCTTGGTGTGGCATTCCTGACGGCGGCCGCGCGGATGCTGACCCCGGCCGGGCAGCTTTGGCTTGTGGCAAACCGGCACCTGCCCTATGAGCGCAGCCTTGCGGCGCTGTTCCGCGATGTTGAAGAGGTGGCAGGCGATGCGGGGTTCAAGATCCTTCATGCGGCGCGCCCCCTTGCGGCGGGTCGCCGGACGCGCTGAAACGCTCTAACCTGTCCATTGAGAATCAGGAGCTTAGCCCATGAGTTTTTCGATCGCAGGCAAGACCGCCATCGTTACCGGTGCCGCGAATGGCGTGGGTCTGGCCATTGCCCGGCATTTCGCCGATCAGGGCGCGAATGTGATGTTCGCCGATATGGACGAGTCGCGGCTGCTGGATGAAGTGTCCGAAGAGGCCGCGACCGAAGGCAATATCCGCTATTTCGCCGGTGATCTGCGCGAACGTCTGACCATCGCCAATCTGCTGTCGGCCACGCTGGATGCGTTCGAGCGGGTCGATATCCTGGTCAATGCCAGCCGCCAGATGATCCCGTCCGATCCGCTGAACCCCGATGACGACGCGGTAGAGCAGTTGCTGGAGCAAAACCTGCTGACCAGCCTGCGGCTGAGCCAGTGTGTCGCCCGGCGGATGATCAAACAGGCCGAGGAGACCGGGCAGGAAGAGGGCACCGTGGGCGCCATCGTCAACCTGTCGTCGATCGCGGCACGGCGCACCCATTCCGATCTGCTGGGTTATTCGGTCAGTTGCGCCGCGCTGGATCAGATGACGCGCTCGCTGGCGGTGGCGCTGGCGCCGCATCGCATCCGGGTGAACGCGGTGGCCTTCGGCTCGGTGCTGAGCACCAGCCTGAACAGCGCGCTGAAGGAACATTCGGATTACCGCGCGGATATCAAGGATCACACCCCGCTGGCGCGGATCGCCGAGCCCGGCGAAGTGGCCGAGGCGGTGCAGTTCCTTGCCTCGGACGGCGCGCGGTTCATGACCGGGCAGATCATGACCGTGGATGGCGGGCGCACCTTGCTTGATCCGGTGGGCGCCCCGGCGCATTAACCTTCGGGGTATTTCGCGTCGCAGATCGCCAGCGCCTGAAGCGCCTGCTGCTTCAACTCGGTCCGCTTGGCCTGCAGCGCGGTCAGCTTCGCCTGCTCGGCGGCCACGTCGATCGCGACCGGCTTTTCCACCACATAGGTTTCGGTGGTGTTGCAAAAGACGATGCCGACGTGATCGTCATCCCGATGGTTCCCATAGCAGAACTGCACATGCGGCCGCTCGCGCACCTCGCGATCGATCGCATAGCCGCGGGCCAGATTCTGTTCGATTTCCACGATCAGGGCACTGACCACCTGCAGATCTTCGGTCGCGGCGCGTTCGCATTGCTGGCGCGGGGTGGCGCAGGCGGCAAGCGGCAAGAGCAGGGCAAGGGCAAGGCGGCGCATGGCGGGATCCTTTGACGGTTTGCGCCGACTATAGGGCCGCCGCCGCGCCGGCACAAATCCGATCGCTGGCTGCGGTGCAAGGCTGGCGAGGCTATGCCAAACCTGCTAGGCCCTTCGCCAAATGGACGGAGGACCCCGGATGAGCGATCAATTCGACGACCGCAAGGTGCGCGCGGCAGCCTGGTTTCGCGACTTGCGGAATCAGATCGTGGCCGCCTTCGAGGCGCTGGAGGACAGCCAGACCGAAGGCCCCTTTGCCGCCCTGCCCGCGGGCCGGTTCGAGGTGACGAATACCACCCGCACGTCCGAGGACGGATCGGATGCCGGCGGCGGGCTGATGAGTGTGATGCGCGGTGGCCGGGTGTTCGAAAAGGTGGGCGTGAATGTGTCCACGGTCTATGGCCGGCTTGGCGCGCGGGCGCAAAAGGCGATGGCCGCGCGGGGCATTCCCGGCATGGCCGACGATCCGCGCTTCTGGGCGTCGGGGATCAGCCTGGTGGCGCATATGCAGAACCCGCACTGCCCGGCGGTGCATATGAACACCCGGATGTTCTGGACGCCCCATGCCTGGTGGTTCGGCGGCGGGTCCGACCTGAACCCCTGCATCGAATATGATGCGGATACGGCCCATTTCCACGCGGTGCAGAAAGAGCATTGCGACCGCCACGATCCCGCCTATTACCCGCGCTTCAAGGCCTGGGCGGATGAGTATTTCTTCATTCCGCACCGGGGCCGGGCGCGCGGTGTGGGCGGCATCTTTCTGGACGATCACAACACCGGCGACTGGGAGGCGGATTTCGCCTTTATTCAGGATGTGGGCCGCGCGTTCCTGCCGGCCTTCCTGCCGATCACCGAAAAGCGGCGCAACATGCCGTGGACCGAGGCCGACAAAGAGGCGCAACTGATCCATCGCGGGCTCTATGCGGAATATAATCTGGTCTATGACCGGGGCACCAAGTTCGGGCTGGAAACCGGCCATGACGCCAATGCGGTGCTGATGAGCCTGCCGCCGCTGGCGAAATGGGTCTGAGTCGCGCCGGATAAAGCGGGGGCGGGCCCGGTCAGGTCACCGCCTCCAGCCGCTCTTTCGACAGTTCGCCGGGCACGATGGTCATCGGAATCGGCAGCGACCCCGCACTTTTCGTCAGTTGCGACACCAGCGGCCCCGGCCCCTTTTTGCCACTGCCCGCACCCAGCACCAGCACGCCGATAGCGGGGTCTTCACGCACCTGCGCCAGGATCTCCTCTACCGGCACGCCTTCGCGGATCACCAGTTCGGGCTCGATCTTGTGCTTGTCGCGCATCCACTTGGCGAAAACCTCGAAATGCGCCTCGATCCGCTCGCGGGCCTCTTCGCGCATGATATCCGCCACGCCGATCCAGTGATTGAATTCTTCCGGCGGGATGATCGACAGGATCAGCACGCCGCCGCCGGTATTCTCGGCGCGCATCGCGGCGAACCGCATCGCGTTCAGGCATTCGCGGCTGTCATCCAGCACAACCAGAAACTTACGCATCTTGGGCGCCCCCCTTGTCGTGGCCGATCTTGGCGGCAGGCCCGATCCGTTGCAAGTGTGGCGTCACTTGGTCGAATGCGCCCAGTCCCAGTAAAGGTCGCGCACCCGGCGGGTCATCGGGCCGATCTGATAGTTGGTCTCGTCGAAGGCGGTGACCGGCGTGACCTTCGACATGTTGCCTGACAGGAACACCTCGTCGGCCTGATGGAAATCGTCGAAGGTCAGCACGGTTTGATGCACCTTGATCCCGTCGGCGGCCAGATTGTCGATATGGCGCGCGCGGGTGATGCCGGCCAGAAAGGTGCCGTTGGCGACGGGGGTGAAGACCTCGCCGTCGCGGACCATGAACACATTGGCGCTGGCGCTTTCGGCGACATTGCCCAGGGCGTCGGCGACCAGCGCATTGCCAAAGCCCTTGGCGCGGGCCTCGGCCAGCATCCGGGCGTTGTTGGGGTAAAGGCACCCGGCCTTGGCGTTGATCACCGCATCCTCCATCACCGGACGGCGGAACCGGGTGGTGGTCAGCGTGGTGCCTGCGCTGGGCGGGGCCATCGGGATTTCTTCCAGACAGATGGCAAAGCCGGTGGCGTCGGGCTTCGGCATGATGCCGGCATGGCCGCCGTCCAGTGCCCAATACATCGGTCGGATATAGACGGCGGGTGTGCCGGCATAGGCGTTCAGCCCTTCCCACACGATCTGATACATATCCTCTGTGCTGACGGTGGGCGTGATCATCAGTGCCTCGGCCGAGCGATTGACACGGGCGCAATGGGCCATCAGATCGGGCGCTATGCCTTCGAAATAGCGCGCGCCGTCAAAGACGGTGGTGCCAAGCCAGCTGCCGTGATCGGCGGCCTTCATCACCGGCAGATCGCCGTCATGCCATGTGCCGTTGAAATACGTGCGGATATTTGTGCCGGTCGCCATCTCGTCCTCCGATGTTGGGCGCACGGTAGCCGAGGCAACCGGGCCGCACCACCCCCCTGAGGCGAAACGCCCCCAGCGGCAGGGCTGGGGGCGCTGGCGCTCGGGGTGGGGTAACCGCAGAGCAGCCGGATAGGCCGGGGGGTGGGCCGAAGAAACTCCGACCGCTCTTGGGGATGACGAGAGGCAGCCCCCGGGCAGGCCGTTGGACGTACGACCGGGCAAGACAGAGCGTATGAGGGCCCCGAATCCTTTTGGTGACGCTTGTGAAACGGTTTCGTGACGCTAGATGCGCCGTTCGGCCAGAAGTGCCGCAAGGTCAAGCGGTGCGTTGCGCATGGCCAGCGCGCCGTCGGCGGTTCGCGGCCAGTCCTGCGGCGCACGGTCGCGGTACAGCTCGACCCCGTTTCCGTCGGGATCGCGCAGATAGATCGCCTCGCTCACCCCGTGATCGGCGGCGCCGTCCAGCGGGATATTCGCGGCCATGACCCGGGCCAGCGCATCGGCCAGTTCGGCCCGGTCGGGATACAGGAACGCGGTGTGATACAGGCCGGAATGCCCCGGCGGCGGCGGGGTGCCGCCCCGGCTTTCCCAGGTGTTCAGGCCGATATGGTGGTGATAGCCGCCGGCGGACAGAAAGGCGGCCTGGCTGCCGTACCGTTGCTGCAGCTCAAAGCCCAGAACGCCGGCGTAAAAGCCGATGGCGCGGTCCAGGTCGGCGACTTTCAGATGCACATGCCCGATGCGGGCAGCGGGGTGGACGGGGGTGATCATTGGCGGGCTCCTATAGCGTTGCCGCCAAAGATACCCGGTGCGAAGAATGACAAAACCCCCGCGAATGCAGGGGTTTTGTGCAGAAATACAGGGGGTGTTACCGCGACCGCACCATCCCGACGATATCATAGGTCCGCTCCAGAATCGGGGCGGCAATCTCCTGCGCGCGTTCGGCGCCGCGGCCCAGGATGCGGTCGATCTCGGTCGGGTCCTGCATCAGCCGGGCCATTTCGCCGGAAATCGGCGCCAGCTTGGCCACCGCCAGATCGGCGAGCGAGGGCTTGAACGTGCCGAACTGCTGCCCCGCATGGTCGGCGATCACGGCTGCGGGGGTGGTGTCGGCAAGGGCCGCGTAGATGTTGACCAGATTGCGCGCCTCGGGGCGGCCTTCCAGCCCCTCGATGCTGTCGGGCAGCGGTTCGGGGTCGGTTTTGGCCTTGCGGATCTTCTTGGCGATCGTGTCGGCATCGTCGGTCAGGTTGATCCGCGACATATCCGAGGGATCGGATTTCGACATTTTCTTGGACCCGTCGCGCAGGCTCATCACCCGCGTGCCCGCGCCTTCGATCACCGGCTCGGGGATGGGGAAGAAATTGACACCGTAATCGTTGTTGAACTTGATCGCGATGTCGCGGGTCAGCTCGACATGCTGTTTTTGATCCTCGCCCACCGGAACGTGGGTGGCGTGATACAGCAGAATGTCGGCGGCCATCAGCGCCGGATAGGCAAAGAGGCCCAGCGAGGAATTCTCGGCATTCTTGCCGGCCTTGTCCTTGAACTGGGTCATCCGCTTCATCCAGCCCATGCGCGCGACGCAGTTGAAGATCCAGGCCAGTTGCGCGTGCTCGGGCACCTGGCTTTGGTTGAACAGGATGGATTTTTCCGGATCGACGCCGCTGGCGATGAAGCCCGCGCACAGCTCGCGCGTAGCGCGGCGCAGCTTGTCGGGATCCTGCCAGACGGTGATCGCGTGCAGATCGACCATGCAATAGATCGTCTGCGCGCCCCCTGCATCCTGGGTCTGGGCAAAGCGTTTGAGCGCGCCCAGATAGTTGCCAAGGGTCAGGCCGCCCGAGGGCTGGATGCCTGAAAAGACGCGCGGTGTGTGGACCACCTCCGTCATGATGCGTTCTCCGTCTGGAATTCCATGTCCTGCTCGCTTACCCATGCGGGGAAAGCCCGTCAACCAGAGGCCCCATATGACCCAGGATCCCAACGCCCCGCCGATCAATCCGCTGCCGCCGGTGGTGTGGCTGCTGGCATTGCCCATCGCGGCGGTCGAGCTGATCCTGAGCGCCGGCGCGCGCGGGCTGATCGGCGGCCCGGCGGCGCTGGGCTGGCGCACCGGCGCGATCGAGGATTACGGTTTCTTCAACGTCCTGTTTGACCGGATGCTGGCCACCGGCGATGTCACCGCCGGCGGGCTGCTGCGCCTTCTCAGCTATGCCTTCATCAATTACAGTTTTACGCAGACGATCTTTGTCATCGTGTTCATCCTGGCGCTGGGCAAGATGGTGGGCGAGGTGTTTTCCACCGCCGCCGTGGTGTTGATCTTTGCGGTATCGGCGATTGCGGGCGCGGTGGCCTATGGGCTGATCCTGAACGATCCGCATCCGCTGGTCGGCGGCTATCCGGCGGTTTACGGGCTGATTGGCGCGTTCACCTTTTTGCTGTGGGTCAATCTGGCGGCGCGGGGCGACAATCAGTATCGCGCCTTCATGCTGATCGGGTTCCTGCTGGGGATCCAGCTTTTGTTCCGGGTGCTGTTCGGCGGTAGCAACGACTGGCTGGCCGATGTCGCGGGGTTTGCCACCGGGTTTGTGCTGTCCTTCGTGGTCAGTCCCGGCGGCTGGGGCCGGGTGCGGGCGCGGATCAGGCGCCGTTAGCCCCGGCGCATCGCCCGGCGGAATTCCGACAGGCGAAACGCGCCGAGCAGGTGGCCCAGGCCGAAATAGCTGACCATTCCGAAGACCACCAGCAGCATCAGCGCCAGATAGCGTATCCGCCCCGCCGACAGCCACGGCGCCAGCACACCCGCCGCGCCGTACAGCAGCACACCCATCAGGGCCGAGGTTGCGATGATCCGCACGATTCGCCGCTTGAAGCGGTCATCCAGCACCGCCGCGTCGCCCATCCGGCGCGAACCACGCCAGAGCACAGCCACCATCGCCCAGGACGCCACCGTGGTGCCGCAGGCCGCCGCCAGATAGCCGATCATCGGCGCCAGCCCCACGGCCACGGCCACATTCACCACCAGCGAGATCAGCGCGTAATAGAACGGCCGGCGTGTGTCTTCGCGTGCGAAGAACAGCGGCTGCAACACCTTCTGGATCACAAAGGCAGGCAGGCCCAGCCCATAGATCGCGACCGCCGCCGCCGTGGCAGCCGTATCGCTGGCGTCAAACGCGCCACGCTGAAACAGCACACCGATCAGCGCGCCGGGAATGGCGATCAGCGCCACCGCCGCCGGGATTGTCAGCGCCAGCGACAGTTCGCCCGCGCGGTTGAACGCATCGCGGCCGCCCGCCGTGTCGCCCGCCCGCAGGCGGCGCGACAGATCGGGCAGCAGCACCACGCCGATGGCGATGCCGACCACGCCCAGCGGCAGCTGATACAGCCGGTCGGCATAGTTCAGCCAGGCAATCGCGCCGTCGAAAAAGCTGGCCACCTGACGCCCGACCAGCAGGTTCACCTGTACCACGCCCCCGGCCAGCGCGGCGGGGCCCGCGATGATCGCCAGCCGTTTCAGCTCGGGCGTCATGCGCGGGCGGCGCAGGGTCAGGCGGAACCCGGCGCGCGACGCGGCCACCCAGACCAGCGCCATCTGCGCCAGCCCCGCCACCGGAACCGTCCAGGCCAGCGTGTCGCCGATCGGCCAGCCCGCGAAGCTGGCCACGGTCATCGCCGAGATAAAGAGGATGTTCAGCAGCACCGGCGCGGCGGCGGCGGCCACGAAGCGCCCGACCGAATTCAGCACCCCCGACAGCAGCGCCGCCAGCGAGATGAACAGGATATAGGGGAACGCGATCCGCCCGAAGGTCACCGCCAGATCGAACCGCTCGTCAGCCAGAAACCCCGACGCCATGGCCAGCACCAGCCAGGGCATGAACAACTGCGCCAGCAGGGTAAAGACGATCAGGATGCTGGCCAGCCCGGTGAAGGCGTCGCGCGCGAAGCCGGTCGCATCCTCGCCGCCTTCCAGCTTTTTGGAAAACATCGGCACGAAGGCCATGTTGAACGCGCCTTCGGCAAAGAAGCGGCGGAACATGTTGGGCAGGGAAAAGGCGATCAGGAATGCCTCGGCCACCGGGCCCGAACCCAGATAGGCCGCGATCAGGATGTCGCGCACGAACCCCAGCACCCGGCTGAGAAGGGTCCACATGCCCACGGTCAGAAAGCCTGACACCAGACGGATCGGTTGCATCAGGCGCGCGCCCGTTCCGCGCCAGCCTCGATCGCCGCGCGCAGCTTCTTTTCCAGGCTTTTCTGACGGCTGTGGGAATAGAGTTTCAACCCGAACAGATCCTTCACATAGAACGTGTCGACCACCTGTGCGCCGTACGTCGCAATCATCGCCGAGGCAATGGAAATATTCGCATCCGCCAGGACCCGGGTCAGATCGAACAGCAGGCCGGGCCGGTCGCGGGTGTCGACCTCGATGATCGTGTAAATCTCGGAGCCGGAATTGTCGAAGGCGATGGCGGTCGGAAACTGAAAGCCACGCTCGCGTTTCGACAGCTTGTCGCGGTCGGCCAGCTTGTCGCGCGGCACCACTTCGCCCGCCAGAGTCTTCTTGATCATCTGGCGCAGGCGGGGCAGGCGGCTGGCCTCATAGGGCGCGCCTTCGGCGTCCTGGACCCAGAACACCGCGGTGGCATAGCCATCGGACGAGGTATAGGTGCGCGCATCGACCACATTCGCCCCCACCAGGGCCAGCGCCCCGGCAAGGCGCGAGAAGATGCCGTGGTGATCGGCCAGCGCGAAACAGGCGCGGGTGGCGTCGCGGCCTTCGTCCGGTTTCAGGTCGATGCGGATTTCATCGTTTGAAATTTCGCGCAGCAGCCCGGCGAAAATGACATGGGTGTCGGTTTGCAGCCCCTGCCAGTAGGGGCCGTAATGGCGCGCGGTTTCGGTGCGCAGATCCTTCTTGTCCCAATCGGCCAGCGCCTCGCGCAGCGCCTTCTTGGCCTCGGTCTCGCGGGTTTCGCGATTGAGCGCTTCCAGCCCGCTTTCCAGCGCGCTGGCGGTCTGCCGGTACAGCCCGCGCAAAAGCTGGGCCTTCCAGTTATTCCACACACCGGGTCCGACGCCGCGAATGTCGCAGACCGTCAGCACGGTCAGCAGATCCAGCCGCTTGCGCGTCTTCACCAGTTTGGCGAAATCGCGCACGGTGCGCGGATCGGAAATATCGCGTTTTTGCGCCGTGTCCGACATCAGCAGATGATAGCGGACCAGCCATTCCACGGTTTCGCATTCATCGGGTTTCAACCCCAGTCGCGGCGCGACCTTGCGCGCGATCTGCGCACCGAGGATCGAGTGATCCTCGGGCCGGCCCTTGCCGATGTCATGCAGCAGCAGCGCCACATACAGCACCTTGCGATTGACGCCTTCCTTCAGGATGCGGCTGACCACGGGCAGCGGTTCTATCAGTTCGTCCCGCTCAAGCTGCGCCAGAACCGATATGCACTGGATCGTGTGTTCGTCCACCGTGTAGTGGTGATAGACGTTGAACTGCATCATCGCCAGGATCGGCTCGAATTCCGGGATGAAGGCGGCCAGCGCGCCCAGCTCGTTCATCCGGCGCAGCGCCCGTTCGGGGTTGCCGTGTTTCAGCAGCAGGTCAAGGAAGATGCGCTGCGCTTCCTTGTCGTTGCGCATGTCGTCGTCGATCAGATGCAGATTGGCCGAGATCAGCCGCATGGCGTTCGGATGGATCAGCGTGCCGGTGCGCAGCGCTTCTTCGAAGATGCGCAGGATATTCAGCCGATCGTCGAAGAATGTGGCCTCGTCGGCCACGCTCAGGCGGTTCTGGACGATTTCATACCCCGCCTTCGCCTTCTTGCGGCGCCGGAACAGGCCGGTCAGCATCGGTTCGCTTTTCACATGGCGGGCTTCCATCGCGGTCAGGAAGATGCGCGTCAACTCGCCCACATGGGTGGCGTGGCGGAAGTAGTCCTGCATGAAATGCTCGACCGCGCGGCGCCCGCCATGGTCGGTATAACCCAGGCGCTCTGCCACCTCGACCTGCATGTCGAAGGTCAGCTGATCCATCGCCCGGCCCGCGATCAGGTGCAGGTGACAGCGCACCGCCCACAGGAAATTCTCCGCCAGCGCGAAATCGCGCAACTCGTCGGGGGTGAATACACCCAGGTCGACCAGCGCGGCGGTGTTTTCGACCTGGTGCACGTATTTCGCGATCCAGAACAGCGATTGCAGATCGCGCAGCCCGCCCTTGCCCTCTTTGACATTGGGTTCCAGCACATAGCGCTGGCCGCCCTGCTTGCGGTGTCGTTCCGACCGTTCGGCCAGCTTTGCCTCGACGAAATCCGATGCGGTCGAGCTGAACAGATCATCCCAAAGCCGTTGTTTCAACTCGTCGGCCAGGGGCGCGTGCCCGGCCAGAAAGCGATGTTCCAGCAGGGCGGTGCGAATGGTGTAATCCTCGCGGCCCAGGCGGATGCAATCCTTCACGGTGCGGCTGGAATGGCCGACCTTCAGATGCAGATCCCACAGCATGTAAAGCATCGATTCGATGACGCTTTCGGCCCAGGGGGTGATTTTGTAGGGGGTCAGGAACAGCAGATCGACATCGGAATGGGGCGCCATTTCCGCCCGGCCATAGCCGCCGACGGCAATGACCGCGATGCGCTCGCCCTCGGTCGGGTTTTGCAGCGGATGCAGGGTGGTGGTGGCCACGTCCAGTACGGCGCGCACGATGCAATCGGTCAGATAGGCATAGGAGCGCACGACCTGACGCGCGGCCAGAGGTTCGGCCGCGAAGGCGGCGGCGATGGCGGCATCGCCGGCCTTGCGCGCCTCCTGCAGCAGCCGCACGGTTGCCGCGCGGATGCCCGGCGGGGCGGTCTCTGTCGTCAGTGCATCGGCCAGCGCCCGGTCGAACGCGGCCTGGTTGAAAATAGCATTGGCCGGCAGGATCAACCCGCCCGCTTCAGTCTGTATCGGTTCGGGGCGGGCCGGGTCAGAAACCGGCGCCACCGAAGCTTCTTGGGGCAGGGTCAATCACAACCACCTGATTGTTGCGGATTTCAGCGACGGCAAGGCCGCGCTCGTTTGTGCCGTCGGGAAGAAGACGGAAGACACCGTTGACGCCGACAAAGCCTGCGCCCTGGGTCAGGGCGGATGCGGTCAACGCATTGGACTGGCCTTGCTTGACCAGCGCGCCGATCGCCGCGATCCCGTCATAGGACAGGCCCGCGATCGGGTGCGGCGATGTACCGAAGGCGGCTTGATAGCGGGACCGGAAATTCTGATTCAGATTGGGGTCGGGCAGTGCGAACCAGCCGCCCTGAACCCCGGGCAGTGCCAGGGTGGCGGGCGGAATGTCCCAGCGGGTCAGGCCAACGAACTTGACAACAGACGGGTCCACCCCGTTTTCCGGCAAAAGCTGCGCCAGAAGCGGCAGCGCACCGGCGGTGTCGGCGGTCAGGAACAGGGCCTGGGCGCCAGAGCCCTGTGCCGTGGCGGCGATGGTCGGCACGGCCTGAACGACCCCGTTTTGCGAAAATTCATAGGAGGCTTCGCCGACCAGATTGGCGCCGCTGCGGGCGACGGCCGTGCGGATGGCCTGGGCCCCGGCCTCGCCCGCCACGGTCTGATCGCGCACGATCATGATGTTCGGGCGGCCCTGTGCGGCGGCATAGCGCACCAGCCGGCTGGCGGTGTTGTCAAAGGTCGGGCCCAGCACGAAGACGTTGCCGCCGGCGATTTCGGGGTTGTTCGAGAAGCTCAGCACATTGACGTTGCGCCCGGCCACGGCGACGCCGACGGCATTCGCGGATTGGGCATAGACCGGGCCAAGGATGATCTTGGCGCCCTCGTTCACGGCCCGTGTGGCGGCGGATGCGGCCTGACCGGCATTGCCGGCGGTGTTGTAGACCCGCAGGTCGATCTGCACCCCGTCCAGATCCGCGATTGCCAGCCGCGCGGCATTTTCCAGGTTTCTGGCCAGTGCATCGTCGCCCGCCTGACCCGACCCGCCAGGCACCAGCAGCGCGACCGGCACAGGCGCGTCGGTGTTGATTCTGGGGCCGCCGCCCGCGGTGGTGATCGGCTGGCAGGCGGCCAGCATGGCCAAAGCCGCAAGGGCCAGGCACAGCCCTTGGATCGGCTTGCGTGCGGTCCTGAAAACGGCGAACATGGCGAAACCTCCTGAACTTCCGGACCGGGGCCCGCTATTGGCCCGGAGCCTAAGCGTTCCGGCGCCCCAAGTAAACGTCAGAGAAGGCTTGCCACCACCCGTGAAAATAGAGATAGCCCCCCTTTCGCCCGGCCTGTATTTCGTCGCGACGCCCATTGGGGCCGCACGCGATATCACGTTGCGCGCGCTCGATATCCTGGCCTCGGCAGATGTGATCGCGGCCGAGGATACCCGTACGGCGAAACACCTGATGCGCCTGCACGGGATCGCATTGGGCGACCGGCCGGTTGTCGCCTATCACGACCACAGTGGCCCCGCGATGCGCCAGAAGATCGTGCAGATGATCACGGACGGAAAATCGGTGGCCTATGCCAGCGAGGCGGGCACGCCGCTGGTGGCCGACCCCGGCTATCAGCTTGGCCGTGCGGTGATCGAGGCCGATCTGCCGGTGACGGCGGCGCCCGGCCCCTCGGCGCTGCTGGCGGCGCTGACCATTTCGGGACTGCCCAGCGACAGGTTTCTGTTCGCGGGTTTTCCGCCATCAACCGGCAGCGCGCGGCGCAAATGGCTGGCAGATCTTGCCGGAATCGGTGCGACGCTGGTGCTTTATGAATCACCCAGACGTGTTCAGGGATTGTTAGGGGATCTTGTGCAAAGCTTCGGAGGCGAGCGGGAAGCTGTGGTTTGCCGGGAACTGACAAAACGGTTCGAAGAGGTGGCGCGCGGCTCCCTTGCCGAACTGGAGGCGGCCTTTGCCGATCGCACGGTAAAAGGCGAAGTTGTGGTTCTGGTGGATCGTGCCGGTGCCGCAGTCGCGGATGACGCGATGCTTGAGGATGCGCTGCGGGCGGCCCTGGCGGAAAAATCCGTCAAGGACGCGGCGGCGGATGTGGCGGCGGCCCTGAACCTGCCCAAGCGGCAGGTCTATCAGGCGGCCCTGAAACTGGAGGATGAAACATGAGCGGTGTGGTTTCCTATCATGCGGGGCGCGTGGCCGAAGACAGTGTGGCGCACGATTATCAGCGCCGTGGGCTGGCCATTGCCGGGCGCCGCTGGCGTGGCGTGGGCGGCGAGATCGACCTGATCGCGCGGGATGGCGATGGCCTTATCTTTATCGAGGTGAAAAAAAGCCGCTCTTTCGCCAGTGCCGCGGCGCGGGTGTCACGCCGCCAGATGGGGCGGATCATGACTGCGGCATCGGAATTCGTGGCCGGTGAGCCGCGCGGGCAATTGACGGATATGCGGTTCGATGTGGCGCTGGTGAATGGGCACGGGCAAATCGAGATTCTGGAAAACGCATTCGCGGCCTGATGTGAAACCGTCATTGCATCGGGGCGCGTGGCGGGCCATGTAAACCCTGAAGCTTCGGAGGGGTTCTCATGCCGCTTAAGATCGCCATTCAGATGGACCCGATCGGTCTGATCAATATCGATGCCGACAGCACGTTCCGTCTGGCCGAAGAGGCCCAGAAGCGCGGGCATCAGTTGTTTTACTACACGCCAGACAAATTGTTCTGGAATGACGGTCGCGTGATGGCCCGGGGGTGGCCGCTGGAGGTGCGCCGGGTGAAAGGCGACCACTTCACGCTGGGCGAAGAGGTCGACGTGGATTTGGCAGACTGGGATGTGGTCTGGCTGCGCCAGGATCCGCCCTTCGACATGGGCTATATCACCACCACCCATCTGCTGGAGCGTATCCATCCGCGAACCCTTGTGGTGAATGATCCGTTCTGGGTGCGCAATTTTCCGGAAAAGCTGTTGGTGCTGCGATTCCCCGATTTGATTCCGCCGACCCTGATTGCCCGCGATCTGTTGACGATCCGGCAGTTCAAGGATGCGCATGGCGATATCATCCTGAAGCCGCTTTACGGCAATGGCGGAGCCGGGGTGTTCCGGCTGGATCCGAACGATCGCAACCTTGCTTCGTTGCACGAGATGTTCACCGGACTCAGCCGCGAGCCGCTGATCGCGCAGAAATTCCTGCCCGATGTCTCGAACGGCGACAAGCGGATCATTCTGGTGAACGGGGACCCCGTGGGCGCGATCAACCGGGTGCCCGCGCTGGGCGAGACGCGGTCGAACATGCATGTCGGCGGACGGCCTGAAAAGATCGGCCTGACCCCGCGCGATCTGGAAATCTGCGCGGCGATCGGCCCGACGCTGCGCGACCATGGTCAGATATTCGTCGGCATCGATGTAATCGGTGACTATCTGACCGAGATCAACGTGACCTCGCCCACAGGCATTCAGGAACTGGAACGCTTCGACGGCACCAATGTGGCCGAGAAGATCTGGCAGGTGATCGAGGCAAAGCGCGGGCTATGAGCCTGATGCGTCCAGTGCTGAACCGCTGGCTTGCACTGTTCGAGCGGCGGTTTCTGGCCAACATAACCGACCCGGCGGCGGCGCGCGCGGCGTTCGAGCGCAAGGCGCGGTTCTGGTTCCGGCCCCCGCGCGGCACCCGATTCGCGCCGGGTCAGCTGTGCGCGCCGGGCCGTCAGGTGCCGGTTCTGTGGGCGCGGGGGCAGGGCTGTCGCGACGATTGCGCGATTCTCTATTTTCACGGGGGCGGCTATTTCATGGGGTCGGCCCGGACCCACAGCGCGATGCTGGCGCATCTGTCGAACTTCGCCGGGGTGCCCGCCTGTCTGGTCGATTATCGCCTGGCGCCGGAACATCCGTTTCCCGCCGCATTCGACGACGCGATGCTGGCCTATCGGGGGTTGCTTGCGCAGGGCTATGCCGGGGATCGGATCATTCTGGGCGGCGACAGCGCCGGCGGCGGGTTGGTCCTGTCGCTGTTGTCGGCGATTTGTCGGGAAGGGCTGGATCAGCCGCTGATGACCTTTGCCTGGTCGCCGCTGACCGACATGACCCTGTCGGGCGCTTCGCACCGCTCCAATCTGCGCAGCGATGTCATGCTGCCTGGGGAGCGGATGCCCGAGGTGCGTGAACGCTATCTGCAGGGGGCCGATCCGAAGGATCCGCGCGCCTCGCCCCTGTTCGGGGGCTTTGGCGGGGCCGCGCCGGTGGTTTTGATGGCCAGCGATTCAGAGATTTTGTTGGATGACACCCGGGCGCTGGAAACCCTGCTGGCGGGGCAAGGGGTGCGGGTGGTCAGCCATATCGAGCCGGGCCTGCCGCATGTCTGGCCGATGTTCCACGGGCTGCTGCCCGAGGCGGTCGCGACGCTGAAGGAACTGGGGGCGCAGATCCGGGGCGCGCTCGGCGCTGCGGGGCTGCAAAACCGCTAACCGCCCACCGCCAGGCGGAAACTGGCGGCCTCGGCCACATGGGGTTTGTGCACACCGTCCGATCCGTCCAGATCGGCGATGGTGCGGGCCACGCGCAGCACCCGATGATAGCCGCGTGCGGACAGGCCGAACCGTTCAGCCACTTTTGCCAGCAATGCGCGGCCTTCGGCGTCGGGTGTGGCGATCTGTTCCAGCAGCCGACCCTCGGCATCGGAATTGCAGCGCATCCCGTCATGGTCCGCGAACCGCGCCGCCTGTATGGCCCGCGCCCCCGCCACGCGCGCGGCCACCTGTGCCGAGTTGTCACCCGATTCGGGCAGGTCAAGATCGGTATAGGCCACCGGCGGCACCTCGATGCGCAGATCGAACCGATCCATCAGAGGGCCGGAAATGCGGCCCAGATAATCCTCGCCGCAGGCGGGAACGCGGGCGCAGGCGCGGGCGGCGTCGGCCAGATAGCCGCATTTGCAGGGGTTGGCGGCGGCCATCAGCAGGAACCGGCAGGGATAGCGCATATGGGCGTTGGCGCGGGCGACCACGACCTCGCCGGTCTCGATGGGCTGGCGCAAGGTTTCCAGCACGGCGCGGGAGAATTCGGGGAATTCGTCCATGAACAGAACGCCGTTATGGGCCAGCGAAATCTCGCCCGGTTTGGCCCCGCGCCCGCCGCCGACGATGGCCGCCATCGAGGCTGTGTGATGTGGTTCGCGGAACGGCCTTGTCCGCGAAATCCCGCCCTCGTCCAGCAGACCCGACAGCGAATGGATCATCGAGGTTTCCAGCGCCTCGGCCGGGGTCAGGGGCGGCAGGATGCCGGGCATTCGGGCGGCCAGCATGGATTTGCCCGATCCCGGCGCGCCGACCATCAGCATGTGATGCCGCCCGGCGGCGGCGATTTCCAGCGCGCGCTTGGCGCGTTCCTGGCCTTTCACGTCGCGCAGGTCGCGGGCCTGGGGGCTGGTCGTCACCTCGCCCGGATCGGCGGGGGGCAGGGGGGCCTGTCCGGTGTAATGGCGCACCACGTCGCCCAGCGTGGCGGCGGCCAGTACCTGGGTGCCACCGACCCAGGCGGCCTCGGCCCCGCAGGCGTGCGGGCACAGCAGGGCGCGGTCGGCCTCGGCCGCGGCCATGGCGGCGGGCAGGGCGCCGATCACCGGCACCAGTGATCCGTCCAACGACATCTCGCCCAGGGCGACGGTGCGTTCCACCGCGTCGCGCGGAATGACATCCAGCGCGGCCAGCAGCGCCAGCGCAATCGGCAGGTCGAAATGCGAGCCCTCTTTGGGCAGGTCGGCGGGCGACAGGTTGACGGTGATGCGTTTGGAGGGCAGCGCCAGCGCCATCGCGGTCAGGGCGGCGCGCACCCGGTCGCGGGCTTCGCTGACGGCCTTGTCGGGCAGGCCGACGATGGAAAAGGCGGGCAAGCCGGCGGTGATGGCGCATTGCACCTCGACCAGCCGGGCCTCGACCCCCTCGAACGCCACCGTATAGGCCCGTGACACCATTCCCGCCGCCTCCGCTTTCATCTTGGTTAACGGCTACGGCGGGAAGGTTTACGATTGGTAAATTTCCATGAAGGCGGGATAGGCTGCCGGGTCATTTACCGTCTTGTCGCGGCAAAACGCGTTACAAAAACCGAAAATCCGATCGTCCAGATTCATGAAATGGGTCACCGGCTTGCCCGAATAGGGGCAGGTGACGTTTTCCGACGGGCCATTGGCCACCGCGCGGGCCGGCAGCGGCACGGGGCCGGGCCAGGCGCGCGGGGGCAGGTCCATCGCATAGGGTTCGGGGTCATAGGATTTCGTCAGCCCTTCGGCCCGCCAGCGCCGGAAGGCGGGATCGGCCAGATGCGCCGCGACATAGGCGGCAGCCGCATCGCCGACCGGCAGGCCGTACCCGGCGATCCGGGCCGCGACGGGGGCATAAAACACATCGGCCAGCGAATAGGCGCCGAACAGCCATGGCCCCGCGCCGCCGAAGCGGTCGCCTGCGGTGGACCAAAGCTGCTCGATCCGCGCCAGATCGGCCAGCACCGCGTCCCCGGGTTGAAACCCCTCATAGGCGCGTGCCAGATTCATCGGGCAGTCGCTGCGCAATGCGCCAAAGCCCGAGTGCATTTCCGCCGCCAGCCAGCGCGCCAGGATGCGTGCCGACGGGTCTGTGGGCCACAGCCCGGCCTGCGGGTGCCGCTCGGCCAGGGTTTCGGCAATGGCCAGCGTATCCTGCAGCGGATCGCCTTCCGGGGTGCGGATGACTGGCACCAGACGGGCCGGGGCCAGAGGCGCCAGATCCTGCGCCATTTTGCCGGAATAAAGCCCCACCATCGTGACACGGACGGGAAGGCCGAATTTTTCGAACATCAGCCAGCCGCGCAGCGACCAGCTGGAATAGGTTTTGTCGCCAAGGAAAAGATCATATGTCATGGCGGAAGGGTAAGTCGGCCCGCGCCATTTCCAAAATGAGGTTTTGTGCGCATCTGCATAAATCTTCGTGATGCGTGTGTGGCAGGGCACAACCACTGTGCGCAGATGTTCCGCGCCGGGCCTTAAGGTTTCAGCGAAAGTGCTGAAAATATTTCAATTTCCTTTGTAGAACAAATGGTTGCAATGGCGCTCTTGCCGGAATTTTGGGCAAATTCGCCATGTGTGGAACCCGTTTGGCCAATATTCGGCATATGCCGTGCAACTATTCGTGAACCTGCGATGTTGATCTTTCACAGACAGGCGCGAAGTTACACCATGAAGACGCCGACGCGAACAACCCAAGGGGGCGCCCATGGCACTTGATGGATATCCCGATCAATCCTTCACCCGCCGCGCGATGAAGGCCGAACTGCTGGATGCGGAAACGGAGCGGCAGTTGGCCTATGCGTGGCGCGATCAGCGTGACGAACAGGCGCTGCACCGCCTGATCACCGCCTATATGCGGCTGGCCATTTCCATGGCGGGCAAGTTCCGGCGCTATGGCGCGCCGATGAACGACCTGATCCAGGAGGCCAGCCTTGGCCTGATGAAAGCCGCCGACAAGTTCGACCCCGACCGCGGCGTGCGGTTTTCGACCTATGCGGTGTGGTGGATCAAGGCCTCGATCCAGGACTATGTGATGCGCAACTGGTCGATGGTGCGCACCGGGTCCACGTCGTCGCAGAAATCGCTGTTCTTCAACATGCGCCGGGTGCAGGCCCGGCTGGAGCGTGAGGCAAGCGCGCGCGGCGAAACGCTGGACGGGTATCAACTGCGCCAGATGATCGCGACCGAGGTCGGCGTTTCGCTGGGCGATGTCGAGATGATGGAGGGGCGGCTGTCGGGCTCTGACTTTTCGCTCAATGCCACGCAATCCTCTGACGAGGAGGGGCGCGAATGGATCGAAGCGCTGGAGGATGACAGCGCGCAGGCGGCCGAGTTGGTGGCGCAGGAACACGACGCCGAAGCGCTGCGCGGCTGGCTGGCCGAGGCGATGTCGCTCCTGAACGAGCGCGAGCGTTTCATCGTGCGTGAACGCAAGCTGCGCGACGTGCCCCGGACGCTGGAAAGCCTGGGCGGCGAGTTGGGCCTGTCGAAGGAACGGGTGCGGCAGTTGGAAGCGGCGGCCTTTGCCAAGATGCGCAAGAGCCTTGAAGCGCAAAGCAAGGAGGTGCATGAGTTCCTCTTGTGAGGCATTTCATGCACATATTTGCGGTTTGCGCCGCCATCGCGGCTGTGCCCGGCCGGGCCGGTGAAATTGCGCCGGATGCGCTGACCGATCTGCCCGCCGCCGATGTGATCGTGCTGGGCGAAGTGCACGACAACCCGATTCACCACGAAAACCAGGCCCGCGCGGTGGCGGCGCTGCATCCTGCGGCGCTGGTGTTCGAGATGCTGACGCCCGGCCTTGCCGCACGGGCGACGCCCGATCTGATGGGCGACGCGGCGGCGCTGGGCAAGGCGCTGCATTGGCAAGAGTCCGGCTGGCCGGATTTCACCTTCTACTATCCGATCTTCACCGCGGCCCCCGGCACCCCGATTTATGGCGGCGCGCTGCCGCGCGGCGATGTACGCCGCGCCATCGGCGCGGGGGCCGCGGCGGTGTTCGGCGACGGTGCTGCGGCCTATGGGCTGGCCGCCGCGCTGCCCGACGATGTTCAGGCCGCCCGCGAAGAGCTGCAACAGATCGCCCATTGCAATGCCCTGCCGCCCGAAATGCTGCCCGGAATGGTCGAGGCGCAGCGCCTGCGCGACGCCGCCCTGGCCCGCGCGGTGGCACAGGCGCTGGCGGAAACCGGCGGCCCGGTCGCCGTGATCACCGGCAACGGCCATGCGCGCAGGGATTGGGGGCTGGCCGCGGCACTGGCGCAGGCCGCGCCCGAGGTCACGCTGCTGTCGGTCGGGCAGTTCGAAGAGCCGCCCGAAGAGCCCGCGCCGTTCGATCTGTGGCTGGTGACCGCCCCGGCCGAACGCGAAGACCCCTGTGCGGGCTTCGCCACCAACTGAACTTGTCTCACCCGCCGGGCCGTCCTAGACAGGGGCGGGGACGTGAAAGGGGCGACCATGCTGGCAGGCAAACGCATCTTGTTGATCATCGGCGGCGGGATCGCGGCGTTCAAGTCGCTTGATCTGATCCGCCGGTTGCGCGAACGCGGCGCGACCGTGACGCCGGTGTTGACCCAGGCGGCCGAGCAGTTCGTGACCCCGCTTTCGGCCTCGGCCCTGTCGGCGCAGAAGGTGTACCGCGACCTGTTCGATCTGACCGATGAGGCCGAGATGGGCCATATCGAGCTGTCGCGCGCCGCCGATCTGGTGGTGGTGGCCCCGGCCACGGCGGATCTGATGGGCAAAATGGCGGGCGGGCTGGCCAACGATCTGGCCTCGACCCTGTTGATGGCCACCGACAAGCGTGTGTTGATCGCACCCGCAATGAATGTGCGGATGTGGCAGCACCCCGCGACCCAGCGCAATATCGCCACGCTGAAGGGCGACGGCATCCTGTTCGCCGGCCCGAACGAGGGCGACATGGCCTGCGGCGAATACGGCCCCGGCCGGATGGCCGAACCGCTGGAGATTGTCGCCGCGGTCGAGGCTGCACTGGCCGGTGGGCCGCTGAAGGGCAAGCGCGTCATCGTGACATCCGGCCCGACGCATGAACCGATCGACCCGGTACGTTATATCGCCAACCGATCTTCGGGCGCGCAGGGCACGGCGATTGCGCGGGCGCTGTCGGCGCTGGGGGCCGAGGTGGTGTTCATCACCGGCCCCGCCGATGTGCCGCCGCCCGCCGGGGTGGCGGTGGTACGGGTCGAAACCGCGCGCCAGATGCTGGACGCGGTGCAAGGCGTGCTGCCCGCCGATGCGGCGGTGTTTGCGGCGGCGGTGGCCGACTGGCGCGTGGCCAACAGCGCGGGCTCGAAAATGAAGAAGGACGGCAAGGGCAGCCTGCCCGCGCTGGAATTTGCCGAAAACCCCGACATTCTGGCCACGGTCGCGCAGATGGAAACCGGACGGCCCGCGCTGGTGGTGGGGTTTGCCGCCGAAACCGACGATGTGATCGCCCATGCCACCGCGAAACGCGCGCGCAAGGGATGCGACTGGATCGTGGCCAATGACGTCTCGCCCGCCACCGGCATCATGGGCGGCACGGAAAACGCGGTGACGCTGATCACCGACGCGGGTGCCGACAGCTGGCCGCGCATGGGCAAGGATCAGGTGGCCAGCCGTCTGGCGCAACTGATTGCGGAGGCGCTGACATGATCCCGACCATCCGCATCCTGTGGGACGAGGGGGCCGACACCACGCTGCCGCTGCCGGCGTATGAGACCGCGGGGGCGGCGGGGGCCGACCTGCGCGCCAACCTGCCGCCCGCGATCCGTGCGCAGGGCTTTACCCTGCACCCGATGGAACGCCGCATCGTGCCCACGGGCTTTCGCATGGAATTCCCGCATGGGTTCGAGGTGCAGATCCGGCCGCGTTCGGGGCTGTCCTTGAAACACGGGATCACCCTGCCCAACACGCCCGGCACCATCGACAGCGATTATCGCGGCCCGTTGGGGGTGCTGTTGGTGAACCTCGGGGATGTGCCCTATACCGTGCGCCACGGCGACCGCATCGCGCAGATGATCGTGGCGCCGGTGGTGCAGGCGGCGTTCGAGGTGGTTGGCGATTTGTCCGAAACCGGACGCGGCACGGGCGGGTTCGGCTCTACCGGACGGGGCTGATTGATGGGGCTGGTGCTGATCCTGGCGGGGGCGCTGTGGGGCATCGGCTATGTGCTGAATGTGCCGGTGCGTGCGCGGCTTTTGATGCTGGCGCTGCTGTACGTCGCCGTTCTGATCGTGCAGGTGGCGTTCCCCGAGGGCCACGCGCTGCGCCAGGCCACCGGCGGGTCGAAAGAGCTGTGGCTGGCCCTGGGGGTTCTGGGCGCGCTGGTGGCGGGGTATCGCGCGCTGCTGGTTGGGCTTCGGGCCCGTGCCCGCCCGCCGCAGGTTCAGGCAAAAGCCGGCAGTTTCAGCGATGCAGAGCTGGAACGCTACGCCCGCCACATCGTGCTGCGCGAGGTTGGCGGTCCGGGGCAGAAGCGGCTGAAAGAGGCGAAGGTTCTGGTGATCGGCGCGGGTGGGCTTGGTTCGCCCGCGCTGCTGTATCTGGCCGCTGCCGGGGTCGGGACCATCGGCGTGGTCGATGACGATGTGGTGGATGCCTCCAACCTGCAGCGGCAGGTGATCCACACCGACGCCCGGATCGGCATGCCCAAGGTGTTTTCCGCCGAAGCGGCAATGCGAGCCCTGAACCCTTTCATCACCGTGCGTCCCTATCGGTGCCGTCTGGCGGCCGACACGGCGGCAGAGCTGTTCGCGGGCTATGATCTGATCCTGGACGGCACCGACACTTTCGACACCCGCTATATGATCAACCGCGGGGCCGTGGCCACGGGCAAGCCGCTGATCGCGGCCGCGATCACCCAGTGGGAAGGGCAGATCAGCCTGTATCACCCGGCCTCTGGCGCGCCGTGCTATCAGTGCATCTTTCCGCAGGCCCCGGCGGCGGGGCTGGTGCCCGGCTGTGCCGAGACGGGCGTGATGGGCGCGCTGCCCGGCGTGGTGGGCGCGATGATGGCGGTCGAGGCGATCAAGGAGATCACCGGCGCGGGCCAGAGCCTGCGCGGGCGGCTGCAGCTTTACGATGCGCTTTACGGCGAGAACCGGCAGATCGCGCTGAAACCGCGCACCGATTGCCCGGTTTGTGGCGGCTGAGGCTGGACCTTGCCGCGCGCCGTGCCTAGCTTCTGTGCAAAGGAGTCCCCCATGACAAACCCGCTTTTGACCGACTGGTCCACGCCCTTTGAACTGCCCCCGTATGCCGTGATCGGGGACGCGGATTTCGCGCCTGCCTTCGATGCCGCGATGGCGCAGGCACGGGCCGAAATCGCGGCGATCGCCGACAACGCCGCGGCCCCCAGCTTCGCCAACACGATCGAGGCGCTGGAAGGGGCGGGCAAGCGGCTGGACCGGATGCTGGGTGTGTTCTATTCGCTGGCGGGTACCGATGCCAACGATGCGCGCGACGCGCTTCAGCGTGAATTCGCGCCGAAACTGTCGGCCTATTCGTCGGAAATCACCATGAACGCCACGCTGTTCCAGCGGATCGAGGAGTTGTGGCAGGCACGCGACAGCCTTGACCTGACAGAGGAGCAGGCCCGCGTTCTGATGCTGACCCGGCGCAGTTTCGTACGGGCGGGGGCGCTGTTGGAAGGCGCGGCGCGCGACCGGCTGACGGCGGTGAAATCACGGCTGGCGGTGCTGGGGACCGAGTTCAGCCAGAACCTGCTGGCTGATGAGCGTGACTGGTTCATGGAACTGGCCGAAGACGATCTGGACGGGCTGCCGGATTTCGTGATTGCCGCTGCCCGCGCGGCGGGGGCGGAAAAGGGCGTGGGGGGGGCGGTGGTGACGCTGTCGCGTTCGTTGATCGTGCCGTTTTTGCAATTCTCGCCCCGGCGCGAACTGCGTGCAAAGGCGTATGAGGCCTGGACCGCGCGCGGCGCCAATGGCGGGCCGACCGACAACCGCGCCATTGCCGCCGAGATCCTGCAATTGCGGCACGAACGTGCGCAACTGTTGGGTTACAAGGATTTCGCCAGCTACAAGCTGGAAACCGAAATGGCCAAGACGCCCGACCGGGTGCGCGCGCTGCTGATGGCGGTGTGGGAACCCGCCAAATCCGCCGCCACTGCCGATGCCGGGGTGCTGGAGGCAATGATGCACAAGGACGGCGTCAATGGCCGGCTGGAAGCCTGGGACTGGCGCTATTATTCCGAACAGCGCCGCAAGGCCGAGCATGATCTGGATGAGGCCGAACTGAAACCCTATCTGCAGCTCGACCGGATGATCGAGGCCGCGTTCGACGTGGCGCACCGGCTGTTCAATCTGGAATTTCGCCCGCTGGACGTGGCGCTTTACCATCCCGACGCCCGCGCGTGGGAGGTGACCCGCGACGGCGCGCATGTGGCGGTGTTCATCGGCGATTATTTCGCGCGCGGCTCGAAACGCTCGGGCGCGTGGTGTTCGGCCAGCCGGTCGCAGCACAAGCTGGGCGGCGCGGTGCAGCCCATCGTTCACAACGTGTGCAACTTCGCCAAACCGGCGGCGGGGGATCCCGCGCTGCTGTCCTATGACGATGCGCGCACTTTGTTCCACGAATTCGGCCACGCGCTGCACCAGATGCTGTCGGATGTGACCTATGAATCGATTTCGGGCACCTCGGTTGCGCGCGATTTCGTCGAGCTGCCCAGCCAGCTTTACGAGCATTGGCTGGAGGTGCCCGAGGTGCTGTCGCAATACGCCACCCATGCGAAAACCGGCGAACCGATGCCCCAGGACATGCTGGACCGGCTGCTGGCGGCGGCGAATTACGACATGGGGTTCCAGACGGTGGAATATGTGGCCTCGGCGCTGGTCGATCTGGCGTTTCACGAAGGCGAGCCGCCCGCCGATCCGATGGCCGCGCAGGGCGCGGTTCTGGATCGGCTGGGGATGCCGCATGCCATCCGGATGCGCCACGCCACGCCACATTTCGCGCATGTGTTTTCCGGTGACGGCTATTCCAGCGGCTATTACAGCTACATGTGGTCCGAGGTGATGGATGCCGACGCGTTCGAGGCGTTCCAGGAGGCCGGCAGCGCGTTTGATCCGGCGACTGCGGAAAATCTGGAACGGTTCATCCTGTCGGCGGGCGGCTCGCAAGAGGCCGAGGCGCTTTATACCCGGTTCCGGGGCCGCTTGCCGGGGGTCGAGGCGCTGTTGAAAGGGCGGGGATTGCTGGACGCGGCTTAACCCGCGTCGCGCACCGGATCCTTGTGGATGATGACCTGGGCCTGCGGATAGGCCCGGATGATCGCGTGTTTCAGCCCGGCGCCGATGTCGTGCGCCTCGGTCAGCGGCAGGGTGCCGTCAAGGTCGATATGCAGGTTCACGAACAGCTTGCTGCCCGCGGTGCGGGTCTGCAGGTCGTGATAGCCGTGCAGGCCAGGCCATTCGGCGGCGATCTTTTCGATACCGGCCACGATTTCGGGATCGGCGGCGCGGTCCATCAGCGCGTCCATCGCGCCCTTGCCGATATTCAGCGCGCCCACCGCCATCATCGCCGCCGCGCCCAGTGCCACCACGCTGTCCACCTGATTCAGCCCGAACCGGGCCGAGGCCCACAGCGCCAGGATCGCGCCCAGATTGGGCAGCAGATCACCCAGATAGTGCAGCGAATCGGCCTGAACCACGCGGCTGCCGGTTTTGCGCGCGACATAGCGCTGCCATAACAGCAGCAGCACCGTCAGCACCACGGAAATGGCCATTACCGCCATGCCGCGCCCTTCGGCGGCCAGATGCATCGGCGCATCCGACAGCAGGCGGCGCAGACCGGCCCAGAAGATCACGCAGGCGGAAATCAGGATGAACAGCGCCTGTCCCAGCGCGGCCAGATCCTCGGCCGAGGTGTGGCCGAAGGTGTGATCCTCGTCCGGGGGGCGCATCGCATAGATCAGCGCGCCCAGCGCGCCCAGCGACACCATCAGATCAAGCCCGCTATCGGCCAGCGAGGCGGCAACCGACAGCGACTGGGTTGCGCCCATCGCCCAGAGCTTGAGCAGCACCAGCGTCAGCGCCACACTGGCAGAGGCCAGCCCGGCCGAGATGTTCATTCTGTTCGGGTCGCGCGGCATTGGCGGGCGACGCTCCTGTTCGGTGGGATCGTCTGTCGCCTAGCGTAGCCGGGGGCGCGGGGCAAGGGGCGGTTAATCCAGAATTTCGTCGGGGAAGACACCCCAAAGCGCGGTTTTCGGAACCCAGCCGACCTGTCCGCCGGCGCTGATCCGGCACCAGTCGAGGGTGCATTTCTCCAGCCGGGCAACCACGCCCATTTCGGCATTGGCGGCGATCGGCGCATCGTGCTGGGGCGCGCGCCGCAACGCCAGCAGGTCGGCCTCGACCAGTACGGTCCGCACTCCTGACAGCAGCGAGTAATGCATCCAGCCGCCCGCCCCGTCATGATCGCGCACCCGGCGCCAGTGGCCGTATTCGCCGGTGACTTCCAGCGGCTGGTTGCGATGCTTGTAGACCCAGTCGATCCGGTGGGTCTTGCCCGGGCCGTGCCGCGCATAGCCTTCGCTGGCTTTCAGCGACACGAAACGCGGGATCGGCAGGTTGGTGACCGGCCCGCGCTCCTGTGCCATGGCCCCCGTGCCGGCCGTCGCCAGCATCAGCGCCAGTCTTATCAGAAACGCCCGCATGTTTGCCTCGATCGTCCCGCGCCGGGGACATATTGCCTCATTCGCGACGGGGTCTTGTGCATCGCCCCGTTCTCGGACAGTTTGCCATTACGAACGCGGTTTGGAAAGAATGGGGAGGCACCGGATGCCCGGTCAACGTCTGAGTGTTGTCGTCACGCGACGGTTGCCCGAGGTCGTTGAGACCCGGTTGAAGGAACTCTTCGACGTGGAACTGTCCGAGACCGACGAAAAGATGTCGCGCGAGGCATTGGTCGAGGCGATGCAGCGCGCAGATGTCCTGGTGCCCACGGTGACCGACACCATTGATCAGGGAATGCTGTCGCGCGCCGGCGACCGGCTGAAGCTGATCGCCAATTATGGCGCGGGCGTGGATCATCTGGATGTGCAGACCGCGCGGCAGCGGGGCATTCTGGTGGCGAACACGCCCGGCGTCGTGACCGAGGACACCGCCGACATGACCATGGCGCTGATGCTGGCGGTGCTGCGGCGCATCCCCGAGGGGCTGGCCATGATGCAGTCCGGCAAGTGGGAAGGCTGGGCCCCCACCGCGTTCATGGGCGGGCGCGTCGGCGGGCGGCGTCTGGGCATTCTTGGCCTGGGCCGGATCGGTCAG
Organism: Actibacterium sp. D185-2; assembly: GCF_054954595.1. Lineage (NCBI taxonomy): Bacteria > Pseudomonadati > Pseudomonadota > Alphaproteobacteria > Rhodobacterales > Roseobacteraceae > Actibacterium > Actibacterium sp. D185-2. The sequence goes on from NZ_JBPWNX010000001.1 coordinate 588,093, forward strand.
GCCGTGGCGCGCCGGGCCACGGCGTTCGGCATGCAGATCCACTATCACAACCGCCGCCGCCTGCACCCCGAGATCGAGCAGGAGCTGCAGGCGACCTATTGGGAAAGTCTGGATCAGATGGTGGCGCGGATGGATGTGATTTCGGTCAACTGCCCGCACACGCCCTCGACCTTCCATCTGATGAATGCGCGGCGGCTGAAGCTGATGAAGCCCGACGCGGTGATCGTGAATACCTCGCGCGGCGAGGTGATAGACGAGAATGCGCTGACGCGAATGCTGCGCGCGCGTGAAATTGCCGGCGCGGGCCTGGACGTGTTCGAACATGGCCATGAAATCAACCCGCGTCTGCGCGAATTGCCCAATGTGGTTCTGCTGCCGCATATGGGCTCGGCCACGGTCGAGGGGCGGATCGAGATGGGCGAGAAGGTGATCATCAACATCAAGACCTTCGCCGACGGTCACCGCCCACCCGATCTGGTTGTCCCGGCAATGCTGTGAGCCGCGCGGTGGCGATGGCCCCCTCGGCCCGCGACACCCGTCTGGCGCGGTATTTCCTGCTGATAGTCTTCGCCTATTTCGCCGCGCATACGGTGGTGCGGACGGTGCTGGGCGGCTCGTTCGAGGTGGACGAGGCCGAGATGCTGGTGCTGGGGCAGGATTTCCGGCTGGGCTATGGCCCGCAACTGCCGCTTTACAACTGGATGCAGGCGGCGTTCTTCAAGATCTTCGGGGTGAGCACCTTCGCGATTGCGTCGCTGAAGAACCTGTTGAACTTTGCCACCTATGCCCTGCTGTTTTGCGCCCTGCGCGTAGCGTTTCCGCTGCGGCTGGCGATTTTGGGCACGGTGTCGCTGATGCTGCTGCCCAATGTGGTGTGGGAGGCACAGCGCGCAGGCACCCATTCGACCGCAATGGCGGTGGCGATCTTCGGGTTTCTGGGCGCGTTCCTGCGGCTGCTGCGGGGCGGCGGGGGCTGGCGCGATCATGCGATGCTGGGGGTCTGGCTGGGGCTGGGGGCGCTGTCGAAATACAATTTCTGGTTCTTCGCCCTGCCGCTGTTTCTGTCGGCGCTCAGCTTCGCGCCACTGCGGGCGCGTCTGATGTCGTGGCGGTTGGTGGTGTCGGGGGTGATCGCGGCGGCGATGATCGCGGCGCCGGCCTGGTGGTTCATCCGCAATGCCCACGCGGCGCTGGCCTCGACCCAGAAGTTCTATGCGCAGGATATTGCGGGGATTGCCAATCCGCGGCTGGAAGGGCTGGCAGAGTTCGGGGCGAATCTCGTGGGCGGGATGCTGTTCGTGATCCTGTTCGCGCTGTTTTTGCGCTTTCCGCGCGGCGCGGTGCCCGGGGCGGTGCCCGGGATGGTGACCGAGGCGGATGAACGCCTTGTATCGCGCATGATGCTGCGCGCCTTCTGGATCTCTGCCGCGGCGCTTCTGGCCGGGTTGCTGGCGGCGGGTGTCAGCGACGTGCAGGGGCGGTGGCTGTTGCCGGCGTTTTTCCTGTGCACGCCGGTTCTGATCATCGAGGCCGGGCGCCATGCCGCACGCTGGAAGCACAGGGTGGTCTACGGGTTTGTCATCTTCCTTGGCCTGGCGGCGCTGGCGGCGATGGCGGATATCCGGCTGCGCGGGGCGGGCAACGATTCAATGCGGGTCGATGTTCTGGCAGATGAGTTGGACAAGCTGCTGCCGGGGCGCCCGGTGGTGATCAGCGGCTTCTATTTCACCGGCAATCTGAAATACCACCGGCCGGACTGGACCGTGCTGCCGCCGCAGCCCGCGGGCACCGGGGCGCTGGACAGTGACACGCTGGTGCTGATCGAGCCCGGCGACGATCAGTGGATCGCGGGCGTGCTGGCGGGGTACGGCGTGACGTTGCCCGATCTGAACGCGGCGATGACGCGCGGCCAGATCATCGTGCCCTACCGTTTCGAAGATGTCGAAACCGCGACCGTCCGCTATGCGATCATTCGCCTGCCGGATCCGCAGGGCTGACCGCCGAAAATACCGGGCAGGTCGGATTTGCGATACAGGAGGTCGGCGTTAACTGTCCGGCCCCGGTGCAAACGGGCATGTTTGGCGCAGCGGTAAGCAAAGAGAGTCGTGCCCGATGAAAACCCATGTCAAAGCTCTGGTCGTTGGTGGTGGTGCGGTGGGCACCTCGATTGCATATCATCTGGCCCGGGCGGGCTGGTCCGATGTGATGCTGCTGGAACGTGATGAGCTGACCTCGGGCTCGACCTGGCACGCGGCGGGGCTTTTGCCCTATTTCAACATGTCCTTTGCGACGACCCATATCCACGACTATTCGATCCGGTTCTACAAGACGCTTGAGGAAGAAACCGGCCTGATCGCGGGCTTTGCGGTGGTCGGCAATCTGCGCATGGCGCAGACGGATGCGCGCATGGACGAATACATGCTTTATGCCACCACTGCCGAAACCTGCGGCGTGCCCTATGAGTGGCTGACCCCCGCCCAGATCGAGGCGCGCTGGCCGCTGGTGCGCACCGAGGATCTGAAAGGCGCGATCTATCACCCCACCGATGGTTATACCAATCCGGCGGATGTGACCCAGGCCATGGCCAAGGGCGCCCGTCAGCGCGGCGTGGTGATCGAGCGTAAGTGGCAGGTGGACGGATACCGCTGGACCGGGTCGGACTGGATCGTGACCTGCACCAAAATGGCCGACAAGGGCGGTAATCTGGTGCCGTTGGACGAACGGATCGAGATCACCGCCGAGCATGTGGTGACCGCTACCGGCAACCACGCCCAACGTACCGCGCGTCTGCTGGGGCTGAAGATTCCCGCCATTCCGGTGGAGCATCAGTTCATCGTGACCGAGCCCGACCCGGCGCTGGTGGCGTACCGCAAGACCCACGGCGAACACCCGGTGCTGCGCGACGCCGATGCCAAATGGTATGTGCGCGAGGAACGCGGCGGCTGGATCCTGGGCCCCTATGAGCGCGGCGCGCCGGCGCGGTTCGAATACGGCTGCCCCGACACATTCCGCGCCGATCTGTTCCCGCTCGACCTGGACCGGATCGAGGAGGAATACCTGTCGATGATCCACCGGATTCCGTCGTCGGAAACCGTGGGGCTGAAGGACGATTTCAACGGCCCGATCTGCTATACGCCCGATGGCAACCCGTTGCTGGGTCCCGCGCCGGGACTGCGCAACATGTGGCTGGCCGAAGGTTTCAGCTTCGGCATCACCGCGGCGGGCGGGGCCGGTCACTATCTGGCGCAGCTGATGGTGGACGGCGAGGCCGAGATCGACATGGCCTCGCTCGATCCGAAACGCTTTGGCCCATGGATGACGACCGAATATGCCGCCCGCAAGAACGAAGAGGCGTATGAGCATGTCTATATCCTGCACCACCCGGACGAAGAGCGCCCCGCCTGCCGCCCGCTGAAAACGGCGCCCTGTTATGACCGCATGGCGTCGCACGGGGCGCAGTTCGGCTGCGTGAACGGGTGGGAGCGGCCGAATTATTTCGCCCCGCAAGGCTTCGACGATCACGCCGCGCGCAGTTTCCGCCGGGGCGGCTGGTGGGATTATGCGGTGGACGAGGCGCGCGCGATCCGCGACGGCGTGGGCCTGATCGACGCCACCGCGTTCACCAAGCATGTGGTCAAAGGCCCCGGGGCGACCGCGTTTCTGGACTGGTTCACCACCAACAAGCTGCCCAAGGTCGGCCGGATCAACCTGACCTATGCGCTGACCGGCGCGGGCACCACGCGCAGCGAATACACGATCGTGCGGCTGGGGGAGGATGAGTATTACCTGGTCTCGGCCGGGGCCTGGCAGGCCTATGACGCCGATTTCCTGCGCAAGGCGGCCGCGGACAAGGCGCCCGAATTCGGGTATATCGAGGTTCAGGACGTTACATCGCAATGGGGCGTCTTCGCGGTCGCGGGGCCGAAGGCGCGCGATGTGCTGAACGGGCTGGTCAAGGATGCCGCACCCGAAACCGTGTTGTCGAACAAACGCTTCCCGTGGCTGTCGATGCGCGGGATCGAGCTGGGCATGTGCCCGGTCCGCGCCATCCGCGTGGCCTATACCGGCGAGTTGGGGTGGGAACTGCACCATCCGATGGAGATGCAGAATTACCTGTTCGACCGGCTGATGACGGCGGGGGCTGCGCATGGGCTGAAACTGGTCGGCGCGCGGGCGCAAAACTGGCTGCGGCAGGAAAAATCCTATCGCGCCTTCGGCACCGAACTGGGCCGCGACGCGACCCCGCTGGAGGCCGGGCTGGACCGGTTCGTCGATCCGGGCAAAGAGTTTCACGGCAAGGCCGCGATGCTGGCCAAGGGGATCCGCAGCCAATGCGTCACCCTGCTGATCGACGGCCCCGCGGATGCCGACCCCTGGGGGCGCGAGGCGCTGTATAGTGGCGAGACGCGGGTGGGGCGGCTGACCTCGGGCGGCTATTCGGTGGCGTTCGGCAAAAGCATCGGCATGGGCTATGTCCGGCCCGATCTGGCCGTGCCGGGCACACGGTTGCAGGTGCGGATGTTCGACCGGCTGTGGCCGGCCGAGGTGACCGAAGACAGCCCCTATGACCCGGCCAACGCCACGATCCGCGTGGACGGATAGGGGCCGCTTCGGCCGTGCGGATCAGCCGCGCGGGCCGAAATCGTCGGTGGTCACGACCCCGTCGCCATTGCTGTCGATCATCGACAGCCAGTCGGCGGTATGGGCGATGAATTCATCCTGACTGACCTGCCCATCGCCATCGGTATCGTTGAAGATCAGCGACATGCCGTTCGCGGCCTGCTGCAGCGCCCGGTTGGCGCGGCCCTGGGCCATGGTCTGCATGTCATTGGCGCGGGCTTCGTCGAAGAACACATATTCCTCGGCCGAAAGCATGCCATCCTCATCCGCGTCGAAGGTATAGAACACATCGCCGCGCCGTTCCTCGGCCTCGGTCAGTGTCACCTGACCGTCGCCGTCCAGATCCCAGTTTTCGACGAAGTGAATCCCCGGCGCGCCCTGCGCCAGGGCGGGCGCGGATGCGAGGGCCGCAACCGCAACGGTCACAAACAGCGTCTTCATCGGACCCTCCCTATTCACCCTCTTTTTCCGCGACCAGTTCGTCATAGCATTCCATCGCCTTGGCGGCGTACATCATGGCCGGGCCGCCACCCATCTGCATCGCCATGGCCAGGACATCGCCGACCTCTTCGCGGCTGGCCCCGGCGCCGATCAGCGCCTCCATATGCAGCACGATGCAGGATTCGCAGCGCAGGGCGATGGCGATGCCAAGGGCCACGAATTCCTTTTCCTTGAAGTCCAGCGTTCCGCCCTCTTTCACCGCCTTGCCCAGCGCACCAAAGGCACGGGTGGCGTCGGGGATGGTTTTGTTGAGGCGGCGCAACTGGTTTTTGGTGTCGTCGCGTTTCTGGGTCCAGCTCATCTGATCACTCCTGTTCAATTCAGGGTCACCAAGATCAGCCCGTGGGCGATCCGGCCTTGATCCGGGTCAAAAAGATGAATGCGAACCTATGAATATTTCTTGCGGGCCAGAAATGTCAGGTTATTTGCCGGCATTTCAATCACATCGACGGGGGCAAAGCCCGCGCTGGCCAGGGCCGCCCGCACTGCGCCCACATCCTTGTAGCCTATATCGGGGTCCTGCGCGGCCAGTCTGGCGTGGAACGCCGCGTCGCCGTCCGACGCGAACCCGCTGTCGCGCCGGAACGGGCCATACAGAAACCACAGCCCGCCGGGGGCCAGCGCGCGGGCCGCTTCGGCCACGATCGCGTGCATTTCCTTTCCGCCGATCAGGTGCATCAGGTTGACCGTCACGATCAGGTCAAGCGGGCCATGCGTGGCGGCCCAGCCCGGTGCGGCGGCATCCATCAGCACCGGGGCGGCCAAGTTCGGCAGTGCGCCCTGGGCCGCCCAGGCGCGGATGCTGTCCATGTTTTCGGGGGCCAGATCGGTGGGTTGCCACATCAGGCCGGGGAATGCCGCGGCGAAGGCGCGGATATGCTGCCCGGTGCCCGAGGCGATTTCCAGCGCCCGGCCGGTTGCGGGGGCGTGTTGGTGCAACAAGTCCAGGATCGGGGCCAGGTTCCGCCCCGCCGAAGGGGCGAAGCGGCGGCCATCGCCGGTGATTTCGCTGGCCGCGACCGTATCGGGCAGGTGCAGCTTGCGCGGCGGCCGGGTCATCGGCGCAGCCGTGCGGGCGACAGCTGTGCCGCCAGATCGGCCCCCAGTTCGGGCGCGCGTCCGGCCACCAGATCGGCGGCAAGCTGGCTGGCGGCGGGGGCGGTCTGAAAGCCATAACCGCCCTGACCCGCGTGCCAGAAAAAGCCGGGGGTGTCAGGATCGAACCCGATCACCAGCGCCCGGTCCGGCGCGAAGGTCCGCAGCCCGGCCCAGCTTGTTTCCAGCCGGATGACGGGCTCGGTCACCATGGCCTCGTACCGCGCCAACCCCTCGGCCAGCACCATGTCGTCGGGCCAGGCGTCGAAGGGTTCCATCGGATCTTCCTCGGCGGGTGAGACCAGCAGCTTTCCGGCATCGGGCTTGGCGTACCAGCTTTCGCCGACGCCAAACATCATCGGCCAGTGCCGCAGATCGTGCCCGCCCGGCGCGGGCAGCCGCGCCATCGAGCGGCGGTACGGCGTGAAGCCCAGCGGCGCGACCCCGGCCATGGCCGCGATCTGATCGGCCCAGGCCCCGGCGGCGTTGACCAGAAGTGCCGCGCCGAACACGCCCTGCGTGGTCTGCACTTGCCAGTCCGCGCCTTGCCGCGTGATCGCGGTGACGCGCTGGCCGGTCAGCACCGCGCCGCCATTGTCCCGGATGTCCCGCGCGAAGTTCTGGATCAGACGGTCGGTGTCCAGATCCCAGGCATCGGATCTGTGCCCGGCCCGCGTCACGGTCTGCGGGTTCAGGATCGGCACCATGGCGCGCGCGTCGTCCAGCGACAGCTCGGCCAGTTCCATCTGGTCCAACTCGTCGGCGAATTGGGCATCCTGCCCGGCACCTGCCACCAGCATCAGCCCGCGCGGCGATGTCACGCCGCCGTTGGCGGTCATGTGATAGTCGCGGCTGGCGCGGTTCAGCGCGACGGTCGAGGGCAGGCCGTAGGTTTCCTCGAACATCGCGGCGGACCGGCCCGAGGCGTGGTAACCCAGCGCGGTTTCGCCCTCCAGCACGGTGACCTTGCCCAGATGCGACAGCCGGGCCCCGGCGGAAATGCCGGCGATCCCCCCGCCGATGACAATGATATCGCTCATAGGGTTTCCTCCAGCCGGTCGGTTGCGGGGGGCGGCGTTGGTGTCAGCGCGCTGACGCGGGCATACAGCGCCGCGTCCATGTCGAACCGCATCGCCGCCAGCGATGGGACAAGCTGCTCGACGTTGCGCGCCGACAGGATCGGGCCGGTGACGGCGGGGTTGTGCGCGACCCAGGCCACGGCCAGCGTCGCGGGGGCGATGCCCAGCTCGGCCCCCAGTGCGGCCAGCGCGGCGGCGGCGTCATGCATCCAGCCCTGACCGTAACGCGCCTTGTAACGGTCATCCTCTGCCAGGCGTCCCGCCCCGCCAGCGGCGTATTTCCCGGTCAGCAGCCCGCCACCCAGCGGTGAATAGGGCGCCACGTTGAACCCTTCGGAGGCGGCCATCGGCAGCAGCTCTACCTCGGCCTGACGTTTGACCAGATTATACATCGGCTGCAGGATCGAAACGCTCAGCCCGAACCCGGCGGCCACGCGCACGGCCTTCATCACCTGCCAGGCGGCAAAGTTGGACAGGCCGATATGGCCGATCTTGCCCGCGTCTTTCAGCGTGGCCAGCGCGGCGAAGCTTTCCTCCAGCGGGGTCGCGCCGTCCCAGCGGTGCAGATACAGGATATCGATGTAATCCATGCCCAGCCGGGTACGGCTTTCGTCGAATTCCCGCGCGATGGTGGTGCCGCCGCAGCCGCCCTGTTCCATCCCGGTCTTGGTGGCGATCACCAGCTTGTCGCGTTCAGGCGCCGCGAACTGGCCCAGCAGAGTTTCGGCGCGGCCTTCGTTATAGATATGGGCGGTGTCGAAAAAGCTGATCCCGGCATCGCGGCAGGCGTCATAAAGCGCGCGCGCGGTGGTTGCGTCGGCGGTGCCGCCGAATTGCATCGTGCCGAAGGAAAAGGCGCTGGCGGGGCTGCCGTCGGGGGCGGTCAGAGCGGGGGGGATGGGCATGGCGTACCTTCTGTGCGGATAGTCCAGACCTATCCGGCGTGGGGCGGCGGGGCAAGCGCGCGCCGGGCTGGGCAAACCGGATGTTTCTGGTACATCTGCGGGCATGACGGAATTGCCGGAGGGGCACATGCTTATCAAATCCATTCGCGACATCCTGGGCGGGCGGCCCCTGTTCCATGTCCCCACCGATACATCGGTGCGCGCGGCGTGCACGCTGATGGACGCCCGCAATATCGGCGCGGTGGCGGTGCTGGGCGCGGGCGGTGCGCTGGCCGGTATCCTGAGCGAGCGCGACGTGGTGCGCCGCGGCGTGGCACGGGGCCTGCCGCTGGACAGCACGCCGGTGGCGATGATCATGACGCCCGACCCGGTGACGGTGGATATCGACGAGGCCCTGAGCGAGGCGCTGGCCGCAAAGATCGGCGGCGCGTTCCGCCACCTGCCGGTAATGGACAACGGCGCGGTGGCGGGCATTCTATCGTTTCGCGAGATTCCCACCGAATACCGGATGATGTTCGAGCGGTTTCAGGACCTGACGCATTAGCGGGCCGAAGCCCGCGTTCCGATGCAAATCTTTGGGGAGAACGCTCTTGTCAGCGCCGAATGCCATTTACTGTAACAAACCCGAACCGCCCCATCCCGGTCTGGGCGCGGCCTTTCGGATCTGGGCGCGGGTGGGGCTGCTGAGTTTCGGCGGCCCGGCCGGTCAGATCGCCATGATGCACCGCATCCTTGTCGAAGAGCAGAAATGGCTGGGCGAGAAGCGGTTCCTGCACACGCTCAATTTCTGCATGCTTTTGCCGGGGCCCGAGGCGCAGCAGCTTGCCGTCTATATCGGCTGGCTGATGCACCGGACGCCGGGCGGGATCATCGCCGGGGTGCTGTTCGTTCTGCCGGGTTTGGTGACGATCATGGCGCTGAGCTGGGTCTATGCGCTTTATGGCGGCCTCGGCATCGTGGGCGCGCTGTTTTTCGGGCTGAAAGCGGCAGTGCTGGCCATCGTGCTGCAGGCGGTGATCCGGATCGGGGGCCGGGCGCTGCACAATCGGGTGATGCTGGGGATCGCTGCGGCCTCGTTCATTGCGATCTTTGGGTTCGATGTGCCCTTTCCGGCAATTATCGCCGCTGCGGGGCTGACTGGTTATCTTGGTGCGCGGGCGGGGCTGCGGGCGTTTCAGGGCAGCGGCGCGCACGGGGGCGTGGGCAAGGTGCAGGTCGCCGATGCCGACACGGTGTTGGGCGAGGAGGTCCCCGAGCATGTGCGCGTCAACCGCGCCTGGGTCTTTCGGATCGCGGCGATTTTCCTGACCCTTTGGCTGGCACCGACCGCGGTTTTGCTGCTGACGCTTGGCCCCGGCAACGTGTTTTCGGCCATCGCGCTGTTTTTCAGCAAGATGGCGGTGGTGACCTTTGGCGGGGCCTATGCGGTGCTGGCCTATGTCGGTCAGGAAGCCGTCAGCGGGTATGGCTGGCTTGCCCCGGGCGAGATGCTGGATGGGCTCGGCATGGCCGAGACGACGCCGGGGCCGCTGATCATCGTCACGCAATTCGTGGGGTTCATGGGCGCCTTTCGCGCACCCGGCGCGCTGTCGCCGCTGCTGGCGGGAACGCTGGGCGGTCTTTTGACCACATGGGTGACCTTCACGCCCTGTTTCCTGTGGATCTTCCTTGGTGCGCCTTTCATCGAACGGCTGCGCGACAACAGGGCGCTCAGTGCCGCGCTGGCTGCGATCACCGCTGCGGTGGTCGGGGTGATCCTGAACCTGGCGGTCTGGTTCGGGCTGCATGTGGTGTTCGATCAGGTCACGGGGGTTGCGGGTTACGGTCTGCAGATCGACCTGCCCGTGCTTGCCTCGGTCAATCCGGCTGCGGCCCTGCTGGTGGCGGCGGCAATCGTCGCGGTGTTCCGGTTCAGGCTGGGCACGGCCACCGTACTTGCCGGCTGCGCTGCTGCGGGGGTGCTGATCCATCTGGTCGGCGCGGCATGACCCCGGCGCGATATGGACCAAAAAAGCCGAGTGTCCCTAACAAAAAGGCCCGCGTGATGCGGGCCTTTGTCGTTTCGTGCCTGAACGCCGCGCTTATTGCGGGATGTCGCCGGTGATGCCTTCGACATAGAAGTTCATGCCGGCCAGCGTGCCGTCATCGGCCACTTCGCCTTCGGCCAGCCAGGGGGTGCCGTCCTGCTTGTTCAGCGGGCCGGTGAACGGGTGGTATTCCCCCGTTGCGATTGCGGTTTTCAGCGCCTCGGCCGCGGCGCGCACATCTTCGGGGATGACGCCGGAGAACGCACCGATGCCGACCATGCCGTCGCCGATGCCCTGCCAGGTGTTCACGCTTTCCCAGGTGCCGTCGATCACCGCCTGAACCCGGTCGATGTAATAGGGTGCCCATTCGTCGATGATCGACGAAATCCGCGGGGCGGGGGCGTATTCGGCCATGTCGGCCGCCTGGCCAAAGCCATAGCCGCCCGCCTTTTCAAGCACGGCCAGCGGCGCGGTGGAATCGGTATGGGCCAGAACCACGTCGACACCCTGATCCAGAAGCGCCTGCGTCGCGTCCGCCTCTTTCGCCGGGTCGAACCAGGTGTTGATCCAGATCACCGAAAGCTGAACATCCGGGTTGGCTTTTTTCGCATGGATATAGGTCGAATTGATGCCGCGAATGACCTCGGGGATGGGGAAGGAGGCGATATACCCGATCTTGTTCGATTTGGTCATCTTCCCGGCCAGGAACCCGGTCACGGCGCGGCCTTCGTAAAAGCGTGCCGAATAGACCGACACATTGTCGGCGGTCTTGTACCCGGTGGCGTGCTCGAACTTCACGTTGGGGAATTTCGACGCGACATTGATGGTGGGATCCATGTAGCCGAAGGAGGTGGTGAAAATCAGGTCGGCCCCGGACAGCGCCATCTGCGTCATCGTGCGTTCCGCGTCGGCACCTTCGGGCACGCTTTCCTGATAGACGAAATCGATCGCGTCGCCGAAATGCTCTTTCATCTTCAGCGCGGATTCGTGGTGGTGCTGGCTCCAGCCGCCATCGTTGCTCGGGCCGACATAGACGAAGCCGACCTTGATCTTGTCTTCGGCAAAGGCGGCACCGGCGGTCGCCAGGCCAAGCGCCATGGCCGAAGCGGCCAGCAGTGTTCTGCGTTTCATATGGTTTTCTCCCATGTAGGTGCGGGCGTTTCGCCCGGGTTGGCAGCTTTGCCTCTAGCTTGAGGCATGGAATACACGGCCCAGCGACGCAGGCGCGTTCAACGCGGTGCGGCTTCGGTCCGCGGACATGATGACCAGCACGATGATGGTTATCAGATAGGGGGACATCGACAAATACTCGGCCGGGATGGCCAGCCCGGCGGCCTGCAGGTTCAACTGCAGCACGGTGACCCCGCCGAACAGATAGGCGCCCAGCAGGACGCGCCCCGGCTTCCACGAGGCGAAGACGACGATGGCCAGCGCGATCCAGCCGGCCCCGGCGGTCATTCCGTTGGTCCACTGCGGCACCCGGATCAGCGACAGATAGGCCCCGCCCAGCCCGGCGCAGGCGCCGCCGAAGGCGATCGCCATCAGACGAATGCGGACAACCTTGTAGCCAAGCGCATGGGCCGCATCGTGGTTTTCCCCCACGGCGCGCAGGATCAGCCCCAGCCGCGAATAGCGCAGCATCGCCCAAAGCCCCGCCACCAGAACCAACGAGACATAGACGACCGGATCGTGCGAAAACAGCACCCGCCCCAATACCGGAATATCGGACAGCGGCCCCAGATCCAGCTTGGCGACGGGCGGCGGCTTCAGCCCGACATAGCCCTGGCCCAGCAGCGCCGACAGGCCCAGCCCGAACATGGTCAGCGCCAGCCCGGTTGCCACCTGATTGGACATCAGAACCTGGGTCAGAAAGCCGAAGACCAGCGAAATCAGTGCGCCCCCGGCCATGGCCGCCAGAAAGCCCAGCCCGGGGCTGCCGGTTTCCACAGCGATGGCAAAGCCGCAGATCGCGCCGGTGATCATCATCCCCTCGACGCCCAGATTCAGAACGCCGGCTTTTTCGACCACCAGCTCGCCCAGCGCGGCCAGCAGGATCGGCGTGGCCGCGACCATCAGCGAGGCGACAAGGATGACAGGGTTGATTGCGGACAGGTCCATCACGCGGCCTCCGATCTGCCGATGCGAATACGGAAATTGCTCAGCACATCCACGCCCAGCAGGAAAAACAGCAGCATCCCCTGAAACGCCTGAATGGCGGCGGCGGGCAGGCCCAGCATGAACTGTGCCAGATCGCCGCCGATATAGGTCAGCCCCATCAGCAGCCCGGCCAGCAGAATGCCCACCGGGTGCAGCCGGCCCAGAAAGGCCACGATGATCGCGGTAAAGCCGTATCCGGTATTGAAATCGATGCTGATCTGACCGGCCGGGCCGCTGACCTCGAACAGCCCCGCCAGCCCGGCCAGTGCCCCCGACGTGCCAAGGCAGAACAGGATCAGTGCATTCGGATTGACCCCGGCAAACCGCGCCGCGCGCGGGCTTTCGCCGGTCAGCCGGATCTGAAAGCCCAGAATATGCCGGTTTAGCAACACATAGGCCGCGATCACCGACACGAAGGCCGCAACCAGCCCCCAATGCATCCCCGTGCCCGCGATCAGTTCGGGATTCGCGGCGGTGGGATATTGCTGCAGATTGCGCGAGCCGGGAAAGCCGCCGCCCTCGGGGTTGCGCATCAGCCCCAGCGCCATCGAGGCCAGCAATTGCTCGGCCACATAGACCAGCAGCAACGACACCAGAATTTCATTGGTGCGAAAATGGGTCTTCAGCAGTGCGGGGATCATCGCCCAGGCCCAGCCGCCCAAAGCCCCGGCAAGCACCATCAGTGGAAACACATACCAGGCCTCAAGCGGATAGAAGGCCAGCCCGACGCCCGCGCCGCAGATCGCGCCGACGATATACTGCCCCTCGGCGCCGATGTTCCAGATGCCCGCGCGAAAGCCCAGCGACAGCCCGATCGCGATCAGGATCAGCGGCCCGGCCTTCACCAGAAGCTGCGGCCGCGAATAGCTGGCGAATTGCGCGTTGAACAGCGGATCCCAGAAAATCGTGCGGATCGCCTCGAACGGGTCCTTGCCCAGCAGGGCAAACAGCAAACCACCCGCCACCATGGTCAGGGCCACCGCCAGGATCGGGGTGGCCGCCGTCCAGAACCGCGATGGTGCGGGCCGTTTCTCCAGCCGGATCATCGCGCGCCCCCTGCTTGCGGCTTCTTTTTCGTGCAAATATCCCCGCCGGAGGCAAGAAAACTCTGTTCAGGTCTCGACATGGGCCACCTCCATGTCATGGGCGCCACCCATCATCAGGCCGATCTCTTCCATCGTCAGGCCGCGGCTGCGGCGGGCGGGCGACAGCCGCCCTTCGTTCAGCGCGGCGAAGCGGTCCGAAATCTCCATCAACTCGTCCAGATCCTGGCTGATCACGATCACCGCTGTGCCGTTTTCGGCCAGATCGAGGATCGATTGCCGGATTGCCGCGGCGGCGGCCGCATCGACGCCCCAGGTGGGCTGGTTCACCACCAGCACTTCGGGGCGCTGCAGCACCTCGCGCCCGATCACGAACTTCTGCAGATTGCCGCCCGAAAGTGAGCGCGCGGCATTGCCGGGGCCGGGGGTGCGCACGTCGAACTGGTGGATGATCTTTTCGGCAAAGGCCCGCGCGGCGGGCCATTTCAAAAAGCCGCGCGCGGCCAGCCCTTCGCGGATCGCGCCGGTCAGCAGGGCATTTTCGGTCAGGCTCATGTCGGGGGCGGCAGCATGACCCAGCCGTTCCTCGGGGGCGGTCAGCACGGCGATATGGCGGCGCGGGTTGGGGCCCATGTCGCCAATCGCCGCGCCGTGCAGTTTTATCGCACCCGCAGGCGCCAGCGCCTCGCCCGACAGGGCGGCCAGCAGCTCGTCCTGGCCGTTTCCGGCTACGCCACCGATGCCCAGAACCTCGCCCGAATGCAGGGTGAAACTAATATCCTTCAGCGAGGTGCCGAACGGATTGGCCGACCGGATCGACAGATCCATTACCTCCAGCACGACTTCGCCCGGGGCCGCCGCGGGCCGGCTGGGCGTGTGCAGCTTGCTGCCCACCATCATCTCGGCCAGTTCGGCGGCGGATTTTTCGCGTGGGCTGCAACTGTCGACCACGCGGCCCCGCCGCAGGATCGTGGCGTTGTCGCACAGCGCGCGGATTTCTTCCAGCTTGTGCGAGATATACAGGATCGCCGTCCCCTCGGCCGACAGTTTGCGCAGCGTGGTGAACAGGATTTCGACCTCCTGCGGGGTCAGAACGCTGGTCGGCTCGTCCATGATCAGCAGCTTGGGGTCCTGCAACAGGCAGCGGATGATTTCGACCCGCTGCCGCTCGCCCGCCGACAGATCGCCCACCATCCGGTCGGGATCAAGCGGCAGGCCATAGGTTTCGCTGACCGCGCGGATGCGCGCGGCAAGCTGGCGCTGCGGCGGCGGGTTTTCCATGCCCAGCGCGATGTTCTCGGCCACGTTCAGCGCGTCGAACAGTGAAAAATGCTGAAACACCATCGCCACGCCAGCGGCCCGGGCGGCGCGGGGTTCGGATGGCTCATAGGGCTGCCCGCGCAGCGTCATCCGGCCGCTGTCTGGCTTCACCAGCCCGTAGATCATCTTTACCAGTGTGGATTTTCCGGCGCCGTTTTCACCCAGCAGCGCGTGAACCTCGCCTTTGGAAATCTTGAAAGACACGTCATCATTGGCCACAACGCCGGGATAGGCCTTGGTCAGGCCCTCGATTGTTAAAAGAGTCGTCACCCCGCCGCGCCCCTTGCGCTTTTTGCCGCGTTTTCATGCGACAATAGCGTCGCGGCGACGCCCAGGGCAATGGCCTGGGGGTGTTTGCCAAGCTCAGGATGCCCAATCGGACAGCGGATGCACGAAATCCGGGCATCCGAATGGCCAAGCTGGGTCAGTCGTTTGCGGAACCGCGCCCATTTTGTGGTCGATCCGATCAGGCCCGCCCCCCCGAACCCATGGGTCAGAACCTGGTGGCACAGATCCAGGTCCAGCGCATGAGAATAGGTCAGGATCAGGTGCTGCGCGTCGACCGGGGCGAAGCGGACCAGATCGGCGGGGTTGGCCGCGATCAGGCGAGTAACATTATCGGGGACCGCATCGGGAAAGCGTTCGGGGCCGGTATCGACCCAGGTGATCGCGAAATCGGGCAGCGGCGACAGGGTGGCGACCAGCGCCCGACCCACATGCCCGGCACCATAGATCCAAAGCGGCGTGGCGGTGGGCATGACGGGTTCAATCATCCAGCCCTGCACAAGCTGCGGTCGGGGCGGCTGGCCTGCGTTGCGCAGGTCGGCCAGCGCCCGCCGGACCGGCAAGGGCGGCGTGGCGGGGCCGTCGATGTTGCGGGCAAAGACATGGTCCGGCACGGTGTTCAGCGTGGCGGCATCGAACACCTCGCTGACCAACGTCACCGCCCCACCGCAGCATTGCCCCATCGCGGGACCCAGCGCGATCCGGTCCAGCCGGGCGGCGCGCCTGTCGGCCAGCATCCCGCGTGCGGTTTTTGCGGCCTCGAATTCCAGGGCGCCGCCGCCGATCGTGCCCGATTGCCCGTCGGCCCAGACAAGCATCGCGGCGCCAACCTCGCGCGGGGCGGAACCGTCGACATGGGCCACGACCACACGCACAATGCGGTCCCGTGCCGCCACGGCCCGGGTCACGGCCTCGCGGTCAAAACTCACGCACGCACCATTTGAACGGCGTTCAAGATGCGCTCTGCCGTCGCGGGGGCATCCAGCGCGGGATAGGCCGGGCCACAGCCGGCGACCGCGTCCGACAGTGCCATCAGCGCCGAAATGCCCAGCATGAAGGGCGGCTCGCCCACCGCCTTGGAGCGATAGATCGTTTCCTCGACATTCCGGGCCTTGTCCCACAGCGCCACGTTGAAGATATCGGGCCGGTCGGAACAGGCGGGGATCTTGTAGGTCGAGGGCGCATGGGTGCGCAGCCGCCCCTTGGCGTCCCAGATCAGCTCTTCGGTGGTCAGCCAGCCCGCGCCCTGCACGAACCCGCCTTCGACCTGTCCGATATCCAGCGCCGGGTTCAACGAGGCGCCGGCGTCATGCAGGATATCGGTGCGCAGGATCCGGTTCTCGCCGGTCAGCGTGTCGATCACCACCTCGGTCACCGCCGCGCCATAGGCGAAATAGAAGAACGGCCGCCCGCGCCCGGCAATCCGGTCCCACGCCAGTTTCGGCGTCTTGTAGAAGCCGGTGGCCGACAGCGGCACCCGCGCCTGATAGGCGCTGGTCGCGGCGGCGGCGAATGTCATTTCGTCATCGCCGACGAATACCTTGCCGCCCTCGAAATGCACCCGGCGCGGGTCGGTCTGATGGGTCTGGGCCAGATGTTCGGCGATCCGGTCACGGATCGTGTCGCAGGCGGCCTTCACCGCCATTCCGTTCAGATCCGACCCCGAAGACGCCGCCGTGGCCGAGGTGTTGGGCACCTTGGCGGTATCGGTCGCGGTGATTTTTACCGTCTCGACCCCGACCCCGAAACAGGAGGCCGCGACCTGTGCCACCTTTTGAAACAGGCCTTGCCCCATCTCGGTGCCGCCATGGTTCAGGTGAATCGATCCGTCCTGATAGACATGCACCAGCGCGCCCGCCTGATTGAGATGGGTCAGCGTGAAGGAGATGCCGAACTTGACCGGGGTCAGCGCGATCCCCTTTTTCAAGATCGGGTTGGCGGCGTTCCAGTCCGCAATCGCGGCGCGGCGGGCGTGGTAATCGGCGGTGTCGATCAGCGCCTCGGTCATTTCGTCCAGCACGAAATCCTCGACCACCATGTGATAGGGTGTCTTTTGCCCGTTGCGGTAGAAATTCGCGCGCCGCACTTCAAGCGGGTCCTTGCCCAACTCATGCGCAATGTGGTCCAGCACCCGTTCGATTCCGACCATGCCTTGCGGTCCGCCGAAGCCGCGAAAGGCGGTGGCCGATTGGGTGTGGGTCTTCAGCCGGTGGCTTTCGATCCGGGCATGGGGCAGGTAATAGGCGTTGTCGGCATGCAGCATCGCCCGGTCCGCCACCGGCAGCGACAGGTCTTGCGACCAGCCGCAGCGGGCATATTGAACAAAGTTCACACCAGCAATCTTGCCATCCTGATCCACACCTGCGCGATAGGCGATGCGAAAATCGTGACGCTTTCCGGTGATGGTCATGTCGTCATCGCGGTCATAGCGCATCTTGACGGGGCGGCCTGTCATCCGTGCCACCACGGCGCAGGACACGGCCAGTGCGTTGCCCTGACTTTCCTTGCCGCCAAAGCCGCCGCCCATCCGCCGCACCTCTACCCGAACGGCGTTCATGGAAAGGTTCAGGGCCTCGGCCACCTTATGTTGAATCTCGGTCGGGTGCTGGGTCGAGGAATGCACCAGCATGTCGCCACCTTCCAGCGGCACCGCCATTGCCGCCTGGCTTTCGAGATAGAAATGCTCCTGTCCACCGATGTCTATCACGCCCTCGACGATATGGGGGGCGCCGGCGATTGCCGCGTCGGCATCGCCGGTCTGATAGATCCGCGGCCCTTCCTCGAACCGGCTGTCGGCGGCCAATGCGTCGTCGATGGTCAGCAGCGCGGGCTGTTCGTCATAGGTGATGTCGCCCAGCCGCGCGGCCTTGCGCGCCGCAAGGTGGCTTTCGGCGACCACCAGGAACAGCGGCTGGCCAAGATAGAACACCTCGCCCTCGGCCAGCATGGGTTCGTCATGCGCCGAGGGCGAGGTATCGTTGGCGCCCGGCAGGTCCCATGCGGTCAGCACCGCCACCACGCCCGGCGCCGCGCGCACCGCGTCCAGATCCATCGACAGGATCGTGCCGCGTGCGATTTCCGACAGGCCGAAGGCCAGATGCAGTGCCTGTCCCGGTGTCGGGATGTCGTCGACATAGCGTGCCTGGCCGGTCACATGCAGTTGCGCCGCGTCATGGGGCAGCGGTTTGGTCACGCTCATGGCGTCACCTCCAGCACCCGTGCGGGCGCGCCCCGGTCTTCCAGGAAATACCGGGTCAGCAGGGCGCGGGCGGTGTTCAGGCGATAGTCGGCCGAGGCGCGCATGTCGCTCATCGGGGTGAAATCGCACGCCCATTCGGGCGCTGCGCGCGTGATCGCGTCTTCGTGCCAGGGCTGTCCGATCAGCGCCGCCTCGACATGGGTGGCGCGTTTCGGGATGCCGGCCATGCCGCCAAAGGCGATACGGGCGTCTGTCACCACCCCGTCCGCGACGGTGATGTTGAAACAGCCGCAGACGGCGGAAATGTCCTGATCGAACCGTTTGGTCAGCTTGTAGCATTTCAGCCGGTCCGGTTGACGCGGGATGCTGACCGCCGTGACGAATTCACCGGGGGCGCGGTCCTGTTTGCCATATTCGAGGAAGAAATCCTCAAGCGCGATTGAACGACGTTCATCGCCTTTGCGCAGATGCAGTTGCGCGCCCAGTGCGATCAGCGCGGGCGGGCCGTCGCCGATGGGCGAGCCATTGGCGATATTGCCGCCGATCGTCGCCGCGTTGCGCACCTGAGTCGATCCGTAGCGGCGGATCAGTTCGGCGAAGTCGGGGTGGTGACCGGCCATCAGCGCCCCCAGATCGGTGATCGTGACCCCGGCGCCGATACGGATTTCGGTGTCGGTCACCAAGACCTGTTGCAAATCCATGCAGCCACCCAGAAACGCCACCGGCGACAGATCGCGCAACTCTTTCGTGACCCAAAGCCCCACATCCGTGGCGCCCGCGATCAGCGTGGCGCCAGGGTTCTGTTGATACCACGCGGCCAACTGGTCGCTGGTTTCGGGGCGGCAGATGTCGGCGCCGATGGGGGGCTGTCTGCCCCCCACACCCCCCGAGGATATTTGTGCGGAAAAGAAGGCAGGATCGGTTTCCCGTTTCAGCCAGTCCGGCACGGGCTGATCCGCGGCGGCCCGTGCCGCACGGATGATCGGGGCATAGCCGGTGCAACGACACAGGTTGCCGGCCAGTTGATCGTCGTAATTCGTGGCGCCGTTCAAATGCGCGGTTGCCATCGACGCGATGAAACCCGGTGTGCAGAATCCGCATTGCGAGCCGTGATGCTCGATCATGGCTTGCTGGACCGGATGCAATGCGCCGTCCGGCCCGGCGATGCCTTCGACCGTGCGAACGGCCTTGCCGTGAAGCTGCGGCAGGAACAGGATGCAGGCGTTCAGGGCGCGCGCGCCCTGCGCATCGCTGACCATGACCGTGCAGGCGCCGCAATCGCCTTCGTTGCAGCCTTCCTTGGTCCCGGTCAGGCCGCGGCACTCGCGCAGCCAGTCAAGCAGGGTGCGGGTGTGCGGCTCATCGTTCACGCACATGGTCTCTCCGTTCAGAAGAAACGCGATTTCCATTCACGAAACCCGCCGCTTTCTTTGCGTCAGCCCCAAAGCGCCCCTGCCCGATGCGGCAGAAAGCAGGTGCGCGGGTTTTAGATGCCCAGCAAAACGGCAAATCGCGCGATTGGCAAGGCCACGACCCGCCTGATTGCCGTGTTCTGCGCCGGGTGGTCAAGAATTGGGCGCTGTGGCCAGTGGCGGGGCTTTGTCTGGCGGCTGGTGTGGGGATAGGGTGTAGTCGACCGCATCTGGCACGAGGGATCGGAATGAAACTTGCCGCGCTTCATCATGTTCAGCTTGCCATGCCCGCCGGCAAAGAGGCCGCGGCGCGCCGTTTCTATGGCGATGTGCTAGGTCTGGCTGAGCGCGCCAAGCCCCCGGTTCTGGCGGCCCGCGGTGGCGCGTGGTTCGAGGCCGAGCCGGTGCGGCTGCATCTGGGGGTCGAGGCAGATTTCCGCCCCGCGACAAAGGCCCACCCGGCGCTGGTGGTTGACGGGCTGACGGCGCTGGCCGCGCGGCTGGGCGAAGCGGGCTTTCCGGTGGTCTGGGACGATGACCTGCCCGGCTTTCGGCGATTTTATACCGCCGATCCCTTCGGCAACCGGATCGAGATGCTGGAACCCGACGCCGTGCCCGGATAGTTTGGCCGGATGAGCAGCGCACCCCGATTCATCCACCTTCGCCTTCACACCGAATATTCGCTTCTTGAGGGGGCGGTTCGGGTCAAGAAACTGCCAGACATGTGCAAAGCCGCGGGGATGCCGGCGGTGGCAGTGACCGACACCAACAACATGTTCGCGGCGCTGGAATTTTCCGTGGGCGCCAGTGGTGTCGGCATTCAGCCGATCATCGGGTGCCAGGTGGATCTGGCCTATGACCCGCCCGCGCCGGGCGAAAAGCCGCGCGTACCCGCGCCTGTGGTTCTGCTGGCGCAGAATGAGGCGGGGTATATGAACCTGATGAAGCTGAACTCGTGTCTTTATCTCGACACGGGGGGGCAGTTGCCGCAGGTGGCGGTGGCGGAACTGGCGCAGTATTCGGACGGGCTGATCTGCCTGACCGGCGGCCCCGAGGGACCGGTGGGCAAGCTGTTGCAGGCCGGGCAGCGCCCGAAGGCCGAGGCGCTGATGACCCGGCTGGCGGCGATCTATCCCGCCCGCCTTTATGTCGAGTTGCAACGCCATCCCGGCGAGGGCGGGCAGGTGACCGAGGCCGAGCAGGCGACCGAGCGCGGCCATGTGGAAATGGCCTATGCGATGGATCTGCCGCTGGTGGCCACCAATGACGTCTATTTCCCCAAGACGGACATGTACGAGGCGCACGACGCGCTGATCTGCATCGCCGAGGGGGCCTATGTCGATCAACAGGCACCGCGCCGCCGCCTGACCGCGCAGCATTATTTCAAATCGCCCGAGGAAATGGCCGCGCTGTTCGCCGACCTGCCCGAAGCGCTGGAAAACACTGTGGAAATCGCCCGCCGCTGTGCGGTGAAATCTGAACGGCGCGATCCGATCCTGCCGAAATTCGCCGATGACGAGGTCGAGGAGCTGCGCCGTCAGGCCAAGGCCGGGCTGGCGGCGCGGCTGGCGGTGATCCCCCACGCGGCCCCGGTCGAGGAATACGAGGCGCGGCTGGAATTCGAACTGGGTATTATCGAGGGCATGGGTTTTCCCGGCTATTTCCTGATCGTGGCCGATTTCATCAAATGGGCCAAGGATCACGATATTCCGGTGGGGCCGGGGCGGGGGTCGGGTGCCGGTTCGCTGGTGGCCTATGCGCTGACCATCACTGACCTTGATCCGCTGCGCTACAGCCTGCTGTTCGAACGCTTCCTGAACCCCGAGCGGGTGTCGATGCCCGACTTCGACATCGACTTTTGCATGGATCGCCGTGAAGAGGTGATCCAGTATGTGCAGGAGAAATACGGCCGCGAAAAAGTGGCGCAGATCATCACCTTCGGCGCGCTGCTGTCCAAGGCCGCTGTGCGCGATGTGGGGCGGGTGTTGCAGATGCCTTATGGCCAGGTGGATCGGCTGTCGAAGCTGATCCCGGTCGAGGGGGTAAAGCCCGTTTCCATCGCGCAGGCGCTGATCGACGAGCCCCGGCTGCGCGAAGAGGCCCGGAACGAGGAAGTGGTCGAACGCCTGCTGACCTATGGCCAGCAGGTCGAGGGGCTGCTCCGCAACGCCTCGACCCATGCTGCCGGTGTGGTGATCGGCGACCGCCCGCTGGATGAACTGGTGCCGCTGTATCAAGACCCGCGCTCCGACATGCCCGCCACCCAGTTCAACATGAAGTGGGTCGAGCAGGCCGGTCTGGTGAAGTTCGACTTTCTCGGGCTGAAAACCCTGACCGTCGTGCAAGGGGCGCTGAACCTGCTGAAACAGCGCGGCATCGACATTGATATCGGTCTGATCCCGCTGGATGACGAGCCCACCTATCGTCTGTATGCCAGCGCGAAAACGGTCGCCGTGTTCCAGGTTGAAAGCTCGGGCATGATGGACGCGCTGCGCCAGATGAAGCCCACCTGCATCGAGGATATCGTGGCCCTTGTGGCGCTGTACCGCCCCGGCCCGATGGAGAATATCCCGACCTATTGTCAGGTGAAGAACGGGCAGAAGGCGCTGGAATCGATCCACCCGCTGATCGACCATATCCTTGAGGAAACCCAGGGCATCATCGTTTATCAGGAACAGGTGATGCAGATCGCGCAGGAAATGGCGGGCTACAGTCTGGGCGGCGCTGACCTGCTGCGCCGCGCGATGGGCAAGAAGATTCAGGAGGCGATGGACGCCGAGCGCCCGAAGTTCGAAAAAGGGGCCGCCGAAAACGGTGTCGACAAGAAGAAGGCGACCGAGGTTTTCGACCTGCTGGAGAAATTCGCCAATTACGGCTTCAACAAATCCCACGCCGCCGCCTATGCGGTGGTCAGCTATCAGACCGGATATCTGAAGGCGAACTATCCGGTGGAATTCATGGCCGCCGTCATGAACTGCGATATCCACCTGACCGACAAGCTGAACACCTATGCCGAAGAGGTGCGCCGCGGCCTTGATATCGAGATCATCCCGCCTTGCGTCAACCGCTCGGGCGCGCTGTTCGGCGTGTCCGAGGGGCGGTTGGTCTACGGGCTGGGCGCGCTGAAGAATGTCGGCGTCGATGCGATGCGCCTGATCGAGGAGGGGCGCGACGGCAAAGCTTTTGCCACGCTTTACGATTTCGCCCGCCGGGTCGATCTGAAACGGATCGGCAAACGCCCGATGGAAATGCTGGCGCGGGCCGGGGCGTTCGATCAGCTTGATGCCAACCGCCGCCGGGTGTTCGACAGCCTGGATGCGTTGGTGAACTATTCCGCCGCCATTCATGAACAGCGTTCGTCAAATCAGGTCTCGCTGTTCGGCGAGGCGGGCGATGACCTGCCGGAACCGCGCCTGTCGCCGGTGGCCGACTGGCTGCCGAATGAGCGGCTGGCCGAAGAGCACAAGGCGATCGGGTTCTATCTGTCGGGTCATCCGCTGGACGACTACATGACCGCGCTGAGGCGCAAGAAGGTGATGACGCTGGAAGAGGTCGCCGCCAAGGCGCAGAATGGTCCGTTCATCGGCAAGCTGGCGGGCTCGGTTGCGGGCAAGCAGGAACGCAAATCGGCCAAGGGCAACCGCTTTGCCTTTGCCCAGCTTTCGGATCCGACCGGGCTGTATGAGGTCACGCTGTTTTCCGATGTACTCGAGGCATCGCGCGATTACCTGGAAACCGGGTCCAACGTGGTGCTGACGGTGAAGGCCGAGCTGGAAAGCGATCAGCTCAAGCTGTTGGCGCAGGCGATTCAGCCGATTGACAGCGTGGTGGCCGACGCGGGTTCGATGGGGCTGAAGATCTTTGTCGATGACGCGGGCGCGGTCAGTGCCGTGGCCGGGTTGCTGGACCGGGCAAAGGGCGAAAGCGGGATGCGCGGGCGCGGGCCGGTGCAGTTCTGCCTGATGGCGTCCGATCTGCCTGGCGAGGTTGAGGTGGCGTTACCCGATGATTATCCGGTGAACCCGCAGATCAAGGGTGCGATCAAGTCGCTGCCGGGGGTGATGATGGTGGAAGAGGTCTGAGCCCGCAGAGCCCTTGGCGCGGCCTTCGGTGCGATGCAACGCTCTTGCCGGTTGCCCGGATTCAATAGATTGATGGCGCGGTGAGTCTCTGGTGAAAGGCCCCTGCGGTCGTGGAAGAGTTTCTGCTGTTTGTTCTTGTCGGCTTTGTCGCGCAGCTTGCGGATGGGGCGCTTGGCATGGGGTTCGGTGTCATATCCTCGGCCATCCTTTTGGGGCAGGGCGTTACGCCCGCGCTGGTTTCGGCCTCCGTGAATGCCGCGAAGATCCCGACCGGGACGGTGGCGGCGCTGTCGCATCAGGCCAACCGCAACACCGATTGGCCGATGGCGCGCCGGCTGGCGGTATCGGGCATCGTCGGGGGGCTGGTCGGGGCGCTGGTCCTGTCGAACCTGAAGGGCGATCTGCTGAACCTGATGATCGCCAGCTACCTGTTGCTGATCGGCACGCTGATCATTCTGCGCGGTCTGCGGGGATCGGCGCCAAGGGTTCTGGGCACCACGCGTCTTGGCCTGATCGGCGGGGCGGGCGGCCTGGTCGAGGGGATCGGCGGTAGCTGGGGGCCGATCGTCAGCTCTGCGCTGCTGGGGGCAGGCGTCAACCCGCGCAACGCGATCGGCAGTTCCGCCTTTGCCGAACTTATGGTCTCTTTCGCGGTGTTCCTGACGCTTGGCGCGACATTCGCGGGCGGTATGTGGGGCGAGAATACGGATTGGTCCGACGTGGGCAGTTCGGTCGCCGGGCTGGTCGTCGGGGGGCTGCCCGCCGCGCTGATCGGCGGGCTTCTGGCGCGCCGGGTGCCCAAACGGCCGCTGACGGTCGCTGTCGGCATTCTGGCCTTCGGGATCGGGGTCCGGCGGATGCTGCTTCAGTTCTGAGCCCTACCAGTGCGGCGGCTTCTGATCGGCCAGCGGCACGGTGCCGCCCTGATCGAATTCGCGCTCGGCCTCACGCTCCATCAGCATCCGCACGCGGTTGGTCAGCAGCGCGATTTCGGTCGCCTGTGCCGCGACCACATCCGACAGATCGTCCACCGCTGCGGTCAGATGCGCGATCCGCTCTTCCAGAAGGGTCAGCCGGTTGTCGCTCATTGCAGGCTCCGATATGCGTGTTTGTCATATGGGACTCATATCGAACTCTCATGGAAATCACATGCCTGAATTCAGCCCCGCCTTGCCCCGCCGGTTCCCATCCGCTATGCCCCGCGCGAACCCGACGGAAGGGACGAAAAGCGATGGCCAAGGACAAGAAACCCCGGCGCCCCAAGGCGGAAACGCCCAAAGGCTTCCGCGATTATTTCGGCGCGGACGTGACCGAGCGCAAGCAAATGCTCGACGCGATTGCCGAGGTCTATCATCGCTATGGCTTCGATCCGCTGGAAACCTCGGCTGTGGAAACGGTTGAGGCGCTGGGCAAATACTTGCCCGATGTGGACCGCCCGAATGCCGGTGTCTTCGCCTGGCAGGAGGAGGACGGCGACTGGCTGGCGCTGCGCTATGACATGACCGCGCCGCTGGCCCGGGTCGCGGCGCAGTTCCGCAACGATCTGCCCACGCCCTACCGGCGCTATACGATGGGGCCGGTCTGGCGCAACGAAAAGCCGGGGCCGGGGCGGTTTCGCCAGTTCTATCAATGCGATGCCGACACGGTGGGCAGCGCGTCGGTGGCCGCCGATGCCGAGATCTGCGCGATGCTGTCGGACACGCTGGAGGCCGTGGGCATCCCGCGCGGCGACTACATCGTGCGGGTCAACAACCGCAAGGTTCTGAACGGGGTGATGGAGGTGGCGGGCGTGCTGGACCCGTCCGATCCCGACAAGTTTGCCCATGAGCGCGGCATCGTGATGCGCGCCATAGACAAGCTGGACCGGCTGGGCGAGACGGGCGTGCGCGCGCTGTTGGGGGCGGGCCGCAAGGACGAGTCGGGCGACTTTACCGACGGCGCCAATCTGAGTGCCGAACAGGCCGAAACCATCATGGGCTTCATGGCCGCCAAACGCGACAGCGGCGCCGCGACCTGTGCGCGGCTGGGTGAGTTGGTGCAGGGCTCGGATGTCGGCGTCGAAGGCGTGCAGGAGCTGGAAACCATCGCCGAGTTGCTGGCGGCCCAGGGCTATGGCCCCGAGCGGATCGAGATCGACCCAAGCGTCGTGCGCGGCCTGGGGTATTATACAGGCCCAGTGTTCGAGGCCGAACTGACCTTCGAAATCCTTGATGAAAAGGGTCGTCCGCGCCAATTCGGATCGGTTGCGGGCGGCGGGCGTTATGACGATCTGGTCAAGCGTTTCACCGGGCAGACGGTGCCGGGCACGGGCGTGTCGATCGGGGTGGATCGCCTGTTGGCGGCGCTGCGCGCCAAGGGCCGGATCGGCGGCACGATCCATGGCCCCGTTGTGGTGACCGTGATGGATCGCGACCGGATGACCGAATATCAGGCGATGGTCGGTGAACTGCGTTCAGCGGGCATCCGTGCCGAGGTCTATCTGGGCAATCCGAAGAATTTCGGTAACCAGCTGAAATATGCCGACAAGCGCAATTCGCCGGTCGCGGTCATTCAGGGCAGCGACGAGGCCGCGCGCGGCGTGGTGCAGATCAAGGATCTGATCCTGGGCGCCAAGATCGCCCAAAGCGCCAGCCTGGAGGAATGGAAGTCCCAGCCCGCGCAGTTCGAAGTGGCGCGTGGCGATCTGGTGGCCGAGATCCGCAGGATCATTGACGGGGCAGCGGAATGAACGCAGCGTCGAAAGCGGCGATCCGGGCCCAGGCAGAACGCCTGCTGGGGTTCTTTCAGGCCGCCGGCGGCCTGCCGGTCGAGGCCGCGATTCTGCAACCCGCCGACACGCTGCTGGATCTCTATGGCGAGGATATTCGCGCGCGGGCCTATATGACCTCGGACCCGCTGCGCGGCGAGATGATGCTGCGCCCGGATTTTACCGTGCCGGTGGTGCAGATGCATATGGCGGACGGCGCCGAGCCCGCGCGCTATACCTATATGGGCGAGGTGTTCCGCAAACAGGAGCACGAGCTTGGCCGCGCCAGCGAATATTTTCAGGTCGGCTATGAGGTGTTCGACCGCGCGGATCCCGAAGCCGCCGATGCCGAGGTTTTCGCGCTGTTCGCCGAGGTTCTGTCGCCGCTCGGGCTGCATGCCGCGACCGGTGATATCGGTATCCTGCTGGCCGCGATCGAGGGGCTGACAACGACCGACCGGCGCAAGGCCGCGCTGAAACGGCACCTGTGGCGGCCGCGCCGGTTTCGGGCGCTGCTGGATCTGTTCGGCGGTCGCACCCCGATGCCCGAGACGCGGACACGGCTTTTGAACCAGGTTCAGAAAAACGGCGCCAAGGCTGTCCTGGATCAGGCGGGCCCCGAAATCGGTTTGCGCAGCCGGGCCGAAGTCGCGGCCCGCATCACAGCGCTGGAAGAATCCGCCGCGACGCCGCCGTTGACCGGGGCGGAACTGGAAATCCTCGACCATATTCTGGGGCTGCGCGAAACCTCGACCAACGCGCTGGAACATCTGCGCGATGTCGCGGTCGATCTGCCCGATATCCTGCCCGCCGTCACCCGGTTTGAACGTCGGCTGGATGCGCTGGCGGGGCAGGGGGTCGATGTGGCGGCGCTGGATTTCGAGGCCAGCTATGGCCGCACGACGATGGAATATTACGACGGCTTCGTATTCGGCTTCTATGCCGAGTCCCGGCCCGATCTGCCGCCGGTCGCCACCGGCGGGCGCTATGACGCGCTGACGCGGGTTCTGGGCCAGGGCCGGTCGATCCCGGCGGTGGGCGGTGTAGTGCGCCCCGCGCAGGTGCTGATGCTGACGACGGAGGCGGGGCAATGACGCTGAAACTGGGCGTGCCCTCCAAGGGGCGGTTGATGGAAAAGACCTTCGACTGGTTCGCCGATCACGGTATCAGCCTGCGCCGCACCGGATCGGAACGCGAATATGCGGGCGCGGTCGAGGGGGTCGACGGAATCGAACTGGTGCTGCTGTCGGCCGGGGAAATCCCGCGCGAACTGGCCGCCGGGCGGATTCAGATGGGCGTGACCGGATCGGATCTGGTGCGCGAAAAGATCGCCGACTGGGAAGACAAGCTGCGCGAGCTGGAACCGATGGGCTTTGGCCATGCGGACCTGATCATCGCAGTGCCGAAATGCTGGGTCGATGTGGATACGCTGGACGATCTGGATGGGGCGGCGGCGGCGTTTCGCGCCACGCACGGATTCCGCCTGCGGATTGCCACCAAGTATCACCGATTGGTGCGGGATTTCCTGCGCGAGGCCGGCGTGGCCGACTATCAACTGGTGGACAGCCAAGGCGCAACCGAGGGCACGGTCAAGAACCTGACTGCCGAGGCGGTGGCCGACATCACCTCGACCGGCGAGACGCTGCGCGCCAACCATCTGAAGGCCCTAACGGATGGTTGTGTGCATCAAAGCCAGGCCACATTATTCCGAAGCCGCCGGGACGGCTGGAGCGACGAGATGCGAGCCACCTATGCCGTGCTGACGGCCCGTCTGGGGATCGAGGATTAACGCCCCGATCGCGGACGCTGTACTGCGGACCTTGCCCCCACAACCCATGTCGCCGGGGGCAAGGCCGAAGATACGCCTTAGAAGGACATCAGATACATCAGCCGGAGCGACACCGCCTGATAGTCGGGTTTGTACAGATCGGCGGGCTTTTCGCCGGTGTTTCCGAAATCGTCATAGATCAACTCGTAACGCAGCTTGCCCTTTTGCATCATGTGCTGAAGGCCAAGGCTGACCGTGACGCCGCTATTCACGCCATTGTCGGTGCTGCCGTCACCGGCGACCGCGCCCTTGCCCCACATCACGCCGTAGCCAAGTGTGGCAAACCCTTCCAACTGCGGGGTGAGATCAGTGCCGATCACGCCGCGAAGACGCAGCGTCGCGTCATGTTCGCAGTAATAGGGCCCATTGGCGAAGCCGTCGCCGCATTCCGTGCCCTGATAATCGAGATTGCCGTCCAAGGACATGTCGGCGTCAATTTCGGCACCATAGAAGAAGCGATCAGCCTCGGCGCGGTAACCCGCCGTCAGGGCCACCATCGGCAAGGCACCTTCGGAAGTGCCACCGAATTCGGCCTGAGATTCCATATCTGTCAGGCCAAAACCAAAACCGGCATAGAACCCCTCTTCGGCGTTCGCGGCTCCGGTAAGAAACAGTGCTGCAATGCATGTGCAGGTCGCCAACTTGGTGATCATCGATCATACTCCTGTTGAACTTGAAACCTGCCTTTATTTTATACGATTTCCGCGTTGGCGGGTATCCGTCCGGGCAAATTTACCTGCGTCGTGGCTGATCTAGCACACGCCGATTTCGGCCAGCGCGGCCATCAGATCTGGGGGCAGATCGGTATCTTGCGCGCGCGCGCCGGACAGGTCGCGGGGGCTGTCCTCGGGGGTCAGATAGCGCCAGCCTTGAAACGGGCGGCGCGGGATGCCTTCGGTACGGATCACGACCGGATCCAGTACGATGCCGCAACGCAGGATGCCGTCGTCGCCCCGGACCTCTTCCAGTGCGACGACCCGCTGACGGGCCAGAATCATCCCCTTGAACACCCAATAGAGCGAGCCGCCATTCAGCAGTTCGTCGGCGCGTTTCGGCCGCATGCGGGTGACATGGCGCGGCGGCGCGCCAGTTTGCGCCTGACGCTGGGCCTGCCAGTCGATCAGGTCTTCGACCTTTTCGGCGCCAACGCAGAGCTTTACGAGGTTGATATGCGATGTGGTCACGAATCCCCCAAGATCGTGTTGAAGTAAAGTGAGCCTAGTCTAGGTGTTGCGAAAATCAAGGCGACGCCGTATCTTGTCCACCCCTCTCACCCGCGCCGAAGGACCCTCGAATGACCCGTTTCTCCGCCCCCATTGCCGAGCAGATCTGGGACATGAAATACCGCCTGAAACAGGCGGATGGCAGTCCCGTGGACCTGACGGTAGAGGACACCTGGCGCCGAATCGCCCGCGCCCTGGCCGCGCCCGAGAAACAGCCCGACGCGTGGGAGGATACGTTCTTTGCCGCGCTGGAGGATTTCAAATACCTGCCCGCGGGCCGGATCACCGCAGGGGCCGGTACGGCGCGGGCGGTGACGCTGTTCAACTGCTTCGTGATGGGCACGATCCCCGACAGCATGGGCGGCATTTTCGATATGCTGAAAGAGGCCGCGCTGACCATGCAGCAGGGCGGCGGCATCGGCTATGATTTTTCCACCATCCGGCCCAGGGGCGCGGATGTGAAGGGCGTGGCGGCGGATGCCTCTGGCCCGCTGTCGTTCATGGATGTGTGGGACGCGATGTGCCGCACGATCATGTCGGCGGGGTCGCGCCGAGGCGCGATGATGGCCACCATGCGCTGCGACCACCCCGATATCGAGGATTTCATCACCGCCAAGCAGGATCCGGCGCGGCTGCGCAATTTCAACCTGTCGGTGCTGGTGACGGATGATTTCATGGAGGCCGTGAAGGCCGACGGCAGTTGGGATCTGGTGTTCGATGACAAGATTTATCACACGGTCGAGGCGCGCGATTTGTGGAACCGGATCATGCGCGCGACCTATGATTATGCCGAACCCGGCGTGATCTTCATCGATCGCATCAACCAGATGAACAACCTGAGCTATTGCGAAACCATCGCCGCCACCAACCCCTGCGGCGAGCAGCCCCTGCCGCCCTATGGCGCCTGCCTTCTGGGCTCGATCAACCTGGCGCGGCTGGTGCGCAACCCGTTCGACGCCATCGCCGAGCTGGACGAGGCCGAACTGGATACACTGGTCGCCACCGCCGTGCGGATGATGGACAACGTGGTGGACGCCTCGCGCTTTCCGCTGCCGCAACAGGCCGAAGAGGCCGCGAACAAGCGCCGGATCGGGCTGGGGGTGACCGGGCTGGCCGATGCGCTGCTGATGGTCGGCCTGCGCTATGGGTCCGAGGAGGCCGCGCGCCAGACCGAACGCTGGCTGCACCGGATCGCGCGCGCCGCCTATCTGGCCTCGGTCGATCTGGCCAAGGAAAAGGGCCCGTTCCCCCTGTTCGACGCCGAGAAATACCTGGCCACCGGCCACATGATGCAGATGGACGCGGATGTGCGCGAGGCGATCCGCGAACACGGCATCCGCAACGCGCTGCTGACCTCGATCGCGCCCACCGGCACGATCAGCCTTTATGCGAGCAATGTCAGTTCGGGGATCGAGCCGGTCTTTGCCTATGCCTATACCCGCAAGGTGCTGCAAAAAGACGGCACCCGGACCGAGGAAGAGGTGGTCGATTGTGCGGTGCAGATGTGGCGCGAAAAGTTCGGGGACAAGGAATTGCCCGACTATTTCGTGAACGCCCAGACCCTGGCGCCGCTGGATCATGTGCGGATGCAGGCCGCCGCGCAGAAATGGGTGGATTCCAGCATCTCCAAGACGATCAATTGCCCCGAGGATATTTCCTTCGAGGCATTCAAGGACGTCTATATGGAAGCCTATGAGACGGGCTGTAAGGGCTGCACCACCTATCGGCCCAACGCTGTGACCGGCTCGGTCCTGTCGGTCTCGGAAAGCTCTGACAAAACGCCCGAGACTGATACCGGTGCCGAAGTCATCTATATGTCCGAACCGCTGGACCGGCCGCAGGCGCTGGAGGGCAATACCTACAAGCTGAAATGGCCCGATTCCGAGCACGCGATCTATATCACCATCAACGATGTGGTCATCAACGGCCACCGCCGCCCGTTCGAGGTGTTCATCAACTCCAAGAACATGGAGCATTTCGCCTGGACCGTGGCGCTGACCCGAATGATCAGCGCCGTGTTCCGGCGCGGCGGCGATGTGTCCTTCGTCGTGGAGGAGCTGAAAGCGGTGTTCGACCCGCGCGGTGGGGCCTGGATGCAGGGCAAATACATCCCCTCGATCCTGGCGGCCATCGGCGGGGTGATCGAGCGGCATCTCGTGACCATCGGCTTTATCGAGGGCGAAGGCATGGGCCTGAAAGCCGACCCCCAGGCAGAGGCGATGGCGGTGGGCGAACGCCCGCGCGGCCCGGCCTGCCCGGCCTGCGGCGCCTATGACATGCGGATGGTCGAGGGCTGCATGACCTGCGCCAGTTGCGGCCATTCGAAATGTCAGTGATCCGGGTTGGGTCTGTTTATTCTGACTACCAATTAATGGCCACCGGCCGGGTTAGAATGGCCATTTTGCAAGCATAAGAAGTCTATCGGGCGGAAACGCCCGATTTTCTTGTTTTTAGCCCCTGAAGCACGATGCCCAAGGTTCGAATCTGTCCCAAGGGATATGGTGCGGCAGGAATGCCGTCCAAAATCGATTAGAAGAAATTCCTGTCCAATCTGGAGTTTTCAAGAGCAGGGGGCAAACCCATTGCTCCTGGACGGAAGTGATGCTCTTGACGCCTGATCGGTGGACCGTCCGGAACAGTGTGGCTTCCATGAGAGCCACGTTTTGAATGGCGCGGTCGTGTCTGTTGACCAGGGCGATAGGTTGTCTCGAAGGGCAACTATACCCGGTGGGCCCCTTATCTGAGGTTCATGGCCTGAAACGCAAATGGGGCGGCCAGAAGCCACCCCATTGTCTATCAATTTATCTCTGGTCTACGTGAGGTTCGTTGTTCGTGCGCGCACCGCGGCTTCTATCCGTGCATAGGCAATGAGGATCTCGTGCTGCGAATGTCCGCCATCGGGTTCAAAGCTCATTGCTCCTTCGGCAGACATCAAGCGGTTGACGCCTATCCGGTGGGCCATCCAGAACACAGCGCGGCTTCCATGAGATGAAAACGTTGAAAGAGATGGTCGCGCCTGTTAGCCAAGCCCGCCGAACCGAGCCTTGTATTTGTAGAACGTCGCCGTGCTGACCCCATGCTTGCGGCAGACATTGGCCGTCGTCATTCCGGCCTCCTGCTCCTTCAGCATCCCGATGATCTGCTCTTCCGTGAACCTTGATCGCTTCATTGTCCGTCTCCTGGTTGGAGCGGACTCTACCTCAAAATGGAGGAAGAAACGGGTCTCAGGGCAATCGCTTGGCGGACTGGCTCCAGCCGTTTACGCCAATCTCAACCGCGCCACACGGCCTGCTTCGCTTGAGCTACGCAAGGGCTCCGCTCAGCAGGCCTTGACCGCAACCCTATCAACAGAAAGAAACAGGAACGGATTATACACCTGAACGGCCCGGAACAGGGGGCTGGGTCATGATGAACGAGATTTAGCCCGGCACTCCTGCCGGGCCGAAATATGACAGCATCACGCTTGTCGAATAATTGCCTTCAGGCTGTCGATGCCGACCACGAAGTTGGAAAAGCGTCGCTCGGGCTCTCCGGTGGTCTCGATGACCCACCCGCGCTTCAGGATCTCTTCCCACAGAACGCGAAGCTGAAGTTCGGCCATGCGGTTGCCCAGGCAGCGGTGGATACCAAACCCGAACGATACATGCTGGCGCGGGTTCTTGCGATCGATCTTGAACTCGTAAGGGTCTTCGATCACCTCGGGATCCCGGTTGCCCGAGCAATACCACATGATGACCTTGTCGCCCTTCTTGATCTGCTGGCCGTGAAACTCGATGTCTTCCAGCGCGGTGCGGCGCATATGCGCCACCGGGGTCACCCAGCGGATGATTTCCGGCACCATGCTTTCGACCAGCTCGGGGTTTTCGCGCAGCTTCTTGTATTCCTCGGGGAACTTGTTCAGCGCGTCCACGCCGCCGGAAATAGAGTTGCGCGTGGTGTCGTTGCCACCCACCATCAGCAGCACCAGCATGCCGACGAATTGCTGCGGCTCCATGTTCGCGGTCTCCTGCGAATGGGCCAGCATCGAGATCAGGTCGTTCTGCGGCGGCATGGCGGTGCGTTCGGCGAACAGTTCCTTGAACTTGATGATCATCGGCTTGAGCTTTTCAAGCTTGACGTATTCGTCCGTGATCTCGGTGCCGGCGTCGACATCGGTGTTCACGATGTCCGACCAGGTGGTCAGATCCATGCGTTCCTCGACCGGGAAGTCCATCAGCTCGCACAGAACACGGCCGGTCACCTCGACCGAAACGCGCTCCACCCAGTCGATCTCTTCGTTCAGCGGCAGATCGTCGAGCACCAGGGTAACGATGTCGCGGACTTTCTGCTCCATGTTGTGGAGGTTGGAGGGCGACACGATCGGGTTCACCACC
Source organism: Actibacterium sp. D185-2 (assembly GCF_054954595.1). Classification (NCBI taxonomy): domain Bacteria; kingdom Pseudomonadati; phylum Pseudomonadota; class Alphaproteobacteria; order Rhodobacterales; family Roseobacteraceae; genus Actibacterium; species Actibacterium sp. D185-2. The sequence continues at coordinate 621,988 of NZ_JBPWNX010000001.1, forward strand.
TTGCGCTGCTGGTCATGCTCCGGCTGGTCGGCGGTCATGAAGCTTTTGCGGATGGTGTCCTTGGGCTGTTCCTTGATCCAGATGCCGCCATAGGCCGCATCGGAGGAAAACATCTTCGGGTTGGCTTCGACCTCGATGATGTCCTTGTACTTCGAGATCGACCAGAAGGGCCCGTACTGGGTGGTTTCGTGGAAATAAACCGGGGCTTCGGCACGCAGGCGGTCGAAGACCTCGAAGTGTTCACCGCTTTGAAAACGGGTTTGGACCGACGGGTCCAGATCGCTTAGCGGGATATCCTTGATGGCTGTCATGGCTTTCTCCTTCACGCGACAATCAGAATTGTTCGATCGGCAGGTGCACAACCAGGCCATCCAGCTCGTCGGTGATCTCGATCTGGCAGCCCAGGCGTGCGGTTTCGGCAATCTCGGGCAGGAAGGTCAGCATCGACTCTTCGTTTTCCGAACGGGCGCCGGTCTTGGCGAACCACTCCGGGTCAACGGTGATGTGGCAGGTTGCGCAGGCGCACATACCGCCGCAGTCGCCATCGATGCCCTGAATGTTGTTGTCGACCGCAGCCTGCATGACGTTGCTGCCCACCGAAGCTTCAACCTCGTGTTTGGTGCCGTCGTGGTCCACAAAAGTAATCTTAGCCATGTTTCCTCCTCCAAAGCTGCGGCGGTTTGATACCGCCTTGTCGGGTTGATCCGGTTGCTGCGGAACCCGATGTGATATTTGGCCTGATATACTAATGGCTGGACCATTATGTCAATTCAAGCCCCTGAGAGCCCCTGCGGCACAACCTTGCTGAAATGCCGCAGGAAAAGGGTGATTTTGGACTTTCCGACCCGGTCAGAAGGTCCAGCCGTAGGTGACGGCATAGGTGTCGATTCGGGTGTCCAGGTCGGTGCCTGTCGACAGGCCGGTGCCCGTCTGTTTGCGTGCGATGGCGCGGTTGAAGGCAAAGCTCCACTCGCGATCCTCGCGGGGTTTGTAGGTTGCGCCGATGGCGACGTGGGTGTCGGGCGTAACCGGGGTGAAATAGTTCAGGGCGTTATCGTCGGTTTCCCACAGGCGGCTTGATTTGCTGACGCCACCACGGACCGCCCACTGATCGTTCAGTTGGTACTGGGCGCCCAGTTTCAGGATGTGCTGTTCCTTCCAGCCGGTGCCGGGGCCGTCGGGCGCACCGAGAATGAAGCTGCCGGGAAAGGAATTGCCCAGCGGTTTGACATCGGCCCAGTTGATCCAGTGGTAGTCGGCCAGAAGGGTCAGTCGCGGGCTGGCATCGAAGGCCAGACCCAGGATCGCACGGGCCGGCAGGTCGATATCGGTTTCGTCCGCGAGGTGCCCTTCATACCCTTCCAGATCACCCATATGGATCTGGCTGAAATAGCTGGCGGAAACGCGAACCGTGTCAGTAAGCTGGCCCATATAGCCAATGCTGAAGCCCGCGCCGAAAGAACCTGTATCGCCGGGATCGCCAACGCCATAGGCCTGTAGCCCGGTCAGGTCGAAATACTGGCCCGCCAACAGCAGCGAAAAACCAACGGCGTGGTTCTCGTTCAGTCTATAGGCTGCCGAAGGGGCCAGGACGAGTTGCATCAACGTGGCGCCCGTGTCGGTGACGCCGGGGGCAGGCGGAATCGGTTCGCCATAATCCACCAGAACGCCCACGCCGTAGGTCGACAAACCAAAGGCCCACTTGTCGTTATACTGATACGAGACACTGGGCAGCACCGCCGGCAGCAGCGGGTCGTCATTGTAAGGCGCACCAAGGACGGTCGAATTGATGTCTACCGACAGCAGCGCGCCGGTGATGTCGACGCGGTTGCCGGTGAAGGCGAACCCGGCCGGGTTCACGGCGCCGATCTGCGAATCCGTAGGATTGGCGGCGCCCGCACCGGCCATGCCCAACGTGGTGGCGCTGTAGCCCGAGAACATAAGGCCGTCATTTGCCATCGCGCTGAGCGGCGAAAGCGTGATTAGTGCCGTGGTCAGCGCCAAGGCTTTTGCATGCGTGAATTTCATGAATTCCTCCCCTTCTTCCCAACGCATCCGGGCGGCTTCCTCCTCCGCCCGGATGCGCGTTCATTGTTTGTTACTGGCTAAAGAAAAGGCCGCCATCGACGATCAGGTTCTGGCCGGTGATGTAGCCGCCTTCGTCGCTGGCCAGGAAGGCCACGGCGTTGGCGATGTCCAGCGGCTCGGCCGAACGCTTGATCAGGCGCATCGAACTGGCCGTGCCTTCAAAGGCTTCGTGCTGTTCGGTATTGGCCTTGGCGTTTTCCGAGTGGGTGTAGCCGGGCGACACCGCGTTCACGAGGATGTTGCTTCCGGTCACAGCCATCTCGCGGGCCATGCCGCGGGTCATGGCGGCCACTGCGCCCTTCGAGCTGACGTAGTGCAGCATCATCGGAATACCCAGATGCGCGATCACCGAGGCGATGTTGACGATACGGCCATGTTCCGATTTGCGCAGCGCTGGCAGACAGGCCGAGGCACAGACCCACGGGCCCATGACGTTCACATCCATCAGCTTGCGCCAGTCGCTTTCCTCGATGGCTTCCATCGGGGTGTAGTTCAGGCCGGTGAAGATGCCCGCGTTGTTCACCAGGATGTCGATCCCGCCGAACTTTTCCTCGGCGGCTGCGGCTGCGGCGGTCATCGACTCCTTGCTGGTGACATTGGCTTCGACACCGATGGTGTTGCCACCCATCTCGGCCGCGGCTTCGGCGGCGCCTGCGATGTCGGCGATGACGACGTTGGCGCCCTCTTTCTGGAACAGTTCGGCGATGGCACGGCCGATGCCGGTGGCGGCGCCGGTGATCAGGGCGGTTCTACCTTGAAGTTTCATGTAGTCTTCTCTCCTTGGAATTCTGTGGTGTCTCAGCCGAACTGCTGGTCTTCCAGTGCTGCGACGACCGATTTGGTTTCGGTGTAAAGGCTGATGCCCTCTTCCGAGACTTCGCGGCCCCAGCCGGAAGACTTGAACCCGCCGAAGGGCATCGACGGATCGACGATGCCGTGGCAGTTGATCCAGACCGACCCCGCGTCCAGCTTGGCCGCGCTGGTATGGGCGGTGCGCAGATCGTTGGTCCAGATGTTGGCGGCCAAGCCATAGACCGAGTCGTTGGCTTCGGTGATGACGGCATCCATATCGTCGAACGGGGTGACAGACAGGACCGGGCCAAAGATCTCTTCCTTGACGATGGTCATGTCCTTGGTGGTGTTGCCGAAGATGGTGGGTTTGACGAAATAACCCTCGTCGCCCACGGTTTCGCCGCCGCAGATCAGATCGGCGCCTTCGGCCTTGCCCTTTTCGACAAAGCCCATCACGCGATCCTGCTGGGCTTTCGACACAAGCGGGCCGAGCATGGTGGTCGCCTCGCGGCCATTGCCCATCGGGAAGCTTTCCACCACTTGGGCCAAGCCGCCCACGACCGCGTCATAGACCGAGCGGTGCACATAGAGCCGGGTCGCGGCGAAACAGATTTGGCCGGAGTTGAAGAAACAGGCCAGCGCGGCGCCCGGGATGGCCTGCGCCAGATCGGCATCGGCGCAGATGATCGAGGGCGACTTGCCGCCCAATTCCAGGCTGACGCGCTTCATGTTGCCAAGGGCGGCGGTGGCGATCTTCTTGCCGGTGGCGGTCGAGCCGGTGAAGGCGATCTTGTCGACGCCTTCATGCGCGGCCATGGCCTGGCCGGCGATATGGCCAAAGCCGGTGACCACGTTGACCACACCCTCGGGCAGGCCGGCCTCGTGCATCAACTGAACCAGCCGCAGGGTCGACAGCGAGGTAACCTCGGACGGTTTCAGCACAACGGTACAACCGGCGGCCAGCGCCATGGCGAGTTTCCAGGATGCCATCGCCAGCGGATAGTTCCAGGGCGTGATCGCGCCGACAACGCCGACCGGCTGACGCAGGGTATAGGCGTGGAAGGCACGGCCATCGCCGCTGACCGGAATGGTCTTGCCGCCCAGTTTCGAACACCAGCCGCCCATGTAGCGGAAGATCTCGGCCGAGGCGGGCAGGTTGACCATCATCGCCATGCTGACCGGCATGCCGTTGTCATAGCTTTCCAGCAGGGCCAGTTCCTGTGCGTGCTCTTCGATCTTGCGCGCGATGTCTTCCAGCAGCTTGCCGCGGTCGATCGGGCGCATCCGGCTCCAGGCGGCACCTTCAAAGGCGGCGCGGGCGGCGGCGACGGCCCGGTCGACATCTTCTTCGGTCGCTGCGGCAAGCCGGGCGATCGTGGCGCCGTTCGACGGATCCTCGACAGGAATGGTTTCTTCCGATGCGGCGTTGACCCATTGGCCACCGATCAGCATTTGGCCGGTCGGCGTGTGGATCAGATCCTTGATGTCTGTCATGTTTCAGGTGCTCTCACAGGTAATGTTCCGTACCGTTCAGACACAGCTGGCCAATCCCCTGCATGTGATGAAGAGATCGGTTCGCGTGAATGGCGAAACAGGTGTTGGCCAACCCCTCGGGGTGACCGTCAGGTCAGATTTTCGGCGATTTGTTTGATTGTCGTCGCGCGCCGGTTCGAACCGGGTCGGTCATGATGGCTCCTCCCTCTTGTGGCTGCGTACCTGACATCCCGCGCGCCCTCCCTTGGCGTTTGATGGCGGGATGCACAGCTTGTGTACGCTGCTGTATCGGCGAGCAAGGTAGGCGGGGCAGGGCAATACTGTCAATAAAAATGCGTATCAGTAGAACGCAAACGATCCGTGCGCCATGGCCCGATGGGTTCCCAGCTTAAGGCAGATGTTTCCAACTTATTGAAATAAATTAGATATTTCTGTTTTGGTGAGTGATTCTGGTGTGGAATGTCTTTGAGAGCAGTGCTTTTTCTGGATTTATGGTGGCATGACGGGGGCTGTGCTGTCGTTTCCCGACACACCGAATCGGCCGATGCAGTACGACGATCATTTAAAGGATGATCCATAATCCATGAAGATTGAAGGGGCGGAACGCACGGTAAGATCCGGATCCGAAATATTGTAAGTGCAGCGAGCGTCGAAGCTAAATTCTTAAAAAGTAAATTAAAACAATAAGAAACCGTAATTCTGGCTTGGGTTTCGCGGCGTGCCGAAAGGGAGATCTGGCGGCAATATCCGCCGGGGATCAGGCCTGCCTGAAGAGGGCGCCAGGCCGAAAATACGGGAAAAGTTAAGCAGTATGTTGACGAAAGCCGATTTTGCCGCCTATTTTGCGTATATTGGATGCGCAAAATGGACAGGGAGGTCCAGCGCGTCGATGGGAGGAGAAATCATATGAATACCGCTACGAGTCTGAGCGGCGCCTGGCGGGCCAGGGGCCGGACGATCAGGTGAAGCCGTTGATTTCGCTTCTTGAGCTACCTGCAATCAGCGGTCGCCGCCTTCATCGGTGCGTGGCCTCTTCAGACATGGAGTTGAAATGTCTCAGACGATGATCCCCGCCGAGCTTGTGGCACCTTTGTTCAATCCGCTGACGTTTGGCATCGGCAAACGCGACCAGGCGCATGAAATCCTGAAAACTCTGCGCAAGGACTATCCGCTGGGCAAGGCCGAGGTGCCGGGTTTCGATCCGATGTGGATCGTGTCGCGCTACAGCGACGTGCGCGAGGTGCTGCGCAAGGACGACGTGTTCCGCTCGGCCATCGAATCCAAGACGCTGGTGCCGCAAAGCGGCAAGGAACTGGTGGCGCAATACACGGGTGGCAAAAAGAACATTCTGCGCACGCTGGTGCATATGGATGGTGAAGACCACATCAAGCACCGCAACCTGACCGCGCCGCAGTTCACCCCCGAGGGCCTGAGCAAGTTCAAACCGATGGTCGAAGAAAGCGCCGACCGCTGGATCAAGGTCATGGACGAGCAGGCGCCCGAGATTGACTTCGCCAAGGAGGTCGCGTTCCGCTACCCGCTCGAGGTCATGATGGATATCGTCGGGGTCGACCGCAAGGATCACCCGCGCATCCTGGAGCTGGTGCAGTGGTTCTTCAACTTTGCCGATCCCGATCTGATGCGCCCCGGCGCCGATCCGACCGACCCCACCGAGGTGGTGAAAACCTGGGATCTGGTCAACAACGAATTCGGCAAGATGTATTCCGAGGTGATCGCCGATCGCCGCGGCTGCCCGAAAGACGACGTCGCCACAATCCTGGCCAACAGCGACAAGCATGGCTGCCCGATGGATCCGAATACGATGATCTCGTATTTCCTGATCTTCTCGTCGGCGGGGCACGATTCGGCGGCGGCCACCACCGCCACCGGCATGTGGTATCTGGCCGAACATCCGGAGCTTCTGGCGGAGCTGAAGGCCGATCCCAAGCTGATTTCCGCCTTCGTGGAAGAAGCGATCCGCTGGACCTCGCCGGTGCAGCAGTTCATCCGCACCGCGAATGAGGATTACGAGCTGAGCGGCCAGAAGATCAAGAAGGGCGATCAGATGTATGTCTCGTACTTCTCTGCCAACTTCGACGAGGACATGTTCTCCGAGCCCTTCACGTTCAACATCCACCGCCGCCCGAACCGCCATATCACTTTCGGCGCTGGCAGCCACATCTGTGTGGGCGCCAACCTGGCGCGCATGGAACTGAAGGTCTTCTGGGAGAAGCTGATCCCGCGGCTCGAAAGCGTCGAGCTGGCCGGCGAGCCCAAAATGGCGAATTCAGAATTCGTCTGCGGGCCGAAAAGCGTGCCGATCCGGTACACGCTGACGGCCTGACCGGATTTCCCGGGCTTCGAAGAGGCCCGGGAGCCTTCTCGTCGGCGGTAGTGGCCGCCGGCGGATTTTTAAGGGCGCGTGACGCCCGTTCACGCGAACAGACAACGAGACACGACATGGAACGCTCGACCGAACAGAAAATCGTCATTCTTGGAGCAGGTCAGGCCGCAGGCACCGCCGTTGTGACGCTGCGCCAGATGGGGCACGACGGCCCGATCACCCTAGTGGGTGACGAACCCGCACCGCCCTATCAGCGCCCGCCGCTGTCCAAGGCCTATTTCAAGGGCGAGCTTCCCGAGGCGCGGCTCTATGTGAAACCTGCGGGCTTTTACGACGATCAGAATGTGACGCTGAAGCTGGGGCAAAGGGCGGTTTCGCTGGATCGCACCGGAAAGGCCGTGACGTTGGAAAGCGGTGAAGTGTTGCCCTATGACAAGCTGATCATCGCCACCGGGTCGCGCCCGCGCATGATCCCGGTTGCGGGGGCTGACCTCGACGGCGTCATGGTTCTGCGTACGCTTGAGGATGTCGACAAACTGCAACCGCTGGCCACCCGGGGCAAGCGCCTGGTGGTGGTCGGCGCCGGCTATATCGGGCTGGAGGCCGCCGCCGTCGCCCGCCAGCTCGGGCTGGAGGTGACCGTGCTCGAAGCGATGGACCGTGTGCTGGCCCGTGTGACCAGCCCGGTGATTTCCGAGTTTTATCAGGACGTGCATCGGAGCGCCGGGGTGGATGTGCGGCTTAACGCCCGGATGAAGGGCTTCGTCGGCGAAGACGGTCATCTGACCGGGGTCGAGATGGAGGATGGCGAGGTTATTCCCGCCGATATCGTGTTGGTCGGCATCGGGATTCTGCCGAACCAGGAACTGGCCGAAGAGGCCGGGCTGACCTGCGAGAACGGTATCAACACCGACGCGCAGGCGCGCACCACCGATCCCGATATCTATGCGATCGGTGACTGTGCGAACCGGGTCATCGTCCAATACGGTCATCGCGGGCGGCTGGAGAGCGTGCATAACGCCATCGAAACGGCCAAGATCGCGGCCGCGTCGATCTGCGGCAAACCGGCCCCGGCGCTGGATGCGCCCTGGTTCTGGTCGGATCAGTACGACATGAAATTGCAGACCGCGGGCCTGTTGACCGGGTTTGATCAGGCGGTGGTGCGCGGCGACATGAGTGCGCGCAAGTTCTCGGTCTGGTACCTCAGGGGCGGCGAGTTCCTGGCGCTGGACGCGGTGAACATGCCGGGCGAGTTCATGGCGGCCAAGCGACTGGTGGGCAAGGGTGTCAAGCTTGATGCCGAGGCGCTGAAAGACCCGTCTTCGGACCTCAAGCTCATGATTGCCGGCGCTATGGCCTGACCGGCCGGCACCTCCTCCCACGGCAATCATGCGCGGCGCCCTGACGGGCGCCGCGTTTTTATTCGGGTTTTCCGGGTGCTTCCGGGCCGATCTTCTTGAGGAAGCTCTTCAGGCGCAGCAGGCCGAAGAATTCCAGCATCAAGGACAGGGCCTGTTCCAGCATATCGACCGCCTTGTGCTCATCAATCCGGCCTTCGACGCGCTCACGGAAGAGGTGGGATTCATGGGTCGCGACATATTCCGCCGCGTGGCGGTAATAGCTGAGGATATCGGGTGAAAATCCATGCGCTTCGTCGAACCCCGCGGTGCGCATCTGCGACCATAGCTGAAGCATGCGCGCGTCAGACAGGCTGACCGTGGGCCCGTCCTTGCCGTTGATCATCGTCACGAGCCCGTGGTTGGCCATCAGATGCGCGTCGCTACGGGCCATCGGGTTCCGCTCGGCCAGACTATCGAGCGAGACGTTCCCGGTGCTGTCATATTCCACGCGCGTGGCAAGCAGCGTTTCAAGGTTCTGAAAGGCGCGCGCGTCCAGCCGGCGGTTCATTTGCTTGCCGCTCAGCACGTCGCGGATCTGTGGCAAGGTCATGCCGGATTGTTTTTGCAGATTGCGCACGGCGCGTATCGTCTCGACATGGGTTTCATCATAGTCGGCGACATTGCGCTTGGGGCGCGAGGGTTCTGGCAGCAAGCCGTGCCGGAAGTAGACTCGAATAGTCTCGCGGTTTACGCCAGTTTGGGCCTCGAGATCACGCATTTTCATAAGAGATATATATAAATTAACAGCGTACTGCGCCAGTCTTTTTCGCCTGTGCCGGCCCTGCAATGCCATCGCAATCTGCAAAGGGGATGCCATAGCTGCATGCGCATCCGATCGCTGTTCTTGTCCGGTAAATAGCGGTTTAGAGGTGGTATTTCCACTTGAGGCTCGTCTGAGGTTCAATGCCCCTGTGCCCGAGGGGCTGGGCCCTATCCGCGCTGCCATGGCGGGCCTGAAGGGTGGCCAGGCCGATAGGAATCGGCTGGATGCCCGAAGAATTTTCGGCTTGCGCCTCTCCGAGGCTGCCAGTTTCAGAAATTTTTACCTTAAATCAACGCCTTGTCGGATAGCGCCGATATGCCCGACGCGGATGAGCAAGGGGAATTGACATGCCTGCTCTGTTTTGTGTCTAATGGTCCGGCCATTAAAAAGAATGGGCCTTGGGAGGGGAAATGTCGGACACCCACTTTGATTATGTGGTGATTGGCGCCGGTTCGGCCGGCTGCGTGATCGCAAACCGTCTGTCGGCGGACCCGAACTTGCGCGTTGCGCTGATCGAGGCGGGGGAGTCCGACAAGCGTTTCCCTTTGAACCTGAAGGTCAAATTGCCGTTCGGAAACATCTTCCTGCTGCCCGATGATCGCTACAACTGGAAAGATGAATTCATCGCCTCCGAGGTGAACCCGGACAAGCGCATTCCATGCCCGCGCGGCAAGCTGGTGGGCGGATGTTCGGCCGTGAACGGAACCGTCTACATGCGCGGCCATTCGTCGGACTATGACGAATGGGAGGCACAGGGGAACCCCGGCTGGAGCTATGATGAGGTGCTGCCCGCCTTCATCGCGCATGAAAACTGGGGCCTCGACGTCAACGAAGGCTACCACGGCCACGGCGGCGAGTTGAACGTGGGCCCGGTGCCCACACCCAACGTGATTTCCGGCGCGATCATGGCGGCGGGCGAAGAGGCCGGCCACGCGGCCGTCGAAGATTTCAACGGGCCCGAGCAGGACGGGCTCGGCCTGTTTTCGGTGAACCAGAAAAACGGCATGCGGATGAGCAGCGCGCACGCGTTCCTGCATCCCGCCATGGGGCGGCGCAACCTGACGATCCTGGATCAGTCCCTGGTCGAGCGGATCAATGTTGAAAACGGTCGCGCCACGTCTCTGACCATTTCGCGCAAGGGCAAGCGCCAGACCGTTCGCGCCGCGCACGAGATCATCCTGTCGGCGGGAACCGTGAATTCCCCGCATTTGCTGATGCTCTCGGGTATCGGTCCGGCGGCCGAGTTGCAGAAACACGATATTCCGGTGGTCGCCGACCTTCCCGGCGTGGGCCAGAACCTGCAGGATCACCCCGCCGTTGGCGTCGCGTTCGAGGATATCTCGGGCAACACGCTGGCACTGTCGTGGAAGACCTTGCCGAAGCTGGCCGCGCAGGCGATGCGCTATGTCTTCACCCGCACCGGCGTCTTTGCCTCGAACGTGGCCGAGGTGGGCGGGTTCCTGCGCTCCAAGGCGGGGCTGAACCGCCCCGACGTGCAGGTCACCTGCCTGATGGGCCTGAAAACCGCCGCCTCTTTCATTCCGCGCCAGCACGGGTTCGTGACGCTGATCAACATCTGCCGGCCGGAAAGCCGCGGCCGGATCGAGCTGAAATCGGCCTCGCCGACGGATCGGCCGACGCTCGTCGCCAATTTCCTCGACAGTCAGAATGACGTCGATACGCTGGTGCGTGGCGTGCGCGAGGTTCGCAAGATCATGCGCAAACCGGCCATGGCGGCCTATGCGGGCAAGGAGCTGGTGCCCGGTGCCCAAGTCGACAGCGACGAGGCGCTTGAGGCCTACGTGCGCGAAACCGTGGCCACCGTTTATCACCCCGTGGGCACCTGCAAGATGGGCCCCGACACCGATCCGATGGCGGTCGTCGATGCGCGCCTGTGCGTGCGCGGAATCGGCGGGTTGCGCGTGGCCGATGCCTCGATCATGCCGTCGATCGTGGCCGGCAACACGTCGGCGCCCGCGATGATGATTGGCGAACGGGCGGCGGCCTTCATTCTGGAAGACCGCCAGGCCATGCGCCAAGTGGCCTGAACGCCATACTATTTTCCCCGCACTCATGCCGGGGCAGCATTCCAGGGAGAGACTCATGGGAATTCACGATCAACGCCTGCAGGATACGATCGCGCTGGCAAAATCCAAGCCGGGCCAGTTGCTGATCGACGGACAGTGGGTGAACGCGCTGTCGGGCGAGACCTTTACCACCGCGACGCCTGCCACCGGCCAGGTCATCCGCGAGGTGGCCAAGGGCGGCCCGGGTGACATCGACCTCGCTGTTGCCGCGGCCCGCCGCGCGCTGGAAGAGGGGCCGTGGTCCAAATTCTCGCCCTTCGAGCGGCAGGCGGTGTTGCTGAAACTGGCCGATCTGGTCGAACAGCACTGGGACGATATCGCCAAGCTGGACTCGCTCGATCTGGGCAACCCGATCACGCGCACCGCAGCCGGCAAGCGCCGGTCTGTCGGCCTGTTGCGCTACTACGCCGGGCTTGCGACCGCGATCCACGGCCACACCATCGAAACCTCGGCCCCCGGCAATCCGCTGGCCTATACGCTGAAAGAGCCGGTGGGCGTGGTCGGTGCGATCAACCCGTGGAACGGCCCCTTCGGCATGAGCGTGTGGAAAATCGCGCCCGCACTGGCCACCGGCTGCACCGTGGTGCTGAAACCCGCCGAACAGGCGCCCCTGTCGCCGATCTATTTCGGCCAGCTGTGCCTCGAGGCCGGCGTGCCGCCCGGCGTGGTCAACGTGATCTCGGGCATGGGCGATGCGGGCGCGCATCTGGCCGCGCATCCGGGCGTCGACAAGGTGGCCTTCACCGGGTCGACCCATGTGGGCCAGCGCATCATCGAAGCTTCGGCCGGGAACGTGAAGCGCGTGACCCTGGAACTGGGCGGCAAATCCCCCAACATCGTTTTCGCCGATGCCAATCTCGACAAGGCCGTGCCCGCCGCCGCGATGGCGGTGTTCCTGAACTCGGGCCAGATCTGTTCGGCCGGAACGCGCCTGTTTGTCGAAGAAGCGGTGTATGACGAATTCATCGAAAAGGTCGCCGCCTTCACCACGTCGCTGAAAGTGGGCGATCCGCTGGATCTGGAAACCCAGCTTGGCCCGGTGGTGTCACAAGAGCAGATGGAGCGTATCATCGGCTATCTCGACATCGGGCGCGAGCAGGGCGCGACGGTTTCGGCCGGGGGCGGCCGTATTCTGGAGGACGGTCTGGAGAAAGGCTATTTCCTGCAGCCGACGGTGTTCAGCGGCGTTGATGACGATATGAAGATCGCCCGCGAAGAGATTTTCGGCCCGGTTCTGTCGGCCCTGAAATTCACCGATATCGACGATGTCGTACGCCGTGCCAACGATACCAGCTTTGGTCTGGGCAGCGGTGTTTGGACCCGCGATATCAGCAAGGCCACCCAGGTGTCGCGCCGCCTGAAGGCGGGCAGTGTCTGGGTCAATTCCTATCAGTTGATGGATCCCGCGGTGCCCTTCGGCGGCTACAAGATGAGCGGCTACGGGCGCGAATCCGGGGTCGAGCACATTGAGGAGTTCCTCAATACCAAGGCGGTCTGGATTGCCGAGGGATAAGCCAAGCGGGCGGCGCACTGGGAGGTGCGCCGCCCGTTGAATTTTTGATTTCCATATGAGGGAGGTATTGGAAATGCTCACGAACAAACTGCTGCGGGCCCCGGCCCGCATTCTGGCCGCCGCCGCGTTTTGCGCCGGCACCATTCTGGGCGGCGCGGCCTTCGCGGCTGACGACGCGACAACCCTGTCGGTCTCGATCTTCACCCCGCCCAGCAGCGACCTGAACAAGCTGTTCCGCGTGATCGAAGAGCAGCTCGCTGTCGAAACCGACGGGAAACTGGAACTCGAACTGTTCGAGGCCAGCCAGATGGGCCCGGCCCCGCGCCAGTTCGATCTGGTGCGCAAGGGCGTGGCCGATATCTCTGTCGCCCTGCTGGGTCTGACCCCGGGCCGCTTCCCCAAGATGGAGCTGCTGGACATGGCCGGTGTGGTCGACACCGGCGTTGGCGCCGATGTTGCCGTGCCCGCCTCGGCCGCCGTTCTGGACCTGGCCGAAAGCCATCTGAAAAAGGAACTGGCCGGCGTCAAGTTGTTGAACATCACGGTTCTGCCCAACCCGATCATTCTGACCAAAGATGAAATCTCGGGGCTGGCCGAACTGAAGAATATGCGCATCCGCCACCCCGGCCCGGCGCATTCGAAAACGCTGGAAGCACTTGGCGCTGTTCCGACCTTCGTGCCTTCCACCGAAATGTCCGAGGCGCTGGCGCGCGGCACCGTCGACGGTGTGCTGACCGGCTATTCCGGCATTCGGTCCTTCAAGCTGATGGACAGCGCGAAATATGTGATCGAGCTGGCCTCGGGCGGGATGACCTTTGCCGTGGTGATGAACCAGAAATCCTACGACCGCATCCCGGACGATCTGAAGCCGGCCTTTGACAGGCACTTCGGCCCGCAGGGGCAGGGCGAATGGGGCCGCCTTCTGGCGCGCGACGAACTCGAGCAGCGCGGTCTGCTGGTCGAACAGGGGCTGATCGTGAAAAGCCTGTCCGACACTGATGCCGCCGCCTTCGCCGAGATTTCGGCGCAGTTGCGCGCGGATGCGGCACAGGCACTGGATGCCAAGGGCGTGGATGCCACGGAGTTTCTGACCGCGCTGGAAGCCGCCGCTGCAGCCTATCGCTAGTAGGGCAACCGCGATCCGCGGGGGTCCCCTCTGCGGATCGCGTTTATGCCGGAGAAAATCATGTTCCTTCTGTCCAAACTCAACCGCGTTATGCAAATCGGTGCCGCGCTGGCGATGTTCGCCATCATCGGGGTAACGATGTACGATGTAATATTCGGGGCGCTGACCGGGCGGCCTGTCAGCGGGGTCTACGACATCGTGGAAACCTGCCTGGCTTTCGTAATCTATCTCAGCGTGCCCGAAATTTTCCGGACCGAGGGCAATATTCGCATCGACCTGATCGACTATGCGTTGCCCACGCCGGTGTTGCGGGCCGTCATCCTGTTCGGTCGGGTGCTGACGCTGGCCTTCGCCATCCTGATCGCCGTCGCGATTGTTGCGCCGTTTCGCGATGCGATCGAATTCGGAGATGCCAAATTCGAGACTGGTATCCCGGTCTGGTTCATCTGGCTGCCAATTCTGGCGGGCTCGTTCCTGGCGGCCCTGAGCGCGATTGCGGTGCTGCTGTCACCCGACCACGACGCCAAAATCCAAAAGGACTGACCCTATGAGCGTTCAGATGATCGGCCAGCTTGGTATGCTGGCCCTTATTGCCCTTGTCTTCCTGCGGGTGCCGGTGGCCGTGGCCATGGGGCTGGTCGGCTTTGTCGGCTATGCCCTTATCAACGGCACGCAAAGCGCGTTGGAGGTTACAGGACACGTGCCCTATGACATTGCCACGAACTATACCCTGTCGCAGTTGCCCCTGTTCGTGTTGATGGGGGACCTGGCCGTGCGTTCGGGCATGTCGGCGCGGCTGTATTCCGCGGCGCGCCATCTTTTTGCCGGGCTGCGCGGCTCGCAAGCCTACGCGACGCTGGGCGCCAGCGCGGGATTCGGCGCGGTCAGCGGTTCGTCGATCGCCACAGCGGCGACAATGACCCGGGTTGCGGTGCCATCGATGCGCGCGGCCAGATATGATGACCGCCTGTCGGCGGGCAGCATCGCGGCGGGGGGAACGCTGGGCATCCTGATCCCGCCGTCGATCGCGCTGGTGATCTTTGCCATGATCGCCGAGCAATCGGTGCCACGGCTCTATGCCGCCAGCCTGATCCCCGGCCTGCTGCTGTGCCTTCTTTATATCCTGATCGTGGTGGTCCTGGTGCGTATCTCGCCCGAATGGGCCCCCGAACAGGATGAACGTATGGGGTTTCTGGCCCGCTTTCGCTCGCTCTGGCTGGTGTGGGAGATCGTCCTTTTGTTCGGCGTGGTGATCGGCGGGCTTTACGCCGGCATCCTGACCGCGACCGAGGCCGCCGCTGTCGGCGCTTTCGGGGCCTGGTTGCTGGGGGTGATCACCCGACAGTTGAACTGGGCGGATACCCGCGACGGTATTTTCGAAACCATCCGCACCACGGCGATGTTGTTTGTCATCCTGTGCGCGGCGCATATCTTCACCTATTTCGTGGTGCTGACCCAGATCCCGCAGGGCCTGGTGGGCGTGGTCGAGGGGCTGAATCTGAACCCCATCGTGCTGCTGTTGCTGATCGGCGTCTTCTACCTGATCCTTGGTTGTTTTCTTGAGGCCTTCGGCATGATCCTGATCACGGTGCCGATCTTGCTGCCGCTGATCCAACAGGCGGGGTTCGACCCGATCTGGTACGGTGTCTTTCTGGTGATCATGATCGAAACCGGCATGATAACGCCGCCGGTAGGCATGAATATCTTCGTGATGCAAAGCCAACTGCCGACGATGTCGCTGCTGCGCCTGTATCAAAGCGTTCTGCCCTTCGTGCTGGCGCCGGTATTCTTGGGCGTACTGATCATCTTCGTGCCAGAGATCGTAACCTGGCTGCCTTCGGTCCTATTCGATTGATCCCATGGCGTCTGCGCGGCGGAGAGGCCTGCCGCGCAGGGCTGGCGCTGACAGTTGCAAAGGGGGCAAAAAACAGAAAGATTGAATGGTCCGATTTATTTGCAGGGAATATGTGGCGTGTCAGACAAACAAGCGTTCAAACCCGTTCGCACCAAGCGCGCGTTCGAAGAGATCTGCGATCAGATTCGCCGCGAAATCCAGTCTGGCACGCTGACGGCGGGCGACAAGCTGCCCTCCGAGCGCGAGCTGGCCGAACAGTTCGAGGTCAGTCGTTCGACCGTGCGCGAGGCCTTTCGCACCCTGGAAATCGGCGGGGTTCTGTCGCTGCAGAAGGGGGTCAAGGGCGGGGCCATCGTGATGCAGGGCGATGTCAAGCCGATCACCCAGACGATGGAGGATCTGCTGTCGCTGGGCGGGCTGTCGCTGAAAGACTATACCGAGGCCCGCGTTATCCTGCAGCGTGAAATCATTCGCCTGGCCTGCGAGCGCGGCACCGAAGCGGATTTCGCCGCGATCGAGGCCAATATCGCCGAACTGCGTGCCGCAGGAGAAGGAATCAGCGGCGATGAACGGATGCGGCTGACCCAAGAATTCTATCATCTGCTGGCCCTGGCCACGAAAAACCGCGCCATTTCGGTGGTCATGAGCGCGTTTACCGAACCTCTGGGATACTACATCCGAAAAATCGGGCCGGACAGGAGCTGGGATGTGGCCGCCTCACGCACCAAATTCCTGGGTCATCTGAGGGAGCGCGACGTTGATGCCGCGATTGCCGAAATGGTGGATCACATGCAGCGTCTGCACAGCTATATACTGTCGCAAAACGCGGCGCCCGGGGCAGAGGCTTAGGGCCAGAACACCAGAAAACTGATGATCGCCACGGCCAGCGTGCCCAGGCAGAACAGGCCGTTCCATCGCAGCCCGATGGTGGCTGGTGTCTGATGCGCCGCCGATGACGTGATGGCGACGGTCGATGTCGCGGGCGACACGATCAGCGCCAAGGCCCATCCGGTCAGTGTCGAGAGCAGCAGAAGCGGCGGGTCGATCGCGATCTGGGCCGAGACGATGGCACTGACGCAGACGGTGGCGGCGATCATCGGGTTGAGACCGGCGATGGAGGTGATGAAAATCAGCAGGCTCAGGACGCAGGCCAGACGCGCGCCTTCCAGCCCGGTGAGCAGGGCGAACTGGACCACGGCCTCGTTCGGGATCAAGAGAGCGATCACCAGGCCGAGATAGCCGGCCGAAGCGATGATGGCGATCTCGTTGACCGCCGCCGGGCCCTGGCGCAGGGTCTGAACGCCCAGAGCCGCGATGGCCCGCTGCGGGGAAAGCCCCGTGGGGCGGGCAATCGCGGCCCAGCCGATGGCAAACACCGGCACGATCATCAGGATCGCGCCGCGCAGCGGCAGGCCGAGCGCGATTTCCAGCGCAGATGCGCCGCCGCTGATGGCCGTCAGAACCGCCAGCAAACCCAGCAATCCCCAAGGGCGCCCGGGGGTGTCCTTGGGGTGCGACTGGCGACCGGTGGGGCTTTGCAGCCGGTCGAAAACCCAACCGAGGCTCATGAAAACGGCGCTCGCGGTCAGGCCATAGGGCAGGAACTCGGTCCAGCTCAGCGCCGGCACCAGCGTCAGCAACAGGTTGAGGCCCAGCCCCAGCGGCGACCAGAAAATGTTCGCGCCAAAGCCGCGCAAAACGGCATTGGTGATCCGGCGGATCTGAATCCGCGCAACCCGCTCGTCCGGGCTGGCCAACGGCCTGCGCAGGGCCACATGTAGCAACAGCATGAGGCCGCCGATGTTCAGAAGAACCCCGAAGACATGGCCGCCGGTGGCCAACAGGGCAAAGCGGCGGGCCGGGGGTTGGTGCACCACGAAACGCCCGGCCTGATCGACCATCGCGCTGCTCATCGCCGAAATGCGCAGGGGCAGCAGCACGGTGATCAGCGCCGGCAGATAGGCCGCGCGGCTGGCGACCCCGGCCAGCGCGCCGGGCGCACGGCCGAGGATCAGATATGCGGCGGTGGCCGCGACAGCCGCCCCCAGCATCACCCGCGCGGCTAGGCCGGTTTTCCGCCAGCCCAGCAGAATATAGAAGGCAACCAGCGCCATGGCGGCGACGGCCCATTGGGCGTTGCCGGTCAGAACCTCGAGCAGCGACAGGCCCGCCGCCGCGAAAATGGATAGTGCCGATATCAGGATGGTCAGGGGCACGCGGTGGACTCCGAGTATTTCATATTGGTTCTACCAATTGTGGCGATTTGAACAATGCCAAGTTTGAGCTGAGTTCTGGAATGGAGGCGGGAGACTTGGTAAGAAATGAAGTGAACAGAGCCGAAGGGGCAGCGCTGTGCCTGCAAAAGAAGAAGACAATCTGGATGTCGCGTTCAAGCCTGTCCAATCCCACCGGACCTTTGAACTGGTGTGCGAACGTGTCCGCGAAAAGCTGTTGCGCGGCGAACTGACACCGGGTGACAAGCTGCCCCCCGAACGGGATCTGGCCGCGCAGCTTGGCGTCAGCCGGAATGTGGTGCGCGAAGCGTTGCGCAGTCTGGAAATTGCCGGGGTCGTGGCGCTGCGCAAGGGGGTGAAGGGCGGCGCCTTCATTCAGGAGGGCGCGGCAAGCCGGATCACCCAGGCACTGAGCGATCTGATCACGCTCAACGCTATCTCGCTCAAGGATTTGTTCGAGGCGCGGATTATGATCCTCGAGATGGTCATCGACCACGCCTTCAAGGACGGCGTGCGGCCGGATTTCTCGGGCCTCGAGGCGGTGGTCGAAGATACGAAGAAGGCCACGCTGTCGGGAGATATTCCGCACAGAATCAAATGCGCATACCTTTTTTATCATGAGCTGGCGGCGCTCACCGGGAATAGCGCGATCATCTTTACCGTCGATTCCCAGACGGAGCTCGTGCAGACATTCCTGCGCTATCGCGTGTCCGACATGCCGGCGCAGGCCCTGATTTCTTCGCGTGAGATTTTCCTGAAGCTGTTGAAAGCCGGAGAGATTGAGGCCGCGAAGATCGAGTTGCGGGCACATATGACGCGGGTTCACACCAACCTCTG
The DNA here is from genome assembly GCF_054954595.1 of Actibacterium sp. D185-2. Classification (NCBI taxonomy): domain Bacteria; kingdom Pseudomonadati; phylum Pseudomonadota; class Alphaproteobacteria; order Rhodobacterales; family Roseobacteraceae; genus Actibacterium; species Actibacterium sp. D185-2. Next base: position 640,521 of record NZ_JBPWNX010000001.1, read on the forward strand.
GTAGGCCAAGGCCGCTTGCCGATATGCATGGTGGTCGCAAGGCAGGCGGCCCATGTGTGCGCAAAAAGGTAGCGCCTTTGATCCTTTGTCAAAGGGAGGAGCCACGCATGCTTGTTTCACAAGTCCGGCCCGCCGAGTTGGAAATGTTCCGTTATCGCCGTGGCCTGTCGGTCGCGTCACCCGGTCCTGCCGTACGCTGAATTCTTTGCATGCGGAAATGCCCGAAGGCATCTGTCTGGCGGGTGACTATTTTGCCATGCCGGGGTCGAGGCCGCCGTGCTGAGCGGCGAGCGGGCCGCGAATACACTGATGGAAAAGCGGGCCTGAGCGCGACAGGTTTCGTTCGCCGTGAAAAAAGGCCGGGGCGCATGTGCGTCCCGGCCTTCTTGACGTCCGAAACCGCCGCAGGATCAGAGATCCAGCACCAGCCTAGGCGTTTTCGACCCGGAACAGCACACCATCATGGTATCGCCTGCGGCGCGTTCCTCATCGGTCAGGATGGCGTCTCGGTGGTCGGGGCGGCCTTCCAGCACGCGGGTCTCGCAGGTGCCGCAGACGCCGTCATTGCAGGCAAAGGGCACCGACACACCGTTTTCGATCAGCACATCCAGGATGGACTTGCCGGCCGGGATCTCCAGCACCATGCCCGATTGCTCCAGCACGACCTCATAGCCGCCTTCCAGCGCGGCCTCTTCGGTGGCCGAGAAATACTCGACATGCACCTGGCTGCGATCCACCGCGCGGCCGGCCTTTTCATAGGCCGCCAGCATCGGCTCGGGGCCGCAGCAATAGAAATGCGCCTTCGGGGCCGAGGCAAAGATCGCGTCCAGATCCATCAGCGCGCCGCCCTTTTCATCGTCGAAATGCGTGATCACCTTGCCGCTGTCGGCGATGGCGGCGATGGCGTCCAGAAACGCCGCGTTCGCGCGGCTGCGCGCGCCGTAGTGCAGCTCCCACGGTTTGCCCAGCTCGGCCAGGCGCGCCAGCATGCACACCATGGGCGTGATGCCGATGCCCCCCGCGATGAAGATCGACTTTTCGGCATCTTCCTTCAGCGGAAAATTGTTCTTGGGCGTCGAAATCTTGATCTTGTCGCCCACGCGCAGCGTATCGTGGATGTATTTCGATCCGCCCCGGCTGTTCGGGTCGTTGTGCACCGCAACCGAATAGCTTTTTCCATCGGTATAGGGCTTGTAGAGCGAATAGCTGCGGCGCAGGTCCGGCTTCAGGATCAGGTCGATATGCGCGCCCGCCTCGAAGGACGGCAGCTTCGTGCCGTCCAGCGGCGTGACCTCGACCGATAGGATGGTCGCTGCCTCATAGCGGATCTGAGAGACCCGGACGGGAATTTCCTTGGCGGACATGGTTCTCCTCCTCTTGTCCTTGGCCCCCGGCGCATCACGCCGGGGGCAGTCGCCGGGTTACTGCAACAGACCCCTGTCGCGGAAACTGGCCAGATCGTCGGCGGTGAAGCCCAGGATCTCTGTCAGCACCTGATCAGTGTGTTCCCCAAGGCGCGGCGAGGCGGAACGCAGTTCGGCCGGGGTCTTGTTGTGGCGATAGGCGGGGCCGTTGTATTTCAACGTGCCCATCTCTTCGTGATGCAGCGGCCAGAAGTGATCGCGCGCCTCCAGGATCGGGTCTTCCAGCAGGTCCGAGCCCTTGTAGGCGACACCGGCGGGAACCCCGGCTGCGCGGCAGGCTTTCATCAGCTCGAAGGCGTCCACCGGTGCCGTCAGCTGCGCCACGCGGCTGTCAAGGGCGTCGCGCCCCTGGGCCCGTGCAGCGTTGAGCCCCTCGGCATCGTTCAGAAGCGCGGCCAGCGCCTCCCACTGCGTTTCGTCTTCGCATTCGAGCGTGATCCAGCGTTCGTCGCCCGCGCAGGGATAGACGCCGTGCAGGATGGCCCCGGGTTTGAAGTTGCCGGCACGCTGCGCCTCGGTGCCTGTCACCTGCAGATCGAGCAGTTGTGGGGCGACCAGTTGCGCGGTGGCCTCGATCTGGCTCATCTCGACATATTGGCCTTCGCCGGTTTTTTCGCGATGGATCAGGGCCGCCACCAGCGCCGAAAGCGCGTAGCGGGGCGAGACCGAATCCGAATAGGCGCCCTTGGGCACGGCTGGCGGCATGTCGGGCCAGCCGGTCATGTGCTGGATACCTGCAAGCGCCGCGCCCTGCGCGCCATAGCCGGGGTGCTGCGACCACGGGCCATCGGCGCCGTACAGCGACGAAGACAGCATGATGATGCGCGGGTTGATCTTGCGCAGGCTGTCGTAATCCAGCCCCCATTTCTTCATGATGCCGGGGCGGAAGCTTTCGGCGACGATATCGGCCCATTCGATCAGCGGGCGGATGATCTCCAGCGCTTCGGCGTGGTTCATATCAACACCGATGCCCAGCTTGGAGCTGTGGAAATCGGCGAAGAAGCCCGAGCGGTTGATCCCCGGCTTGTCGTCGATGAACGGCCCGCCCAGGCGGATCGAATCGGGATGCTTGAAGCTTTCGATCTTGACCACGGTCGCGCCGTTGTCGGCCAGCTGTTTGGTGGCGATCGGGCCGGCGGCGGCCCAGGTGAAATCGGCCACCTTCAGGCCCTCGAAGATACCTTTGGTCATGACGCCTCCTTTACCTTGCTCACGTCGGCCAGCAGGGCGTCCGTATCGGCGCCCACGGCCGGGGCCGGGGACATTTCCGCCAGGCCGGTTTCCGACATGCGCACCCAGTTGGCGGGCAGTTCGATATTCAGTCCCCGCGCTTCGTCATGCAGTGGTTTGAACAGGCCGCGGTCGCGGAACTGGACGTTCTCGTGGATGTCCTTGATCGAGTTGATCGGGGCCATCAGGATACGGTCGCGCACCGCGCGCGCGATCAGATCACCCGAGGTCTTGGTCTCGATGAAACCTTTGATCACCTCGGTCACGGCGTCGTAATCCTCTTGCGGGATCGCGAACTGGCCGTCGCCGTTCCAGTCGTGGCGGGTGAGGACTTCGTCGGTCACACCCTCTTCGGCCATCCATTTCAGCAGTGCTGCATAGGATTTCATCCGGGCCGAGCCGCCACCGCCGCCCACCGGGCCAAACACGACATAGCCGTCCTGGCAGGGCCAGACGAGGCGGGTGTAGAATCGGTTGGCGCGCTCCTTGCGGATGGCGCCGCCGCGCATTTCGTTCAGCGACAGGATCTGCCAGGCCATGGTGGTGTTCAGCAGGGTCCAGATCACCACTTCCTGCACCGACAGGTCCACACGCTGGCCTTCACCGGTGCGCAGGGCGTGGTAATAGGCCATCAGCGCCGCGTTGCTCGCCTCGGCCCCGGCCTGGATCAGGCCAACGGGCAGGCCGACGCGAACCGGCGGGCGATCGACCTCGCCGTTCAGGTAGAGGTGGCCACCCAACGCCTGCAGCGTGGTGTCGGTGGCGGGCATGTCTTCATATTCATGACCGCGGCCGAACGGCAGGATCTCGGTCCAGATCACGGCGGGGTTGGCCTTGCGCGCAATGGCTTCCAGTGTGTCCATCTCGCTCAGCGACAGGCGCTGGAAATCCGTCACGATGATATCGGCAGATTTCGCAAGATCGCCAAAGGCCGCGAGGCCGGCAGCCTCGTCCAGATCGGCCACAACGCTTTTCTTGCCGAAGTTATAGGCCAGCCAGCTTGCGCTTTCCTCGCCATTCGCCGTCGGGATCAAAGGCGCGTCGAAACGCGCCTTTTCACCGCCGGGCGGCTCGAGCTTGATCACCTCGGCCCCAAGGTCCGCGAGCACACGCCCGCAGACCGCGCCGGACAGTGAGGAGATCTCCAGCACGCGCACCCCCTGGAGTGCGCCGCCGGACTTCACTTTATCCTTGCTCATAGGGCGTAACCGAAGTCCTTGCCAATCTCGGCCTTCATGTGTTCGCTGCCGGATTCAGTCCACTTTTCTTCCTTGGGAAGGGTCAGCGAAACGGCGCGCACCATGTAAAGGTCGGGATCGTCGAACCGGTCGGGAAGTTCCCCCGTCTCGGCAAAGGCGCCCGCCACTTCCAGCAGCATTCGGCGGGTCATGGCGATGCCGGTATCGGAGGTGCAGAGGTTTTCCTTGCTGCGGTCATAGACTTGGGCAACCCCGGACTGACAGGCGGCATCCTGCACCCACAGGCCCGGCAGGCCAGAGAACCACTGCGTCTTCTGCAGTTCGTAGTCGAAATGGTAGCCGGTTTCGCGGCGGAATTTCGACACGTAGCGGCCGAACGGAACCTCGGGGCCCATGTTGTCATGCGACCCGACGGAATGATGCCCACCGTCACGGCCCTTGTAGCCTTCGTTGAAGACCTTGACCGATTTCGGATGCAGCGGCTCGACCGGGCGGTAAGAGAACATCAGGCAGATCGAGTTTTCGTCATCCATCGGCACCCAGGCATGGCCCGACAGTTCGTGGAACTCGCCGGCCTGCGGCGGGACCATGGAATAGAACGGCATGACGAACTGGTTCACACGCCAGTAGAGGTTGGCCTCGTCAACGACGCGGCGCGACGCGATGGACATGCCGAAATCCTGACGCACGGATTCAAACGTCGGGCGCAGATCGCGGGCCGCAACCCAGTCGTTGATATAGCCGCTGCCGTCGATACGGCCATGCAGGATCGGTGCGTGGGCCGAGTCGATCTCGCCTTCCAGCGCCTGAAGCCAGTTGCATTCCTGAACGCGGAAGGTGACGACCACGTTTTCCTCGGGCACCATGTTCCATTCGAAATTGGGCAGCGGCGGGCGGCTGGCCTCGTCTTCCTTGCCCATATAGGTCCAGACCACGCCGTTACGCTCAACGCAGGGATAGGACTTGATCTTGACGCGCTCTTTCAGGCGCGAGCGCACGGGCTCGGCCGGCATGTCGGTGACATTGCCTTTGGTGTCGAATTTCCAGCCGTGATAGACACAGCGCAGGCCGCAATCTTCGTTCCGGCCATAGATCAGCGGCGCGCCCCGGTGCGGACAGACGTTATCGACCAGGCCGACATCGCCTTCGCTGTCGCGGAAAACGATCAGGGTCTCGCCCAGCAGTTTCACGGTCTGCGGCTGGGCGTCTTTTTCCAGATCCTTCGACGCGAAGAAGGGGATCCAGTAGTTGCGGAACAGTTCGCCCATGGTGGTGCCGGGGCCAACCCGGACCAGGGTTTCGTTGTCTTCTTTGGAAAGCATGTTTTTCTCCTCTCAAGTTATGGGTCGGCCGCCTCCTCGGGGCCGGGAAGGGGTCAGGCGCTGGCGAGTTCCGTGGCGTCCTTGTCCAGAAGCCCGTCGACCAGATCGGAAATGCCCAGGAACGCGGCCCACCAGGCCGGATCGGCTGTTTCGAGCGGGGCGCGGGGCACGGGCGGCGGATCGCCGGCCTTCAGGCGCTTGACGATCTCGGCGTAACGCAGGCGCTCGATCTCCAGATAAACCTGCTCAACGTCTTGGCCCTCGGCCACGAAGTCACCCAGTTCGGGATAGGCCAGACGGCGCACCCATTCGCCTTCGCGCACTTCGTAAGGTTGCGCCTGAATGATGTAAGGAATTGAAAGATAATCTCTTAGTTTCATTGCGTTACCTCCTCATAACGTCGGGGATATGCGGCGTTGCGGCTCGGGGGTGAGCATCACGAAGGCCGAGTCATCGAACGGGCCGATCTGCACCAGACAGGGCCCCGATTTCGCGACCTGACGCGCGCCCGCCTTGCCGGCGGTTTGCAGATAGGCTTCGCGCAGGTGGCCCATGCCGTGCATGCGTCCTTCGCCCAAACTGCCGCCGAACGTGTTCAGGGGCAGGTCGCCATCCAGATTGGCGCGGCCGTCGCGGATGAAGGCGGGCGCGGTGCCCTCGGCACAAAACCCGAACCCTTCGAGCCACTCGTAGACCATCGACGAAAACCCGTCGTAAAGCTGCGCCTGCGTGACATCGGCGGTGCCAAGCCCGCTCATCTCAAAAACCGTTTTGGGGGTCTGAAACCCGGCCCAGCCGGACACATAGGCCGGGGTGGCGCCGGCGGGCAGATCCTCTGCCCGGCACATGACAAAGGCCGCGGCCCCGCAAACCGGCATGTCGCAATCGAACAGGCAATGCGGCGTCGCGATCATCTGCGCGTCCAGATAGGCGTCACGGGTGACTGTGCGGTCCTTCCAGATGGCATAGGGGTTCAGCGCGGCGTGGCGGCGGGCCAGTGCCACCACCTCGTAAAGATCCTCGCGGCTGATGCCATGCTGCGCCATGTAGCGCTGCGCGCGGGCGGCAAAACGGGCCCCGGCGATGTTATAGGCAAAGGGTTTGATGAACTGGTCATTGCCATAGGCCACCGGCACGTCGGCCGTGGCATAGTTGATGCCCTGAAGGTTATAGAGCGCGCGGACGCCGACGATATAGCGGCAATCGCCCGCGATCAGCGCGTGGGCGGCGCTGGCGACCATGTCGGCGGGATAGCGGCGGTAAAGGTCGGTGCCATAGCGCAGTCCCTTGAACCCCATCGCCGGCGCCATGGTCTTGACCGATACCTCGTCCCCGCCTTCGGCATGGGGCGAGCCGGCGTTGGTGGCAAACGGCGCGCCGATATAGCCGTCGATATCGTCACGGCTCAGCCCGGCGTCCTTGAGCGCCTCCAGAATGGCGTCTTGGGCGAAGGCAATGATGCCGCGGTCGGATTTGCGTTCGATCGACGAGGAACCGAACCCGGAAATAACGATGTCCTGGCTCATGACGTGGCCTGCGTATCGACGGTGGCCTGCGGGTATCCCCAGCCGTTGGCATCCAGGCGCATCGAAATCGTCAGCGGCGTGTCGGGCGCGTGGCCGCGCACCGAGCCGGTGTCATCGAGCATGGCGATCACGGTGCGCGGATCTTCGGCCAGGGTGCATTCGACGATGCAGATCGGACCCTCGCGCCCCGGCAGGGCGGGCAGGTGAATGTCGGTCCAGCCCTTCAGGGCAGCCTTGCCGGACAAGGCGATCCATTCCAGCCTGTCCGACAGGCAATCAGGGCAACGCGGGCGCGGCGGATAGGGGATGCGGCCACAATCGCAGCATTTGGCAAGCGTCAGCGTGCCAGCCTTTGCGCCATCCCAAAATGGCCTCGTCTCGGCGCTGGGGGCGGGAATGGGTCTTTGTGCTATACTCATCGATGCCGTGTCTGTTTGACTTTCTGCGGTCCTGTATATAATGGTCAGACCATTAGATCAATAACAAGTCCAGCCATCCGAAGGCGGGGAGATTGACAGCATGAAACCGCTTGAAAACCTGCATATCGTTGAGTTTTCCGGATTGGGGCCGGGGCCGTTCGCCGCGATGGCTTTGGCCGATATGGGGGCGTCGGTTACGCGAATTACCCGCCCAGGATCATCGGCGCCGAATCCCGCGCCTGGCACATTTCTGAACCGCGGGCGCCGCGATGTGCCGCTTGATCTGAAAACATCCGAAGGCATGGCCGTCGCGCGGGATCTGATCCGCGACGCCGATGCCGTGATCGAAGGGTTCCGGCCCGGCAAGATGGAAAGCCTGGGGCTGGGCCCTGACGACCTTTTGCCGCTGAACCCGCGTCTGGTTTATGGCCGCATGACCGGCTGGGGCCAGACCGGCCCGATGGCGCATCTGGCCGGGCACGACCTCAATTACCTGGGGCTGACCGGGCTGCTGAGCCTGATGGGCGAAGAGGGCCGCCCGCCGACACCGCCGCTGAACCTGATCAGCGACTTCGGCGGCGGCGGGATGTACTTGGCCTTTGGCCTGATATGCGCGATCTGGCGGGCGCACAGCACGGGGCAGGGGCAGGTGGTGGATGCGGCGATGATCCACGGCACCACCCATCTGGCCAGTTTCATCCACGGCAAGCGGGCGCAGGGCGCCTGGCATGAGGGGCGCGAAAACAACACCGTGGATGGCGGCGCGCCGTTCTACCGTGTGTATGAAACCCGCGACGGGCGCTATATGGCGGTGGCGGCGCTGGAGCCGGTCTTTTTCGCCACCATGATCCGCACTTTGGGCCTGGACGCACGGTTCATCGCCGGACAGGGCGATCGCGCGCTTTGGCCCGAAATGGCCGAGGCCTTGCGCCAAACCTTCCTGACCCGCGATTTCGATCACTGGGTGGCGCTGTTTGCCGATGTCGACGCCTGCGTCACCCCGGTTCTGAACATGGACGAAGCGCAGAGCCACCCGCAGATGGCGGGGTGCTTCATCACGGCGGGCGGTGTTGCGCAGCCCAGCCCGGCCCCGCGCATCGATCCCTGGACGCCCAAACCGTGAGCCGCCCGCTCCTTGACGCCTGCCTTGTGCTGGCGTTCGGCTATGCCACCGGGCTGGAGCTGGGAAAGATCGCCCCCTACGCGGTGCGTATCGCCGAAAATTACGGAACCGGGCTGGCCTTCAGCGGGCTGCTGACCTCGGTGATTACGCTGTTTGTCGCCCTGTTCGCCGCGTTTCTGGGGCGGCCCCTGGTGCGGATCGGGCTGCTGCCATGCCTGCGGGCGGCGGTGCTTTTGATCGTGGCGGGGGCGGGGCTGTTTGCCTTGCCGCTGGGGCCCGCGGGCATGATGGTCGCGCGACTGATCGAGGGGGCAGGTTATGTTCTGGCCGCCGTCGCCGCCCCGGCGTGGCTGGCCAATGCGCCGATCGGATCGGCCCGGCCGGTGTTCATGGCGCTGTGGGGCAGCGTGGTGCCGGTGGGGTTCGCGGCCGCCGCCGCCCTGGCGGGCGCTCTGCCTGCGCAGATGCCGATGGGGGCGCAACTGGCGGTTTTCGCCGTGCCGGTCGCGCTGCTGTCTTTGCCCGTGCTGGCGGTGCGCGGGGTCGCGCCCATCCGCACGGTTCAGGCCGATGTCGCCCGATGGGGCGATGTCGCGTGGTCGCTGGCGGTGGCCTTCGGCCTCTACGTCTTTCTATCCATGGGGTTCTTCTCTTTCCTGCCCGCCTTTGCGCAGGAAACGGGGCTTGCCGGATCGGGCCTTGTGCCGCTGATGGTGCCGTTGGGCAGCTTCGCCACCGCCGCCTTGCTGCCGGTTCTGCGGCGTGAAAACGGGCCGGCACTGGCGGTCGTGGGGTTCGCGATGGCCGCCCTCGGCGCGTTCTGGATGTTTTCCCACGGCAGCCTCGCGGCGCTGTTTCTTTATGCCTTTGCCTGCGGGGTCAGTTCCTCTGCGACGCTGGCGTCGGTTCTGGTGGCGGCGCCCGGCGAACACGCCTCGGCCCGCACCCTGGGCGTGATGGCCCAATGCGGCGGCGTGATCGCGTTTCTGGGGGTGCCCTTCGCCGGGGCCTTGCTGGACCATCTGGGGTGGGAGGCGCTGGGCGCGGCGCTGGCTCTTGCGGCTGGGGGTGCCGGGGCGATCCTGCTGGGCGCGCGGCGGGCGCGCTAGCTGTGAACTCTCAGCAGGTTGTTCATCCGATCCGGGTTTAGGCTTTTGTCGCCAAACACCAGCCGAGGAACCCGAAGGATGAACACCCCGCATCAAGGTGCCCGTCTCACCGTTCATAGTCGAGAATTGATTGTCGCTCGGCAACCGCGCAAGTGCGCCGGTCCGATCGCCGCACCGGCTGGGCGCGGCATGGGTGGCGCTGGTCCGCGGCCCATATTGCGATAGCCGTGACGCTAGGCTGTTACACTTTGCCGATAGATCTAGGATCAGGACGCGAGGGGTAAGGCGATGTTTTCACTTGCTGGCAAGAAGGCGCTTATCCTCGGGATCGCGAACGAGCAGTCCATCGCCTATGGTTGTGCACAGGCGTTGCGTGCCCAAGGGGCCGATCTGGCGGTCACCTATCTGAATGACAAGGCCGAACCGCATGTGCGCCCGCTGGCCGAACAGCTGGGGGCCGGGATCATCGCGCCGCTCGATGTGCGTGAGGACGGGCAGTTCGCCGCCCTGTTCGAGCAGATCGCCGCCCAATGGGGCCGGGTCGACATCTGCCTGCATTCCATTGCCTATTGCCCCCGGGACGACCTGCACGGGCGGGTGACCGATTGTTCGCGCGAAGGGTTCCTGACCGCGATGGATGTTTCGGTGGCCTCGTTCATCCGGCTGGTCCGCGCGGCGGAGCCGCTGATGCCGCAGGGGGGCACCTGCATGACGGTTTCCTTTTACGGTGCGGAAAAGGTGGTCGAGAATTACAACATCATGGGGCCGGTCAAGGCCGCGCTGGAATCGGTCACGCGCTATATCGCGGCCGAGCTGGGGCCGCAGGGAATTTCGGTTCACGCCCTGTCGCCCGGCCCGCTGAAGACACGGGCGGCGTCGGGGATCGGCCATTTCGACGAGTTGTTGGACGCCGCCGCTGCGCGCGCGCCGACCCATCATCTGGCCACGATCGAGGATGTCGGCGCTTATGCGGCCTTTCTGGCCAGTGACGAGGCTCGCAACGTCACCGGCGGCGTGCATCACATTGATGGCGGGTTCCACATCGTAGGATAAGACCATGACACAGCCGAAGGACACCTCTGGCGACCTGCACGGCAAACTGGCAGAGGTCGCGGATATCTGGCAAAAGGCCGATGCGCAGGTGAAACTGCTCGGCAGGCTGGGCGCCAGGCATGGCACCGAATTGACCAAGACGGCCATTGCCGACTGGTCACAGACCGTCAGCGCCGCCCAAACCCTGATCACGATGATGGACCCGCTGACCATGAGCAGCGAGTTGCGGGCCTATCTGGGGGATTTCCAGCAGCGCGGCATCCTGTTTCTGGATGCGTTGCGTCAGCGCAGCGATGCGGCCCTGGCGCGCGAGGCCGAAGGGCTGAAGCCGGTTCTGGTCTTCGATTACGAGATGGTGGTGGACGGCAGCACGCTTGAACGGCCGGTGAACTATTCGCTGGTGCGGATCCGTCCGCCCGCAGGGTTCCCGCCCACGCGCGAGGATGGCCGCCCCTGGGTGATCATCGACCCGCGCGCCGGCCATGGCAGCGGCATCGGCGGGTTCAAGGCGGAATCAGAGGTCGGCGTTGCGTTGCGCGACGGTCATCCGGTCTATTTCGTGATTTTCTTCCCGCATCCCGAACCCGACCAGACCCTTGCCGACGTGTGCGAGGCCGAGGCGATCTTTCTGCGCCGGATCGCCGCGTTGCACCCCGCCAGCCCCAAACCGCTGATCACCGGCAATTGTCAGGGCGGCTGGGCCGCGATGATCCTGGCGGCCACCCATCCCGATCTGACCGGTCCGCTGGTCATTGCCGGGGCGCCGCTGTCCTATTGGGCGGGCGAGGTGGGCAAGAACCCGTTTCGCTATTACGGTGGTCTGGCGGGCGGGGCCATGCCGGCGCTGCTGGCCTCGGATCTGGGGGGCGGCACGTTCGACGGTGCCAGCCTGGTGCTCAATTTCGAGGGGCTGAACCCGGCCAAGACCTGGTGGCGCAAGAACTATGACCTGTTCGCCGATATCGACGGCGGGACCGAGCGCTTTCTGGACTTCGAAAGATGGTGGTCGGGTTTTTATTTCATGAACGAGGCCGAGATACGCTGGATCGTCGAGAACCTGTTCATCGGCAACAAGCTGACCCGTGGGCAGGCGGTTCTGAACGACGGCACACCGGTCGATCTGACGCGCATCACCGCACCGGTTGTGGTCTTCGCCAGCCACGGCGACAATATCACCCCGCCGCAGCAGGCGCTGCACTGGATCGCCGATCTGTATGACACGACCGAAGAACTGCGCGCGCGTGGCCATGTGATCGTCTATACCCTGCATGACAGCGTCGGCCATCTGGGTATTTTCGTTTCGGCCAAGGTGGCCACGACCCAGCACAAGCAGATCACCTCTGTCGTGAAGACGATCGAGTCGCTGGCGCCGGGCCTTTACGAGATGATCATCGGCGAGGACGAGACCGGCTTTCAGGTGGCGTTCGAGGCCCGCGGGATCGAGCAGATCCGCGCCATGAGCGATGGGCCCGAGATCGAAGAGGAATTTTCGATCGTGTCCGAGTTGTCGGACTGGGGCACCAAGACTTATGAACTGACGCTGCGCCCCTGGCTGAATGCCATCGTCACGCCCGAACTGGCCGAGATGGGCCGCGCCCTGCATCCGATGCGCCAGCAGATGGCGCTGTTTTCCACCACCAGCCCGGCGATGGAAAACATTCGCGATCAGGCGCAGGTCGTGCGTGCCCGGCGCAGGCCGGCGCCCCAGGACAATATGTTCAAGGTCGCCGAGCATGCCTTTGCCGATCTGGTCGAGCAGGGCTGGGATTTCTACCGCGACAGCCGCGATGCCGCGATCGAGCTGGGCTTTCACGCGCTTTACGCGAGCCCGTGGATGCGCGGGTTGGCGAAGGCGGCCCCGCATACCCCCGCCGCCCATGACATTTCGCGCTTCCCCGAGGTGCGCGATGTGCTGAGCCATGTCGACAGGGGCGATTACCCCGAGGCCATCGTGCGGATGATGATCCTGCTGGCCCGCGCGCGCGGGTCGGTGCGACGCGAGCGGCTGGAGCGATCCAACGCGATGCTGCATTCGCGCCCGCCCTTCGACACGATGAGCGCGGAGCAGCGCAACCACCTGATCCACGAGCAAAGCCTGATCGTGGATCTGGCCGGCAAGCAGGCGATCCAGACCCTGCCCAAGCTGCTGCGCGATGATGTCGACCGGCTGCGTGCGATCAATCTGGTGCTGGATGTGGCCGGACCGGTGGGTGAAATGGACCCCGCCACCATCGCGATGTTCGAGCAGTTTCAGACGGTTTTGCGCACACGGGCGAAGAACTGGCAGAACCCGGTACACGGGATCGCGGCGTCCTGATGCCGCAGGGGGGCGTTGCCGACATATAGGCCGAACCAGCGGAAATCCGCGCAACACAACGGTGTCGGGCGGCGAAAGAAGGGGCAGCCAGACAAATCGGAATGCGTGCATTTCCCTGAAAATTGACATGTGCTATCAAAACTAAGCAGGCGTTCAGTTTGTCGTGGCGGGGCAGAAAACTGAATATAAATAATGAATTGTGGTGGAAAATGGGACAAGCTGAAATGCACGGGGCTCAAGATCCATGGTACCTGGCCCAGCTGAAGCCGAACTCTCTTCGGATCGCGGGCGACAATCTGCGGCGTCAGGGATTTCGGGTATTCTGCCCGCTTCAGGAAGAAACACGCCGCAAAGGCGGCCGATTTCAGAAAGAACTTCGGCCGTTGTTTCCGGGCTATCTTTTCATCGGTTTCGGGCGTGACGCGGCACCATGGCGCGCGGTCAACAGCACCTATGGCGTTGCGCGCCTTGTCAGCTTCGGCAGTGGTTTTCCAGAGAGAGTGCCATCGCGCCTGATAAGCAGCCTGATGACGCGTTGCGACAGGGACGACCGGCTGTTGCCGCCCGAGCAACTGCCCCCCGGCAGCGAGGTGCGCATGTCGGCCGGTCCGTTTGCGGATTTCGTGGCGACGGTCGAAGCAATCGCGCCGGATCAGCGGGTTTGGGTGCTGATGGACATCATGGGCCGGTCCACCAGAGTGGCGGTTGAAACAAAACACATGCAGAAGGTCTGATCAGATGCCGATTTGCACGCCAGCTGTTGGCATGAACGCGGGTATTCTTTACGGATCGAACCTAGGCGGCGGCAAAAAGATCGAGGGCCCGTAAGAATGACCCAGCGAACATCCGGTATCTTTCGGGGCGGTCTTCTTGCCGTGCATCTGGGATGTGCCGCCCCTGGGGCGCTGATGGCCCAGACCGTCGAGACGGCGTCGGGCACGTTGCTCAATACCTATGGCATGCCGGGTCTGCTGGATATGCCGTCGGCATTGACCATGCCCGATGCGGAACTGGCGACCACCATTGCCGCTATAGATGGATTGACGCGCAGCACGTTGGCGTTTCAGATCACCCCCAGGCTGACCGGCGCGTTCCGGTATACCATACTCGAAGATTACGGCGCGACCGGGAAGTCATTGTACGACCGGAGCTTCGATCTGCACTATCGGTTTTTGAACGAAGGCACCTGGCGCCCCGCGATGGCGGTGGGGCTGCGGGATTTGGCGGGCACCAGTGTCTATAGTGCGGAATATCTGGTCGCGACCAAGCACCTGACCCCGCGCCTGGCATTTTCCGGCGGGTTCGGCTGGGGGCGGCTGGGCAGCTTCGGCAGTTTCGACAACCCGCTGGGGGCGCTCGACGGATCCTTCGACACCCGCCCGGCCTCCAAGGACGAGGGCGGCCAGCCCAATGTGGATCAGTGGTTCCACGGGCCCGCCGCGCTGTTTGCCGGGGCACAGTGGCAGGCCACGGACAAACTGGCACTGAAGCTGGAATATTCCTCGGACGCCTATGAGCGGGAGGAGGGTCGGGGTCTGATCGACCGCGAGTCGCCGTTCAATTTCGGTCTATCCTATGGCTGGCTTCCCGGTGTGACGCTGGGCGCGCAGTATCTGCATGGCTCGGAACTGGGACTGACGGTCAATTTCACGCTCAATCCGCGCAAGTCCCCGCTGGGCGGCGACCACAGCCCGGCGCCGTTCCCGGTGGTGGTGCGCAGCGGTGCGGCAGACAGCTGGGACGGCGCGATTCTAGAGGATCCGGCGCAGCGCGCGGCGCTTGCCGATCTGCTGGCGCAGGCGTTGGCCGCCGAGGGGCTGGTGCTGGAGCGGCTGGAGCTGAGCCCCGACCATGCCCGGCTGCGGCTGCGCAATACCCGGTTCGACAATCCGCCTCAGGCGCTTGGCCGGACCGCACGCATCCTGACCGCGATATTGCCCCCTTCGGTCGAGCGGTTCGAGATCGAGCCGTCGGTCGAAGGCATGGGCGTGGCCCGCGTTACCCTGATGCGCAGCGATATCGAGCGGCTGGAATATGCGCCCGATGGTATCGCGCAAAGCTGGGCCGCCGCCCAAATCGGCCCGGCCGGCGCCGCGCCGGAAATGGTTGTAGAGCCGCTGCCCCGGTTCAGTTGGGGGTTGGGTCCCTATCTCGCCACCTCGTTCTTCGACCCCGATGATCCGTTGCGGGCCGATGCCGGTGTCGAGCTGCAGGCGCAGTATCACCTGACCCATAACCTGTCGCTGTCGGGGGCGGTGCGCGCCAAGGTGATCGGCAACCGCGACGACGCCACCCGGGTTTCTGACTCGGTGCTGCCGCATGTGCGCTCGGACGCCAATCTCTATGCCCGCAATGGCAAGACCGGCGTCGAATACCTGACGCTCGATCATTTCTCGCATCCGGCGCGCGATCTTTATGCCCGTCTGTCGCTGGGCTATCTCGAAGAGATGTACGGCGGGGTTTCGGGCGAGGTGCTGTGGAAGCCGGTCGAGAGCCGGCTCGCGCTGGGACTTGAGATGAACTATGTCCAACAGCGCGATACCGACAAACTGTTCGGCTTCGACGAATATGATTATGACGTCGTGACCGGCCATGCCTCGGCCTATTACGATCTCACAAACGGGTTCGAGGTGCAGGTCGATGCCGGGCGCTATCTGGCGGGGGACTGGGGGGCGACGCTCTCGCTGGACCGGACCTTTGACAATGGCTGGAAGGTGGGGGCGTTCGCAACGCTGACGGATGTATCCTCTGAGGATTTCGGCGAAGGTTCGTTCGACAAGGGGCTCCGCCTGACAATTCCGCAATCCTGGTTCATGGGCCAGCCGTCGCAGCGACGCGATACCGCAGTGATTCGCCCGCTGCAGCGGGATGGCGGGGCACGGCTGAATGTCCGGAACCGGCTGTATGAACAGGTGCGGGACTATCACGCGCCCGAGTTGGACGATCAATGGGGGCGGTTCTGGCGATGATCGAAACGAGCTTTCGCAAGTATGTCCGGCTGGCGGTTCTGCTGGGGTTGATGGCGGGGTGCGGAACCACGCGCGACGAGCCTCTGGCAGTGATCCTGGGCCAGTTGACCGCCGGGCGCGATGCGGCGGCCGATCCGCGTGCGATGATCACGCCGGAGTTTCTGGCCGGGATCGACCGGCCCTTGCTGTGGGCCGAAATTCCCACGCGCGACGCGGTGGCCACATTGGTCATCCTGGGCCGCAACGGCGACTGGCGCAGTTGGGTCAGCGGTGACGGTGTCGGGCTGAACCTTTACCGTGGCATTCTGGGCGGCACCCGGGGGTTGGGGCAGGATCTGATGATCGCCGATGTGTCCCAAGTGGTCCCCGCAGTGCGGCGGGGCAGCGGCAGTGCGCGCCGCGATCATCGCTATCTTGATGGGGAGAACCACGAGATCCGGCAGACCTATACCTGCCGCTATGTGACCCAGGGCAGTGAGTCGATTGTCCTGACCGGCGGCGCCGGGCACGCCACGCGGCGGATTCGGGAAACCTGTACGCCGGATGCCGGCGGCGCGGGGATGCCGGGTTTCGAGAATCTGTACTGGATCGGTACGGCGGACGGGCAGATATGGAAGTCGCGCCAGTGGGTCGGCCCGCAGATCGGCGAGATCTCGCTTGAGCATCTGCTGCTGTGACCCTGAGAAAGCGTTGCAATACGGTGTCGTCGGGGCCAGAGTTTCTTAGGCCGTGTTGTGCCACGCCGCGATTTTGAGTAGAGTTTAAATCAAGATAGAAAGTTTCAGGAGGCGTTTGCCATGAAAAAAATCTGCCTGTCCCTCGTTACCGTTGCCGCCCTTGCCGGCGCTCCGGTCGTAGCTCAAGCTCAGGCCGCTGGTGGTGCCGGCACCGGTGCTAGCGCTGCTGGTGGTGGTGCTGGCGCTGCTGGCGCCGGCGCCGGTGCTGGTATCGGTGCTGGTGCGGGGCTGGTGGGCGGCCTCAGCGTTACGACTCTCGCTGTCGTTGGCACTACGGTTTTGGTCGCCGGTGTCGCGGCTGCCAGCAGTTCGTCTTCGTCTTCGTCAACATCGGGCACTCGTTGATTGAGCGCCCCTGCTGCGGAATTGATCTGCCTTACCGGTCGGATGGTGTCCGCTTTGCCATTGATCGGGGATGAGGGGGATTTGCCATTCGTAGTTGCCGGGCGGGCTGCATCATCCTGATGTAGCCCGTGCTGTTACTATGGCGTGCGTCGTTTTCCCACCCACCGAGCCGCAGAACAGACGACACAAGTAAGATAAAGAGGCAGATAAATGCGTTACTGGACAATGGTTCTCATTGCCTGCTCGCTTCTGATGTCCTGCGGCATCACCAAGACTGACTTCCCGGTGCGGGAAGAGGCGCAAAAAGACAGCGTGGAAGCGCTTGGCACCAATGTGTCCATTGTCCAACTGACCGCGCAGAATATAAACGACTATAACAAGCCCCGGGTTCAGGGGCGCATCAAGACCACGCTGCCGTCCAATGGCGGCTGGAACTACCGCGTCGGTGTGGGCGACATTCTGGATGTCGTCGCCTGGGATCACCCGGAACTGACGCTGCCCGCGGGCGAGGGGCGCAGCCCGATCGATTCGGGGTTGCGGGTACAGGCAGACGGGACATTCTTCTATCCCTATGTCGGGCAGATTCCGGCACAGGGGCTGACCCCCGAAACCATCCGCACGAACCTGACGTTGGCGCTTTCAGAATTCATCCCGGATCCGCAGCTCGAAGTGCGGGTCGTGGGTTATAACTCACAATATGTTTCGGTCACGGGCGAGGTGGCCGCGCCGAACCGGCAGCCGCTGTCGGCGTCGCCGCTGACCCTGTTGCAGGCCGTGGATGCGGCCGGCGGGCTGACCGAAGAGGCCAACCCGCACGGCGTCACCATCCGCCGCGGCGGAGCGGTTTACAATGTCGATCTTCAGGCGTTTCTGGAGGCCGGGGCCAGCGCCAATAACCCGGTGCTGTACCATGGCGATGTGGTCAACGTGCCGCGACTGACGCTGGCCGAAGCCTTCCTTTTGGGCCAGATTGTCAAGCCCGCGACAATCGACCTGACGCGTGAGAATGTGAACCTGACCCAGGCGCTGACCCGTGTCGGCGGCCTGCGCGAGGATCGCGCCGATGCACGCGGTGTGTTTGTGTTCCGCGACAGCGATCAGGGAATCACGGTCTACCAGCTGGACGCGTCGACGCCGGTCGCCTTTCTGCTGGGAACGCGGTTCACCGTGCTGCCGCAGGACGTGATCTATGTCACAACCGCGCCGATTTCGAAATGGAACCTGCTGATCAGCAATCTGCTGCCCTCAGTGGCCGCCGCGCGGGCTGTGGACCAGTTGGGTGAGTAGGGCGGCATGATAAGTTCCGTTCTGGTCGTTTGTGTCGGCAACATCTGCCGCTCCCCTGCCGGTGAGCGGGTGCTGCGCAATCTGCTTCCGCAGCTTCGGGTCGAATCCGCCGGGCTTGGCGCGTTGGTCGGCCATCCCGCCGATCCGGTCATGTCCGAGGTGGCCGCAGCCCATGGGATTTCGCTGGACGGCCATGTGGCCCGGCAGTTTTCCGCGAAACTCGCGACCGATTTCGATCTGATCCTGGTCATGGAGCAGGGCCACCGCGCAGATGTCATCCGCACCGCACCGCACCTGTCTGGCAAGACCCTGCTGTTCGACCAATGGTCGGGGGGCAAGGGGATCGCCGACCCCTATCAGCGACGGCGCGAGTTTCACCAGAGAATTTTTGACGAGATAACCCAGGCAGCCCAGACTTGGGCAACCAAGCTGGACAGGTAGACGCAATGAGCAACGAGTCGCATGTAGCGGAAGCCGAAAACGACGAAATCAACCTTCTCGAATTTCTGGCGGTGATCTGGGGGGGCAAGATCTGGATTGGACTGACCGTCATGCTTGCGCTGATTGTGGGCCAGATCATGGTCATGCTGACGCAGCCGATCTACAGCGCCGACGGGCTGTTGCAGCTCGAGGAAAAGAGCAGTGGTCTGGCTTTGCCGCTGGCGGTGTCGGATCTGGCCGGGGAAAATCCGCGGGTGTCGACGGAAATCGAGATTCTGCGCTCAAGAATGGTTCTGGAACAGGTGGTCCGGGAGCTTGACCTGGGGGTCAGCGCCAGCCCCCGGCGTCTGCCGGTGATCGGCGAGGCGCTGACGCGCTATCCCCTGTCCGACCCCGGCTGGGATAGCCTGACCCCTTATGCCTGGAGCGATGAGCGCATCAAGCTGGGTGAACTTGTCGTGCCGGAGCACTGGATTGGTGAAGAACTGATCGTCACCTCGACAGGGGACGGCGGATATACGGTCAGATTGCCCGATGGCGCCGAGCGATCCGGCCAGGTACGCGAGCGGCTGGGGGATGACGCGCGGGGCTTTTCCATGCGCATAGACGAACTGGAGGGAAAGCCAGGGCGGGAATTCGTTGTCCGCAAGAGGAACGAAAGCCAGATGGCGCTGAACCTTCGGAACAGGCTTGCCGTAACTGAAAGCAGCCGCCAGTCCTCCATTCTGAAGCTTACGTTCACGGACGCCGATCCGCGCGAGGCCGAACGGATTTTGAATGCAATAGCGCAGGCCTATGTCGCACAGAACATTTCCCGCGGTTCTGCGGAAGCACGCCAAAGCCTGCAATTCATCGAAGAGCAGCTGCCGGCGTCCAAACAGGGGGTGGCCGAGGCACAGACCGCGCTGAACCTCTATCGTCAAGAACAGCAATCCGTCGATCTGAGCTATGAGACCCAGACCCTTTTGGATCGCGCGACGCAGCTTGAACAGGAACTGAGCGAACTTGCGCTACAGGAGGAAGAGTACAAGTCGCGCTTCACCGTAAATCACCCGTCCTATCAGGCGCTTCTAAAGAACCGGGAACGGATCGAAAGCCAGCTGTCGGAACTGCGTGAAGAAACCGGGGCGCTGCCGGAGACGCAAAAGGAAATCTTCAACCTGACGCGCGATCTGGAAGTGGCGCAGCAGGTCTATTTGCAGTTGTTGAACCGGGCGCAAGAATTGCAGGTCGTCCAGGCATCAAGCATCGGAAATGTCCGTATCATCGACAGGGCGCAGGCAAGCGTGCTTCCGATCAAGCCCAGGCAGGGGCGGGTGCTGCTGCTCGCGCTGCTGCTTGGGCTGTTCGCAGGGGCCGGGGCGGTTTTGCTGCGCAACATGCTGCGCCGTGGTGTGCTGGGCGCCGAGGAATTGGAAAAGATCGGCCTGCCGGTTTTTGCCACGATCAACTATTCCCACGACGCCGCCAATCACCGGGCCATGCGCGGGACCTTGCCGATTCTGGCCCTGACCAAGCCGGACGATCTGGTGGTCGAGGCGTTGCGGTCGCTGCGGACATCCCTGCATTTCGGAATGCTCGATGCCAAGACCAGTACGGTGATGTTCACGTCGGCTGCACCGGGGGCGGGCAAAAGCTTCAACGCTGTCAATCTTGCGGTGGTTTCAGCCCAGGCCGGTCAGAAGGTCTGTGTGGTCGATGCCGATTTGCGGCGCGGATACCTGCGGCGCTATTTCGGGCTGGAACGCAATACGCCCGGCCTGGCAGAGCTGCTGGCCGGCGAGAAAACCCTGGACGAGGTCCTGTGTCGAGGGCCAGTTGATGCGCTGGATGTGATCCCGTCGGGCCGGTTCCCGCCGAACCCGTCGGAACTTCTGATGCGCGCCACGTTCCCCGAGTTGCTGGAAGAGCTGAACACCCGCTATGATCTGATCATCATCGATTCGCCGCCGACGCTGGCGGTGACCGATCCGGTTATCATGGGGCGCAGCGTCGGGGCAACGATCGTCGTGGTGCGTCACATGGAAACTGCGATCAGAGAGGTCGAGGCCGTTCGCCAGATGTTTGAAACCGCCGGCAGTCGAATCGCTGGCGCGGTTCTGAATGGTTATACGGCGATGGGGGGGGCGTATGGCAGCCGACACTACTACTACAATTACCGCTATGCATATAAAACCGACGAGAAATAGCAGGATGACTGGTCAAGCGCTGCGTCATCCCGCGTTCTGCCTGCTGCCGGCCGCTTCCAATCGGCAAGAAGTTGCCGTTACGGCAATGTCTGCGCTGCCTGCGGCGTTTTGTGTGCGAGTGGAGGCGTGCCCCTGAGTTGCGAAGGATTTCTGTTACTGTAATGTTGTATGTAAGTTCGGTGGGGGCCGGTTTTATACCGGCGCATAAGCGTCTTTTTTCTTTCCGCTCGGCTGAGCAACATGCAATTGGATTTTGATATGCTTCCCTTCGCATCGTACGCAGCGATTAGCTGCGCGTTGATGGTCTCGTTTCTGGTTTGCCTGTTTCTGGTGATGTCGCGTGACATGCATGGGCATTTCACGATGGACAGCCACGAGGGCATTCAGAAAGTGCACAAGGCGCCGACGCCCCGGGTGGGTGGCATCGGGTTGGTTGTCGCGGCCATCATTGGTGGTCTGCTGCTGCCGGCCGAGGCGCAGGCCCTTTGGTGGCTGCTGTGCCTGTCGGCGCTGCCGGCCTTTCTGTCCGGCCTGGCTGAGGATCTGACCAAGCGGGTCGGGGTCAAATGGCGCCTGTCGGCGACTGCCCTGTCGGGGCTGATCTTTACGTTTCTGACCGGTTACAGCATTGATCACGTCAATATCCCAGGGGCGGACTGGCTGTTGGCTTTTCCCGCGTTTTCCCTGGTTTTCACAGCTTTTGCGATCAGCGGTATCGCCAACGCGATCAACATTATCGACGGGTTCAACGGGCTGGCGTCGGGCTGTTCGATCATTGTGATGGGTTGCTTCGCCTATGTCGCCTGGTCCGCCGGGGACACGGCGCTGTTCAACTGTGCCCTGTTGACCCTGGGGGCGCTGGCCGGGTTCTTTTTGCTCAACTTTCCGTTTGGCAAGATTTTCCTGGGCGACGCGGGCGCCTATTCGGTCGGATTTCTGCTGGCTGTGGTCGCGGTCGCCCTGCCTGCGCGCAATCCCGAGGTATCGCCGCTGATCGGACTCGTGGCGCTTTCCTATCCGGTCACCGAAACTATGGTGTCGATCTGGCGCCGGATGAAGCGGGATGGAACCGATCCCGGGCAGCCGGACCGGCTTCACCTGCACAGCCTGGTGCACCGCAGCCTGGCACGCGGACTGGCCAAGAGGATCGGCCACCCCGATCTGCGCAATCCGATGACCAGTGTCGTCATGTGGATATTTCCGCTGCTGTCGTCGCTGTTTGTCGTCATCGGCAATCAGGTGAACGCCAGCATCCCGGCGCTGGTGGCGGCAATCGTGATTGTCTATCTGCGGTTTTACCGCCGGGTTGCCCTGCTTGGCCCGATGGTTCCGGGATATTCGCGCTAACCCGTTTGCGCGCCGGTCAGAAGACCCCGGATCACGCCGACCTTTTCATCGATCAGCGCCGGGTTTCCCCGGCTTTCGAGGTTGAGCCGGACCAGGGGTTCGGTGTTCGACCTGCGCAGGTTGAAGCGCCAGTCGGCGAAGGTCAGGCTGACCCCGTCGGTATCGTCGCGCGACAGCGCATCGGGGGCCAGCGCCGCCACCACCGTTTCCATCGCAGCACCCGGATCGTCGAGGCGAAAGTTGATTTCGCCCGACGAAGGAAACGCCGCGCGCTGACTGCCGACCAGATCACCCAGCGACTGGCCGCTGCGGCCCATCAGTTCGGCGATCAGCAGCCAGGGGATCATGCCGCTGTCACAGCAGACAAAATCGCGGAAATAGTGGTGCGCGGACATTTCCCCGCCATAGACCGCGCCGGTGTCGCGCAGCGCCTGTTTGATGAAGGCGTGGCCGGTGCGCGACTGCACCGCCACCCCGCCGCCACGGGCCACCACATCCTGAGTGTTCCACACGACGCGCGGGTCATGGACGATCTGCGCGCCGGGCTCTTTGGCCAGAAACGCCGCCGCCAGCAGGCCCACGATATATTCGCCGTCGATGAAGTGACCGACGTGATCGAAGAAAAAGCAGCGGTCGAAATCGCCGTCCCAGGCGATGCCCATATCGGCGTTTTCCGCGCGCACCGCTTCGGCGGTCGGGCCGCGGTTTTCGGGCAGCAGCGGGTTGGGGATGCCATTGGGGAAGCTGCCATCGGGGCTGTGATGCATCCGGTGAAACCGCAGCGGCGCGCCACGCGCTGCAAGGGCTGCGGCGATGGCGTCGAAGGTGGGGCCCGCCGCGCCATTGCCGGCGTTGACCACGACCTTGAGGGGGCGCAGTTGTGCGATGTCGACGAAGGACAGAACCTTGTCGACAAAGGCCGCGCGGGCCTCGGTGCTGACATCCCGGCGGCTGCCGGTGCCGCGTTCGGGGCCGAAGGCGTCGGCCTCGGCCAGGGCGCGGATCTCGGCCAATCCGGTGGCGGCGTCCAGCGGGGCCGATCCGGCGCGGACCATCTTCATCCCGTTGTAATTCATCGGATTGTGCGAGGCGGTGATTTCGATCCCGGCGTCGGCTGCGAAATGGCTGGTGGCGAAATACATCTCTTCGGTGCCGCACAGGCCAAGGTCCAGCACCTCGGCCCCTTCGGCGCGCAACCCGGCCACGACCGCCTCGGTCAGCGCGATAGAGGAGGTGCGGATATCGCGGCCCACCACCACGCGTGTGGCCCCCAGCGCGCGCGCAAAGGCCCGGCCGATGCGATAGGCGATGGGTTCGTCAAGATCGTGGCCAAGGCGGCCGCGTATGTCATAGGCTTTGAAACAGGTCAGGGCGGGCATGTTAATTCTCGATTTGGGACAAATGAGACAATATGACGGGGCGTCGGGGGCTGCGCGGCACAGAGTTTTTCGGAGCGAATGAAATCTCCTTGCCCTGATAACCGCCGGCCCGCATCCCGATCAAGACCATCGGCAGCTTACCGGGGTTTTCTGCCGGTGGGGCCGAGGGTTCAGACCTGATAATACTGCCGATACCATTCGACGAACCCGGCCACGCCTTCGTCCACCCCGGTCTGCGGGGTATATCCAGTCAGGGATTTCAGCAGCGCCGCATTGGCCCAGGTGGCGGGCACGTCGCCAGCCTGCATCGGCATCAGGTTACGCTCGGCTGTGTGGCCGGTTGCGGCCTCGATCGCGGCGATGAAGTCGGTCAGCTGGACCGCGTTGGAGTTGCCGATATTGACCACCCGCCAGGGCGCCACCGGCGACAGGCTGTCGCCCTCGGGCACCACGCCATCTTCGGGGCGCTGCGGCACCGCGTCGATCAACAGGCGGATGCCGCGGACCAGATCCTCGACATAGGTAAAATCGCGCTTCATGTCGCCGTAGTTGTAGACGTCGATCGGGCGGCCCTCGAGGATCGCCTTAGTGAACTTGAACAGCGCCATGTCGGGCCGGCCCCAGGGGCCATAGACGGTAAAGAAGCGGAACATGGTGATCGGCAGATCGTACAGATGGGCATAGGAATGGGCCATGCCCTCGGTCGCCTTCTTGGTCGCGGCGTAGAACGACATCTGGTGATCGGCGCGGTCGGTCTCGGTATAGGGCATGTGGGTGTTGGCGCCGTAGGCCGAGCTGGTCGAGGCCAGCAGCATATGCTGGGGCGGATAGGCACGGGCGGCTTCCAGCAGCTCGAATGTGCCGACGATATTGCTTTCCAGATACGAGCGCGGGTTGTCGATCGAATAGCGCACCCCGGCCTGCGCGGCCAGGTGGATCACCACATCGGGGCGTTCTCGCGCGAACAGATCCATCAGCAAGTCGGGGGTTTCGACCTTGTCGTTGATCGCGGTGAAGCCCGGGCTTTGCAGCAGCATCTGCTGGCGGCGCTCTTTCAGCGTCACATCGTAATAGTCGCTCATCGCGTCCAGGCCGATGACGCGAAAGCCGTCTTCAAGCAGGCATTTGCAGGTGAAATATCCGATGAAGCCGGCCGAACCGGTCACAAGGGCGGTGCGCATGGGGGATCCTTTACGTGACGGGGTCAATCCGCGCCGAACAGGTCGCGCGTATAGATCTTATCGGCGACATCGGACAATTCATCCGTTGCGCGGTTGGCGACGATCACGTCGGCCTGCATCTTGAAGGCAGGCAGATCGTTCACCACCGGTGAGTTGAAGAAATCCGGTGTATCCAGCCCCGGCTCATAGACGATCACCTTGATCCCCTTGGCCTTGATCCGCTTCATGATGCCCTGGATCGAGCTGTCCCGGAAATTGTCCGATCCGGCCTTCATGGTCAGCCGATAGATCCCGACGATGCCGGGGCGCTTGGCGAGGATGCTGTCGGCGATGAAATCCTTGCGGGTCGAGTTGGCGTCAACAATGGCGCGGATCAGGGTCTGCGGGACCTGATCGTAATTGGCCAGCAACTGCTTGGTGTCCTTGGGCAGGCAATAGCCGCCATAGCCGAAGGACGGGTTGTTGTAATGGCCGCCGATCCGCGGGTCCAGGCCGACCCCCTCGATGATCTGGCGCGAGTTCATGCCATGCACCTGGGCATAGGTGTCCAACTCGTTGAAATAGGCCACGCGCATCGCAAGATAGGTGTTCGAGAACAGCTTGATGGCCTCGGCCTCGGACGGGTCGGTCAGCCGCGTGGGCACGTCCTTCTTGATCGCGCCTTCCTTCAGAAGTTCCACGAATGTTTCCGCCCGCGCCGAGCGTTCGCCAACCACGATACGCGATGGGTGCAGGTTGTCGTAAAGCGCTTTGCCTTCGCGCAGAAATTCGGGCGAGAAGATGATGTTGTCGTTGCCCATTTCCGCCGAGACACGCTTGGTATAGCCCACCGGGATGGTCGATTTGATGACGATCACCGCGTCGGGGTTGATCGCACTGACATCGGCGATCACCGCCTCGACCGAACTGGTGTCAAAATGGTTGGTGCGCGGGTCGTAATTGGTCGGGGTCGACACGATCACGAAATCGGCGCCGGTATAGGCGTCGTGTTTGTCCAATGTGGCCCGCAGGTTAAGCGGCTTTTCCGCGAGGAAGAGTTCGATCTCGGGGTCGATGATCGGGCTGCGGCGCTCGTTCAGAAGCGCGACCCGGTCCGCGCTGATATCCAGCGCGACGACCTCGTGGTTCTGGGCCAGCAAAATTGCATTCGAAAGGCCGACATAGCCTATCCCGGCAACGGCAATCTTCATGGATTTAACTCACATATAGAATTGGAATACAGTGCCTCTATTCTTTACGTGGCTTGAAAATGAGAGACAATACCAGACTGGACGGCGCAAGGGCCGATTGCCGCGCGTGGGCCAGTGCCCGTTTTTCGACAATGTCTGCGCAGAATTTGGGCTTTGCACCGTTTCCGGGTCAGATGGGGGGGCCCCGCGCCCTTGCGGCCCTCTTTCGTCGGCGCCGGAATGGTTGCTATGGTTGCGCGAAACCGGTGCAGAAAATGCACCGCTCAGGGGGCGCGCATGAAACATCTTCAGGATTTCAGCTTTATCGAAGCAGTGATGCAGGCAGGGTCCATCCGCAAGGCGGCGGAGGACATGAACATCACCGCCTCTGCCTTGAACCGCCGAATCAACCGTTTCGAGGATGAGTTCGGCTATGAGATTTTCGAGCGTCTGACGCGCGGCGTGCGGCTGAACCCGGCCGGCGAGCTGCTGATCCAGCATATCCGCGCCCAGAAATCCGATCTGGTACGGTTACAGTCGCAGGTTGCCGATCTGGCCGGGGAACGCCGGGGCCATGTCACCATCGCTTGTTCGCAGGCCTTGCTGCCCTATTTCCTGCCCGCCCAGATCGCCGAATACCGCAACGAGCATCCCGGCGTGACCTTCGGCGTCAACGTGCGCGACCGGGTGCAGGCCGAGATCGAGCTCAGCACCTTCCGCAGCGACATCGCACTGGTGTTCGAACCCCGGCATCTGGTCGATTTCGAGGTTCTGCATTCCGCCTCGCAGCCGATCCACGCGCTGATGCGCGCCAATCATCCCCTTGCCCGCAAGGAACGGCTGCGGATCCGCGATTGCCTGGCCTATCCGCATGTCGCGCCAAGCCCCCAATATGCCATCAGAATCTTGCTGGACGATGCGGCCAAGAAAACCAGCTCTTGCGCGGTGTCGCCGATTGTCGAGGCCGAGTCGTTCGATTTCATGCGCCATTATGTGTTGCATGAAAATGCGATCAGTTTTCAGTTCCCCATCGGGCTGCAGCCTGACGCGCTGGGCGGGATGGTGTCACGCGCGCTGTCGCCGCAGGATGTCGAGCCGGGTAACCTGCTGCTGGGGCAGCTTCGGGGGCGGACCTTGCCGGTGGGGTCGGCCAAGTTCGTGCAAAAGTTGATGCAGGCGCTTCAGGTGCACAGCCTGTAGAGGCGGCGGCCATGGGCGGTGCGTTTTTTTCACCGCTATTGACGAAAATTAGCATAAGTCAGAACCGCTTTTTCACATTAGGCTGCGGGCTGTCGAATGAAATCTGTTCGCGCTGTGCCGCCGGGCTGTCGATCCGGCACCCCGGCCCTGCGCGACCGCCAGGGAGCACCCGTATGTCAGACAGAACCACCCTTACCAGACGTCATTTTCTGGGCACCACCGCAGCTGCTGCCGCGGCACTGGCCAGCCCGTTTTCCACCCGCCCCGCGCAGGCCGCAGGCGGCCTGACCGTGGGTTTCATCTATGTCGGGCCGAAGGACGATTTCGGCTATAATCAGGCCCATGCCGAAGGCGCCGCCGCAGTCAAGGCCATGGACGGCGTGACCGTCGTCGAGGAAGAGAACGTCCCCGAAACGGTCGATGTGCAAAGCACAATGGAATCGATGATCAACTTCGACGGGGCATCGCTGCTGTTCCCGACTTCGTTCGGCTATTTCAACCCGCATATCCTGGAACTGGCCCCGAAATACCCCGATGTGCGGTTTGAACATGCGGGCGGGCTGTGGAATGCCGACACCGACCCCAAGAACGTGGGGTCGTATTTCGGCTATATCGGCATGGGGCAGTTCCTGAACGGGATCGCGGCGGGCCATGCGACCAAGACCAAGAAGATCGGTTTTGTCGCCGCCAAGCCGATCCCGCAGGTTTTGCTGAACATCAACTCGTTCCTGCTGGGCGCGCGTCAGGTGGATCCGTCGATCACCTGTCAGGTGATCTTCACCGGCGAATGGTCGCTGGCGGTGAAAGAGGCCGAAGCCACCAACGCGCTGGCCGATCAGGGCTGCGACGTGATCACCTGCCATGTGGACGGACCCAAGGTGGTGATGGAAACGGCCGCCGGGCGCGGTGCCTATATCTGCGGCTATCACGCGAACCAAAGCGCGCTGGCCCCCGACATGTATCTGACCGGCGCGGAATGGAACTGGGCCAGCGTCTATACCGACATGGTGCAGACCACGCTGGATGGCGGCGAGATCGGCAATTTCGTGCGCGGCGGGCTGGCCGAGGGTTTCATCAAGATGAGCCCGCTTGGCCCTGCGGTCTCGGACGCGGCGCGCGCCCAGTTCGAAGACACCAAGGCCAAGATTATGGCGGGCGGCTATGCCGTCATCACCGGCCCGATGAAGGATAACAAGGGCAACGTGATCGCGGCCGTGGGCCAGTCTTTCGTCGAAACCGACGTGGCGCTGGAAAGCATGGACTATCTGGTGGAGGGCGTGATCGGCTCGACCAGCTGATCCGGGGACATCATGCGCGATTCAGCGGCAACACCACCGGCGGCCCAGGGGGCATCGGCACTTCAGGTGCTGATGCCCAGGGCAGAGGCGGTCGTCATTCCCCTGGCGGCGCTGATCTGCGGGCTGCTGGTGTTTTCGCTGTTCTTGCTGGTGCTGGGCAAATCGCCGGCCGATTTTTATGGGCTGGTCTACAAGGCCGGGTTCAGCACGGCGTTTTCATGGCAGAATACCCTGTCGCGGGTGTCGCCGCTGTTGCTGGCGGCACTGTGCGTCGCGCTTCCGGCCCGGCTGGGGCTGGTGGTGATCGGCGGTGAGGGGGCGATTGCCCTGGGCGGGTTGGCGGCGGGCGTGGCCGGGCTGGCGGTCGCCGGGGCGCCGTCCGCCGTCGGGTTCGTCTGCATGGCGGTCGTGGCCGCGCTGGCGGGCGGCATCTGGATCGGCGCGGTGGGTCTGCTGCGGTTCCGGCGCGGGGTGAATGAAACCATCGCCTCGCTTCTGATGGCCTATATCGCGATCGCGCTGATGAATCATCTGATCGAGGGGCCGTTCCGTGACCCCACCAGTCTGAACAAACCCTCGACCGGGACGCTGCCCGCACATCTGCGGGTGGGCGACATGCCGATCGGGATCGACGTGCATTGGGGTTTTGCCGCCGGGGTTCTGGCCTGCATCCTGTGCTGGGTGCTGATCGAGCGCACGACAATCGGTTTCGCGGCCCGGATCGCGGGCGACAACGTGCGCGCGGCGCAGGTTCAGGGCCTGCCGGTGGGCAAGCTGATCGTCGGCTTCACCGCGCTGGGCGGGGCCTGTGCCGGGTTGGCCGGGTTCTTCGAGGTCTCTGCCGTGCTGGGTTCGGCCAATGCCTCGCTCGTGTCGGGCTATGGCTATACCGGGATCCTTGTGGCCTTTCTGGCGCGTCATAACCCGCTGGCCATCATTCCGGTGTCGATCCTGCTGGCCGGGTTCGAGGCCTCAAGCGGTCTGATCCAGCGGCGGATGGACCTGCCCGACGCCACCGTTCTGGTGCTGGAGGGGATCGTGTTCGTGATGATCCTGCTCAGCGAAACCCTGTATGGCCGCTTTCGCATCTTCACCGCCGCCTATTGGAGCCGGACATGAGCGCTGCCGCCGATATCGGCCTTTGGGGCGTGCCGCTGGCCATTCTGGGCGGCGCGATCCGGGTCTCGACCCCGTTTCTGTTCGTGTCGCTGGGTGAATGCCTGACCGAACGGTCGGGCCGGATCAATCTGGGGCTTGAGGGCACGCTGATCTTCGGCGCGATGACCGGCTATGCCATCGCTTTCGAGACCGGATCGGCCTGGCTGGGCGTGCTGGCGGCGGCGCTGGCCGGTGCGTTATTTGGCCTGTTTCACGGCTGGATCTGCAAGTTCCGGGGTGTCAATGACATCGCCATCGGCATTGCGATGATGCTGCTGGGCTCTGGCCTCGCGTTTTTTTTCGGCAAACCATATATTCAGCCGGTCGCGCCGGATCTGCCCGCGATCCCGCTGGGCTGGTGGTCGAGCGTCACGCAGGTGCAGGCGGCGCTGCAGGTCAATGCGCTGTTCCTGATCGGGGCGGCGCTGGCCGTGGCGCTGGGCTGGATGTTCAAATCCACCCGCATCGGGCTGACCATCCGGGTGGTGGGCGACAGTACCGATGCGGCCCGCGCCATGGGGCTGAACCCCGATCTGGTGCGCCTGCTGGCCACCGGCGCGGGGGGCGCGCTGGCCGGTGTCGGCGGGGCCTATCTGTCGCTTTACTATCCCGGCAGCTGGAACGAGGGCGTTTCGTCCGGTCAGGGCCTGATGGCGGTGGCGCTGGTCATCTTCGCCCGCTGGAGCCCGATGAACTGTTTCTGGGCGGCGCTGCTGTTCGGCGGCGCCGGCGCGCTTGGCCCTGCCCTGCAATCGGTCGGCGTGACCCAGGGCTATTACCTGTTCTTCGCAGCGCCCTATGTGCTGACGCTGGGTTTGCTGATTGCCACCTCTTCGCCGCACAAGGCGATGGACGGCGCGCCGGGCGAGCTGAGCATCACGAAATAGGAGCGCAAGATGGACAGTCCGACGGACATCAAGACAGCTAAAGGCGGCAGGACATGAGCTATATCGACGCCGACCCCTATAACTGGCCCTATAACGGCGATCTGCGGCCCGAAAACACCGCGCTGATCATCATCGACATGCAGACCGATTTTTGCGGCAAGGGTGGCTATGTCGATGCGATGGGCTATGACCTGTCGCTGACGCGTGCGCCGATCGAACCGATCAAGGCGCTGCTGGCGGCGATGCGCGACAAGGGCTATCTGATCATCCACACCCGCGAAGGGCACCGGCCCGATCTGGCCGATCTGCCACCGAACAAGCGCTGGCGCAGCCAGCAGATCGGCGCGGGCATCGGCGACCCCGGCCCCTGCGGGCGCATCCTGATCCGGGGCGAACCAGGCTGGGATATTATACCCGATCTCTATCCGCAGGCGGGCGAGCCGATCATCGACAAGCCGGGCAAGGGCAGTTTCTGCGCCACCGACCTGGAACTGCTGCTGCGTACGAAAGGAATCGAAAACATCATCCTGACCGGCATTACCACTGATGTCTGCGTGCATACGACGATGCGCGAGGCCAACGATCGCGGTTTTGAATGCCTGCTGGTCGAGGATTGCTGCGGCGCCACCGACAAGGGCAACCACGACGCGGCGATCAAGATGGTCAAGATGCAGGGCGGCGTGTTCGGTGCGGTCGCCAGCAGCGCGGCCCTGATCGCGCAACTGCCATGAGCCGCGCCCTGATCACCGAAAAAGGCGCGATCAGCGTCGAGGCCGTGGGCATGACCATGAAATTCGGCGATTTCACCGCGCTGAACAACGTGTCGTTGAACATCCCCGCCGGATCGTTCCATGCCCTTCTGGGCGAGAATGGCGCCGGGAAATCCACGCTGGTGAAATGTATCATGGGCTTTTACCACGCGACGGCAGGCGGCGTTCTGGTCGCCGGGCGCGAGGCCCGGATGAGCGACCCCAAGGTGGCGCATGGCCTGGGCCTTGGCATGGTCTATCAGCATTTCACGCTGGTGCCGTCGCTGACCGCCGCCGAAAACCTTGTGATCAGCCGGGCCGACGCGCCGGGCGTCATCAACTGGAAACAGGAACGCGCGGCGCTGGCGGATTTCATGCAAACCATGCCGTTCCATGTGCCGCTGGATCAGCCTGTCAGCCGCCTGGCCGCTGGCGAAAAGCAGAAGCTGGAGATCCTCAAGCAGCTTTACCTGGGGCGTCGGTTCCTGATCCTGGACGAACCGACCTCGGTCCTGACCCCGGTCGAGGCGGACGAGGTTCTGGGCCATGTGCGCGCGCTGACCCAGGCCGGGGAAATCTCGGTTCTGATGATCACCCACAAGTTCCGCGAAGTGACCCGTTTTGCCGATGACGTCACCGTTTTGCGCCGGGGGGCGCATGCCGGCGGCGGCGCGGTGCGGGATCTGAGCACTGACGACATGGCCCGGATGATGATGGGCGCCGACCCGGACCTGTCGCAGACCGTGCGCACGGGTGCCGCGGGCGACGTGGTGCTGGCGCTGGACGCGGTAAAGGCGGCGGATCGGTCCGGCCTGAAGACCATCGAGATCGACACGATCGCGGTGCGCGGCGGCGAGGTGCTGGGCATTGCCGGCGTGTCGGGCAACGGCCAGATGGAACTGATGGAGATCCTGACCGGCCAGCGCCCGCTGCGGGCCGGCACGGTGCGGGTCAAGGGCGTGCCTTTCGCCGCCACCCGGGCCGAAGCCAAGGCGCATAAGGTGCGCTATCTGCCCGAGGAACCGTTGCAAAACGCCTGCGCACCGAAGATGAGCGTGGCCGAAAACCTGGCCTTCCGCCTGTTCGACATCGGCCCCGGCGGGGCGCCGAAATTCTGGAAAAGCGGCCGCCAGATCGCCGCGAACGCGGATGACTTGATCGCGCAGTTCAAGATCAAGACCGCCTCGCCGCAAAGCCCGATCGCGTCGCTGTCGGGCGGTAATGTGCAGCGTGCGGTTCTGGCGCGCGAACTGACCGGCGAGGTGGATCTGCTGATCGTGTCCAACCCCTGTTTCGGGCTCGATTTCTCGGCCGTTTCCGCAATCCGAAAACGTATCATCGAGGCGCGCAACCGGGGTGTTGCGGTCCTGCTGATCAGCGAGGATCTGGACGAGATACTGGAACTCTCGGATCGCATTCTGGTGATGTCCGAAGGTCGGATCGCGTTCGAAACCTCCGCCGCGCAGGCCGACGTGGCGCAGATCGGGTTCCATATGGCGGGGCATGCGTGATGCCGGTCATTCCCGCCGACCCCTTCGATTTTCCGTTCGATCCGGCCAGCATCGGCCTTGTGGTGATCGACATGCAGCGCGATTTCATCGAACCGGGCGGTTTTGGCGCCTCGCTGGGCAATGACGTGTCGTTGTTGCAGGCGATCATCCCCACGACCCGGACCCTGATCGACGGGTTCCGCGCCGCCGGTCTGCCGGTGATCCACACCCGCGAATGCCACCGGCCCGATCTGTCGGACCTGCCCCCGGCCAAGCGTGACCGGGGTAACCCCGCGCTGCGGATCGGTGATCCGGGGCCGATGGGGCGCATCCTGATCGCGGGCGAAGACGGCGCCGACATCATCCCCGAACTTGCCCCCCTGCCGGGCGAGGTGGTGATCGACAAGCCCGGTAAAGGGGCCTTCTATGGTACCGATTTCGGCGCGGTGCTGCAGCAAAAGGGGCTGCAACAGCTTGTCTTTGCCGGGGTCACCACCGAGGTCTGCGTGCAGACTACCATGCGCGAGGCCAACGACCGCGGCTATGACTGCCTGTTGGCGACCGACGCGACTGAAAGCTATTTCCCAGACTTCAAGGCGGCCACGATCCGCATGATCCGCGCGCAGGGCGCGATTGTCGGCTGGACCGCCCAAACCGCGCAGATCGTCCGCGCATTGGCGGCGTCATGACCGATCCGCTGATCCTGCGCGCCTTGTTGAAGGATGGCTGGCGCGATCTGGATTTCGTGCCGTTCAGCGCCGGGGTCGAGGCGTATTGGCTGCGTCGCGCGGATCCGCAGATGGCGGTGCTGCGCTATGCGCCGGGTGCGGCGGTCCCGCGCCACCGCCATATCGGGCTGGAAACCATTCTGGTGCTGGACGGCGTGCAAAGCGATGATCGCGGCACCTATGTCCGGGGCGATCTGGTGCTGAATCCGGCCGGGTCCGAACACCGGGTCTGGAGCGATACCGGCTGTGTCGTCCTGCTTCAGTGGGAAAAACCGGTTCAGTTCCTCGGCTAGGGGTCGTTACTGAACAATATCCAGAAAGCTTTGGACCAGGCGCAGGTCATGCTTGTCGGCCGGGGTCACGACGCAGGTGCAGTGGGCCTCGGGCATTTCGATCACCGGGCGGGTGACGATCGCGGTCGAGGGGTGGGCGCTGTCGTCCAGAAACAGGCCGATGCCGACGCCGTGCAGCACCGCCTCCTGCATCACCGGAAAGGTCGTGGCGCGCACCAGCCGGGTCAGGGACAGCCCTTTGGCGGCGAGCTTGCGCTTGACCACCCGCTCGGTGAACGAGCCTTCCTCGGGCAGCAGCACCGTATCATGGGCCAGATCGGCCAGCGACACCTGCTGTGCCGCGGCCAGCGGATGGTCGGGCCGCATATAGGCGACATAGCGGGCATGGCCGACCGGGCGGCTGACGAAGGCGTCCAGCTTTTCGGGCTCGGTCACGATGGCCAGATCGACCTGCCGCTCGCGCAGCAGCCGCATGGCGCGGGTCCAGTCGTAAAGGGTGAACTGAATTTCGACATCCGGGTGGCGGGCGCGGTAGGCGGCGATATAGCCAAGCGCCGGGCGCGGCGCGTTGGCGATGATGCTCAGATGACCGGTGCCCAGATCGCGGTAGCCGTCGATCTTTTCCGATATCAGCTGATCGAGGGTCACCAGCCGGTCGGCCAGTTCATAGAACGTCTGGCCCGCGCGGGTCAGTTCGACCCCGTCGCGGCGGCGCAACAGCAGGCGGGTGCCGAGGGTGCGTTCCAGATTGTTCAGATGCTGGGTCACCGCCGACTGGGTCACGCCGATCCGGGCCGCGGCGCGCGACAGGCTGCCTTCGCGGGCGGCATGGGCGAAAGCCGCGAACTGATGAAAGTTGGGGCGCATTGGCATCTCTTCGTGGATGACTCGGACTGCCATAAGCTGCGCTAATATCACGTCACGAACATGACAATGAGACTGCGTAGTCTGCCCGTCGATGGAACCGGGCCACGGGGGGCTGCCATGACTGCGATCACGCTGGAGGGAATCGCCAAAAGTTTCGGCGACACGGCCGTGTTGGGCGGCGTCGATCTGGCCATTCGGCCGGGCGAGTTTCTGACGCTGGTCGGGCCGTCGGGCTGCGGCAAGTCCACGCTGCTGCGCATTCTGGCGGGGCTGGAAGCCCCCGATGCCGGGCGGGTCATGATCGGCGGGCAGGATGTGACCGCCATCCGGCCGGCGGCGCGCAATCTGGCGATGGTGTTTCAATCCTATGCGCTTTATCCGCATCTGACCGTGGCTGAAAACATGATGACGCCGCTCAGGCTGCGCGATCTGGGCCGGGCGCAGCAACTGCCGGTTCTGGGGCCGCTGCTGTCACGAGCCAAGCGGCGCGACATTCGCGATCAGGTGGTGCGCACCGCCGAGGTGCTGAAGATCGACCATCTGCTGGCCCGCAAGCCTGGCCAGCTGTCGGGCGGTCAGCGTCAGCGCGTGGCTTTGGGTCGCGCCATGGTGCGCCAGCCGGTGGCCTTTCTGATGGACGAGCCGCTGTCCAACCTCGACGCCGCGCTGCGGGTTCATATGCGGGCTGAGCTGAGCCAGTTGCACCGCGATCTGGGCACGACCTTCATCTATGTCACCCATGATCAGGCCGAGGCGCTGACCATGTCCGACCGGGTGGCGGTGATGATGGGGGGCAGGGTGCTGCAACTCGGGTCGCCGGATGCGATCTATGCCGATCCCGACACGCTGGAGGTGGCGGCCTTCATCGGTTCGCCCCGGATCAACCTTTTGCCTGCCGAATGCGATGGCGCGGGCCGGGTCAGCGTCGGCGACTATGTGCTGCCGGTCAGCAGCGATGCCGGGCGCGGCCCGATCACGGCGGGGCTGCGGCCCGAGCATATTCATGTGGCCCCCGCGGGTGCGCCCGGTCTGCGCGGCCATGTGGTGCACCGCGAAAATCTGGGCTCGGACATCTTCGTCCATGTCGGGATCGACGGGCTGGGGCAGCCGCTGGTGGTGCGGCTGCATCCGGGCGATGCGCCCGCGATCGGGCAGGCGATCTGCCTTGCCGCCAAACCCGACAGCCCGGTTCTGCTGTTCGACGCCGCGGGCCACCGCCTGCGCCGCCCGGCACGCCAAAGCGTCGTCGAGGTGGCGTGATGCAGGGCCGTGCGCATCTGTGGTTCATCGGTCCGGCGCTGATCCTGATGCTGCTGATCCTGATCCTGCCGATCGGTATCGCCGGCGCCCTCAGCCTGACCGACTATTCGCTGGGCAACTCTGGCGCGCATTTCGTCGGGCTGACGAATTACGAACAGATCTTTACCCGGTCCACCTATGAAAAGATGTTCGGTGCCACGTTCCGCTATGTCTTTGTGGTGGTGCCGCTGACCGTGGGGCTGGGCCTTGGCGCGGCCTTGTTGATCCATTCGCTGACCCGGTTCGGGGATCTGTACAAGACGATCTATTTCCTGCCGGTCATGGCCGCGCTGATCGCCATGGCCATCGTCTGGGAATTCGCGCTGCACCCCACCATCGGCATCATCAACGCCACGCTGGAACGTGGCTGCGGCACCTGGCTGGAAGGCTGGGGCTGGTATGCCGGGGGCTGCGCGCGCAGCTTTCCGCTGTGGCTGAGCGACCGCGATTACGCGATCTGGACGGTGGCCTTCATCGGTGTGTGGCAGGGGTTCGGCTTCAACATGGTGCTGTATCTGGCCGGGCTGACCGGCATCCCGCGCGAGCTCTATCACGCGGCCGAACTGGACGGCGCCACGCGCGGCTGGCAGCGGTTCCGCCTGGTCACCTGGCCGATGCTGGGGCCGACCACGGTGTTCGTCGTCACCATCAGCCTGATCCGCTCGTTTCAGGTGTTCGATACGGTCGAGGCGTTTTATCCCCAGGGCGGCGGGCCGTCCAAAAGCGTCTATGTGATGATGTTCGCGATCTACGAAAAGGCGATCCAGCAGAACCTGATGGGGATCGGCGCGGCGATCACGATGGTGTTTTTGGGTTTTGTCATGCTGCTGACGCTGCTGCAACGCCGGCTGATCGAAAAGAGGACGCATTATGTCTGACGCCACGTTGACCGCCGCGCCGGCGGCCACGCCCGCCTTTCGCTTTTCGACCACCGAGACGCTGAAACATGTGGTGCTGATCCTGGGCGCTTTGGTCGTGCTGCTGCCGTTCTATGTGATGGTCAGCTATTCGCTGAAAAGCCCGGCCGAGATCATGCAGAACACCGGCGGCTTTTTCGGCACACAGGCGCCGTTCCGCGATGAATACTGCATCAAGCTGGGCCATGCGGCGGCCGATTGCATGGTCACGCCCTGGATCTACAACTATACCACCGCATTTCAAAAGGCGCCCCTGCTGCGCTATCTGTTGAACGGGGTCGTTGTCACCGCGTCGATCTTTCTGATTCAGGTGCTGGTGGCGCTGCCGTGCGCCTATGCGCTGGCCAAGCTGCGCTTTTGGGGGCGCGAGGCGGTGTTCGGGCTGGTGCTGTTTTGCCTGCTGATCCCGGTCCATGCCATCGCCCTGCCGTTGTACATCCTGCTGGCCAAGCTGGGGCTGACCAACAGCTATGCCGCGCTGATCGTGCCCTGGACGGTCAGCGCCTTCGGCATCTTTCTGATGCGGCAGTTTTTCATGACCGTGCCCGACGATCTGATCGACGCCGCCCGCATGGACGGGATGAGCGAGCTGCGCATCGTCTGGCAGGTCATGCTGCCCACCGCCATTCCCGCGCTGCTGGCCTTCGCGATCTTTTCGGTGGTGGCGCATTGGAACGACTATTTCTGGCCGCGCATCGTGATCACCGGAAACCGCGATCTGTTCACCCCGCCGCTGGGTCTGCGTGAATTCAAGGGCGACACGGATGGCGACAATTTCGGCCCGATGATGGCCACGGCGGTGATCATCGTCACCCCGCTGATCGCGGCCTTTCTGGTGGCGCAGCGCCGGTTCATCGAGGGCATCACACTGACAGGAATGAAATAGGGGGCGCCCCGCAGGGCGCCCCCGATCACCGAAATCCCATGCGGGATCAACCTGGCTGGCAGAGTTTGGCGACCGCACCAGCCATACGGCAACTGGAGAAACGTTCCATGAAAACCACCCTGACTGCAATGGCCCTTGTGCTTGGCGCAAGCGCCGCTTTCGCCGAAGACAAGGTGACGATCGAATTCGGCTATCCCTATTCGCACCTGTTCGACGTGACCTATGAAAAGATCATGCCGATGTTCAACGCGAAATATCCGAACATCGACGTGAAGATGCGCGCGACCTATGAAAACTACGAGGACGCGTCGAACACCATCCTGCGCGAGGCCGTCGCGGGCGAACTGCCCGACGTCACCATGCAGGGCCTGAACCGTCAGGCGATGCTGGTCGAAAAAGGCATTGCCAAATCGCTGGAACCGTTCATCGCGAAAGAGGCCGACTTTGCCAAGGACGGCTATCACCAGGCGATGCTGGGCCTGTCGACCTTCGGCGGCGAAGTGCATGGCCTGCCGTTCTCGATCTCGCTTCCGGTCGGCTATTACAACATGGACCTGATGGCCAAGGCCGGGGTCGAAAGCGTCGATCAGCTGCCCAGGACTTGGGACGAGGTCGTGGCGATGTGCGGCAAGCTGGAAGAGGCCGGTATCGAAGTGCCGATGTTCTGGGGCTGGAACATTACCGGCAACTGGTTCCTGCAGGCGCTGATGTGGAGCCAGGACAAGCCGACCGTCATGGGCACCGATTTCACCCTGGACGAGTCCGAAGGCCGGGTTGCGCTGGACACGATGAAATCGCTGTTTCGTGGCTGCGACATGCCGAACTATGATCTGAAAACCGCGATGTCCAGCTTCTCGGCCGGTGAAATTCCGATGTATTTCTGGTCGACCTCGGCTGTTGGCACGGTCGAACGCACCAAGGCCGATTTCAACTTCGTGACCAACGAATTCCCCGGTCTGACCGAAAGCGGCCCGATGGGCCTGCCGGCGGGCGGCAATGCCGCGATGCTGGTTTCGGCCTCTGAAGATCCCGAAGTTCTGGACGCCGCCTGGAAATGGCTGAAATTCATCACCTCGGGCGAAGGCGCGGCCGAAGTGGCCCGCACCACCGGTTACATGCCGCCGAACAAGGCCGCGAACGAGATCATCCTGGTCGATTTCTACGCCGAAAACCCGACCAAGGCGACCGCCGTGCGCCAGCTGCCGCTGCTGCGCGACTGGCAGGCCTATCCGGGCGATAACGGTCTGGCGGCCACCCAGGTGATCTATGACAGCATCGAAGGTATCGTGACCGGCGAATACGACGACATGGAAGAGCTGCAGCAAGAGCTTTCCGAAGAGGTGCAGGATCTGCTGCCCTCCGGTTCGTAATCACCGCAGTCGGGCCCCTTCGCAGGAAGGGGCCCTTCTTCTGTCCGCAGGATCAAGACCAAGGGAGGCGCGGCGATGAAGCTGCTGCAACTGACCGATATTCACCTTACGACCCCCGGCCAGACGATCGGCGGGCGCGACCCCAACGCCAATTTCGAAAAGGCGCTGGATCACGCGATGGCGCTGCATTCGGATGCCGAGGCGTTGTTCATCACCGGGGATCTGTCGGATTGGGGCGACCGGGCCGATTACGAACGCCTGCGCGGCCTGATTGATCGGCTGCCGCTGCCGGTGCATCTGTGTATCGGCAACCACGACGACCGCGCCACCATGCTGTCGGTGTTTCCTGAACTGCGCGGCGAGGGCGGCTTTGTCCAGCAGGTGGTGCCGCTATCGGTCGGCCATGCGATCACCGTTGATACCTGGGGGGCCGATACCCATGCCGGGCATTTCTGCGGCGCGCGCGCGGCGTGGCTTGCGGCGCAGCTTGCGGTTCTGCCGGGGCCGGTCTGGCTGTTCATGCATCATAACCCGGTGCCGCTGGGGATCGCGCCGATGGACCGTATCATGCAACTGGACGCCGACCGGCTTGGCATCGTGATCGCGCCCCATGCCGACAAGATCGCGCATATCTTTCACGGCCATTGCCACCTGCCGCTGTCGGGGTCGTTCCACCGCATCCCGTTTTCCGCGCCGCGCGGCACCAACCACGCGGGCTGGCCCGATTTCAGCGCCGAACGGCTGCTGTCCTCTGCCGATCTGACCGAGGCCTATTCCGTCATCTTCGCCCGCGACGACGCCACGATGGTGCATATGGTCGAGTTCGGCTATTCCGGCCCGATCCGCGGGGAAGGGTCGCCCGATTACGCCGATTGGGACAAGCTGACCATGATCCGCTGACCGGGGGCAGGGCCCTACGGGCGGGAGGCGGCCATCAGCCGGCCGAACGGGCGACCCTGCGTGGCGATCCCGCCCAGCCACTGCATGTGCCAGGCCAGCGCCTGATTGCTGGCGATCACCGGGATCCCCAGCCGGGCCTCAAGCGCCGGGATGACCTCCAGCGCGCGCAGGTTGGTGCAAGACACGAAGATCGCGTCGCAAGGCGCGGCGGCGGCCACATGCAGGGCGGCATCGGTGATGGAGTTCGGGTCGATCCGGGCGCTGCGCTCGTCGCTTTCTTCCTCAAAACTGGCGAAGGCGGCGATCTTGCGGCCGTCCGCCTCCAGCGCGTCGCGCATCGCTTGCGAGACATCGGCGACATAGGGGGTGACAAAGCCCAGCTGTTTCACATTCAGCGCGTCGCAGGCGGCCTTTACCGCCGTCAGCGGATCGGTCACGAACCGCGCCTTTGCGCCTTCGCGAATTTTCGCGGCCACCTTTTGCGGCCCGATGACCGTGGCGCCGGAGGTGCAGCCATAGCCGATCACGTCGTATTCAAGGGAATGCGGCAGCAGGGCGGCGGATTGCGGCAGTGCCGCTTCCATCCGGGCCAGGGCGGGGGCTGTCACCTCTGACTCGCACGGGATGCGGGTGGTATAAAGCGCCACGCCCGCGGCCCCGATCAGGCGGCGGAAGTCGCTTTCGATCGTTTCGTCGGTGCGCAGCACGATCAGTCCGAAATTGGCGCGGTGGCCAAGCGGCGGGCCAAGAGTGGCAGACAGGTGGGTCACAGTATACCCTTCAGAACTGGCAGCTCGGGGGCCGCGCGCGGGGTCAGGAAACGTGCGCCGTTTTGGGCGATCACGATGTCCTCCTCATGTACCATGATGCGGCCCGGCGCAAGTTGAAGGCCGGGTTCCAGCGTCAGCACCATGCCGGGTTCCAGAACGGTCCGGTCCGACGCGATGAGCGAGGGCGGCTCGGTCAGCCGCATGCCCAGCCCGTGGCCCAGCCGCCCGCCGTCGCCCGCATCGCCGGCGCGGGCGATCACGGTCTGCATGGCCTGAAACACGTCGCCCGCGGTGGCGCCGGGCCTTGCCGCCGCGAACCCGGCCTCGGTCGCGTCATGCAGGATACGATAGGCCGCGCGCATCTGGTCCGAGGCGTGGCCGATGGCCCAGTTGCGGTCGAAATCGCAAAAATACCCGTGGCGCACCGCGCCTGTGTCGAGCATCAGCAGATCGCCCGGTTCGAGCGGCGCCGGCGTCGCGGGCGAGATCACGTCGGCATAGCCGCCCGGCCCGGCCCCACCCGCGACATAAGGCACCCAGTCGGCGCCTTCGGCCAGCAAGGCGATCTGAAAACCGCGGAACACGTCCGACAGTGGTTTGCCGGCCTGTGCGATTTCTGCCATCCGGTCGAAGGCGCGGCCGCCGATCGTGCAAATATCGGAAATCACCGCAATTTCGGCCTCGGATTTGACCATCTGCGCCTTGCGCAGGATCGCGGTGGCATCGTGAAAAGGCCGGGGCGCCAGCGCCGCGCGCAGCCGTGCGTAATCGGCCAGCGGCATCCGAAGTTGGGTTTCGTGCCCCATCGGCACCCCTATGGCGCCTTCGGGCCCCGCCAGTTCGTTCAGCGCATCCGACAAAAGCTGCACGCCGTCATCGTCGGGGCGCGGGGCGGGCCAGGTGCGGATGTCATCGACCCAGGTGGTGGCCATCAGTTCGGCGCCGATGGCGGGGATGACGGCAACCGGCTTGCCCGCCGCCGGCAGCACCAGAAACCAAGGCCGCGTCGGGCTTTCCCAGAACCGGGTCAGAAAGCCCGAAAAATACCGAAAGTCATGCGCGCTTGTCAGCAACAGCGCGCCCAGCCCGGCATCCCGCATCAAGGCCTGAACACGGCTGGTTCTGTCTGCATATTCCGACATGGAAAATGGCGGCGCACTTGTCATTTCGGGCTCCGGCTTGGGGCGGGGGTCTGTCCCATTGACGCGCAAAGCCGTGACCATGTCATCGCAGTTTTTGCGCATATCTGAGAAAGATACCCAAAGCTCCTGCTAAAGCCTGCTCAGTTTCTTCGCGAAGCGCCTGCATAATGCGCATATGTTGATCGAGAATTCGCACAAACCCTCCCGCAGCACGGGCTATCTGTTCACTGTGGCGGCCACGCGGCCGCTGGCGCTGCTGGCGTCCTGTCCCGTCTACGCGCCGACCCCCTTGCGGGAGATGCACACGCTTGCCGGTGCGGTGGATGTGGCGCAGCTTTGGGTCAAGGACGAAACGCAGCGAATGCGTCTGGGCAGTTTCAAGGCGCTGGGCGGCGCGTTCGCCGTTGCGCAGATGATCTGCGACGCGTCGGGCCGCACCGATCTGCTGGATCCGCAGGTCCGGGACCTGGCCGCCGGCATGACCTTCATCACCGCAAGTGCGGGCAACCACGGGCTGTCGGTGGCGGCGGGGGCGCGGATTTTCGGGGCGCAGGCGGTGATTGTTCTGTCCTCGACCGTGCCCGAAAGCTTTGCCGACCGCATTCGCGCGACCGGCGCCCGGGTGATGCGGGTTGACGGCACCTATGACCAAAGCGTGGCGCGCGCCAAGGCGGAGGCTGCCGAAAACGGCTGGCTGCTGCTGGCCGACGGGTCGTGGGACGGTTATATCGCGCGGCCCGCGCTGGTGATGGAAGGTTATACCGTTCTGGCCGAGGAATGCCGCCAGGTTTTCGCCCGGCAAGGGGTGTGGCCGACCCATGTGTTCTTGCAGGCCGGGGTCGGCGGGCTGGCCGCTGCGGTCGCCGCGCATATCCGCGTGTTCTGGGACGAGCAGCCGGTGATCGTCGTGGTCGAACCGGACGTCGCCCCCTGTCTGCTGCGCAGCATCCAGAATGGCCGGCTGACCCGGGCCGACGGGCCGGTATCGGTCATGGGGCGGCTCGATTGCAAGGACGCCTCGTTGATCGCCTTCGAGGCGCTGCGCGAGGATGCCGATATCTTCACCACCGTTTCAGACAGCGCGGCCAGCGCCGCGGCACGTGACCTTGCCCGCGCGGGGGTCGCGACCACCCCAAGCGGCGCGGCCCCGCTTGCCGCGTTGCGGGCCATCGCGCCGGGCCGGGACAGCCGCTGTTTGCTGATCGCATCGGAAGGGCCCGAAACCGTCTGACCGGACGCGCCGTCAGTCGATCAGCGGCACGTCCATCCCGACCTTGCTGCGGTCCATCACCACCGAGGTTCGGAACCGTTTTACGTTGCTGTCATCGAAGAACAGCCGCTGGGTCAGCTTCTGATAATCGTCCATGTCGCGCGCCAGCGCCACCAGCGCGAAATCGGCGTCGCCGGTGATGTAATAGCATTGCTGGACCTGCGGTTCCTGCTTCACCTTGCGCCGGAACGCATCCAGTTGGTCGATCCTTTCGCGTTCCAGTTCGACCAGAATGAGGAAGGTCATCGCATAGCCAAGCGCCTGCGGCGACAGTACAGCGGCGTCGCGCAGGATTACCCCGGCCTCTTTCAGCGCGCGAACCCGGCGCTGGACCGTAGCCACGGACATCCCGGCCTCGAAGGCGATGGTTTCCAGCCGCTCGCGCGCGTTCGCCTGTAGCATCCGCAGAATAACGCGGTCCGATTCGGTCAAGATCACTGTGATCACTCCTGCGCATATAGTTTTAGATATTGATATATTTTCTCATTATCCACGGGGTTGGGCTGAAATTCGATCAATTTGCTTTGGTAGCATGAGTTTCAACAACACAAACAATCTGCGTTGTCAAAGGGGGCGCACCCCCGCTTCAGCGAAAATAATCCCCGTCGCGGGCCACCCTGGCCCCGCCTTGAAACACGACCCAAGTCCGGAGCGTTCGTTCGCCCTATGCCGCATGTCCCCTGCCCAGATCCTCCAGGCCCAGCCTGCCTTGTGCCGCGACGGGGCGCGCGGCGCCCATGACGAACATCATCGAATTCCGCAATGTCCATAAGAGCTATGGCGATCTGAAGGTCCTCGACAACCTGAACCTGCATGTGCGGGCGGGCGAGAAGCTGGCCCTGATCGGGCCAAGCGGGTCGGGCAAGACCACGATCCTGCGCATTCTGATGACGCTGGAAACCATCAGCGCCGGCCGCGTGCTGGTCGACGGCGACTATCTGTGGCACGAATCCAAGGGCGGCGTTCTGGTCGATGCAAGCGAGGCGCATTTGCACAGGATGCGCAACGAGATCGGGATGGTGTTCCAGCATTTCAATCTGTTTCCGCACCTCACGGCCCTTCAGAACATTGTTCAACCGCAGGTTCTGGTGCGTAAGACCGCAAAACCCGAGGCGCGCGACAAGGCGATCGAACTGCTGGGACTGGTGGGTCTGAGCGACAAGAAAGACCATTTCCCGCATCAGTTGTCGGGCGGTCAGCAACAGCGCGTCGCCATTGCCCGATCATTGGCGCTGGACCCCAAGATCATGCTGTTCGACGAGGTCACATCGGCGCTGGATCCCGAACTGGTGGACGAGGTGCTGACCGTGCTTACGCGGCTGGCGTCGGATTCGGACACCACCATGCTGACCGTCACGCATGAGATGAATTTCGCCCGCGAGTTCGCCGACCGCGTGCTGTTTTTCGACAAGGGGCAAATTGTCGAATCCGGGGCGCCCGAGGAGATCTTCACCACGCCGGCGGAACCCAGAACCCGGAGCTTCCTGAGCAAGTTCATAACGATTTCCTGACTTCAGAACCGGAATTAACCAGAAAAATGAAAGGGACAGTAAAAATGAAATTCTTCTTGAAAACCGCGGGCTTTATGGCCGTTGGTGCGGCTGCGGCGCTGCTTGTGGCCGGGCCGGGGCAGGCGGATACGCTGGAAAAGCTGCGCAAGCAGGGATATGCCACCGTCGCCGTCGCGAACGAGCCGCCCTATAGCGATATCCGCTCGGACGGCTATGTGACGGGGGCCGCGCCCGATGTCGCGCGCGCGGTGATGGC
Source organism: Actibacterium sp. D185-2 (assembly GCF_054954595.1). Taxonomy (NCBI): domain Bacteria; kingdom Pseudomonadati; phylum Pseudomonadota; class Alphaproteobacteria; order Rhodobacterales; family Roseobacteraceae; genus Actibacterium; species Actibacterium sp. D185-2. Next base: position 685,278 of record NZ_JBPWNX010000001.1, read on the forward strand.
CAAGCTGGGCGTGCCCGAGCTGAAATCCCAGGTCGTGCCCTATGGTTCGATGATCCCGGCGCTGCTGGCCCGGCGGGTCGATATGGCCACCTCGGGGCTTTACATCAAACCGAACCGGTGCGAGTCGATCATCTATTCCGAACCCGATCTGTGCGGTGCCGAGGCTTTTGCCGTCGCCGCGGGGAACCCCTTCGGGATCAAGACCTACGAAGACATCGCCGCGAACCCCGAGGTCACCATGACCACCTGCGCCGGCTGCGCCGAAGAGTTGTATGCGCTGGAACGCGGGGTGAAGCCCACGCAGATCAAGGTGTTCACCGATCCGCCCAGCGGCATCAAGATGCTGCAACAGGGCCGGGTCGATGTGTTCGCCCTGTCGGGGCTGGGCACCAAGGCGCTGCTGGAAAAGTCCGCAGATCCCAGCATCGAACTGGTCATGCCGGTGATGGGCGTGCCGATGGGATGTGCCGGTGCGGCCTTCAACCCCGAAGATACCGCCTTTCGCGAGGCCTATGACGTGGCGCTGACCGAGTTGAAGGAAAGCGGCGAATTCACCGCAATCATCGAGCCGTACGGCTTTTCGGCCGACGCGACCTTTTCGGTCAAGCGCGATGATTTCTGCCCGGGCAACTAAGCTGCGCCCCTGATGATCCTCTGACCCGAAGACTGCCCCGCCCGTGGGGCAGTCTTTGACAGGTGCCGCCATGCATGACGTCCTCGAATTCACGCCTCTGTTGATCAAGGGCACGCTGATGACGATCCAGCTGACGCTGGCCAGCGCGGTTGTGGCGCTGCTCATCTCGTTCGCCGTCGGGCTGGCCCGGCTGTCCAGATCGCGCGCGGTGCGCGTGGCGGCGATTGTGTATCTGGAATTTTTCCGGGGCACCTCTGCGCTGGTGCAGATGTTTTTCATGTTCTACGTGCTGCCGCTTTGGGGGGTGACGCTCAGCCCGTTTCTGGCCGGTGTCATCGCCTGCGGGTTCAACCTGGGCAGCTACGGATCCGAGGTGGTGCGCGGCGCGATTCAGTCCGTCGGGCCTCCGCAGCACGAAGCGGCCCAATCGCTGAACTACACGGTGTTTCAGAAATACCGCTATGTGCTGATCCCGCAGGCCGTTCCGATGATGATCCCGCCCTTCGGCAACCTGCTGATCGAGTTGATGAAGCTGACCGCGGTCACGTCGCTGATCACGATTTCGGATCTGACCTTCGTGGCTCAGATCATCCGCGCGCAGACCGCCCTGACGCTGGAGCCATTTCTGGTTATCCTGCTGATCTATTTCGCGATCTCGTCGGTGCTGGTCGGGTTCACCGACCTGCTGGGCCGCAAGATCGCAAAAGACCGCAACATGACGCCGGCAGCGGGGAAATAACCATGGACTGGAGCTGGACCGTCGCCGCCGATGTCTTGCCCCGCCTTCTGGCCGGGCTTGTCGTCACGGTCGAGGCAACCTTTCTGGGCGCGGCCGTGGCCTATGCGCTGGGGCTGGTGCTGGCCATTCTCAGGCGGTCCCGCGTGCGGGCCGTGTCGGTCATCACCTATTGGCTGTCCGAATTCATCCGGCGCACGCCGCTTCTGGTACAGCTTTATTTCCTGTTCTATGTGCTACCCGATTTCGGGGTGTTCCTGTCGCCCTTCGTGGCCGGGGTGATCGGGCTGGGTGTGCATTTCAGCACCTACACGTCCGAGGTGTTCCGCGCCGGTATCGAAAACGTGCCGAAGGGGCAGTGGGAGGCGGCGAAATCGCTGAACTACAACCCGGTGCAGACCTGGTGGCATGTGATCTTGCCGCAGGCGATCCCGCCGATGTTCCCGCCGCTGGCCAACTACCTGATCACGATGTTCAAGGAGACCCCGCTGCTGGCCGCCATCACCGTGGTCGAGCTGTTCAATGCCGCCAACATCTACAGCAACAGCTATTACAAATACCTCGAACCGATGACGCTGGTCGGTGTGTTGTTCCTGATCGTGTCGATTCCCACCGCGATGCTCGCGATCCGGCTGGAACGGAAATACGCGCGCAAGCGATAGCTGTTGGGGATGGCCCGTCAGGGTTTTCCGGCCCGCCCGTGGGTACGCGCCAGCGCGTGGCGGCAGGACAGATCGATTGCTGCGTGCAAGGCCAGCGCGAACAGCGCCAGAACGATAAGCGCCGCAAACATCAGGTCGGTTTTCGCGCGGCCGTTGGCCAGCAGCATCAGGTATCCCAGCCCGCGCGAGGCCCCGACCCATTCGCCGATGATCGCGCCGATCGGGGCATAGACCGCCGCCAGCCGCAGGCCCGATGCAAACCCGGGAAGGGCGGCGGGAATACGGATATGCCACATGATCCGCCCCCGCCGCCCGCGCATGACAGCGGCAAGGTCGAGCAAGTCGTGCGGGGTACGCATCAGCGCGTCGAAAAAGGCGGATGTGACCGGGAAATAGATGATCAGCAGTGCCATCGCCACTTTCGACCATAACCCATAGCCAAGCCAGAGCGTCAGGATGGGCGCCAGCGCGAAGACCGGGATCGCCTGGCTGAACACCAGCATGGGCCGCAGCAGCGTCCGGGCCAGCGGTGACGCGGCCAGCCCGATGGCCGACAGCCCGCCCAGCAGCGCGCCCAGGCCCAGGCCGATCATCACCTCGGCCATGGTGATCAGCGCGTGTTCGGCGATCAGCGCCCGGCTGGCCCACAGGGTTGTGGCCACCCGAAGCGGCCCGGGCAGGATGAACGGCGGCAGATCACCCAGTGTGACCGCAGCCTGCCACAGCAACAGGGCCAGCCCGCCGGCGGCGAGCCCCGCAAGGATCCGGCCGGTCATGCGGCACCCGCGCGCAAGTGTGACAGCAGTCGGCCCTGGGTGCGCAGCATGTCGGGGTCATCCACCGCGCGCGGGGCCGGGCCGCCGGGGGCCGGGAAGGCCTGCAATCCGGTCTCAGTCAGGATATGGATCGCATGCCCCAGCCGCGCGGCTTCGCCCGGATCGTGCGTCACCAGCAGGACGGTACGCCCGGCCAGCAGTTCGGCCGTCAGGTCCTGCATCTGCGACCGGGTGCGGGCATCGAGCGCGCCAAAGGGTTCGTCCAGCAGCACGACCGGACGATCCTCCATCAAGGTTCGGGCAAGGGCCACGCGCTGGCGCTGGCCACCCGACAGCGCGCCGGGTTTGCGGGCGCGGCAGTCCAGCAGCCCGACCCGTTCCAGCACGGTCTCGGCCCGGTCGCGCGCGGGCCGCTGCCCGCGCAGCCGCGCGCCCAGCATCACGTTTCCCAGCACCGTCAGCCAGGGCAGCAACAGATCGCTTTGCGCCATCAGCGCCACCCGGCCGATCAGCGGGGCACCATCCGAGGCACTGATCCGCCCGTCGAAATCGATCCCCTGATCCAGACCTGCGCACAGGCGCAGCAGGGTGGATTTGCCCACGCCCGACGGCCCCAGCAGACAGCTCCAGCCCCCCGCCATCACGGTCAGGTCCAGCGGGCCGAAGATCGGCACGGTACCGATCCGGGCCGATCCGCAGATGCGCAGCCCCGGCGCATCTGTCATGGCCGAAGCCCCATCGCCCAGAACCCGGCCTCCAGCCGGGTGGCGGTTTCGAACCGGGCACACAGCCCGGCCCAGCGTGGGCTTGCCACCGGATCGTCGCCCAGACGGCGGCGCAGGGCCGCGTCGATCAGCGCGCCGGTCTGGTGGCAAAGGTCCTGATAGGCCGTGCCGGCATAGGTCGCGATCCAGTCGCCGTAAGGGGTCTGCCCGGTCTCGGCCGCCAGCCGCGCGCCGATTTCGCCGTAGCCCAGCACACATGGGGCAAGCGCGGCCAGCAGATCCAGAAAGTCGCCCGAATGCCCGGCATCCAGAACATAGCGCGTATAGGCGATCGTCTCGGGCGCCTCTGCGGCAGTGAAAAGTTCGGCCTCGCACAGGCCCGCCCCGGCGCAGGTCCCGATATGCAGCGCGATTTCCTCGTTGATCAGCGCATCGACCGTCGCGGCGCACAGCCGCATTTCATCGACCGTGTCGGCCTTGGTCACCGCAAGCGCCCAGGCGCGCGCGAAATGGATCAAAAAGATGTAATCCTGCGTCAGATAGGTCAGAAAGGCCGCGCGCGGCAGGGTGCCGTCGCCCAGCCGTTCGACAAAGGCGTGGCGGGTATAGGCGTGCCAGTGATCGCCCGCCGCCGCCCGCCACAGCGGAAAAGTCGTGCCATAGCCGGTCATTGCGCGCCCAGATCGATGGCCAGCGCCGAAACCGGCCGGGTGCCGGTGACCAGCCCGGCCTCGTTCAAAAACGCCTCGAACCGGGCATAGCGCCCCTGGTCCAGCGCTTCGGGGCGCAGGGCAAAGCGGGGCAGGGTGTCGGCCCAGGCCTTTTCATTCAGCGCGTCCTGCAATTCGGCCGAGGTGGCGGCGAAAATTTCCCAGCTTTGCTGCGGATGGTTGACGATGAACTGCGTGGCCTTCTCGGTCGCGTGCAGAAAGCCGCGGATCATGTCCTTATCCATGCGGTCGGGGTTGGCGACATAGATCAGTTCGTCATAGGTGGGTACGCCTTCCTCCTCGATGTAAAAGCAGCGCCCGTCGATGCCTTCGATTTCCATCTGGTTCAGCTCGAAATTGCGAAAGGCGCCCAGCACCGCATCCACCTGCCCGGACATCAGCGCGGGCGACAGCGACCAGTTCACATTGACCAGCTCGATATCGTCCATCCCCAGGCCGTGATTGCCCAACACCGCCGACAGCAGGGCCTCTTCGACCCCGGCGACCGAGAAGCCGATCTTGCGGCCCTTCAGATCGGCGATCCGCTCGATTGGGCCATCCGCCAGCACCAGAAGGCAGTTCAGCGGCGTGGCCACCAGCGTGCCCACCCGGATCAGCGGCAGGCCCTCGGCCACCTGAAGGTGCAGCTGCGGCTGATAGGAAATCGCCAGATCGGCCTGCCCGGCGGCCACCATCTTGGGCGGGTCGGACGGGTCGGCGGGGGCGATGATCGCGACGTCGAGCCCCTGTTCGGCGAAATAGCCCTGTTCCTGCGCGATGATGACGGGGCCGTGGTCGGGGTTCACGAACCAGTCCAGCATCAGGGTCAGCCTGTCCTGGGCCAGCGCCGGTGTGGCAGCCAGAAGCCCGGCAAGGATGAGGTAAAGTCGTTTCATATCGTGTCTCCTTCGGTGTCGCCCAGGGCGATCAGTGCAATCTCTCCGTGCCAGACGGATCGCAGGCGGGTGGCGGCCTGCCAGGCGCGCAGGCCCGAGCGGCAGGCCAGAACCGCCCGTTGGCCGGGGGGCGGGCAGGGGCCGTCAGGCCCGAAATCATCCACGCCATGGCGGGTGGCGTGCGGCAGGCGGGGGCCGGGTTCATCGGGCGCGCGCAGGTCGATCAGAAAATCATCGGGGGCGATCTGTGCGGGCGCGATGAAGCGGGGGCCATGGCCGTCGGCCCCGGCCGCGTCGAACCGGAAACCGCCAAAGCGAAACGTCACCCCGTCGAACGTGACAAGCTGGCCCAGCGGCGACGGGCGCATCCCGGTCAGAACCGAAAGCGCCATCTGTGCCTGAAGGGCGCCGATCACGCCGACCACGGGGCCAAGCACGCCGTTTTCATCACAGCTTTCCAGACGCTGCGGCAAATCGGGGAACACGGCGCGCAGCGGCGGGGCCGTGCCGCAAAACCCGCCGCAATAGCCCGCCGTGCCGACGACCGACGCGCTGATCAGCGCCACGCCCGCCGCCGCGCAGATATCCGACAGGATATAGCTGGCCGCGAAACTGTCGGCGCAATCGAGCACCAGATCGGTTTCCGCGCACAGCTCTGCCGCGTTGGCGGGGTCAAGGCGGGCGATGTGGGGCGTGATCCGGCAGTCGGGGTTCAGCGCGGCCAGATGCCGGGCGGCAGCCTGCGCCTTGGCCGTGCCGATATCGGCCTCGCGGAACAGGGTCTGGCGGTGCAGGTTGCTGGGGGCGACATGATCGGGGTCGACCAGCCGGATATGCGCGACCCCGGCCCCGGCCAGATATTGCAGCACGGGGGCCGCCAGCCCGCCCGCGCCGACCACAAGCAACCGGGCCGCGCGCAGTTTCGCCTGCCCGGCGGGGCCCAGTTCGGGCACCGCGATCTGGCGGGCATAGCGGGTCATTGCGTGGCCTCCAGCCACTGTCTCACGCGGGCCTCTGGGGCGTCGTTCAGGGTGATGTCGGTGACGGCCGAAACGATGTCGGCCCCGGCCGCAAACGCCCCGGCGGCGCGCGCGACCGACATGCCGCCGATGGCGACCAGCGGAATATCCCCGATCAGGCCCTTCCATTCGGTCAGCTTCGCCAGCCCCTGCTGCTGCCATTTCATCTGTTTGAGGATGGTCGGATAGACCGGGCCTAGCGCCACATAATCCGGGGTCAGCGCCAGCGCGCGGTCCAGTTCGGCCCGGTCATGGGTGCTGATCCCCAGCTTCAGCCCGGCGCGCCGGATCGCGCCAAGGTCGGCCTCGTCCAGATCCTCCTGCCCCAGATGGACCCAGTCGCAGCCCGCATCGATGGCGATCCGCCAATGGTCGTTGACCACCAGCACCGCCCCGTGCCGCCGGCACAGCGCCTGGGCCCGCACAATCGCATCGCGCAACGCGGCGTCTGGCCGGTCCTTGATCCGCAACTGCACCAGTTTCACCCCAAGCGGCAGCATCCGCACCAGCCAGCCGGGGTCGTCGAAAATCGGATAGAACCGTGCCAGGGTCATGCCAGAAACGCCTTTCCAGGAACCGGGGTCGAGGGCGCCGCCATGTCGCGGGGATCCATCGGATCGGCGGCATGGGCCAGCGCCCCGGCCTCGACCGCCTTGGCGAAACCTTCGGCCATCGCCGCCGGATCGCCCGCCTTGGCGACGGCGGTGTTCAGCAGCACCGCGTCATAGCCCAGTTCCATCGCCCGCGCGGCCTGACTTGGCAGGCCCAGCCCCGCGTCGATTACCAGTGGCACCTCGGGGAAATGGGCCCGCAGGCTGCGCAGCCCGTAGATGTTGTTCAGCCCCAGCCCGGTGCCGATCGGCGCGCCCCAGGGCATCAGCACCTGACAGCCCGCCGACAGCAGCCGGTCGCACAGCACCAGATCCTCGGTGCAATAGGGAAATACCTGAAAGCCGTCATCGCTCAGGATACGGGCGGCTTCGACAAGGCCGAACGGGTCGGGCTGCAATGTGTCGGCATGGCCGATCACCTCCAGCTTGATCCAGGACGTGCCGAAGATCTCGCGCGCCATCTGCGCGGTGGTCACCGCTTCGCGCACCGAATGGCACCCGGCGGTGTTGGGCAGCACCGCCACCCCCAGATCGCGGATCAGGGCCCAGAAATCCTGGCCGGTACGATCGCCGCCCGCTTCGCGCCGGACCGAAACGGTGGCGACGCCCGCGCCCGAGCGGCGGAAGGCCTGCGCCATGATCGCGGGTGACGGATATTGCGCGGTGCCCAACATCAGCCGCGAGCGGATTTCCACGTCATAGAAAACCGGCATGGCTCAGCCCCCCTGCCGCGGCGCGACGATTTCCAGCCGGTCGCCGGGGGCCAGTCGATGCGCGGCGCGGGCGCCGGCGGGCACGAAGGTCTCGTTTACCGCGGTGGCGACCCTGGCGTCGCCATGGCCCAACTCGTGCACGATGTCGTGCAGGGTTTCGGCCTGCACCTCGGTCGGGGTGCCGTTAACCGTGATCTTCATCCATTACCTCCGGTATTTTGCCGTCCAGCAGCAGGTCGGCCACCATGCGGGCCAGCGCCGGGGCCAGCAGAAAGCCATGCCGGTACAGCCCGTTCACGAAAATCGTGCCGCCCCGGCGCCGGATGCGCGGCATGTTGTCGGCAAAGGCCGGGCGCGCATCGACGCCGATCTCCAGCAGCTCCGCCTCGCCAAAGGCGGGGTGCAGCGCATAGGCGGCCGAAAGCAGTTCCAGCACCGAGCGCACGGTGGCGCGGCTGCGGTCGGCGCTTTCGATCTGGGTTGCACCCAGCATGAACACCCCGTCGCCGCGCGGCACGATGTAAAGCGGAAAGCGCGGATGCAGCAGCCGTACCGGCCGGCGCAGCGCGATGTCGGGGCTGCGCAGCACGACCATTTCGCCCTTCACGCCGCGCAGATCGGTCAGCCGGTCGCGCGCCGCCAGGCCGCGGCAGTCGATCACCGGGTCCTGCGGCGCGGGGCTGGCGGGGCCGAACCGCACGCCGCCGGCCGCCAGCCGGTCGCGCAGGCCGGACAGGGCGGCGCGCGGATCGAGATGCGCCTCGTCCGGGAAATACAGCGCCCGGTCGAACCGGCCATCCAGATCGGGTTCGCACGCGGCCAGCGCCACGTGGTCAAGCGGTCGGTGTCCGTGGCTGCGCCGCGCGAAGCGGTCCAGTTCCTGCCGGTCGCGCCCAAGGGCGACCACGAGCGAGCCGTTGCGCACCACGCGCGCGCCTTGGCGGGCCCACCAATCGGCGGCCTCCTGGCCCAGACGCACCACCGGCGGCTCGGCGGTTTCGCCTTCGCAAAACGGCGCCAGCATCCCGCCGGCCCACCACGAACAGGCATGGGGGCCGGGCCGGGCCGCCGGATCGTGCAAGGTGACGGGCACACCGCGCGCGGACAGTTCGGCCGCGACGCACAGGCCCGAGACCCCGCCGCCCAGAACGGTGACGGGCGCGGTCATGCCCAGACCTCATGAAAGTGATGCACCGGACCGTGGCCAGTGCCGATCTCAAGGCTGTCAGCCGCCCGGATCGCCCCGTGAAGCCAGCCATGGGCGCGGCGCAGCGCGGTTTCCAGCCCGGCCCCCTTGGCCAGTTCGGCCGCGATCGCCGAAGAAAGCGTGCACCCGGTGCCATGGGTGTTGCGGGTGGCAATGCGCGGGGCTTCCAGGCAGATGGCGCCGGCATCGGTCACCAGCCAGTCCACGCAGATGTCGCCCGCAGCATGGCCGCCTTTCATGACGACGGCGCGGGCGCCTAGCGCACACAGGCGCGCGCCCTGGCTGCGGACCTCCTCGGCGGTATGGGCCATGGGGGCATTCAACAGCCGGGCCGCTTCCGGCAGGTTCGGGGTCAGCACATCGGCCCGCGGCAGCAGGATCCGCACCAGCGCCTCTGTTGCGCCGTCGGGCAACAGGGCCGCACCGGATTTCGCGACCATCACCGGGTCCAGAATCACCGGCCCCTCGAACCCGCGCAGCGCCTGCGCCACGGTTTCGATCAAAGAGGGGGCACCGAGCATCCCGATCTTGATGGCATCGATCCGAATATCGTCAAGCACCGCCCCGATCTGCGCGGCAACCATGCCGTCCGGCACCGGCGTCACCGCGATCACGTCGCGCGTGTTCTGCGCGGTGATCGCGGTGATGGCGCTGGTGCCGAACACGCCGAGGGCGGAAAACGTCTTGAGATCGGCCTGAATGCCCGCGCCGCCGCCGCTGTCGGATCCGGCAATTGTCAGGGCTGATGGTGTCATCTTGCGCTCTCTCTTCCAATCTTGCCGGGGCACGAACGAAGGAAGAGCGGCGCGGTATACGCGCGGTGACTGTGCTCCGTTCCCTCCGCCGGTACTGACCGGATCAGGTTCGATGGGTTGGCGCTTTGGCCTCTCAGCCCCTTGCGGGGCACCCCAACGGATAGCTGCGGATTAGCAGCAAAATGGCGGGCTGGCAAGAAACCCGCGCGGCCTTGACCGCAGCGCCGGGGCCGATCACAACCGAAGGCGGATACAGGCGCGGATTCGGGAAGGCAGATTCAGCTTCGCGGACTTTTATATGCGGCGCATCAAGCGCCTTCTGCCGCTGACATTTCTGGTCGTGGTCGCGACCGTCGGGGTGGGGCAGGTCATTCTGCTCAACGAGGATTTTGCAAAGCTGATCGAGTCCGCTTTCGCGACGGCTACGTTCTGGGCCAACATCTTTTTTTGGCGCGATGGCGGGTACTTCGGAGCTCCGGACAAGGTCAAACCTCTGCTGCATATGTGGTCGCTCGCGGTGGAAGAGCAATTCTATATCATGTTCCCGGCGCTTTTCTGGTTGTTTATCGTTCGCCTAAGGCTGCGTCCCGCAGGTCTACTGGTGGCCGTGTCCGCACTCACACTGATCAGCCTTGGCGTCTATCTGGGTCTGCGTCAATTTGGTGGCGACTCCCCCGCGTTTTTCCTGATGCCAACCCGGGCCTGGCAATTGGGCTGCGGGGTGCTGGCCGCGCTGATCGTTGCCGGCGGCTGGCGACGAGACAACGCAACCCTGTCGGCTTTGGCATTGACCGTTATGGCGTTCAGTTTCTTTTTCGCGGACAAAAGCTTTCCAAGTGAAATCGTTGTTGCATGTTCGGCGGCGATTTATCTCGCTACTACGCGCGGTGCGTTCAGTCTTGACAAGGTGCTGGCGGCCCCAGTCATGACCTATTTGGGACGCAGGTCTTTTTCGCTGTATCTTTGGCACTGGCCCATCGTCGCTTTCCTCAACTACGCATTTGTCGGCGAAACTCCGTTGGCATGGAAGCTGGGAAGCCTAGCACTGATACTGGTGTTGTCAGAGCTGGGCTTTCAGTTGGTCGAGAAGCCGTTCCGATACCGCCTTCCGCTGCGCGTTTCGATCAGCTTCATCGCATCGTGTTGTGCGCTGGTGATCGCCATGAATGTGTTTTCTAATAAGCGCAACACCGATGGTCTGTCGGAACGTCTGGCAGCGCAGGTCCAGACTAACTATCGGTGTGGAATTTCAGACTACGTTGCGTACGGCTCATCGCGGGCGTGTGTCCTCAAAAAGATCGCGCCATCGGGGAATGTAGCCATCATGGGGAATTCTCACGCCCAGATGTATGCCGATGCGATCCTCGACCTTTACAAGGATAAACCGGCGGGGGTGCTGCTGATCCCTTTGAACAGCTGTACGCCAACCCCGCATGTCAATGTGTCGCCGCGCTGCGCGCAAATGGCTGCGACCAACCTGAATGTAGTCCTGGCCGACGACACAATATCGACGGTCTTCATCGGTACGACCTACGGTCACGAGGTTGTGGTCCAAAGCGACGGCACGGTCATTGAAGATCCCAGGGGCGAGCATTTCACCGATGCCTTGCTGGATCTCATCAACTCGCTGAAGCACGAAAAAGAGATGGTCTATTTGATTGGGCCCATCCAAACGCCAGGATACAATCTTCCTAGCGAACTTGCGCGTCAGCTGAAATTCGGCTGGATTTCCGAAATCGATGCGAAAGGGGCGTTCGAGATACCGCGAAGCATTTTTGACTTAGAGTTCAGTGACACGATCATTGCCCTTTCAAAGAAGTTAGGGTCGGAAATGCTCAGGCCGGACATTTGGCTCTGTGACGCCGACCACTGCAGGTTCGCGGATGAAAATGGCAGCTACTTCGCAGACAGCAACCACCTGAGCCACTACGGAATCGACACCGTTCGCCCGATGTTCGAGGCAGTACAGCCTCTGATATTGCCATGACAGAGCGGCGCTCTGGGAAGCGAAGAGCCTAACTGAACAGTGGAGAAAATACTACACTAAGAAGAGACCACACAATCTTCTAGGTGACCACGCGCCGGCTCCGGCAACCATCGTCCAGATGAACCGGAAGCTGGTCATGCACTATCACTCAAGCTGGACCACTCAGGTGGGGCTGATCCTCTTAAATGTGCGTTTCAGTCTCTAGTGCCATCAAATCTGCTAAGTTTTCAGGAGCAGTTATGAATTTTCCCGTGCCTTCGAATGCATCGCGTTTCATTGAATTTCGTCCTGACATTGATGGGATGCGCGCGATCGCTGTTCTTTCCGTCGTTGTCTTCCACATGGGGTTTTCAGTCTTCTCGGGTGGCTATGTTGGCGTCGACGTGTTTTTTGTCATATCGGGGTACCTCATCACCCAAGATATTGTGAATCGTATTGCACAAGGGCGCTTCAGCCTGGTGGAATTCTATATGCGCCGAGTAAGGCGCATCTTCCCGGCCTTGTTCGTTGTCCTTTCCGTGTCCGTGGTAGCGGCCCTGCTCATCTTGCTGCCTTCGGAGTTGACACGATTCGCCAAAAGCCTGATCGGGGCCTCCATGTCGGTTTCCAATATCGTCTTCTACCGGCGTGACAGTTACTTCGGAGTAACCTCTGAGGAATCGCCCCTTCTGCACACATGGTCTCTTGGAGTAGAGGAGCAGTTCTATCTGTTGTGGCCGATCCTGCTGATATTGGTCATCCGAAGCATTGGGAGCCGTTATCTTCTTCCCGTGATGGCCGCCGTCATTCTGATTAGCCTGGTAGCTTCTCAGGCCCTATTGGACACGAACCCGACTTTTTCGTTCTACATGCTTCCAACCCGCGCATGGGAGCTTGCGATCGGTGGTGTCCTAAGCGCCCTAGTCAATGCGAAACCTTGGTTGAATCGCTACTTCGCCGGTGCAATCGTCGGCATGGGCTTGGGGGCGCTCAGTTATTCTGTTTTCTTCTATACATCTCTGACTAGATTTCCGGGACTGAGCGCCTTGGTGCCTTGCCTCGGAGCCGTTGCAATTATCTATGGCGGCCAGTTTGAGAACCCGATCTCATCCATCATTGCGAGCCGCCCGATGACCTTCATCGGGCGCCTTTCCTATCCCTTATACCTCGTTCACTGGCCTATCATCGTTTTCTGGGAACTGGCGTCCCCTCGGGAAATCGGTTTGGCGACCCAAATTCTTCAGATCGTGCTGATGTTCCTCGCGGCCTACCTGATCCTGATCTTCGTGGAGCCTCCATTCCGTCGCCGCTCCGCAACCAAGAGCAAATTGATCTTCTGGGGGACAGTTGCACTCGTGCCAGTGATCGCAACTGGGTTCCTTGCGGTAGCCCTGATTAAGACAGGGGGGCCTACCAGCGCGCCAGGACATGCCCGACTGGATCCTCCAAGCCAACGCAGAGAGTCGCGCGTTTCGAGACAATCCATGCCTGATGCGAGATGGAGCCCTGCCCGATGACAGCGCATGCGTCATAGGCAATCCATCAATGGAGCCCACTCTTGTGCTCTGGGGGGATTCCCATGCCGCCCAACTCATACCCGTATTTCGCGCCTTCGTCACGGAATCCGGCACGGCCGCCCTTATCCTGACCAAGGCGGGTTGTGCCCCGCTTCCGAATGTGGAAATGCTTCCGAACAACGAAATGCGCAGCACCTGTTCCCAGTTCAATGAGCGGGTTCTCGAAAAGCTTCAGAGCCTTCCGGACCTTCAGGCTGTAATCCTTGCGGGCCGCTGGTCAATCTACCTTTCTGGTGCAGGGTATCTCAGCGATGGAACGTCTCGGGTCGACCTTCCACATTCGCTCGCGATTTTCCAAAAGACACTTCTGGTCACGTCGCAAGATATTTCTGCGATGGGAGCACGCCCGATTCTAGCGACGGTGGCACCAACCGGCGAGCGCATATTTTCCTGCGTTGCCCGGGCAGACTATTTGGGGCTCGACCCAAACCCCTGCAGCACCAAGGTCTATGAACAAACATCAGACCAGATGGAGCAGTTGCTTCATTTGATTCCCGGAGAACAGGCGATCGGTCTGCTGCGGTATCTTCCAACGTTGTGCCCTTCGGAAAGCTGTCAGCTCTTCGATCACAATAACTATGGATTGCTGGATGACGTCCATCTTTCAAAGCACAGCGTTACGCAACTCATGCCGCAACTCAGACAGCTCTTTGCCCCAGGGCCAAGTACAGTCATCCAATAAGCCATTCCCCTTCAGTAACTACCGTGTGGCGATCAGAACGCGCTAAATGTTTCCGCGCCTTTCATGCTGGGCGCGCTCGCGCATCCAAGTACTCCTTGACGACGCAGTGCCGCGGTAATCCCCCCCGAAAGTAAGGGGCTGCATAAGTAGAATTTTCTCGGCAAGATGAACGAGGAGATTTCGAATGAAGACAAGCAGATACACTGAGGCTCAGATTATCGCGATCCTGCGGCA